>CADAES010000006.1 GCA_902786975.1 uncultured Ruminococcus sp.
GAGCCGTGGTACTCTCAGGCAAGACGGGCACTGCGCTTAGGCAGCAGCCAGTTCAAAATTATCGTTGTCGTCTAATTTTAAAACGTGTGCCGTTTTAAGAGTTTGCACAACTCTACTCGCTTATCACACTTCAAAGTCCCCGTCGAAACCTTTACATCCCCGGATCATTGGTTGCGTTCCTTCAGCGTTCGCTCGATCTCACGTGCGGCAGCCTTGTTTGCCATATCCTCACGCTTGTCGTGCAGCTTCTTTCCTTTGCAAAGCCCCAGCTCCAGCTTTACCCTGCTGTCCTTGAAATACAGCGACAGCGGTATCAGCGTCAGACCCTCCTGCTTCACCTTTCCCAGAAGCCGCATTATCTCCCGCTTATGGAGCAGCAGCCTTCTAACTCTCAAAGGGTCACGGTTGAAAATATTGCCCTGCTCGTACGGTGATATGTGCATACCTTTGACCCACATCTCGCCGTTGTCGATAGAGCACCAGCTGTCTTTAAGATTAACGCCGCCGCCTCGGATAGACTTTACCTCTGTACCGACCAGCTCTATGCCGCACTCGATGCTTTCGAGCACGAAATAGTCGTGGCGGGCTTTTCGGTTATCGGCTATCTGCTTTGTGCCCTTCTTATTAACAGCCATTTTTCTCCCTCCCCTTCAAAGAGTATTTTATTATAGCACGCCTCCTGCTCTTTGTCAAGGGGGTTTTTGTCACTGCTGCACGTACCGGACACCGTATGTATACGGCTCAATCCATTGCGACGATCTCTTTATAGAACTCCGCATAATCCTTTCTTCCCTCTTTGGTGAAAGAGATTGCAGTTCTCGGGTGCTGGTTGAGCAGACCTGTCATCAGATACTGGAGGTCATAGCCCCAGACAACACCTTGCTCACGCAGCTTATTGATATGCTTTTCTATAAACTTTATAACGGGAAATACCTTGTACTTCGGGTTTTTGAGGAAGCCCAGCAGCAGCTCCATAGCGCAGTTGCCCGCACCTCTGCCCATAGCGGCGTAGGTAGCATCGAGCCAGTCAACGCCGTCGCCGACAGCCTCGATAGTGTTTGCAAAAGCGAGCTGCTGATTGTTGTGAGCGTGGATACCTATTTTCTTGTTGTATTTCTCGCCGAACTCGGTATAAAGAGCCGCAACTCTCTGCAGCTGCTCGGGATAGAGTGCGCCAAAGCTGTCAACTATGTAGATAACGTCTACCTCTGAATGTCCGAGGATATCCAGCGCTGCCCTTACATCGCCCTCCTGTGCGGACGAGATAGCCATTATGTTGCAGCTGACCTCGTAGCCCTTGTTCTTTGCGTCGTGTATCATATCCACAGCGGTCGGTATCTGATTGAGGTATGTTGCGACCCTTATCAGATCGACGGGGCTTTCGCTTCTCGGTCTGATATCCTGCTTATAGTTGCATCTTCCGACGTCAGCCATAACAGCTATTTTAAGGTCGGTGTTGTTGTCGCCGACGATATCTCTGATGTCATCGTCATCGCAGAACTTCCACTTTCCGAACTTATCGGGGTCGAACATCTCCTTGTCGCCCTTATAGCCGAACTCCATATAGTCAACGCCCGACTTGATATTGGTTTCGTAGAGGCTGCGTACAAAATCGTCGTCAAAGAAAAAGTCATTGACAAGTCCTCCGTCCCTGATAGTTGCGTCGAGGACCTTGATGCTTTCTCTGTAAGACATGAGCTTTGATATTTCTTTCATAGTGTTCTCCTTACATTCAAAATTTTTTTGAGCGAATGTAATTATAGCACACTAACTGACAATAGTCAACCGACAAATTCCGTATACACAAAGTTTTTACATAGTTTTTCACTCTTTCGAGGATCTGACGCCCTGAACCATCCATTTTATAAAAAGGATCATCACAACTATAAGTACTATCATGAGGGCTGCATTTATTATCAGCCCACCATAGATGTCCCGCCAGTGGTCGTCAAGTTTGAGCGTCAGCTCATCGCCGCCGGCGGATAAGCCCCACGGACTGCCGTATCTTGAGCTGTAAGCTGATGTTACGCCGAGGATATGCCCGTTTTCATCGACGTATGCAAGCTTCATTTTTCTGAACGTTTTTTCAAGATAATTCAGATCGACGCCGTGGCAGTAACCCTCTTTGCGGGGAGTGCTCTGTGAACCGCACAGTATCATACGGCAATCTAATTTTGTGAGCTTGTTGTCTTTATAGCTGCTTGTAACCGAAAAGCCATCGGGATAGACCAGATCGGTGTGCGACAGAAGGCTGACATAGCCGTCCTCGATATACTGCGCTGTCTCGCTGTCGGTGCCGACGACAAGCTTCTTTTTATCTCCCGACGGACTTTCATTCTCGTTTTCATAGTTCAGCTTTTTCAGAGAAAACGTATACTCGTGAGTTTTAAAATGCTCCTGCGGTATGTCAAAGACAGACACGAGAAGGTCGACATACGCTGTGCCCTCGGGAGCGTTGTCAACTCTTACAGAGACATAGCCGTAATCTTCATCGTAAGCATATGCGGTAACTGCGCACGCTAACGTCATAACTGCCGCCGCAAGCAGACAGACAGTTTTTTTGAAAAAATGGTGTTTCATTATCTCACCGCCCTTTGTGGATATCTTACCACATTTTTCTTACGCTGTCTTTACGTTCGGGTTACAGTTGGTTTACATATTTACTTTTAAGGTTACGGTTTTTTTCACGCCTCTACTTTATAGACGAATTACAGAGACAAAAGTGTGCAAAAACTCTTGAAATTCCTGATTTTTTGTAGGGCTGCACAAATCGGCCTGTCCCAGCTTGTGCAATATGCGAAATCCGTTCACAAAAAATTAATGATATAGCACACATAATCATCACATTATTATTGTACAATTCATTTGTGTGTTTTACGGTTGGCAGAATACGCTGTCAACGCTGTTTTCAAAGAAAATGTAACGGAAAGGAAAAATAAAATGATAAAGAAAATCTCGGCAATGCTCGCTGCGCTGGCACTGAGCGTCTGCATTTTCACAGGCTGCAACAATTCAAGCTCAAGCGACGCTTCTTCAAGCTCTGCGGCTGACAGCTCGTCATCTGTATCAGAGTCGTCATCGGACTCCTCTAACGCTTCTTCGGCTGAAAGCTCCGAGGCATCTTCGGGCGAAAGCTCCGACGCTTCAAGCTCGGGCGACTCGTCGCTTCCGGAAGTGACCGCTAAAGAGCCGTCGCTCACAGTCGAGGCTAAGACGATAGACATCTCCAATTTCGTTGTCTGCACTGTCAACGGTGTTGACTACGACTTTATGACATTCAGATACTACTATTTCTACACGCTCAACCAGTTCGCTTCGCAGTACGGTGCTGACGTTGACACGATAAGAAACGTCAAGGGCGGATTCGAGGGCGTTATGACCCAGACGATAGAGAACATCAAAAACAGCAGAGCTGTCGTGGACATTCTCGCCAAGGAAGGCAACATCACCCTCAATGACGACGATAAGAAGGCTATCGAGGACGAGTTCAACGAGACCAAAAAGAAGTTCTCCTCCGAGGAAGAATTCAAGGTGCAGATGAAAAACGCTTATCTGACCGAGGATATCCTCAAAAAGAACATCGAGTACTCCAAGCTGACCGAGAAGGTCACAAACGCTATGTTCAAAAACGACGGAAAGTATGCCACAAAGAAGGCTGATTTCCAGAACATCGTAAAGGATACCTCAAAGTACGCTCACGAAACTCACGTTATGATACCATACTGCATTGAGGTAGAGCTTGATGCGGAGACTAAGAAGACCTACGACTCGATGACGCTCGACAACAAGCTCAAGGCTAAACAGCAGGCTTACGTCAAGCTTGACGATGCGGGCAAGGAAAAGGCTAAGCAGGCTGCAAAGAAAAAGGCTGACGAGGTGCTCAAGAAGGCGCTCGCAGGCGAGGATTTCAGCAAGCTCATCTCTGATTACGGCTGGGATACCGCACTCGCTGCAAACAATGTCGGCTACTATTTCAGCAAGGACAACACATCGTTCCCCGCTAACATCATCGAAAAGACGTTCACCTTAAAGGAGAACGAGATCTCCAAGGATCTGCTTGAGGACGAGACATACGGCTATTTCATCATCAAGCGTGAGGCTCCCGATATGAGCTATGTTGAAAAGAACATCGACGCTATGATCGGTGAGTACGACGCTCCGCTCATCAACAAGATGATAACTGAAAAGAACAAAACTATCGAGGTTAAGACCTGCGACAACTGGAGCAAGTTCAACATCGACAGCATAACCTGACTTACAAAGGACTGCCGCCTTGGCGGTCCTTTTTCGTTTCGGGACAGTAAGGTATGTATCAAGCATCGGTGATGCGGCATAAAATATAGTATCAAACAACACTGTGTGATGATTAAAACGGAAAACAAAGGGAATAATCATAGTGTGGGCATACCACGAATACTTTTGAATGGAGTGTTATGTTTTGACTGTACGCAGAGGTGAGATATACTATGCCGATCTAAGTCCCGTGGTCGGCTCGGAACAGGGCGGATTAAGACCTGTGCTGATAGTGCAGAACGATGTCGGCAACAAACATTCGCCGACGGTCATAGCTGCGGCGATAACAAGTCAGCGTGAAAAGGCGAAGCTTCCCACGCACATTCAGCTGGACAGCCGCACCTGCGGACTTGCAAGGGATTCGGTGGTGCTGCTGGAGCAGATACGTACATTAGACAAGCAAAGGCTGAGAGAAAAAATGGGCTCGCTGGACACAAGGTCGATGAACGCTGTGAACTCGGCGCTGTCGGTAAGCTTCGGGCTGAACAACGCAAATGTCAGTCTTTAGCGGCTGATGAAAAAGGTGTCGAAAAACTGCTGATATTACCGAAAAAGGAAATTCAGCCCACAAAACTGTTGACATCAGACAAAAATTGGTCTATACTGTAACTATGACAGGCTATTTGTCTGTCATAGTTTATTTTTTTGAGTGTGACAAAAATGAAAAGACCGTTTTCTTTTATAATATCATTTGCAATAGCTGTGCTGTGCCTTTGCGGGTGTGCGAGCGGCGAAAACTCCGACACACAAGCTCCGAGCAGCCGGGCTGAACAGGCCTCGTCAGTCATCAGCACGCAGGCTCCCGAAAGCTCTGCCGGAACTGAATCTGTTTCGACCACTGTGACAACGTCACAAACGACGGCTTTGCAGACAACGTCCGTTTCCCCCGAAACGACGCAAAGTGTTACTACGTCATCGGTATCCGTTTCAAAGACCGAGCCTGCGGCTTCCAAAAGGGAAGATGTACAGGAGCCTGCGAAAAAGACCGTTGTTACCAAAAAGACCGCTGTAACAAAAAAGTCTGTTGTCACCACAAAGACCTCCGTGACAAAAAAGCCTGCCGTTACGAGCAGGAAAACCACGACGACCCCTGCTGTCACGACAACGCCCGCTGTAACGACAAAACCCGCTGTCACGACGACAGCCAGGCCCGAGCCTGTCCCCGAGGACGTCACCAAAAGCACGGACGCAAGGCTTTACTACATACCCAAGACGACAAGGCTTTACGACCTTAACAAAAAGTGCGTCGGGAGCATTTACGGATATAGCTATTACACGGGACACTACGACCCCAAATACGAGGGCTATGTCGTTATCGACTACTTGTACTCAAAAATGCTGATACCCGCTTCGAGCGTGAAGATACAGAAAAATGCAAAGATACTTCCGACCGCAAGCATCGGTCAGATGGGCGGAAGGATATACGGCTTTTCAGCCTGCGGACCTGCGGCGGCGACGATACTTGTGAACGGTCAGCTGGGGCTTAGCTGGAACAAGGACGATCTGCTCGTCTACTGCGAGCGCAACAGGCTAAACGACCAGGGCAGCCTCAGATACCGTGGCGGTATAACCGCACCCAGGCTGATAAGGGCGATAAACGGCTTCTCGGGCGGGAAGGTCAAAGCGCAGAACCTTTATGGGCGTGACCCCGCTTCTATCGTCAAAAAGCAGTTGGACTCGGGCAAGCGCAGCCTTGTTGTAGTGAGGTACACCTCGTACATCACGGTAGGGCGTGGCGGCACGCACTTTGTTGTGGTGTGCGGTTACGAGTACATCGGCGGAGTGCTGTATTTCTACTACGCCGACCCGTTTTACGGACAGGGCGGAAGAAGCCTGCTGAGGGTACCCGCATCGACGCTCGCCTACTCGATGAACACCGTCTACATTGAGCCGAGGTGCATTATCACTGTCAGTTAAGTTTAATACAAAAACAGAGCTTTGGAGTACCAAAAAGGTATCCCAAAGCTCTTTTATCATTGAATGATCTGTCTGTAAAGCTCAAATGTGCGCTGGGCGCAGATGTTTACGTGCTCCATTTTCAGAAAGTACGGCATTTCTGCGGCGATCTTGTCCTTATAGTCATTGACCGCATAGTCACGGTAATCGGATATCTGCTGTGCGGTGATGCCTGCGATATCACGAGCCTGCGCAAGCTTCAGAAGCTCGACTCCGACCGTGAACAGCTCCTCCTTGACGAGCAGGCTGTTGAATCTGAAAAGCTCCTCCCATTTGAGCTTTGTTATCTGCTCACGGGTGAGGCTTGCGTCTTTTTGCAAAAAGGTGAACAGTCCCGGCTGCACCGATTCGTCCCATGCGATATCGGTGATACAGTGGAACACATAGCCTTTCAGATAGTCGGCACAGTCGCTGAACGCCTGAGCGTTTTCGGTATAAAAGTCGGAAAGCTGCTTTTTCCAGATGTCGTAGTCGGTGCTTCGGATATGGGCTTTGTATCTCGTTTCCTTATCGGCAAAGCCTTTCATATTCACGCTGTCGGGGGCTATGCTCCCCAGCAGGAACGAAGGCTTATCGCTGACGCCGAGCCTTTCGCAAAGCATCTGCGCAGCAAGAAGATGTACGGGCAGCGACGGCATTATTTATCCTCCAGCGACTTGAGCGCTTTTATCTCGCTGCGGTCAACACGGATAACGCTGTCCTTGATGACCTCAACGTCCTTTTTGTCAAAGGTGGTGACGTTATCGTTGTTATCGAGCTTTACTCTGAGCTTTCCTGTGATAAGGTTCGTTTCCTCGACGACTCCCCTGCCCATTGATGTTTTGACGATAGCGCCCTGCTTAGGCGTGGTCTTCAGCAGGTCCTCATAGGCGTCCTGCTCGTATTTCAGACAGCACATAAGTCTGCCGCAGGTGCCCGATATCTTTGTCGGGTTGAGCGACAGGCCCTGCTCCTTAGCCATTTTGATAGACACGGGCTGGAACTCTCCGAGAAATCTCGAACAGCAAAACGGCTGTCCGCAGACACCGAGCCCGCCAAGCATCTTGGCTTCGTCCCTTACACCTATCTGGCGAAGCTCTATCCTTGTTCTGAAAACGGCGGCGAGGTCCTTTACAAGCTCACGGAAATCGACTCTGTTCTCGGCGGTAAAGTAAAACAGGAGCTTGTTGTTGTCAAAGGTACATTCAACGCCGATAAGGTTCATTTTCAGCTTATGCGCAGCTATCTTCGCTTCGCATATCCTGAATGCTTCGGCTTCCTTTGCCTTGTTGCGCTCGATGCGCTTGAAGTCCTCGTCGTTAGCTATCCTTATTATCGGCTTTATCGGCGAGGTGAACTTTGTCTGGTCTATCTCCCTGTCAACTATGACTACCTCACCGCACTCAACGCCTCTTGAAGTTTCAACTATGACCTTGTCGCCCTGTTTTACATTATTGCCCTGCGGGTCAAAGTAGTAGACCTTGCCCACGCTTTTGAAACGAACTCCGATTATTTTAAGCATACTATTTTCCTTTCTGTTTTACGACTTGTGAAAGCTTTGCGGCAAAGCCCGAAAGCGTCAGAGGGAGATTGCAGTTTGCATCTATCCTTCCCACACAGTCTATTGCTGTTTCGTATATCCTTTCACAGCCCGACGGCGTCAGCACTGTGCTGAGCTTATGTGCGCCCTGCTCATAGCAGCTGACCGACATTTCCGGCTCGGCGCTCCCGACACAGCAGACTGCGGCATCTCTTGCTATCTCCGCAAAAAGCTCGGCGGACTCCCTTGCGAGCTGCTTTTTTCCGTCTGCGGCAAAGACAGCTTTGAGGACGCTGTACTCATTGGCGGTGAGCAGACCCTCGCAGATCTCTCTTGCGATTGCGGCTGCATCGAAAAAGCTTTCCTTTTGCATATAAGCCTTGCATCTTCCGATGTTGCCTCGTCCTGCGCTGACTGCGGCTGCGATATCCGCATCGTCAGCCTGCGGGTAATTCTCCTTGAGATACTGTGTGCTTTCCTGCTCGCTGACGCACGACACTCCCAGCGAGAGAGTTCGTGAGATGACTGTCGGCAGGAACACCTCCTTGCTGCGTGCGGTCATTATTACGACGACGTGCTCGGGCGGTTCTTCTATCAGCTTCAGAAGTATATTCTGGACGGCGACGGCTGTGCTGACCGACCTGTCAAGGTCGGGTATGATATAGACCTTATACCTGCTCTCGTTGGGCATCACCGCAGCGTCGGCGACTATCGGTCTTATCGACTCGTCGATGATATAGTTGCCGTTGGGATTGGCTTTGACATAAATGACGTCGGGGTGGGTACCGTGCATTATCATACGGCAGGACTTGCACTCTCCGCACGGCTCTCCGCTGTGCCTGCTGCAAAGGTAGCCTGCGGCGATATACGATGCAAGATGCTTTTTGCCCAGCCCCTTGTCGCCGTGTATCATCACCGAACGCTGTTCCCTGTCCTTTTGTATCATTCTGCGGACAAGTCCGACAGTCTCTTCATTTCCGTATACTTTAAGCTGCATATATCATCACACTTGTTCAAATCTTTCGATATCCGTCACAAAGATAGTTGCGCCGCCGATAGTTACCTCGACAGGCTCGGCATTGGCATAGTCCCTTTCAAGGACAGCCGAGGCGGGCACGGTCTGCTTTCTTTTCTGAGAGTACTGCTTGCAGACCTCGATGACGGTATCGACCTGTGCATTATCACAGCATATCATAAAAGTCGTGTTTCCCTTTGAGAGGAACCCGCCCGTCGAAGCGAGCTTTGTCGCTCTTATGCCTGCTGAGGAAAGTCCTTTGTTCACGGCGTATGCGTCGTCGCTGTGGACTATTGCATATACAAGTTTCATATAAACCTCCTGTTGTGCATATATCACACACAAATCAGTATAACACATTTATCTCAAAAATGCTATACCTTTTAAGAATTTTTATTATCTGCTCCGAGATGACCTCTCCGCTTACGGCGACGGGTACGGACGGCTGGCAGGCTGTCACGGTCAGCGCACAGACCTTTCCGAGTGCGCTGTCAACGCTGACGGTCTTATATCTGCCAAACGCCGCCTGTCTTACGGACACAGCTCTCCCGGCTTTGCAAAGCGGCAGAAGCTCACGCTCAAGGGGCGGTCTGACGGGTATTTTTTCAAATGCGCCGACAAGCCTTTCAAAGTCCTGCGGAGTGTTGCCGACGCCTGCCATAAGGACGGTATACCCGCTGTCGCTGTACTCCGGCTCGATACCGGAGCTTCTCAGGATATCGGCAAGCTGATTTCCGTCGTAACCGCAGTCGGCGGCACGCACAGACAGCTTCAGCTTTTCGCTGCCGCACAGCTTCCAGCCGAGCGAGGTGAGCCTTTGCTTGCACCCGTCAAGGCGGGACACGGTCTGCGAGAGCAGTTTCCCGAACTCGCCCGAGGATATCATATCCCCGCACAGGTCGAGGCTTTGCAGGATAAGGTAGGACGGGCTTGTCGAGCCGAACATGGACATAACGGTCTTAGCTTTTTCGACAAAACCCTCGGGGGCTTTTTTGGAGATATGCAAAAGTGCGCCGCCGGTCACACAGGGCAGGGTCTTATGTGCCGAATCGCAGCACATATCGGCGCCGAGCGTTATCGGGTGGGCATCTTCATCAAGGAATTTCAGGTAAGCGCCGTGGGCATTATCGACAAGCAGGGGGACACCTGCCTGCGAGCATATCTCGGAGATAGTCTTTATATCTGCGATATTTCCGATATAATCGGGGCTTGTGACATAGCAGCAGTCTATCTCGTTATCATTTTCAAGAGCTGTGCGTATCTGTTCGGGGGTGATATCACAGCAGCAGATGCTCGGCGAGGGGGTATCGGGGTAGAGCCAGACTATCTCAAAGCCGAGCAGGATACAGGCGTCAATAAAAGCCTTATGGACATTTCTCGGAGCAAGGACGGTCGGGGTCGGCTTATCGGTCGAGAGCCTTATTATCCCGAGCATCGTTTTGATACACTGGCTGGAGCCTTCGGCTGAAAAGCAGGTCTTCGCAGTACTGTAAAGCTGTGTCATCTGCGCCTCGCTCTGACCGATAATGCCCGATGCGTCGTAGAGATAGTCGGCACCTTTTATCTCGGTTATGTCCAGCTGCTCGATGCCGAGCCTGCCGACGCCCTTATGACCGGGCATATGAAAGCGTGAGGCTTTGCTGTCGGCATAGCCTTTCACAAAATCATTTATCGGAGCTGACAGCGTCCTCACCCCCTTTTTCGCTTTCACAGTGCTGCACTATTCGTCTGAGCTGTTCACGTTTCATACCTTTAAGTATATTGCTCCTGCCAAGAGATATCGTCCTTGACACCGTGGAAACGCTCACGCCGCAGGCAAGAGCTATCTCCTTCATGCTCATCCGCTTTTTGAAATACATCAGCAGATAGCGCTGCTGCTTTGAGGTCGTGTTCTCAAATATCGTCTCACGGATAAGTGCGGCTGTTTCGGCGGACTGCACATCGGACGACTGAGGTGCATTGAAAATCTCGTCACGGACATAGCCGTCTATATCGCTCAGACTGACCCTTTTACTGCTCATTTTACGCCCCTTTCGGTCGGTTCACAAAAAGTTTACATTTAATATTCAACGATTATTCTATTACATTATACCACATATTGTGCATTTTTCAAGTGCGGACACAAGATAATTTCTTTTGGCGCTGATGCAGGGAAATTGATTGGACAGTTTGTGCAAAATAGCCTTGAAATTTAGGAAATTGTGTGTTATAATGTTGCTTGTAGACGAAAATGGGCATTTTGTTGTACACCAAAATATATAAATACAGATAATAAACACTATGGGTATGCGAAGTGATAATTTTCGGACACATCGGGTGGTATTGTGTAAGCCGCCCATTGCATTTTTGCAGGTCTGACACCGGAAATAACGGGCTTATCTGCACAAGGAGCAGTGTAAAGATTTATGGAGAAGAAAAAGCTTGACAGGCTGTCTGAGCTAACTGCCATCTCACGCAAGAGAGAGCTTACGGCGGATGAAAAGTCCGAACGTGAGTGTCTTCGCAACGAGTACAGGCGAGGAGTCATAGCCAACATGCAGGCGCAGCTGGACAATACAGTGATAGTGCGCCCTGACGGTTCGACAGTTGAAGTGAAGAATATGAAACGCAGCGGGGAGGAATCGTAACTTGGCAGGTTTATCAAGACAGAAACAGAAGCTTCTGACCATGAAGCAGTACTTCGAGCAGAAGACCGATGATGAACACTCCATCACGGGCAACAGGCTCATCGAGATACTCGGACAGTACGGCATCAAGGCAGAGAGAAAAACTATCTACGACGATATCAAGACGCTGTGCGACAGCGGTATGGATATCGAGATAACCAAGGACGGTCACTCCAACGCTTACTATCTGGGCGCAAGGACTTTCCAGGACGAGGAGCTTTTCGTACTGGTAGACGCTATCGCCTCGTGCAGGTTCCTTACCAAAAAGAAATCGCAGGAGCTTATCGCCAAGATACAGGGGCTGACATCGGAATACAAAGCCAAGCAGCTCAAGCGTGACGTGTTCGTGAACAACCGTTCAAAGGCTATGAACGAATCGGTTTATTATAATCTCAACAAGGTGCAGGAGGGTATCTTTGAAAAAAGGACTATCTCCTTCCAGTATTACGATTATAATCTCAACAAGAAAAAAATACTCAGACATGACGGCGAGATCTACACCGTATCCCCTTTCGTTACTGTCTGGGAAGAGGATAACTACTATCTTGTATGCTACTGCAACAAGCATGAAAAGATATGCCGTTACAGGATAGACAGAATGGCAAATGTAAAGGTGAACCCGGGCGACAAGCGCCGTGAGCTGACTGCCGACGAAAAGCTCGATGTTACGAACAACCAGTCGCTTTACAGCATGTACGGCGGCGAGAGGGTCACGGTAACCATCCGCTTCGCCAAGCATTTGCTTGCCACGGTGATCGACCGCTTCGGCGAGAAGATCATCTGTCATCAGGATTCTGATGACACCTTCTACATAAATACTGAGGTGCAGATCTCTCCGACATTCTGGGGCTGGCTTTTCAAGTTCGGCACAGAGGCAAAGGTACTTGCTCCGCAAAGCGTTGTCGAGCAAGCCAGAAAACAGCTTGACGAATTACGCCAGAGCTACGAATAATTAGTTTTTATGCTGTAATATTGCAGCTTGTGTAAAAATTCCTGGAACGAGTAAAAGAGATAAATTTCAGGGGAAAGTCCGACTTCGTGTCGGACTTTTTTTGCTTTTATCACACATAACGCCGCTGCGGACGTGCCCGTTTTATAAGTATTGACAAAAAGCAACACTCGGGCTTGATTAATCACCTGAAAATATGTTATAATGGCATAGTCAGAAGCTATACAAATGACAAACGAAAGGAGCAAACAGCAATATGCTCAGTTTAAAGGAGATCGTTAAGGATTACAAAACAGGCGATACCGTTGTGAGCGCACTTAAAGGCGTGAGCATGGACTTCCGTGACAGCGAGTTCGTTTCGGTGCTGGGTCCTTCGGGCTGCGGCAAGACTACCCTGCTGAATATCATCGGCGGTCTTGACCACTACACCACGGGCGACCTTGTCATCAACCAGAAATCTACCAAGGATTTCAAGGACGCTGACTGGGATTCCTACAGGAACCACAGGGTCGGCTTTGTTTTTCAAAGCTACAATCTGATCCCTCACCAGACGGTACTGTCAAATGTCGAGCTTGCGCTGACGCTGTCGGGCGTTTCAAAATCAGAGAGAAGAAAAAGAGCAAAGGAAGCGCTTGAACAGGTAGGCCTGGGCGACCAGCTGAACAAAAAGCCGAATCAGATGTCGGGTGGTCAGATGCAGAGAGTCGCTATCGCAAGAGCGCTTGTAAACGATCCGGATATACTGCTGGCTGACGAGCCTACGGGTGCGCTGGACACGCAGACGAGCGTTCAGATAATGGAGATCCTCAAAAATATATCCAAGGATAAGCTTATCGTTATGGTAACGCACAACCCCGAGCTTGCACAGACTTATTCGTCAAGGATAATCAAGCTGCTCGACGGCGAAGTTGTCAGCGACTCAGACCCGTTCACCTGTCCGGAGCCGGAGAAAAAAGAGGCTCTTGACAAGAAGGCGGCAAAGAAGGCTGCGAAGGCTGAACGCAAGAAGCTCAAAACATCTATGAGCTTTCTCACGGCGCTGTCGCTTTCAAAGAACAACCTTCTCACCAAAAAGGCAAGGACGATACTCACCTCGTTTGCGGGAAGCATAGGCATCATCGGAATCGCTCTGATCCTTTCGCTGTCAAACGGCGTTCAGGTATATATCGACCAGGTGCAGAGCGACACGCTTTCAAGCTACCCGCTGACTATCACAAAAGCTACGACAAGCACAGAGTCGATGATGAAGATAATGGCTGAGGGCAGGAACGCAAAGGATGTTGACCACGGCAAAGACAAGGTCTACTCGCAGAACCAGATGGGCAAGCTCATCAACTCCTATATGCAGGAGACAAAGATAAACGACCTTGAAAAGTTCAAGAAATTCCTCGACGGCAACAAGGATATAGAAAAGTACGTTACGAGCATTCAGTACTCATACTCCACAAAGCCGTACATCTACAACAAGGATACCTCAAAGGGCGTTGAGCAGGTCAACCCCTCGACGCTGGGCGACTATATGGGTATGGGCGAAAGCTTCAGCATGAGCTCACAGCTGGAAAGCGTTTCGGGTATGAGCGGAAGTATGTTCGGCAGACAGAACACAAACATCTTTGGCGAGATGATCGACAACGACGAGCTTATCAAAAAGCAGTATGACCTGCTTGCGGGCAAGTTCCCCGAGAAATTCGACGAGGTCGTGCTGGTGGTAGATAAGAACAACGAGATTCACGACTACGTTCTGTATACGCTTGGCTGGCTGGACAAAAAGCCTCTGGAAAACATCGTTGCTAAGGTGTTTGCTGGACAGAAGGTCGAAGGGCTGGACGCAGGTCAGAAGGCTTACACCTACGACGAGATGCTTGCGCTGCGCTTCAAGCTGCTTGCTCCGACAGACAGGTTCGAGAAGCAGGGCGAAATATGGGTAGACAAGTCAAGTGACGAGGCGTTCATGAAAAAGGCTCTGGAGGCTGCACCGGAGATAAAGGTAGTCGGCGTTATCAGACCCAACGAGGACGCTGCGGCTGCTTCGATAAGCGGAAACATCGGATACAGACATGACCTTGCAAGCTATCTTGTTGAAAAGGTCAGCAAGAGCGAGATCGTAAAGCAGCAGCTCGCCAACAAGGACGTTGACGTTTTCACGGGACTTAAATTCGGCGACGGCAAATCGCAGAAGCTGACAGAGGCTCAGAAGCAGATGATGCAGCAGGGCGGACTTTCGGCTATGAACGGTCAGACACAGACCGGAATGATGACCGAGGCGGAAAAGAAGTACATGGAGTCTATGACGCCCGAGCAGATGCAGCTTATGCAGCAGATAACCAAGGAAAGAATGGAAATGATGCAAAAGGCTGCTAACGGCAACGGGCTTACATCGGATTCGACCTACGACCAGAACATGAATGAGCTTGGTTATGCCGAGCTTGAAAAGCCAAGCTACATCAACATCTACCCCAAGGACTTTGAATCAAAGGAAAAGATAGTTGAGATAATCGACAAGTACAACGAGGAAGCAAAGAACGCCGGCAGAGAGGAAGACACTATCGAATACACCGACTACGTCGGGCTGATGATGTCTTCGATAACCTCGATAATAAGTGCGATAAGCTATATCCTCATCGCATTCGTTGCGATTTCGCTGGTAGTTTCCTCGATAATGATAGGCATAATCACCTACATTTCGGTACTGGAAAGGACAAAGGAGATCGGTATACTGCGTGCTATCGGTGCGTCGAAGAAGGATATCTCGCACGTATTCAACGCAGAGACCGCTATCGTCGGATTTGTTGCGGGCGGATTGGGAATACTGATATCCTACCTGCTGACGATACCGATAAATCTGATAATCGCAAGCGTTACGGACGTCAATATGCGTGCGCAGATACCTGTTATCGGTGCGGCGATACTGGTAGGCATAAGCATCGTGCTGACGCTTATCGCAGGTCTGCTTCCGTCAAGGATAGCGGCAAAGAAAGACCCTGTGGTCGCTTTGAGAACAGAGTAAATACAAAACTAAAAGCCAGCTCCTTTTTTGGGGAGCCGGCTTTTTTGCTAATTCAAGAACGCCGCGCTATCAGAAGCAAGAGGCAAGAGATCCGGTTTTAACGGACAATTCTGCCATCAAAGCTCTTGTGCGGTATCTTTTCTTTTGGGCAAAAGCTGCGGATCGGACTGTGCCGTCGGCTTTTTATATAGAAAGAATGCTCCGTTTTTATGAAACTGTACAAAAAAATTCTCAGAAATAATTTATTTTTGCAGTTTTATTGACAAAATATGAGCAGTGTGTTATACTGCATTTATAGGACGCCATCCTAAAAAATGCTATACGGAAAGAGGAGTAAGTATGAGAAAATATCTTGCGGAATTTATCGGTACGCTTGTGCTGACCGGTATCGGCTGCGGTACTGCGATGCTCGTCGGCTGCAACTCGGATAACGGCGGCGGCTACATTCTGACGGCGCTCGCTTTCGGTCTTTCGATCGTAGCTATGGCTTACTGCGTCGGGAACATCTCGGGCTGCCACATCAACCCGGCTGTTTCACTTGCGTTCCTGATGAGGGGCGAGCTGAAGCTCGTAGATTTCTGCGGCTATGTCGTTTCACAGTGTCTGGGTGCATTTGCCGGCTCCGGTCTGGTTTACAGCATCTTTACTCTTGGCGATGTCACCGACAGGACAGGCGGCTGCGGTTCGAATGGTCTCGCCGGCGTAAACGGAAGCGCTGCTGCGGGCTTTATCGTTGAGTGCCTGCTCACATTCATCTTTATTATGACTATCCTGGGCGTTACCTCCAAAAAGGCAAGGCACGGCTCGTTCGGCGGTCTTGTTATCGGACTTTCGCTCACTTTCGTTCACATCTTCGGCATCGGTCTTACGGGCACTTCCGTAAACCCGGCAAGAAGCCTTGGTCCTGCTATCGTGGCTGCACTTGAAGGCAAGTCCGGTCCGATAGGCGATGTTTGGGTATTCCTTGTAGCACCGCTGGTAGGCGCTGTGCTCGCAGCTCTGGTGTACACAGCACTCGAGGGCGGACAGGATGACAGCGACGGCGATGCAGCTGTTGTTACAGACGGTGTTACACCTGCTGTGGCTGAGAAAAAGACAAGCCCGAACCCTCCGAAGACCAACAACAGAAACAGAAGGAAAAAGAGAAGATGATACGCTGACAAGGCGACCCGTCCGCAGTTGATGCGAACGGGTCTTTTTTTGCTGTTTACAAAGCTTTTGTGAAAGTAAGCTATTATGCTGCAAATGCGTTTGCTTTGAATGTGCGGGTAATACTTCCCTGTACGGTGGTATCCACATAAAGTCCGCTGATAGCTTCGGTATAAGCTCTGTCAGTGCTCATGCCCTTGTACGATACTGTGTCAAGGACTGTCTCATATGTTCCGTTGCCGTCGGTATCGACTGCTACTGCAACGGTATCCTTGTCCAGACCGTAGATGAGAGCCGATTTGTATCCGGCAGAGAAATTGTGCTGATGCAGTCAAGACGGTTTCCGACGCTGATGCTGACATTTTCGAGTCTGTCCGCACTTACTATCCAGCCGTTGTCTGCCTTTTTAAGAGAAGCCTGAGGTTATTCTTTCCTGTGATGGTCACGGTCGCCTTGCCGGCGTTGATATTGTTGCTGTAGGTCACGGTGTAATTTGAACTGCTTATCCTGTTTCCGCTTATACTTACAGTAACAATGGGGCGCTTTGGCAGGGAATTATAGGTGTACGAAGTAGTTGAAAGTGAGATAGATGTTTGCGAAACAATTTATTCATATCAAAGGTCGCTTCGGGCATACAAAAAACACCCCTGCGCTTTGCAGAGGTGTATTGAACGAATATTATCTGTCCCTGAAGACTTTGCCGAAAGTTATCTCGCCTGCTTTATAGCAGTTGCCGATATCGGTATTGTTTGGCATATCCGACGAGAACTGTCCGACCGTACTGTCTCCGAGTCTGCGGAACTGCGCATAGACTCTGAGCCTGCCTGCGTGGTTTTTCTCGATAAACACGCACGCTTCGCCGCACGCTTCATCGACAAGCAGCTGCACGACTTTCCTGTACTCGCCGTCGGCAAATATCTCGTCCTTCTCGCTTTCGCTGTACGCTCTATCCCTCGTTTTGAAATACTCCTTGCCGGGGGTAAAGCTGCTGCGTCCGCTGAGAAGCCTGAAGACGCATCTTTCTATGCTCCTTGCGGTATTCATCGCAAAGTGCATTTTCGGGTCGATTATCAGCGCAGGTCCGGACTGCGTGATATGCTCGGAGGAAAACTCGTCCGGGCTTGTTTTTGCCAACTGCTCGCTGCGCTTATGGCGGCTGAACAGGATCTTTTTTTCATGCCTTTCTTTTTCAGCATCGGAATTCAACGCAAACAGCGAAGATACGAGCTCACCCAGTCCCATAGATACGCCTCCTTCACAAAGGGTGATAAGTATCTATAGTTTACAGTATTTTTATGGCTTTGTCAACAGTTTTTATAAAATGTTTACAAATCACACGGTTTTGGGGGCTTTTCGGGGCATTTTCTGAGGCTTTTCGGGTCGTTTTCCTTTTGCGAGCAGCTTCCAGCAGAGCTTATAGCTATTGAAGGCTGCTTTATACTCGTCCTTTGTGGGTACGATACCGCCGAAGCAGCATTTCTCGAACATGCTCACGGGCAGGGTGATATCTGCACCGAGCTGTGTCATACAGTACTGTGTCAGCTGCATCGGTGTATAGCCGTCGAACTTCTTATTGGCATGCTGTCGGTTGAGAAGCTTTATTATTCGCTTATACAGCATTATCGGCTTTACGTCGTCGGGCTTGCGGCCAAGTCTTAATCTGAAAAATGTCTCGTCTATCCTGTCGAGGAAGATGATAAAGACAAGCACGAAGCCTGCTGCGAGGAAGAGTGCGGCTCTGCCGAGGTAGGCAGCGATACTGCCGATAACGTTGCCGGTATTTGAACGGGGGCGGATATTCATATAGCCATCAACTGTCGGGTCAAAGGTCATCCAGCCAACGCCGGCGACAAAGCACTCGACAAAGGCGTGGGCGTTATAATCTCTGACTGCGAAAAGGCTTCTGTCCTCCTCGTCTCTTTCGTATGCGGCGAAGCCCTCGACGTATCTTGCGGGCAGCCCTACGCTTCTTGCCATAAGGGTCATAGCGGTAGCATAGCTTGTGCAGGAGCCTGTTTTGCTTGTAAAGACGAAATAGTCTATCGACTCGTCGGGCGGCTCGTAATCGAGGTCATACTTATAGTCGTTCTCTTCAAAATACCTGACTAGCGCCTCGGCTTTTTCGTAGTCGTTTTTACAGTTTGCGGTCAGCTGCTTTGCAAGGTCGCTGAGTTTGTTTGAGACAGTATACTGTTCGAGGTAGGTATAATTCTCGATAACAGATGCGACCGCAGCACGCTGCTTATCGGTTATCCTGCCCTGTGCGGCTGCTTTTACGAGGATATCCTTGAACTCGGCAGTACCGAAGCTGAGCGACTTTGCATACTCCCGCAGCGACTTGCTGTCCGGATAATAAAAATACTGGGTGGACCTTGGAAGCGAGTCATAGGTATAGGGATAGCACTCGGAATGGGTGGTCCTGTACACTTTGCTCGAGCCGGCGCTGACGGTGGTGTCAATATTCAGATCGGCGCAGATATAGGTCGGCTGGAACGAATCCTCATAGGTGAGAGTTATCTGCTTCAGGTCGCTTTTGCTGAACGGAGAACGGGCGGTGCTGAAATACGAAAGATCCTTTTCAAGCGCCGTATTATTCAGCTCAGTCAGAGCGATGCCGTTTTTCATAAAGCTGAAATAGTTTTTATTCGAGCCGATAGGTGTAGAGTTGTACTGTCCGTAGGATTCCATCGAGCTTCGGATATTCTCGTTGGGGACCCAGCGGTCGTTGAGAAAATCGTCAAACGCCTGTCTGCGCAGATAGAGGACGTCGGAATCGTTGGTGTCACGCACCTTGAAAAGCAGCTCGCCCGTTGCGTTCGCACCGAACCTCGGCGAAGACTCACTGTTGAGGCTGGAGAACGCACTCATTTCGCTGTTTATCCTGAAATCAAAGAAATTCCTGTTGTTCTCGAGATACGACCTCACCTCGGGCTTGGGTATGAACATCGTTACCATTCCCACAAAGGTCACGAAAACTATGCCTGCGATAACATAGGAATAGTTGAAAAGCGTATCGTGCTTAACGTCGTCTGCGGAGAGCTTTCCGTGAATGACGAGGGCGAGATATACTGTCACCATCAACACCATATCAAAGTCATTTATGGACAGCGCACGCTTTCCGTAGATAATGAACGGGAGCAGCACTGCAAGCATCAGACCCGAGGCTCTGAAGCGGATAGTCGAAAAGTAATAGACTACCGACGCAAGGAAAAAGCTGAAGAATATCAGGATAGCTGCGGAATACTCGGGCACCTGTCCTGCCTCCTGGTTTGTAACGTAAAACCAGTTCATAAACCACACGTTGCTTCTGTCCCAGCCCGCCGAGAGCAGGAACCTGCACACGAGCACAATCACTGCACCGATGACAAAAAATACGATGCCTCTGATTATCTTCTTGGGCTTTATCTTTTCGTACAAAAATATCAGTCCTGCCATAAACAGAGTGCTGACGGCGGTAAACAGCCCGGGAAGCGAAACAAAGTAGGTGCTGATGATTATCTTCATTACCGAATAGCAAAGAAGCAGCGGCAGAAGGTATTTACCTGCAAGGATATTCAGTTTGTCTTTATGTTTGCTTAAAGCTGACATTTATTCCTCCGATGGCTTTCGCCGATGCTGACTTTACAGCGAGATAAATTCAAAATCGTGGTTGACCTTCCATACCTTATTGCATATCTTTCCGATGCCGCTTTCCTCGCTGACAACGAGCGAGCAGTCTTTAAGCTCGGGAAGGAGCGCAAGCTCTCTTGTCATATAGCCAAGGCAGGTCGTGAAGCAGATAACTGTGCTGCCGGCTGACTCGGTCATTTTCATTCTTTCGCCGGCAGGTACCGGACGAATGCCCGCAAGTTCCTCCTGCAGCAGGATAAGTCCTTTTTCGTCGCTGACTTCAAGCGTATGCCAGCCGTCGAGATAGTAGGTATAGCTGCTCTCATAGCCCTGCATAAGAAGCATCGAGAGCATAGAGAGGCTTGCTTCTATTATTCTGTCTGCGTTCTCGTAATACTGCTTTGAGACATTCTCGCAGACGGGATAGTCAAGCAGAAAGTCCTGCGTTGAGGTGAGCACCTTATCGTCAAGTCTGACCATAAGCTCGTCCCTTTTTGAGGAAAGCTTCCAGTTCACTCTTTTAAGCGGGTCGCCCAACTCGTATTTCCTGTGCTCGTAGCCTGCTATGCCTGTAAGCCCTATCGCTGATTCGTTGGACTCGTCCTCGTCGTCTTCGTTTGCTGCGGCATTTTCCGAGGCAGACCTCAGCACCTCGTTCTGGACGCCCACATCTCTTATCTGCGGCATTATCCTGACCGAGGCGGAATAGCTGCCCGTCTGTGACAGCACGGGGCGGCAGGACATTACACCCATATAATCGACGAGCTTTATATCTACAAGTCTGATGGTGCCTTCGCCGCAAAGTTCTGTTTTTACGGGGATAGTGATAACGTCGCCGTAGCGCCTTGCACATATGATCTTGAAGCTTGTGAGATGCTCTGTCGAGACATTCGGGGTCATTTCAAGAGTTACCTCGATAAACGAGGTCGGCAGGATAGTTGACTTTGAAACGGAAAGCTCAAGCTCGAGCTTTTCGTCCTTGCCCGAGATATCCGAGGAAAGCTTCAGGCCTATACTCAGAGTCTTTTTTGAGACAATCATCAATATGATCGAGAAGAACAGCGACAGGCACAGCAGGATAATAATGAACATTCCGCCGAGCCCGCTGACAAAAATGCACAAAAGCACTGCCAGCGCAAGGCACAGCACAAAATTAAATCGGTTCCTTATCACTCTTATCCAGCCTCCACGGGACTTGTTACGGTCATGGATATTCCCTCCATAGCCTGTTCATTTGAATCAAAGGCGCTCTTTCCCTTTGCAGAGAGTATCATTCTGTGGGCGAGAGTTTCTATCATTACAGCCTTTACATCGTCGGGAACGACATAGTCTCTGCCGTTGATAAAGGCATACGCCTTTGATGTTCTCAGCAGGGCGATGCTTCCACGGGGCGAAACGCCGAGCCTTACATATGGGCTGGTCCTGGTCGCTGTGACGATATCGAGTATATACTTTCTGACGGACGGCTGGACACGCACGTTCTTGACTATCGAGATGAGCTGTTGGATATCGGCGGTCGTCATAACGGGTGATATCTCCTTTGAACGGTTGGAGCTGTGCTCGCCGTTCTCCATTATCCGAAGCTCGTCCTCAAAGGCGGGATAGCCCATGGATATCTTCATTATGAATCTGTCCATCTGCGCTTCGGGCAGGTGGTAGGTACCGTAGGTCTCGACCGGGTTCTGTGTTGCAAGGGTCATGAACGGCTTTGGCAGGATATGCGTCTGTCCGTCGATGGATATCTGATGCTCCTCCATTACCTCAAGAAGGCTCGACTGCGATTTCGGCGAGGCTCTGTTTATCTCGTCGGCAAGCAGGAAGTTGCACACAGCTGCGCCCTCCTTATATTCAAGCTCTCTGGTCACCTGGTTCACCATTGAGAAGCCAACTATGTCCGACGGCATTACGTCGGGGGTGAGCTGGATACGGTTGAATTTTCCGTCAACGCTTCGTGCAAGTGCGGAAACGAGCTGTGTCTTTCCCACGCCCGGGACGTCCTCGATGAGAACGTGACCCTCACACAGCATTGCGGTAATGATCTTGGTTATAGGCACAGTCTTTCCGACGATGACCTTTTCGATATTTGCTATAAGCTTTGCTATCCTGTCGTCCATTTAGTTTTCTCCTTTTTTACGTTTTTTCAGAAGCACTGTATTCTCAATGCCTGTGGTATGCGGGAACATATCGACAGGCTGTACCTGCACTGCCCGATAGCCCTGCTTTGAAAACAGCTTTATATCACGCTCGAGCGTTTCTATCCTGCACGAAACATACACGACCGACTCCGGCGAGAGCTTTCCGACTGCTTCGATAAAGCCGGGAGTCGAGCCTGCTCTTGGAGGGTCGAGTATAACAACGTCAGCCGTTTCGCCGTTTTGTGCAAGCTCACACAGGAAATGTGTGGCGTCGGCGTTATAGAACCGTATATTTGAAAGCTTATTGAGCTTTGCATTGGCTATTGCGTCACGCACGGCGTTTGGATTGCTTTCGACGGCTGTGACACTTGCTCCCCTGCGGGCACATATCATCCCGATAGTCCCGACGCCGCAGTAGGCATCTATTACCCTTGTTCCCTCTTTTACATCCGCACTGTTCACGGCGGCTTCGTACAGCTTCCGGGTCTGCATCGGGTTGACCTGGTAGAACGACTCGGGCGAGATGATGAATTTGCAGCCGCAAAGCTCGTCAACTATCGTTCCCCTGCCGTACAATACCTCGCTTCGTCCGCCGAGCGTCAGCGGCATACCGTCGGGGTTGATATTGCGAACGACTGTCGTTATCCCGGGGCAGCTTCTCAGAAGTGCGTTTACGAAATTCTTTTTTGACGGGAACACGGGGCTTGCCATAACAAGCACGACCATTATCTGTCCCGTACTTTTAGCGGTGCGGATAAGGGTGTGCCTCAGCAGTCCCCTGCCGGTCTTTTCGTTGTACGGAAAGATACGAAACGACACAAACAGCTTTTTCAGCTCGCTTACTATCCCTGCGGCAGTCTTATCCTCGATCATACAGTCGTCGACCGCTGTGAGTGTTCTTGTCGATGACTGGTAGACGCCGGAGATGATCTGTCCCGAACCGCTGATGCGATAGACTGTCTGCACCTTATTGCGGTAATTGTAGGGGTACTGCATAGGTATTATCGGTTCTACCCTGCAAAAGCCCGACAACATTCTGTCGGCTTTGGACTGCTTCCACTCCAGCTGCTGCTTATACGGCATATCGAGCTGACAGCCCCCGCAGCGCTTGAAGCAGGTGCATTTCTTTTCGCCTGTGGTCTTATCCGTGATAATATGCTTTGACATTTTCTGTCCTCTTTCGGTAATGGGCAAAGCCCTGTGATAATGCATTGTGCAAAAGAACATCTATTAGTTTATTATATCATTTTTACGTTACTGTGTCAACAAAGCTCCGAGGATATTTGACTATTATCAGCGAAAATTATAATGTACAAAAAACAGTTGATTTTTTTGTTGATATGTGCTATAATATTTTAGTATTTGTAAATGTATATGCAGAAAGGAGAAAGTGCGAAAGCACGAAATAAAATGAAAAGTTTTAAGATAAGGCTCACAGCGCTTATTTGCTCGGCTGTGACTGCGCTGTCGCTCGCCGGCTGCGGGAACAACATCAATTCAAGCCCGGTGAAAAAGGACCAGAGCAGCTCAAGCGTCACAAGCTCGGTAACGGACAAGGACGCTTCAAAGGCTTCAAAGGACAGCTCAAAGAGCGACAAGGACAGCTCCAAGGGTGACAAGGACAGCTCAAAGGACGACAAGGACTCTTCCAAGAGCGATAAGGACACTTCCTCAAAGGCTGACACGGATTCTTCCTCAAAGGCTGATACGGAATCTTCCTCGCACAAGGACGACCCCAACAAGCCCGAGCCTTCATACAAGGCTTCCCTGCTTTGTGTAGGCGACAATCTTATCCACGACAACATCTATCTCGAGGCTGAAAAGAAAAGCGGACAGAAGGGCAAATACGATTTCTCGTTCGCATACGAGCATATCAAGGATTACCTCAAAGGCTTCGACGTTTCGATAATCAACCAGGAGACTGTCGTTACGGACACGATGCCCGCCAAGACGTTCCCGACATTTGCAACGCCCAAGGAAATGGCTGCGCAGGTAAAGGCTCTGGGCTTCAACGCTGTTTCGATGTGCAACAACCACGTTCTCGACGCAGGCGAAAGCGGACTTCAGAGGTCGCTTCAGATATGGGACGAGGTCGGTATGCTCCACTACGGCGCTTACGCAGATCAGGCTGACTTTGACAACATCAAGACCATGGAGGTCAACGGCATAAAGTTCGCATTCGTTGGCTATATGGAGCACACCAACGGGCTTAAGCTTCCCGAGGGCTCAAAGGCTGTTGTGTGCACGCTCAGCAACGAGGCAAAGGTTAAGGCACAGATACAGAAGGCTGACAAGATAGCCGACGTTGTCGTTGTTTCCTGCCACTACGGCACGGAGATATCCAACGAGCTGAACGCTCAGCAGAAGACCCTTACCCCGAAGCTCGTTGAGTGGGGCGCAGACCTTATCATCGGCACACAGGCTCACGCACTCAGCACCTGTGGGTACATTGACAAGAAGGACGGAACAAAGGCTTTCGTATTCTACGGTCTGGGCAACTTCCTCAACACGATGTACGCAAAGAACTCGCTTATCGGACTTATGGGCGAGCTTAACGTCGTTAAGGACAAGGACACGGGCAAGATATCCTTTGAAAACGTAAAGTGTATCCCCGTTATCTCGCACTTTGAGGGTGAGACATACAGAGGCGAGTGGAGAAACTGCCAGATATACCCCTACGCAAAGTACACAGATGCGCTGTTTGCAAAGAACTACTGCATAAGGGACGGATTCTGCAGGTCGTATGTTGACAGCATACTGAAAAAGTATGTACCAAAGCAGTTCCTCAGCATTGAATGACAAAAAACTGAAACAAGACTTTTCAAAGGCTCTCCGCATTGACGGAGAGTCCTTTTGTTAATCGGGGAAAAGAGGTGACAGCGGTGCGTAGGCAAAGAAACGAGCCGAGGTCGTTCGCTATGCTTATCGGGGCGATGTTCATTTACGGAAGCGTCGGTATTTTCAGACGGTACATTCCTGTAACGTCGGGGCTTTTGTCGCTTATAAGGGGCATACTGGGTGCGCTGTTCCTGCTTGTGCTTATAAAGCTGACCAAGCGGGAACTGATACCGAGGACTGACATAAAGACAAAGCTTTTGCTCGTTGTATCGGGAGCGTTCATAGGCTTCAACTGGATCCTGCTTTTTGAGAGCTACAACTACACGAGCGTTCCGACAGCGACGCTTTGCTACTACCTCGAGCCGTCGATAGTTATGCTTGTCTCGCCGCTGCTTTTCAAGGAAAAGCTCGGACTGAAAAAGGGTCTGTGCGCTGCGGCGTCGTTCGTGGGAATGGTGCTCGTTTCGGGCATAGCAGAGACAGGTCTGCCGTCGGCATCGGAGATAAAGGGTATACTTCTTGGGATAGGTGCGGCGCTTCTCTACTCGGCGGTTGTGATACTCAACAAGAAGCTCGGTGACACAGAGCCTTTTTCAAGGACGTTCATTCAGCTTTGCAGTGCGGCTGTCGTAGTGTTCCCCTATGTTCTGACTGCGGAGGACATCACCAAGCTTCCCTGCGACGCTCGCTCGCTGATACTAACAGCGGTGCTGGGAATCGTTCACACGGGCATCGCTTATGCGCTTTATTTCGGTGCTATCGGCGGGCTGCGGACACAGACGACTGCAATATTCAGCTATGTTGACCCGATAACGGCTGTTGTGCTGTCGTTTGTGATACTCCACGAAAGGCTGAGCCTGCCTGCGTTCGTGGGTGCGGTCATAATGCTCGCCTCGGCAATAATAAGCGTTGTCGGAGACGAGAAAAGCGAGGATTGATTTTTTCCATCTTTATTGTAACACATTCAGAGCGAAATAACAAATACCAATATCAAATACTTTGCTATGCTTTGCGGGCATATATAAAAGCCATACGAAAATCAATCTTCGTATGGCTTTATTTGATATTTCAGCACAGGCTCAGCGCCTGTTCGTAGCTCATCGGTTTTCCGAGCAGGTAGCCCTGGATAACGTCGCAGCCGTAGCTTTTCAGCTTTTCGAGTTGGCTCTTTGTTTCAACGCCCTCGGCGATTATCTTGCAGTTGAGAAGATGTCCCATGGAGATAATGGCTCTGACGAACTCGTCGTTTTTGTCGTCGCTGAGGGTATCAATGAACGCCTTGTCTATTTTGAGCACGTCTATCGGGAGCTTGTGCAGGTAACTAAGTGATGCAAAGCCCGTGCCGAAATCGTCCAGCGCTATCTTCACGCCGATATTCTTCAGTGCGTTGAGCACCTCTGTTGCTACTTCGATAGAGGAAATAAACAGATTCTCCGTTACCTCGACGACAAGGTTATTTGCGGGGAATCCCGTTCTTTTAAGTATCGCTTTTACTGTGCGCAGGAAGTCGCTGCTCAGCAGGAATGCCACCGAAACATTCACCGAAACAAGAACGTTCTCATTCTTATCGACCGCTGCTTTCATCAGCTCGGCGGACTTTTCCATTACCCACTTGTCGATATAGCTGATATAGTTGAGCTTTTCGGCGATGCGGATATACTGATAAGGCGGTATGAGCTCGTCGTTCTCACCCTTGAAGCGTATCAGCGTTTCATAGCCCGAAAGCTTCTCGGTCGAAGCGTTGAAAAGCGGCTGATAAACGAGCTGGAAACGCTGTGAGTTCACGGCGTTCTTCACGAAGTTCTCGCCCTCGACGTCGGCATTCATTATATCCATCTGAGCCTGGTTGAACAGGCAGATCTGATGCTTGCCCTCGCTCTTGGCGTTGTACATTGCGGTATCGGCATATCTGAGCAGAACGGACGAATCCGTTGAATTATCGGGATAGAACGAAACGCCGATACTTGCGGTGATATAAAAGTCCTTTCCGTTTATAAGGAACTTTTCTCTGAGGCAATACTGATATCTCTCAACGAGTGCTTTGACCTCGCTGCTTTCCTTATAGCCGCTGATGATAAGCGAGAACTCGTCACCGCCGAGGCGTGCAAGGAAATGCTTTTCACCGAGGATACTGTTCCAGCGCCTTGCTATCTCGATAAGCACCTGGTTGCCGTAGTCGTGACCCATTGTATCGTTAATGTTCTTGAAGTTGTCGATATCTATAAAGGCAATGGCGAATTTGTTTTTTTCACCGAGATATCTCTGCATCGCAAGGTTGAACGCACGGCGGTTGGGCAGAGATGTGAGCGAATCGGTATGCGCCATCTTGTCAAGCTCATGCTCGTTTTGGCTTAGCTGTGAAAGCACCCTGTAAAGGGTGATGACAATGAACATATCTACAAGCACCATGCCAAGACCCGGCAATGAGCTGCCTACTCTTTTGACGAACACTACCAGGAACATCCACACAAAATTGATGGTTAGGATAGTGATCGTCGCTTTAAATCCGGACTTTCCTGTTATAAGCACGAGCAGGATATTTATAACGACCTGCATTATCGAAAATACACCGCAGAACGTTGAGGCAGGAATAACAAACTCGCCGATGATAACGGGGTTCTCCTGTGTGGCCAGTATCATCATACATATCTGCATCAGCAGATACATAACAGCGCCGATAGCTATTATTGCAGCCGTAGCTTTTTTGCTTCGCCGGTTGTTCATAATACTGCCTCCTTCACTCTTTTTTTCTGATTATAACATATAAAAACATTTATTTCAAGTGTTTTTTTATTGACAGGGCACTGACGTTGTGATATAATCACTAAGTAAGCGCCGGGACGGGCAAAACGCCGCAAATGCTTATTCAAGGCAGTTTGTGGGCAAAGGAGAATCGGTTTAACAATTATGAAATCAATAATCAAAACAAACACAAAAAAGATGTTACTAAGTGTTTACATTAGCGAAGCTGAAAACAAGCGTCTTTGCGATGTATCGCAGCGCTTCGGCATAGAGGTCAAGCAAGTCGGAAAGGAATGCGGCGCACAGAAGCTCGGGTATCTGCTCGGGTTCAGGGGATTCACTCAGACGCTTGGAAAAGAGCGAAAGGTCGCCGAAAGCTGCATCGTATTCTCGGGTGTGCCGTCGGGAGAGCTTAACGCAGTACTTGCGGCGCTGAGAGAGGCAGGCATAGTTATCCCGCTGAAGGCTGTCTGCACGGCTTACAATCAGAGCTGGGAGCTTGCTGACCTTGTGGACGAGCTTGCAAAGGAGCACGAAACGATGAGTGGGGGCGGAAGGAATGAAAAAGCGTAACAAGGCGATACTGCTGATAATCCTTTCGGCATTCAGCTTTTCGTTCATGTTTGCGTTTATAAGAATGTCGGGCGATCTTCCGACGATGCAGAAGGTATTTTTCAGAAATTTCGTTGCGCTGTTCTTTGCTCTGGGAGTAATGAAAAAGAAAAAGATAGGCTTCAGATGCAAGACAAAAAAGAACAGCTATGTGCTGTTCATGAGGGCTTTTGGCGGGTCGCTCGGCGTTATGGCGAACTTCTACGCTATCGACAGGATAGTGCTTTCGGACGCATCTATCCTCAACAAGATGTCGCCGTTTTTCTGTGTTATCTTTTCGTTTATATTCCTTAAAGAAAAGCTGAAGCTGTTTAACATTCTCACTATCACAGGCGCATTTATCGGGGCTTTGTTCGTTATAAAGCCGACGTTTGCGAACTCTGACCTGTTCCCGTCTATAATGGGATTCCTCGGCGGAATGTCGGCGGGTCTTGCTTACACCTGCGTAAGGTACCTCGGGCAGCACGGCGAGCCGGGTCCGAAGATAGTTGCGTATTTCTCGCTGTTTTCCTGCATCATAACGCTGCCGTGGCTTATACTCGATTTCCACCCGATGAAATGGTGGCAGGTATTATGTCTTATCACTGCTGGACTGGGTGCGGCAGGCGGACAGTTTGCGATAACGGCTGCTTACAGCAACGCACCGGCAAAGGAGATATCGATTTTCGACTACACGCAGATAATCTTCACGGCAACTCTGGGATTTCTTATGTTCGGTGACAAGCCCGATATCTGGAGCTTTATCGGTTATGTTGTGATTATCTCGATGGCGGTTGTCGTATTTATCTACAACAACAAGAAAGACAAGAGCGAAGCACACACCGACACTTAAGGCAATACCGCACGACCATTGTGCGTCAGATGCGCAGTCAGATCTTTCGTCAGAATTCATAAATTTGACGCAGGCGGGCTGGCGCCCGGCAAGGAAAAATTGTGTACTATGACGGAAAATATGCAAGCAGATGGCGTGCAAAGGCGTTAGCCGGTGGTTGTGCGGGTGGTTGTGCGGTGTTGCCTTAAAACTATCTTTTTTCAAATATGCAGCAAAAAGCCATACAGAGTTTTCTCTGTATGGCTTGAATTTTTATGCTCTTGTATCGGCGATAAATCTCTTGAGGTCCTGTGCATTGGAGCACTTTTCAAGAGCAACGTCCATGGAAATAGTCCTGGACTTAACGAGCTTAGCAAGCTCCTGGTCCATGGTCTGCATTCCCTGTGCTTTACCTGTCTGCATTGCAGAACCGATAAGGTGTACCTTGTCGTCACGGATCATAGCCTTGATAGAGTCGGTAGCGTTGAGTATCTCGCAGCAAGCAACACGGCTTGTTCCGTCAAATGTACGGCAAAGTGTCTGAGTACAGATACCTACGAGTACAGATGCGAGCTGTGTTCTGATCTGGTGCTGCTGGTGAGCCGGGAATACGTCGATGATACGGTCGATAGTAGAAGGAGCGTCCGTTGTATGAAGTGTACTCATTACAAGGTGTCCTGTTTCGGCTGCGGTTACAGCGGCTTCGATAGTTTCAAAGTCTCTCATTTCTCCTACGAGGATGATATCCGGGTCCTCACGGAGGGCAGCACGAAGTGAAAGCGAGAAGCTCGGTACGTCGGGTCCGACCTCTCTCTGGTTTACCATACATCTCTTATGAGCGTGCATGTACTCGATAGGGTCCTCGACTGTGATTATGTGAGCTGACTTATGGATATTAACATAGTCTATCATTGCAGCAAGAGTAGTTGACTTACCGGAACCGGTAGGGCCTGTTACGAGCACGAGTCCTCTCGGTCTCATAACGAACTCTGCAAGTACGGGAGGAAGGTTAAGGTCGGTAAGTGTCGGGATATCGTTTCTCAGAAGACGGATAGCGATAGCCGTTGAACCTCTCTGACGGTATACGTTTACACGGTGACGGAAACCTCTTGTCGAAACAAAAGTAAAGTCTGTGTCGATATGGTCCTTTATCTGCTGTCTCTGCTTATCGTTACACATATCCTTGGTGATATTCTGGATTTCGATCTCAGTCATATCAGGATAGGACGAGAGCTTTCTGAGGTTACCTCCCTGTCTAACTATAGGCGGGATACCTACCGTGAAGTGAAGGTCCGAGCATCCCAGAGCTCTTGCTTCGTCAAGAATTTTGTTAATGTCCACTGCCATTGTGATTTACCTCCAATTTTTATATATTTAATAAAGTATACTATACCGCATATGTTACACGGACAAGCTCGTCGATAGATGTAACGCCCTGCTGTACCAGCTTGGAAACGTTATCTCTAAGAAGCAGAGTTCCTTCTTCCTTGGCAAGCTCTGCGATCTCGTCAGCTTTTGCACCGCCGGTGATGAGTATCTGCATTCTCGAAGTACAAAGAAGTATCTCATGGATAGCTGTTCTTCCTGTATAGCCTGTGTTCTTGCACTTAGGACAGCCGCCCGCATCGTATATCATCATCGAATGGTCGATGCCCATGAGCTTTTCGTCCTCCGGTGTAGTCATTCTTGGCTTTTTGCACTCGGGACAGAGTGTTTTGGTAAGACGCTGTGCAACGATACCGATAAGCGATGTTGCTACCATGTACGCTTCAACACCCATATCCACAAGTCTTGTTACCGTGGAAGCTGCGTCGTTGGTATGAAGTGTGGAAAGCACAAGGTGTCCTGTGATAGCGGCTCTGATAGCGATCTCGGCTGTTTCGGTATCACGCATTTCTCCGACCATTATGATATCCGGGTCCTGACGAAGGATAGAACGCAGGGCTGCACCGAATGTCATGCCGGCTTTTTCATTTATCTGACACTGATTGATATTGTTGATCTTCTTTTCGACAGGGTCTTCTACCGTGATAACGTTAAGGTTAGGCTTAGCGATCTCACCGAGGGCTGCATAAAGGGTGGTAGATTTACCGGAACCTGTAGGTCCTGTTACCAGTACCACTCCCTGCGGAACTTTAAGGCAGGAAACGAATCTTTCGTAGTTATAGTCGGTCATACCGAGGTCCTGGATCCTTCTTACGGAGTTATCGCCTGCAAGGATACGGATAACGACCTTTTCGCCGTAAACCATTGGAAGATTAGATACACGAAGGTCGATAGTCGTACCGTCGACTACCTGTGACATACGTCCATCCTGAGGTATACGCTTCTCGGCGATATTCATACCCGAGAGGATCTTGAATCTTGTTACGAGTGAAACGTGAAGTGCAGGTGAAAGCGTCATCAGCTCTACAAGGTCGCCGTTTACTCTTATTCTTATCTTTGTGATATCCTTGAAAGGCTCGATATGGATATCCGTTGCGTCCTGACGGAACGAGTTTTCAACGATAGCGGTAGCGAGCTTAACGATAGGCGCATTCTCGATACGTCCTTCGGAGAGGTCGAGTTCTTCGAGGTTGAGCTCCTCTTCCTTTTCCTTTGTAGCCTCGTCGACCACGCTGTCAACCTGTCCCTGCGAGTAGATCATACCGATCGCTCTGTTAAGGGCAGTCTTGGTAGCGAGCACTGTATTGATGCTGCAGCCTGTGATAACTCTCAGATCTTCAAGAGCATAGAAGTTGATAGGGTCGTTTGTCGCAACGGTAAGACGTCTGCCCATTTTTTCAATGGCGATAACGTTATACTTTCTTGCGGCAGCCTCAGGTATCTTCTTTACGATATCGGGGTTCAGCTCGGTATTGTCGAGGTCGATATAAGGGATATTCAATCTCTCGGAAAGTACCTCTGCGAACTGAGCCTCGGTAACGAAGCCCATTTCGATAACGACGTCACCGAACATTCTTCCCTTCTGTTCTTTTTGCTTGGTCAATACTTCCTGAAGCTGAGCTTCGGTAATGAGCTTCTTCTCGACTAAGTATTGTCCGATCGGTCCGTTTCTCATACTATTTTTCTCCTAACTCCGCACTGTCAGTGGGTAATAAATTATTATTTAAACTATTGTATTTTTATAATTAATGTGATAGAATAGATTTAGTATCCGAAAGGGGGATAAAGAATTGAATCAATTAAGTGTATACTATATCGTTATCTACGCATTTATGTTCGTCTTCGGCGTATGCGTGGGAAGCTTCCTCAACGTCTGCATTTACAGACTGCCGCTGGGTGAGAGCCTTACGAAGAAGAACTCGCACTGTATGACCTGCGGTGAGGAGATCAAACGCTACGACCTGATACCGATAATCAGCTGGTGCATTCTCCGTGGAAAGTGCAGGCACTGCGGGGCGAGGATATCGCCGAGGTACACGGTAGTAGAATTTCTCAACGGAGCTATCTGGCTCGTGACTGCTCTTTACTTTGACATTGTAGCACTTCCGATGTACATAATCCTGACCTGTCTGATGTTCTCCGCTTTGATCGTAGTTTTCTTTATGGACTGGGACACACAGTTGATAAACACATGGGTAGTTGTCTTTATCGGAGTGCTTGCAGTCGCAGAGATAATACTTTGCAGAGATTACGACAGCGCTTCGATCAGCTCGCACATCATCGGTGCATTCGTAGTCAGCGTACCGCTTGCGATCGTCACTCTCCTGTCTCACGAAAAAGCAATGGGCTGGGGCGATGTATTCCTGATGATAGCCGCAGGACTTTACCTCGGTATCCAGGGAGCGCTCGTAGCACTTGCCGTTGCACTGGTGACCGGTTCTATCGGCGGACTCACGCAAAAGCATTTCAGCGGAAGCTCAAAGTTCGCATTTGGTCCGTATCTTTCGATAGGTATCGTAGTCGCAGTATTCTTCGCAGAGCAGCTCGGTGACTGGTACATGCAGTTCACCGGGCTCAACGAAATGCTCAACGAATCGGTTTGAGCACAAAAATATTCAGCCGTCCGCACAATGTGTTGGGCGGCTATTTCTTTTGCTCAAAAGGTCCTCTTAACAAACGTGCTGTTAAGGGGATCTTTTCAGCAGACAGGCATTTGTGCCTGTCTGTGAAATATTCAGATTTAGTTAGCTGTTAAAAGCTCGACATTAACGATATTGCCACCAACGATCTTGAATTGGTTGTTGAGGTTATGTGTACTGCCGTTATAGATATTGCTCCACAGCTTATCAGAAGCGATCTTCATAGTGATAGTCTTGGAGCCGTTTCCGGTGATATCTACATTACTTGCGTAGTAGATAGTAGCATTAGAATCGAAAGTAACCTTAACGCTGTAGTTATTGAGCTTCTTTCCTGCGGTAGCGCAGTGGAAGGTAAGCATTATGTCAAGCTTATTAGCAGTAGCATTAGCTGAACCTGTCCATACATTATCAGTACCCTGATTGTTTACCGAATAGGTTATCGACCAGCCGTTTATATCGGATGGCTTATCCTTGAATGTAGGAACGAAGCGAACGCTTGCTACGGAAGGTATCTCGTAGGTCGAAAGCTCCTGAGTGGGATCATCCTTGACAACCCACTTATCGAAGATCTTATCGGCAGCCGGAGGAGCCGGAGTTGTTGAAGGAGCTGTTGCGTGACCGCCCTTGGAGATATATGTTGTACACTCGGCAATTACGTTTTCGCCAGCTTCATCAGAGGTAAACTCTACCTTTACCTTATTCTCTACCTTAGGAACAAATACAAGACCGCCGCCTGTTACCTTAACAGTAGAATACTCTTCGCCGCTGCCCTGACGGTACCAGCCGATGAAGTCCTGCTTATCGGTATCTACCTGGTCGGGAACACCCGGAGAAATAGGAGCGTGATTCTCAAATGCGTTGTTCTTGGTGAACTCTGAGCCGTCTGGCTGGAGCCAAGTTACCTCATAGGTCGGAACTGAAGACTCAGGTTCATAGACAAGTGTGAAAGTTGTGTTCTCGCTGATAACATAACCCTTTGATGTATCTACCTTAGAGCCGTCCGGAGCGAGCCAGTAAGGAGGCAGGTATCCGGTCATAGCGGAAGGTGTAGAGAAGCTCTTGAAGGTAGTGCCCTTCTTAACATAAGAAGTAGCACCTATCTGCTTGCCCTGAAGTGCTGTTACGGGGTGGCTGTTGGAGTAAACCATCTTGACCTCGAGCTTGGAAGCACTTGCGTTTGCAGCCTTCTGATAGAAGATGTAGGTGTATCTGTTATCGTCCTTAGCGCTGTAATAGGACTTCTGCTCTGCGGTTGCACCTGCGGGAGCAGCTGTAGCGTTAGGATAGTTGTCCTCAACTATGGATCTGAGAACGGGATCTTTGCACTTAAGGTCGCCTCTGAGTTTGAAATCAGAGCCTGCGATGTTGATGTTGGTAAGGTTGATAACTGCGCCGGAGGACTTTTCCTTTTCCTCGTCAGCAGAATAAACCTTATCTCTGTCAAACTTCTTCTTTTCAAATACGAATTTGCCGTTCTTATACTCAGGCTCATAGGTGATAACGTTCACCTGGATAGTTCTGAGCTTAGGATTAGCCTTGACCTCGTTGAGGTTTGAACCGGTCCTGATATCGTACTTGAAGTTATCGTAGAAGTCAACGCCCTTAGCGACGCTTGAATTGTTGAAATTGAATCCGCCTTCACCGAGCTTATTAACCTTGATAACACAGCCTGTTGCGCCCATCTTGGCAGCCGTCTTATTGGCATACTCGCTGGTATAGTTCTTCAGGCAATAACCTCTGGGGTTTTTGCAGTCAAGAACGAGGCAGTTTGTGAATGTTACGGGGCAGGTACCTACCTGACCGGTTGCGGAAACATTAGGAACGCCTGCGTAGTCCTCGAGGACAAGGATATTTGTAGCATATCTCAGCTCATCGTCCATATACTCGATTATACCCGAGCTCATAATGTTTGCGTCCATTGTTGCCTGTGTATCCTTATGGATCTCGTTTGCAGGCTTGATGAAGTTGAGTATCGCACCGAGGATAATGCCAAAGATACAAACAACTACGATAAGCTCAACGAGGGTAAAACCCTTTTTATTCGTCTTTTTCATAGTCATTACCTCCTTTAGCCACCCTTGTATGCGTCATAGTTAGCCTGATTGCGGATAACGCCGTCCTCGCAGATATGCAGAGTGATGTAGTTTGTAGCGTTACCTGATTCATCAGTATCACGCAGTGAAAGGAAGTCTGATACTCCGTAGATCTTATCCCAGCCCGAAGGGATATGGGAACCTGTGAAAAGTCCTTCGTTATTGCTGATACCAAATACCTGTGAAGCTGTACCGGCAACAAGACCGAACCTTACCTTGCCATTATCCTTGAGCAGTGTAGGAAATTCTCCGCCGAGTGAGGTCTTTTCATCGTCGAAATATCTTCCGCCGCCTGTTTCGGGAGTTGAGAAGAACATTTCGAGGTCTGCGCCCGAGTGGTTGTAAACGGTGAACCAATACTCGCCGTCGTCAACGTTCGGTCCGATCTCTGCGTCCTCAGATCTGAAGAAACGGAGGTTGTAGTTTGTGTCCTTGAAGTCCTTATCGGCTCTCTTAGCATAGTAGCCGTAAGCTTCGGCTTCGATGTTATAGCCTGCGAAAGGAGCGCTCATTTTTACGTTGTTGTCTGTGCCCTTTGTATCGAGCTTTCTGACTTTAACGTTCATACCGTAGTCAACATCAGGGTTGTAGCTTTCGGCAGCAGCTGCCTGGTGGTACATTTCTCTCTGACGTATATAGTTATCTCTGTTCTGATTCTTAGCTGCAACAGCTATCGAAACGAACATTGCAGCGATCGCACCGAGAATACACATCGAGATAACAACTTCGACGAGAGTCATACCTTTTTTATTAGCCTTTTTCATAGTAACTCTCCTCTCTTATCAATGATGATCGTATCTGTCGAGTACGAAGCCGTTGAGCGTGCTGCTCTTATTGCCCTTGGAAAGTGTGAGCAAGCTTGTTCCGGAAGGCTTGGTATAAACATAGAATGCTCTGTTGTCGGAGTTGAACTTCTTAGCGATGAACACGCCGATACCGATGATGTTTATATTCTTGGATGTATCTGTATTTCCGGCGGAGTCACAAGCTGTGAAATTTCCGAGACCGTTTGTCTTAACGTCGAAGATAGCGTTCGGAGCATATACGCAAGCCTGATACCAGCAGTCATTCGTTCCGTGGATAGACGAATCGTCGCCCATGAGGAACATGATGTCGGAAGTACTTGGCTTGAATGCGCCCGGGATCTCCTCGTTAGAGGGGTTGAATACGAAGCTGGAGTTTGTTACTGTTGTCGGGTTGGATACTGTCGAGCTTGAGATATCGGAAGCTGAGAACATATGGATAAATGTATCATAGTCCATAACAGTAAACTTATTGAGTGTTACCTCAGAAGCAACAGAGCCTTCGTGCTTGGACTTGCCTGTAACCTCGTCCTTGCCCTTGAGCTTGATCTTGTCGCCGGAGTCGGAAACAAAGTAGCAGTTGTACTTATGGTCGATAGATTCAACGTTTCCGTCGTCGTCCTTGGACTCCTGCATATCAGATGAGTTTCTTACTACCATCTGCATATGACCGCAGTTGCCCCATGAGAGGCCGTTTCTGAGCATGATAACGATATCGCCCGAAGAGTTTGTAACATCGATAAGGATCTTACCGCCGCCGTTCCAGAGGTCGCTGTTATTAACATCGACAGATGAGAATGAGCAGCATTCAGTGATATGATATCTGAACTTAGCTCCGTCGGAGGTAGTTACGTCCTTCTTGAAGTTGGAAACGGTCTTTGTGTATGTGCCGTTGTAGAAGCCCTTGTACTTATTAGAGAAAGTACCGCAGTCGAGCTCAGCGTTGCCCATGAAGAAATCCTCAGGGAAGAACTTATAGTCGTCTGCGTTTACTTCCATTGAAGGAACGCTTCCACGACCGGTCTTGTCGAGTGTAACACCTGTGCTGACAGTACCGTCGCAGCTGAGGTTTCCGGACTTCTGGACAGTTCCGCCTACGTTTACGTTGCCGTGAACCTTTACAGAGCAGTTGCAGATGAGGTCGCCTTCAACGTTTACGTCGCCCCAGATCTCTGCGCTTGTTCCGCTGAACGAAGCGTCGCCGTTACGCTCTGTGGAACCGCCCTTATAGCAGTAGATATTACCGTGCTGCTTATAGGTATTTCCGGAATGCTTGAATCTTCTTGTGATAATGTCGACCTGCTTGTCAGCTGTATAGCCGATCTCGGTGTTTCTTTCGAGGTTAGCAACACCGCCGATGAATACGTAGTTATATCCGTCAGCTCTCGGAAGCAGAGAGTAGCACTTCATTTCGCCAAGATAATTCTCGGAGATCTGAACGAAGGTACCTCTTCTTGAATCTACGATATTCGGTTTGAGGATAAATGCTGCGTTTGCAGTACCTCTCTCAACGGAACCGTACATAATGTAGGAACCCTGAGACTGGTTGTCGTTCTGGAACTTGTAGGTCTTGTTTGCGTTGTTGTTCAGGATAGCGGTGTCACCGATAACGAAGAGGTTATCCCAAAACTGATCGGAATCTCCGTGGGTCTCGATCGTATTGGTGAATTCAGCCGGTTTCCTTCTGGTTTCTGTCGAGATGTGTGCAGCAACCTTCTCAGTCTTGCCTGCATATGTTGTATACGCAGTAACGATCAGGTTTGTTGCGCTGCCGTTGTCCTGAGAGATGACGAGCCTTGTGGTACCCATCTTGTAGCCGGGATCCGTTTCACCGTCGTACTTGACGTCGACGGGAGTACCCTTACCGCCGTTTGCTGCTGCAAGGCTGATGAGAGCGTTTATCTTTGCTCTCTGAGCAGCGATCTTGGTGGGGTCCTTAGTCGGATTCGAGGTGTCCTTTTCGATCTGGGCAACGAAGCTCTTGAGCGTCGTCGAAGCTGTCAGATAAGCCTGTTTGTGACTGTAATTGCTATTGGTCTTGGTTCTGTTCCGCGAAACATAACCAACAGTTGCTGTCATGAGAATTGACATGATGAGCAAAACTGCGACCGCTGTGACAAGTACGGCACCGGACTTATTCGAGCTTCTTTTCTTCGAGTTCGGTTTCATCTTTACCACCCTTTCATAATCATTAAAACTTTTACCATTACCATTTACCATTATATAGCACGATATGGCAGGCTAAGATATCCCACTCAGCCTACCAATATCAGTTATATTTATCAGAAGTTCGGCTTAGAAAGCTTCGAGATGAGCATAAGATTGATGCCGATAGTACCCTCGACTACCTTATCGTCATAATCGAACTCGCTCTTTTCCTTTCCGTTCTCATCCTTTTCAACTTTCTTTTCAGGCTGCTTGGTCTCAGCAGCAGCTCCGCCGTCCTGCTTATTCTTTTCAGCCTCACGTTTTTCAGCATCTTCAACGGAGTTGACGTCAACGATGGTGAACTTGGAAATTACCATACTTGAAGGAGTGTTCTCCTTGAGCTTCTGGCAGAATGCCTGAGCGTCCTTATATGTAGCCTTGAAGTTGAACTCGATGTCATAGCCGCCGAGAACAACGCCCATATTAGGATCGATAACGAATACCTGACCGTCGTCAAATGTGAGCTGGTCCGGGATATTAGGATTAGCTTCCTTCTTGCTTGATGCTTCTGCCTTTGAAGAGCTTGCGCCGATGAGCTCGTACTGGTCTACCTTGGTATCGAAGTCAGTAACCTTCTGCTCGTCGATATAGTAGAACGGCTTGAGCGTCTTAGGCGAATACTCGTTGATGATCATGTTGGAGTTAACGATCGACTTATCGTCAAGGAGGAGGTCAACGGTATTTGTTGCGTTCTGTGTGGTCTGCTTTGTGTAGAAGTTCTTAGCGAGCTCCTCTGAGGTGTTATAAGCGGACTCGATCCTCTGAGGAAGGTCCTTATCCTTTTCGTTTTCATCATTGAGCTTACTGAGTACTATCTGACGGTCGCTGAGCTCATCCTTCTTCTCACCGAGCTCCTGGAAAGCAGGGATGATGAAGAACCAGATGCCTATCGCCCAAACGATGATGACAAGTACTATTGTAAGCATTACTCTATCTCTGTGACTCAGTTTCATTTAACTTCACCCGTTCCTTTTAATTTCATTGTAAGTGTTTTAAGAACAACCTTGTTTGCATTAGGATCTGTATCGCTGTCCTTATTGGAGCTGTTGTCTGCTGCTGCAGGCTTGCTGTCTGCTCCCGAGGATTCGTCCTGACCTACACCCTCGTAACCTATATAATCAACAAAAGCAACGTACTTGGACTGCTGAAGAGCATCGACGAGGACCTTTACCTCGGACTGCTTATCGACAGCAACGTCTGTCAGAGTGATGATTCCTGACTCTTCTTCATAAGAGATGCCCTTATAGCTTGCCTTCTTATCGATCAGGATCTTCTTGAGCTCGTCAAACTTTTCCTGATCAAGGAACGGCATTGTGGCGATGTTTGTTCTTGCTGCATCAGCGTACATATTCCACTGGAGGATAACGTTCAGCTTGTCGTGCAGCACCTTGTTCTCAGCCTTTATACGCTCAGCCACAACGATCTGGCTGTTGGTATCTTCGATATCATTTTCAACAGAGCCCTTGCTGATGTTTACGAAGATCGTAACGATAGCGATGAGCACTGCGGAAGCAGCTGCGATGATGAAGCCTGTGATGAATGTCTGCGAGATACCGCTGCCGCCCTTGCCCTGCATCTGGTCAACTTCGAGGAGGTTGATCCTCTCTGTCTGCTTGTCTCTCTTGTACAGTGCACCGATAGCGTTTGCGAATACTGTGAACTCAACGTTCTCATAACCGGAGATCTGTGAAGGAACGGAGAGTACCGAAGCCTTGATGTCGAGTCCGTCGAGTGCGTCTACTATTTTAATGTAGTCCTCGATACGACCGTAAAGGATAACGTTCTCAAGACCCGAGCCGCCTCTTGCCTTATTGAACTGCTCCATTCTGAAAATGTTTTCGTTGAGAGCTTCCATGATATAGTCTTCGCTCTCGTAATCATCCGGTGCGATAGGAACGTATCTTGCGAATGCCATCTGACCGTTCTCGAAAAGTGTGAGTCCGAGGAAGTTGTCGTCAACCTGGCAAACGAGCAGAGGCATCTTATTAAGGTTAGCCTTATCTGCGAGAACGATTCTGGAGATCGAGTTACATCCGATGTTAACGGATCTCAGTGCGATACCGAGAACGCCGAACAGCTTTCTGAAGCTGTCAACTATCGAACTTGGGCAGGCAGTTGCGAGCACCTTAACAGCACCCGGGTTATCTGCACCTGCTTCGCCGACTACCGAGTAAGATATCGAGTAGTCGTCCGAAAGACCCATTTCCTGAGCCATCTGGTTCTGTACCATTGTAAGGAACTCAACGCCCTTGCCCTTTGGCACGATAAGCTCTTTGAAAACGATGTTGCTCGACGAGAAGGTAACTATTGCTTCCTTATCGTTGAGACCCTCGGATTTGAGGGCGGACGAGATGATCTCGTTAAGACCCGAAAGGTTGATGACCTCACCGTTGAGGATCATATCCTCGGGGACGTCGATCGTAAGTGATTTGTCGATCCTGATCTTGTTGGCGGTATTATCGCCTTTTACTACATTGATTTGTCTATCTGAAATATCAAAAGACAGCATTTATTCTTTCACCTCTTAAATTTATTCAGTGATCTCCCACTGTTGTTTCTTTATGAATTTTCGAGACCTTCCAAGCTGCCGTAGAGCAACGGGAACACACCTGCAAGGCAAAGACCTATACAAAGTCCCATGAACACGATGAGCAGAGGCTCCATCAGTCCTACAAGTCTTGTAACGGCTGCGTCTGCTTCTTCTTCATAGTAGTCAGCAGTCTTTTCAAGGATATCGTCGAGTGCGCCCGACTCTTCGCCGACGTAGATGATCGAGGTGAACATACCCTCGAATATCTCTGTCTTTGCAAGTGCCTGAGACATCGGTGAACCCTGTTTAACGTCGTCTATTACTTGTATGAACATCTTGTCTACGTACGAATTGCTTAGGATCCTTGACGATCTGTCAAGGCAGTCGATCATTGGGATACCACTTGAGTAAAGAGATGAGAGTGTTCTTGCGAAACGGCCTTCATATATCTTTACGATAAGCTTTCCGACCATCGGCATCTTGATCTTGAAGTAATCGAACTTCAGTCTTACGGATTCGACCTTCAGAGCGTAGATCCAGCCGAAGATTATTACGAACAGCGCTATGAGGATAACGTACCATTTGCCCTTTACAAAGTCGCTGACTGCGAACAGGGCTTTGGATAGACCCGGCATCTTTTCCTCAGGCATCAGTCCTGCGAATATAGGCATGATGAATGTGAACATTCCGACTACCATTGCAAGACACAGGATACCCAGGATTATAGGGTATGTCATAGCACTCTTGACTTTGTTGTTCAGCTTGTTTGAGTTTGCGTAATAGTCGCTGAGTCGCTGCATCGTAACGTCGAGGTTACCGGCAGTCTCACCTGCGTCTATCATCGAGATCATGAAGTCAGGGAAACAACCCTTCTTCTCTTCAAGTGCCGACGTAAAGCTGGCACCCTTTTGCACCTCATCGTAAACATCCTGCCATACGGCTTTCGACCTTGGCTTTTCATCCTCTTTATAAAGGATATCCAGCGCCTTAACGATCGTCAGACCCGAGGTCATCATAGCCGCAAGCTGTCTGCACGAGAAAGCAAGCTCTTTTGTTTTGAATTTGTACACCGACTTCTTGGACGAGCCGATACCTTCGGAATAACTTACAAGATAAAGACCCTGTTCATAGATCTTATCCATGACCTCCTGCGGACTCTCTGCTTCAAAGCTTCCTTTTATGGTCTTACCTGTAGTATCCTTGGCAACATAGGTATACGTTTTCATGTTTTTAGATACACCTCCACCAAATAATGCAATTTGTATTTATTTGCATTCAAGCACAATACACACATTATGCATTTTATACATTATAACATCTTTTTCACGTTTAAGCAATAGTTAAAAATACTTTTTTTCAGAATATTACAACGAAATACAGACTCGATTTTTATTCATAATACACAAATAAGATAGTTAAATTAACCAATTAACTAAATGATGAATGAATTATTTCGTTTCTTATGAAAATTTATGTACATTTTTCACAATACCACTTAAACTTTTGTAAACTAGTGCGTCGGGTCAATAACCCAGCGGCTGTTTGACAAGAATGACCTTATACCTTCCCTTTTGTCTTTGATATGCCGAGACGAGATAGCTGCAGCATATCCTTGACGGGTTTTGGCAGCCGTTGGCAGAGCCGCTGCCGTTTTCGCAGTGCAGGCACTCCCCTTTTTTCGAGCAGGGGGTAGCCACGCCGAGGCGGACGGTATTAGCCGGTGCTGCGACCTTCTTTACTCTGATGACTGCCTCGTCAAGGTCACTTACTATTTTATTGCAGCCGACGATGAAGATAACTGACTTCGGGCCGTAGGCAATAGCTGCGACACGGTTTGAATTGCCGTCGACGTTATAAAGCTCGCCGTTCATCGTGACAGCGTTGGCGGAGGTAAGGTAAGTATCGGCAAAGAACGACTTGCGGTATATCTCTTCCTTTTCGTCGTTCGTCTGGCACTTTGAACGGTCGAGAAAGTTGTATTTTCCGCTTTTCATAAGGTCGAGCACTCCGCTTTCGAGCAGGCTGACAGAGCCTCCGCACGAGATAGTCTCGCCCTCGGTGAGCAGCTCGGCTGCCTTTTCGACCGCCTGTTCGCAGGTGTCCACGACAAACGCCTGCATATTGTTCTTTTCAAGCGCTTTTGCGGTGATTTCGAGTTTTTCTTCCAAAGTAAGTTCCTTATGCATAGTTATCCTCCTAATTTTCTGTATCGGAGCCTGTGAAAAGCTTGTCAACAAGCTCACGCAGGCCTTTATTCTCCGGGTTTTGCAGAAGCGGGTCGCTGTGTGTTATCTGCTTTGCGGTAAGCTGTGCTTTTTTGAGGACGTCCATATCCTGCGACATATCGGCAATTTTAAGCTTTGGCAGACCGTGCTGTCTGTCGCCGAAAAAGTCGCCGGGGCCTCTGAGCTTCAGATCCTCCTCGGATATTTTAAAGCCGTCGCTTGTGGACGAAAGAATTTTCAGGCGCTTTCTGACGGTGTCGTTGACGTTGTCGGTGATAAGAACGCAGTCGGACTTGTACTGTCCTCTGCCGACACGTCCTCGCAGCTGGTGGAGCTGTGAGAGGCCGAACCTGTCGGCGTTCTCTATCACTATTATAGTTGCGTTGGGGACATCGACGCCGACCTCAACGACCGTCGTACAGACGAGCAGGTCGTACTTATGCGCCTTGAAATCCGCCATTATCTTTTCTTTCTTATCGGGGGTGAGTTTGCCGTGGAGCAGACCGATGCGGTAGTCCTTCAGACTTCCCTCTTTGAGCTTTTTGGCGTAGGTCTTAACGTCCTGGAGTTCCATTGCGCTTTCCTCTATCATCGGGCAGACGACATAGCCCTGCCTGCCCTCGTCGAGGTGCTTTTTAACGAAATTGAAGGCTCTTTCACGCAGCTTCCCCGTCACAGCGTAGGTATCAACAGGCTGTCTGCCCTTTGGGAGCGTATCCAGCACCGAGATATCAAGGTCGCCGTAGATCATCATCGCAAGTGTTCTGGGTATCGGCGTTGCGCTCATTACGAGCTTATGCGGGGAGCTTCCCTTCTGTGCGAGGACGGCACGCTGCTTCACGCCGAAGCGGTGCTGTTCGTCGGTTATAACCAGTGCAAGCTCCTTAAAGCTCGTTGACTGCTGGACGAGGGCGTGAGTGCCGACGATAACGTCGTACCCGCCGTCGGAGACAGCCTGTTTAAGCGTTTGCTTCTGTTTCGGGGTCAGTGAGCCTGTGAGCAGGGCCACCCTCACGCCGAGAGGCTCAAGAAAACCTTTGAGCGTTTCGTAATGCTGTGAGGCGAGCACCTCGGTAGGTGCCATAAGTGCGGTCTGGCAGCCGTTTTTAAAGACAAAGTACGCTGCCGCCGCCGCAACAGCGGTCTTTCCCGAGCCGACATCGCCCTGCACGAGCCGATTCATCGGGTGTTCCTTGTGCATATCGGAAATACAGTCGGTCACGGCGTTTATCTGGCAGTCGGTCATTTCAAACGGCAGAGCCGAATAAAAGCTGCTCATATCGGTATCCTTGAGCTGATAGGCGGTTTTCCCACGGGTCTTGGTACGAAGCAGCGCCATACCGAGCTGCAGCACGAGCAATTCGTCAAAGACGAGCCTTTGCTTTGCAAGCTCATAGCTTCTGCGGTCTTTCGGGAAATGGATATTGGACATCGCAAATTCCTGCGAGCATAGCCCGTTGTCTGCGGCGATATGCTTGGGCAGCGGCTCGAAGATGAATTTGCGGCAGCTGTCGAGGGCGTTGTGTATATTGCCTCTTAGCAGGTTCTGGGTCATACCCTCGGTAAGGCGGTAGACCGGCTGGAGCTTATCGGGGATATTTCCCGGGAAAACGAGCGGAGAGTTTATCTCCTTTCGTATAAAGTTGCCCGAGAGCTTGCCGACGAGGTAATACTCTTCATCAAGTTTCAGCTGTGAAAACAGGAACGAACTGTTATAAATGACTATCGTTATATCTGCGGTGCCGTCGGTGAACACGGCTTTGAAAACGCTCAGACCCTTTCTTATGCGGGCTTCGGGCATTTTCTTCACGACCTTTCCCCGCAGGGTGACGGTCTCGTTCAGCGCAGCGTCGCTTATAGGCGTGGTGAAGGTAAGGTCGATATAGTCCCTCGGGTAGCAGCAAAGCAGGTCATAGACTGTGAAAACGCCCATTTTTGCATATATCTCGGCTCTTCTCGGTCCGACGCCTTTGAGGTAGGTTATGGGCTTATCAAGCTCGCTGTTCACGCTCTCACCTCCGCATTTCGTTCTTATGTGATTATACCACTTTTGCCCCGGGATTTCAAGCGAAAGAGTGAAAAAAAGACAGGGCAAGCTCACCCTGTCTTTGTGTAATGTTCAATATATCAGTTGAATTTCGGTTCGCAAGTCAGGTTCACGCCGAGGCGCTTGAACGTTCTTTCATCGACCTGCGACAGGATAACTGTCGAATGTACCTCGCTGCCTGCAAGCTTTTCGAGCTGTTCCATAGCAAGGCGAGCATTCTCGTCGGTCGCCGCACATATCGAAAGCGCTATGAGTGCTTCGTCGGTATGTATGCGTGGGTTGCGGTTGCCGAGGTGTTTTATTTTCAGATTCTGTATAGGCTCGATCACCTGCGGTGCCATAAGCAGCACATCGTCGTCGATTCCGCCGAGGGCTTTGAGTGCATTGAGCAGTACCGCCGAAGCTGCGCCCATAAGGTTCGAGGTCTTTCCTGTTATCATTCTGCCGTCGGGCAGCTCCAGAGCAGCAGCCGGCCCGCCTGTTTCCTCCTCACGCCTGAGCGCTGCATCTACGACACTTCTGTCGGCAGTTGAAACGCCGGCCTGCTTCATAAGAAGCTCCAGCTTGAGTATCTCCTCGTCCGATACGAAGCCTTCCTTTTTGCCGCACATCGCAATGTAATATCTGCGCACTATCTCGTCCTTTGCAGCCTTGCACACGATGTCGTTGTCGATTATGCAGTTGCCCGCCATATTAACGCCCATATCGGTAGGCGACTTATACGGCGACTCACCCATTATCTTCTCAAACATCGCATTGAGGACGGGGAATATCTCCACGTCACGGTTATAGTTTACAGTGGTCTCGCCGTATGCCTCCAGATGGAACGGGTCTATCATATTGAGGTCGTTAAGATCGGCTGTTGCAGCTTCGTATGCAATATTTACAGGGTGGCGAAGCGGGAGGTTCCATATCGGGAAGGTCTCGAACTTTGCATAGCCAGCGGCGATACCTCTTTTATACTCGTGATAGAGCTGAGAGAGGCAGGTCGCCATTTTTCCGCTGCCCGGACCCGGGGCGGTTATGACTACGAGCTTGCGCTCGGTCTTGATATAGTCGTTCTTGCCGTAGCCCTCGTCGCTCATTATGAGCTGGAGGTTAGACGGGTAGCCGTTTATCTTGTAATGGTGGTAGACCTTTATGCCGAAAGCTTCAAGACGCTTCTGGAAAGCATCGGCCTGACGCTGGCCCTCGTACTGTGTCAGAACGACGGAACTTACATAAAGCCCGATATCGGTAAACACCTTGTACAGTCTCAGAACATCGACATCGTAGGTTATGCCGAGGTCGCCCCTGAGCTTGTTCTTCTCAATATCGCCCGCATTGATGACGATAACTATCTCCGCCTCGTCCTTGAGCTGCATAAGCATCTGCAGCTTACTGTCAGGCTTGAAGCCGGGCAAGACACGGGACGCATGGTAATCGTCGTAAAGCTTTCCGCCGAACTCGAGGTAAAGCTTGCCTCCGAAGCTGTCTATCCTGCTGCGGATATGCTCGGACTGTGTTTTAAGGTATTTTTCGTTGTCAAAACCGATCAGACTGCTATTCATAAATATTTCCTTCCAAAATAAACTTCGTTATTTATTTTACAACAATCGTTTCAAAATTTCAAGAGGTTTTCAAACATTTCAGATATTTTTTTCACCCCCGCCCGCAAGACTGCTTTTATGCGCTTTTATGCGCCGTCTGCTGCAATGCACTATTTATACAAATACACTGTGACGGCAGGAAAAAGATTTGTAACAAATTATCTGTTGAAATTATTTCTGTTATAGTGTATAATAACTTTATGTGTTATGCACAAAATACAGATATCAACTCAATTACATAACTATCCCTATGAAAGGAGCTTGTTCCCTGTTTTTCGGGGGACGTTCAAGACATAATGGCAAACGATGAGATGAATAAGAACGGATCAAAAGATTTACTTGGTCTTGAATCCCACAGTCTCGACGCACTCGATGCGCTGGACAATATAAGCACCGACGATATGCCAAAGGCTGACGCCGGCACTTCGGACGTAAAGGAATTCAGAAAGCTCAATGAGGACGGTCTGAAGCTTGACCTGGGCGATGGCGAAGAAGAAAATGCCGCAGCTGAGGACATACCGCTGAAGGACTTTATTACCGACGACAAGACAGAGCCTGAACACAAGGACGAGCCGAAAGAAGCTGAGCAAGACGCTGACGGTAAAAAAGAAGCTGAGCAAGACGCTGACGGTGAAAAAGAGGCGGAACAAGGCGCTGACGGTGAAAAAGAGGCGGAGCGTCCCGAAAGGAGCCGTACCGAACGTGACAGAAGGCGTCCCGATGCAAGAAGGCGTCCCGACGGAAGAAGACGTCCCGATGCAGACGGCAGGAGAAGACCTGCGGGGGCTGCCGGCGGCGCTAAACGTCCAAGACCGAGACCCGAGGGTCAGGGCGAGGACAAAAAGAGGAAAAAGAAGGGCTGGACCAAGAAGAAAAAGGCTATGCTGATAACGATAACTACTATCGTTCTGTCACTTATCCTTATCGTGGGCATAGTGCTGTTTCTGTTTTTCAGATACACGGGACTGCTCAACAGAGACCCCGACACGACCGTAAACTCGGGAGAGATGCCGATAGACAGCAGCGAGCTTGTTTCAAAGCCCGACACGATCGACGAAAAGACCCAGGAGGAAAAGCTCAGGGAGATGCTCGCAAAGAGGAGCACTCCTATCTCCGATGAGAACGTTATGAATATCCTGCTGGTCGGCGAGGACCTCAGGGACACCGAGGAAGAATCAAGAGGAAGGACCGACGCTCAGCTGCTCGTTTCGATAAACAAGCAGAGCAAGAAGATAGTTCTCGCTTCGTTCCTGCGTGACTCATACATCTATCTTGACAACTACGGAAACACAAGGCTGAATGCGGCTTACTACCACGAGGGCATCAACCTGCTGGAGAATACGATATCCAAGTATTACAACGTTAAGATTGACCGCTATCTGATAGTGAATTTCTACTCGTTCATCGAGGTTGTCGAAACTATCGGCGGCGTGGATATGGACGTTGACAAGGACGAGAGCTTTGCGATGGAATCCGCACTGCGCCAGCAGAACAGACTGCTGAACAATCCCGAGAACAAGGACTACCCAAGAAAGACGGGTATGCTCCACCTCAACGGAAACCAGGCTCTTGCCTATGCACGTGTCCGTGAGGGCTGCGGCGACGACTACGGCAGAACTCAGAGACAGCGTGAGATGATAACCGCAATAATCAACAAGGTAAAACAGCTCAACATCGTCGAGCTCGACGACCTTATCACAAAGGTCGCTCCGCAGATCACCACCGACCTTACCAACGGCGAGATAGCATCGCTTATGCTCAACGCTTCGGAGATAGCAAGCTATCAGATTTGCCAGATACAGATGCCGACCTTCCCGTACTTCAAGGAAGAGGTCATCAGGCGTATGGCGGTCATCGTTCCCGATTACGAGAAGAACGCACTGCTTCTCAAGGAAATGATATACGGCGATTCGACCACAAGCGAACAGGCTGTCCAGAAGCTTGAAAGCGGTCAGCTCACAACAGAACCGCAGCAGCAGGACGGCAACAACGGTGATAACACGCTGGACAACAACACGGCGCAGACTACGACAAGCCAGCAGAACAATTATCAGAATCAGAATATGGCAGTCAACTCCAAAAAGAATCTGCCGGACTTGAACAAAGCATCATAGACGATATCTTCGCAGGGACTCGGAAAACGAGCCCCTGTTTTTTTGCGCAAAAAAAGAGCTGCCGTTTTCAGCAGCTCTTTTCCCATTTAACAGGCATATTAAATGTATATTCATTGGTCAGTGAATATCCTCGTAAAGTGCGATATACTTCTTTGCCGAGCCTTCCCAGCCGAAATTCTGCTTGAGGGCAGTATTTACAAGTGTTCCCCACTTCATCCGGTTGTCGTAATAGGCTCTTGCTCTTATGCAGGCATCGAGCATATCGTGTGCATTGTAGGTCTTGAATGTGAAACCGTTTCCGCCCTTGTCGCCCGCATCTTTGATAGAATCCCTGAGTCCGCCCGTCTCACGGACGATAGGGATAGTACCGTATCTGAGCGCTATCATCTGAGCAAGTCCGCAAGGCTCGCTCTGCGACGGCATCAGGAACATATCCGAGCCGGCATATATCCTTCTGGAAAGATCGGGCACAAAGCCGAGCGTAAGTCCGACTTTGTCGGGATAGCGGTAATGCATCTCGCTGAAAAAGTCCTCGTATATCTTTTCGCCGGAGCCTAAGATAGCAAACTTGTAGCCTGCTCTTAGGATATCCTCAAAGACATACTTGATAAGGTCAAGTCCCTTATGGGAAACGAACCTTGTGACAATGCCGATAACAGGCTCTTTTCCGCCTGCCATACCCAGCTCGTCGAGCAGCTTTTTCTTGCAGGTCTGCTTTCCGGTCTTATTGTTGAGGCTGTAGTTTTTCGGGATAGCCTTATCGGTCGCAGGGTCGTAAATGGTCTTGTCGATACCGTTGAGTATACCGCAGAGCTTATACTGCTTATGAACAAGCTCTCTGTCAAGTCCGTGCGAATACCACGGGTCGAGGATCTCCCAGGCGTAGCTCGGAGACACGGTCGTGACCTTATCGGCAGTTTCGATAGCTGCCTTCATAAAGTTTACGTCGCCGTCATACGACAGCAGGTCGGTATGGTAAAGCGGTATCCCCATTATATCGTTTATCAGTTCAAGTCCGTACTGTCCCTGGTACTGGATATTGTGAATGGTGAACACGGTCTTGATATCCTCGTAGCCCTGCTGGTAGCGGTAAAAGATGTCAAAGTAGACAGGCACGAGAGCCGTCTGCCAGTCGTTCGCATTTATGATATCGGGGTGAAAATCAATATAATGCAGCAGTTCAAGGATAGCTCTTGAGAAGAAGATAAATCTCTCGGCATCGTCATAGAAGCCGTAGAGCCCGTTTCTCTGGAAATAATACTCGTTGTCCAGAAGGTAATAGGTCACTCCGTTCACAACGCCGGTAAAGACGCCGCAGTACTGGTTCCTCCATGCTACGGGAACGGTAAAGTTGGTTACATAGGACAGTTCGTCCTTCAGCTCCTGTCTTATCTGGCTGTAATATGGCATTACCACACGGCAGTCGTGACCGAGCTTATTGATAGCAGCAGGCAGCGAGCCTGCGACATCGGCAAGTCCTCCCGAGGCAGCGTAAGGGATAGCCTCACTTGCAGCATACAGTATATTCATATTCAGACCCCCTTTTTATTTGGATATTTGCACATGGCAGGACATCGGCATTTTCGGTGCCCTGCCTTACTGTATTTTATGATTTATACACTTGCGCCCTTTCCTACGTACATAGGATAGCTCGGTGAGCTTGAAAGAGCGTGGTTCTCGCTGATGGTAACGTTCTTATCGGTGATGAGGTAATTAAGCTCGGCATTGTCACCAACGGTAGTTCCCTGCATAAGGATACAGTTCTTGACCTTTGCGCCCTTTCCGATCTTAACGCCTCTGAACAGCACCGAGTTTTCGACCTCACCCTCGATGATACATCCGTCTGCGATAAGTGACGACTTCACCTTACAGTTTAGGTCATACTTTGCAGGAGCGTTGTCGGAGACCTTTGTATAGATAGATCTCTTGTCAACAAATACTTTCTTGGCATTCTCGGGATCAATAAGCATCTGGTTAGCCTTGAAGTAGCTCTGGACGCTGTTAAGCTTGGAGAAGTAGTTATCATACTCATATGTCATGATTTTCAGATCATTGCACTTAGCCTGAAGGATATTTTTTTCAAAGCTTACGTTTCCTCTTGCCATAGCGTCATTTATCATATCAAGGATAAAATCCATTGACATAACGAACATATTGAGGCTTATCGTACAGGTGCCGCTGATATCGGGCATTATAAGCACGGACGATACCGACTTATCCTCACGAACGTTAAAAACAGTTGAGGTCTTTACGTCTTCGGAGGAATAAACTCCTGTATGAACAACTGCGGTGATATCCGCACCGGAGTCGATGTGCTGCTGAACTATCGGTTTGTAGTCGATGTTGGTAACAACGTCACAGTCTGACAGTACAACATACTTAGCTCTTGAATTCTTGATAAAGCTCATAGCGCCGTACAGAGCCTCGATACGACCTCTGTAAAGTGTGCTCTCGACATTTCCGAATGGCGGGAGTATATACAGACCGCCCTTCTTCCTTGCGAGGTCCCACTCTCTTGCAGAACCGAGGTGGTCAAGCAGAGACTGGTAGTTTGATTTTGTGATGACACCGACTTCGCTGATGCCGCTGTTTACCATATTGGAAACAGGGAAATCTATAAGTCTGTATCTTCCGCCGAAAAGAACCGAACCCATAGTTCTGTTCTTTGTAAGATCTCCAAGAGTCATGTCATGCATATTTGCGAAAACAAGACCCAGTACATTACCCATATTTACTTCCATTTTTACTCGGTCCTTTCTTATATATTCTCGTAGATGATAGCCTTAGGTGCGACCGTGCCGCCGTCGGAAACGGTGATGTTGTGTCCGACTACCGCAACTCCCCAGGAATCCTTGTCCTCGATAGTTTCGGGTCTTGCACCTATCTGTGCGTTCTCACCTATAACTGTGTTTTCGCCTACTATTGCATACTCTACCTTTGCGCCTGCCTTGATGACTGCTCCCGGCATAAGGATAGAATCGTAGATGACTGCTCCCTTTTCAACGGTAACGCCCTCGGATATCATCGAGAACTCTACCGAGCCGTTGATAACGCATCCTTCGGTCACCATTGAATTCTGTATCTCGGCATCCGGTCCGATGCTCTGAGGAGGCAGAACAGGGTTTCTTGAATATATCTTCCAAGCCGGGTCGTACAGGTCGATAGGGATATTGGGATTGATAAGGTCCATATTTGCTTCCCACAGCGAGTCTATCGTTCCAACGTCCTTCCAGTAGCCGTCAAATCTGTATGCTACCAGCTTTTCGCCTGCCTGTCTCATATCGGGTATGATATTCTTGCCGAAGTCCTTGGAGGCTTCCTTATCGTTCTCGTTTGCGATAAGATAAGCCTTGAGCTTTTTCCATGTGAATATGTAGATACCCATTGAAGCGAGGGTAGATCTTGGGTTCTTCGGCTTTTCCTCAAAGTCGATGATGTTGTCCTCTTCGTCGGTTATCATGATACCGAATCTCGAAGCCTCTTCCTTAGGAACGTCAAGCACTGCGATAGTTGCATCTGCCTGCTTTGCCTTATGGTAATTAAGCATCTTGTTGTAGTCCATCTTATAGATGTGGTCACCCGAGAGGATAACTACATACTCGGGGTCATACCTGTCCACGAATGCGATATTCTGATAGATCGCATTGGCTGTGCCCGTATACCAGTCTGCGCCCTGTGCGGTCTGGTACGGAGGCAGCACGTGAACTCCGCCATGGATACGGTCGAGGTCCCAGGGCTGTCCGTTGCCGATATACTCGTTGAGCACGAACGGCTGATACTGTGTAAGCACGCCTACGGTGTCGATGCCCGAGTTCACGCAGTTGGAAAGCGGGAAGTCGATTATCCTGTACTTTGCGCCGAACGGAACCGCCGGCTTTGCTACTGACTGTGTCAACGCATACAGACGGCTGCCCTGTCCGCCCGCAAGAAGCATTGCCACACATTCTTTCTTGTTGAACATAATTATTCACCCACCAATTTTAAGTTTTTATTGTTCAGCTTTTTTAGCTGTGCCTTTTGTTTTCTTAGCCGCAGGCTTATCTGCGGACTTTGCAGCTGTTTTCACAGCAGCCTTAGCGGCGGTCTTTTTAGCCGGCTTTTTGGTTTCTGCCTTTTTGACAGCGGCTTTTTTTACTGCCTTTTTCTTTTCCTTCTGCACGGTGAAATACATAACGCTGAATGCGGGTATGTCTATGCAGACAGACTGCTCAAAGCCGTGCATTCCCTGAGGTACGCTCTTGACGGTGCCATTCGTAGCGGGGCTTCCGTCGGCGGTCGAGGAATTGAAGATCTCGGTATACTTACCTGTGTACGGAACGCCGAAGCAGTATGATTTTCTCTCGACGGGTACGAAGTTGCACACAACTATTATCTCGTTGCCCTTTGCGTCAAAGCGGCGGAAGATAATGATGCTCTGGCGGAAATCGTCGTTTGATATCCAGCTGAAGCCTTCCCAGCTGAAATCCCTCTCCCACAGCGCCGGGGTATTCTTGTACAGATTGTTGAGACGCTTTGTGAACTGCTGGTAATTGCGGTGGTTCTCGTACTCGTCAACAAGGAACCATTCCAGACCGTTCTCGTAGTCCCACTCTCTGAACTGGGCGAAATCTGTGCCCATAAAGGTAAGCTTCTTGCCCGGGTGAGCCATCATATAAGCCATAAACAGCTTGCACTGTTCAAACTTTCCGTTGACGTCGCTTCCGTGCATCTTATTTACGAGCGAAGCCTTGCCGTGAACTACCTCGTCGTGCGAGATAGGAAGGATAAAGTTCTCGCTGAAGGCATAGAAGAACGAGAATGTAAGCATATCGTGGTGATACGATCTGTCGATAGGGTCGTACTGCATATACTTGAGCATATCGTTCATCCAGCCCATGTTCCACTTGAAGTTGAAGCCGAGTCCGCCGTCGGAAACAGGCTTTGTGACCATAGGCCACGCTGTTGATTCCTCAGCTATCATAAGCGGGTTGGGGACTCTTGCAAACACTGCGGAATTGAGCTTCTGGAGGAACTCCACAGCCTCGAGGTTATGGTTGCCGCCGTCCTTGTTCGGTGTCCACTCGCCGTCACGCCTGTCATAGTCAAGATACAGCATAGATGCGACTGCGTCTACTCTCAGTCCGTCAACGTGGTACTGTTCCAGCCAGTACAGAGCGTTTGAGATAAGGAAGCTCCTAACCTCGGGCTTGCCGTAGTCAAATACTCTTGTGCCCCAGGTGAGGTGGTCTCTCTTTTTGGGGTCGGTATACTCGTAAGCAGCGCCGCCGTCCCACTCGAAAAGTCCGGCCTCGTCCCTCGGGAAATGTGCTGGCACCCAGTCAAGTATGACAGCTATGCCTGCTACGTGGAACAGCTCGACCATCTTCATAAAATCGTGCGGTGTGCCGAAGCGTGATGTCGGAGCGTAGTAGCCGATATCCTGGTATCCCCACGAGCCGTCGAACGGGTGCTCTGCCAGAGGCATGAACTCAATGTGGGTATAGCCCATTTCGGTAAGGTAAGGGATTATCGCCTCAGCGAATTTCACATAGGAATAATACTTTCCGTCGGTGCAGGTCTTCCAGCTGTTGAGGTGCACCTCGTAGATGTTCATCGGGGCGTTGTAGATATCCTTGGTCTTTTTCTCCTCCTGCCACTTTCCGTCGCCCCAGGGGAAATTCTCGATATCGAATATCTTTGAGCCTGTGTCGGGAGCGACCTCCATATGAGTCCCGTACGGGTCGCATTTCATATGCTTCTTCCCGTCGCAGCCGTATACGCAGTACTTATATGTATCGAATCTTTCAAGACCCTCAACAAAGGTCTCCCATATCTCCGTTGAGCCCATAAGGGTCATCGGATTGGCATCTTCATTCCAGTCGTTGAAATCGCCCACGAGCGATATCTTCTTTGCGTGTGCTGCCCACACTCTGAAAAAGTAGCCGTCCTTTCCGAGCAGATTGCCTTTATGACAGCCGAGGAACTTATAAGTCTCGTAGTTTGTGCCGTCGTGGAAAAGATAGACGGGCAGCTCGTAATCCTTAGGTATATTATTTGCCATTTCTGACCTCCTGACGATGATTTTATGATTTGATGAAAGCGATATCCTCAAAGGGACATTCTTCCTCAACATATATTTTAACCTTTTTTTAATGATTTTTCAAGACCTTTAGTTATTAATTTCAGTTTCGTACATATTTCAGCATCTCGCCTTGTACAACTTGCACAAAAATTTTCAAAACTTTTAATGCCCGAAGCCTCACGACGCCCTCTTTTTGCTAATTTTTACAAGAATAATGGTAACATCGTCACCCGGTCCGCCCTGCTGTTTGTGCGTACAGGCTGCTCCGAGGGCGGCACACATCTTCTTCACCGGCATACCTTTTCGGGTCATAGCGCACAGCTCTCTTGCAGTCTGCTCGTCCACCCCGTCCGAGGCGAGCATTATAACGTCGCCGTCATACAGTTTGAAATCTGCGACATCGGGGACACAGCCTGCGAGGATACCAGCGGGGAAAGCGTCGGACGAGAAAGCTTTTAGCCCGCCGTCACGGCATAGATAGGTCGGTGCGGCGCCCGATTTCATAAGCCCCGCATTTCCGCCGTAGAGGTCGAGCCTGAGGATATCCAGCGTTGCGAAGGATTCCTCCCAGCCCTTGACACGCAGCATGGAATTGACCATTTTCTGTGCTGTGGTGACGGACATACCGCAACTTATGAGCCGTGAAACGAGGCTGACGGAAAAGACCGAATCGAGCCTTGCTCTTTTGCCCGTACCCATACCGTCGGACAGGACGATATATTTCTCGGTGCTGTTCACATCGAAGATATCGTAGGTGTCGCCCGAATACTCGCCGCTTCGTGAGGCGCTGAACGCTGCAAGCTCGGCACTGTAGACGGGAGCTTCGCAGAAGGATATCCGTGTAAGCTCGCCTGCTCTTGTAACGGTCGGCAGAGCGAGGTCGCAGCCTGCGGCAGAGGACACGAGTGCGGTGAGCCTTGCGGGGTCGCCGCTGAACTGTGCGGTGAGATAGACTTCGACACGCTGGCACATATTGCTGTCCATAAACACGCAGACCTTTGCGTTGGGATAGCCGAGGTCGTCGAAGCACTTTCTGACCTGCGAGGAAAGCGGAGCGTCGATGTTCCTGACCTGCCCGACACGGAAGGACAGGTCCTTGAGGATATCCTGCATACTTGACAGCTGCTCGGTAAGGAAATCCCTCATCTCATTCATTCTTATACTGCCCGCCTTTTGTGCGACGGCTTCTGCACAGGCACGGTTGAACATCTCCGACATTCTTGTCGGGCAGCGGCAGGCCGGCAGGTGCTTTTCGACGTCCTCCCTGCTGACGCAGTTGTATTTCGTACAGATGCGGGAAAGCTTGCCCAGCGACCACCGCAGCTGCTCCTGTCTGAGCATACACCCTGAAGAATAGGGACACCCTGCACAGACAGCGGACATGACCGTGCGGCAGAGGTCGGTCTGCTTTGCACAGCGCTTCATAGTATCGCTGACCTCGGTGAGCTGTCCCTTTATCTCGCCGATAGTTCCCGATGCGAACGAGAGCTTTGACGAGGTCGTCTGGCTGACTATATCCACCGAGCTGTGCAGACCGCTGACACGCTTTCCGAGCTTTTTCACAAGCGGCAGCGGGACGGATATGAACAACAGGCTTCCCAGCAGTATATCCGCAAACATCGGAAAGGTATCGGAGTTTACCCCCACAGCGACAAGGCTTATCAGCGAAACGGTGAGGAATATCAGCACCGTTACCGTTATCCCGACAGACCAGAACGCTCCGCAGATAAGACCCGAGGTCGCAAGCAGCAGGGTGTTTTTCGCCAGTCCCGGCGCACATATCATCACGCCGCAGGTCGTCAGCGCACCTACCACCGCACCGCCCGTCTGATGATAGCGTCTTACCGAAAGCAGCATACAAAAGCAGCCGAAGGCTCTGCCCGGGTTAACGATGCCGGGAGAGAGCGATGCGAGCGTACTTATCAGCATTATGTACAGGATACCCAGGCAGATGCCGCTGATGCTGCCAAGCTCGAACGTTCCCCTGAGTGCGCTGCTTCGGCGAAGCTCGAGTGCGGTATAGACTGTGCAGCCGCAAAGCAGGGCGTTCACCATCCGCATAGAGACACAGAATGGGTCAGACGGCGTCGCAGCTGACACCACACAGCCAAACAGCATCAGCAATGCGGTAACGGTGAGCGAGCTGAAAACAGGCTCGCTGCGCCTTACCGAAAGCGGGAGCTTGTCCTGCGGGAATACAGCCCCGAGCCCGGCGAGAACGAGCATAGCACAAAGCTGTATCATTCCCGCAGTCACATCTCCCATAAGCGCATAAGCCAGCAAAGAGCCTGTGAACACCGGCAGGATATTCCCGCCCGACAGCATCGCAGCAGCGACGTTCATCGCCGAGGGGAAGTTAAGTATCCTGCCGAAGCTCGTCACAAACCCCACCAGCATCGCAGCAGCCGCTGTGAAGGCTCTGCTGTCGCCGCCAAGCCTGCTTATCACCATTGTTTTTATCTTTTCCATTTCACTCAGCACCTTTCGTATTCCTTTGTTTTTACAACAATTTGATAATATCAAAAAGTGCGTGCGAAAGAGGTCGATTAGAGGTAAGAGATAAGAAATAAGATGAAAAAAACCGTGCCCGACGGCAGAAGGCTGTGCTGTGCGGTCACGGCAGGGCGTGCAAAAAAAAGAGCCGTCCTTTTTTTCGGGACGGCGGGTCATATTCAGATCATTTTCTTCAATTCCTCGCTGAACGAGATAAGCTCGTCCATAGAAAGCTTTTCGGGGCGCACAGCAGCATTCAGCCCGACATTCTCTATCGCCTTTGCGACGGCGGATTTATCAACTCCGAGCGCTGAGGAAACAGAGTTGCAAAGCGTCTTTCTGCGCTGTGAAAACGCTCCCCTTGCGACTTTGAAAAAGAAGGCTTCGTCGGTCACTCCCTGCGGTGTTTTGTCACGCAGCTCGAACTGTACGACACAGCTGTCAACGTTCGGCGGCGGCATGAAGCTGCCTCTTGAAACATTGAAAAGCACCTTTGCCGACGCAAAATAGTTTATAGCGACCGTCACAGCACCCATCTCACGGGTGCCCATTTTTGCGCACAGGCGTATGCCCGCTTCCTTCTGCACCATTACGGTTATGGTCTTTATCCGCAGGCGCTGTTCAAGAAGCGTCATTATCACAGGCGATGTGATATAATACGGCAGGTTTGCGCAGACTGCGACGTCAAGCCCCGAAAACTCCGTTTCTATGAGCTTTTTAAGGTCAACGTTCATTATGTCGTCGTTGATTATCTTTACATTGTCATATTCCGCAAGCGTTTCCTTCAGTACGGGAATGAGCCTTTGATCTATCTCGACAGCAACTACCTTGTCGGCTCTTTTGGCAAGCTCGTTTGTCAGCACGCCGATACCTGTGCCTATCTCCAGCACACCGAAGCCTTCCTTTGCGTTGCCGAGCTCTGCTATCCTCGGGCAGACGGACGGATTTACAAGAAAGTTCTGTCCGAGCGCTTTTGAAAATGTGAAGCCGTGCTTTTCCATTACGGCTTTTATCGTTCCGATATTCGATAGATTATCCAAGATTTTTCCTCCGAGTCATATCTGCGATCGCCGCAGGTCAGTCCTCACGCCCGATAAGCCATGTCTGCCTGTTCATCTTTCTGCGGGCAGTTCTGCACCTGCGCCTTTTCCACGCTTTCCAGCCGTTGAAACAGCTTTTGATGCGTCTTTTTCCGTCGCCGTCATCAAACGACAGTTTCTTGTGCAGATTTCCTTTCATCATTCAGCAGACCTCCCATTCTGTCCGGGCTTTCGGCGGTCAATTTGATTATATCATCACAAAAGCGGGCTGTCAACAGCATTTTGCCTGCGGAATGTGTAAAACACAAGCTGCGTGGGCATAATAATCATTACGGAAAAAGATTTCCGAGGAAATAAGAAAGGAGAAACAAAAAATGAAAAGGATAAACCCCGTTTACTCACCGCAGGATATACCACTGGGACTGTCTATGGCTATGGCTCAGAACGCAATGGCTTTTGACGCCTTTGCTAAGCTGACCACGGCGCAGAAGCAGCAGCTGATAAAGGACAGCCACAACGCTCACTCGCCGCAGGAGATGCAGCAGCTCGTTGACAGGATGACCGACCCCGAAAGCAGCGATATCGCACGACAAAGCTCCCCGTTTATGTAAGAGGCGGACCGAAAATTTTTTTCGTGGTGATAATTCACAATTATTCCGAAAGAAATTGACATAAATTTTATATGCTCGGGTGTTGAAATTTATGGGCAAATATTGTACAATTATATTGTAAGTTTGCTCTTGTATGCTTATGCACGCACATTGCAAAAACAAAGGTGGAGGAGCTTTTTATGACTATCGTTTGTTCATCAACTCCATACGCTATCGGCGGAAGCTGCTGTCACGGCACATACCGTCTTGCTTTTGCGAATACAATTATGTCCGCACGCATACAGACGAAAACAGGCAAAATTTAACTGCAACGGTCAAGTTGCAGTTTTTTGTTTTTACGGAGGTTTGAATTATGAAAAAAGTTGCTGTTATCATGGGTTCGGACAGCGATCTGCCGATCGTTAAAAAGGCGATCGACGAGCTGAAAAACTACGGAGTTCCCTATGAGTGTCACGTTATGAGCGCACACAGGACTCCCGCACTTGCGAGCGAGTTTGCCGCAAACGCAAAGGCAAACGGCTTCGGTGTCATCATCTGCGCTGCAGGAATGGCTGCTCACCTCGCAGGAGTCGTTGCGGGACACACTACGCTCCCCGTTATCGGAATACCCTGCAAGTCGGCTGCGCTTGACGGTATGGACGCACTGCTTGCAACAGTTATGATGCCATCGGGTATACCGGTCGCTACCGTTGCTATCGACGGCGCAAAGAACGCTGCGATACTTGCCGTTCAGATGCTTGCGCTTTCGGACGATGACCTTGCTGCAAAGCTTGAAGCCGAAAAGCAGAAGATGATAGACGGCGTAATGGCAAAAGATACTGCTCTTCAGCAGAAGCTTAAAGATATCTGATCCTGCCTTCCCGGGCAGATAAAATTATGAAAAGGCATTGGGTGATGTACTAATGGGCGGATTTTTCGGAGCAGTTTCTTCAAACGACTGCATTCAGGACGTATTTTTCGGAACGGATTATCATTCACATCTGGGCACAAGACGAGGCGGTATGACATCTTATTCCGCAGAGCTCGGCTTCCAGAGGAATATACACAGCATTGAGAATTCACCGTTCCGTACAAAGTTTGAAAAAGATGTTGAAGCTATGCGCGGCAAGGTCTGTGTCGGCTGTATAAGCGATACCGATCCTCAGCCTATCATGGTGCGCTCCAAGCTGGGGCTGTATGCTATATGCTCCATAGGAGTAATACATAACGCAGATGCTATCGCAGGTGAGCTTCTTCACAGCGGCTGTGCTAACTTTGAGACTATGAGCAGCGGTTCGATAAACTCGGCCGGACTTATCGGTGCGATGATAGCGCAAAAGGACAGCTTCGTTGACGGCATAAGGTATGCTCAGAGCAAGGTACAGGGGACTATGTCACTTGTCATCATGCTCGAGGATTCGGTCATCTGCGCAAGGGACAAGGCCGGCAAGCTCCCGATACTTATTGGCAAAAGGTCGGACGGCTACTGCTTCTCGTTTGAGGACTTCGCATTCATGAAGCTCGGCTATGAGACCTGCCACGAGATGAAAGCCGGCGAGATACTAAAGCTAACCAAGGACGGCTACGAGATACTTGCCGAGGGTACGGACGAAATGAGTATCTGTACGTTTTTATGGACTTATTACGGTTACCCCAATGCGACCTACGAGGGTAAGAACGTTGAGGTGATGAGGATACAAAACGGTATGATAATGGCGGACAACGACATCAAAAACGGCAGGCTGCCCGATGTTGACTACGTCTGCGGCGTTCCCGATTCGGGCACTCCGCATGCGATAGGATATGCAAACCGAAGCGGGATACCGTTTGCAAGGCCTTTCATCAAGTATACACCGACCTGGCCGAGAAGCTTTATGCCGACGAGCCAGTCTATGAGGAACAAGGTCGCAAAGATGAAGCTGATACCCGTTCACGACCTTATAAAGGGCAAGAAGCTTCTGTTCGTTGACGACAGTATCGTAAGAGGAACGCAGATGAGGGAGACCGTTGAGTTCCTTTACGAGAACGGCGCTAAGGAAGTGCATATGCGCTCTGCGTGTCCGCCGATAATGTACGGCTGCAAGTATCTGAACTTCTCACGCAGCAACTCGGAGCTGGAGCTTATCGCAAGGCAGATAATCGACGAGCACGAAGGCGTTGAGGGAGTAAAGCACATCAGCGAGTACAGCGACTCCAACACCGAGCGGGGCAGGCTTCTCAGAGACGAGATATGCCGCAGGCTGCAGCTGACGTCGCTGGAATTCCAGACTCTCGAAGGCACGGCAAAGGCAGTCGGACTTGAAGGCTGCAAGCTTTGCACCTACTGCTGGAACGGAAAAGAATGATAACGAACCGACCCAACAACTACATATAACGAAAGGATAGGTCATATGAACAATAACAGCTATTCAAACAGCTACAAGGAAGCAGGAGTTGACGTTACCGCAGGCTACAAAGCCGTAGAGCTTATGAAGCAGTATGTCGCAAGGACTGTCACAAAGGGCGTTGTGGACGGCATAGGCGGCTTCGGCGGACTGTTCGAGCTTGATATGACGGGCATCAGCAAGCCTGTTCTTGTCTCGGGCACAGACGGCGTCGGCACAAAGATAAAGATAGCTTTTCTGCTCGACAAGCACGACACGGTCGGCATCGACTGCGTTGCTATGTGCGTGAACGATATAATCTGCTGCGGTGCAAAGCCACAGTTTTTCCTTGATTACATAGCCTGCGGAAAGAATTATCCCGAGAAGATAGCGCAGATAGTTTCGGGCGTTGCAGAGGGCTGCGTACAGGCAGGCTGCGCACTTATCGGCGGTGAGACTGCCGAGCACCCGGGTCTTATGCCCGACGAGGACTACGACCTTGCAGGCTTCTCTGTCGGCGTTGTTGACAAGGACAAGATAATCAAGCCCGACACTCAGAACGAGGGCGACGTTATGATAGCTATAAAGTCAAGTGGCGTTCACTCAAACGGATTCAGCCTTGTGAGAAAGGTGTTCGACGTGAACGAGAAGAGCCTTTCAAAGACCTATGACGAGCTTGGCGGAAAGACTCTCGGCGAAGTGCTGCTCACCCCGACAAGGATATACGTCAAGGCGATAATGAGCCTCGTGGAAAATGTGAACGTAAAGAGCATTTCCCACATCACAGGCGGCGGATTCTACGAGAATATCCCGAGATCCCTGCCTAAGGGTCTCTCGGCTAAAATATCAAGAAAGAACGTTCAGGTGCTGTCTATCTTCGACCTTATCGCAAAGACAGGCAATATCCCCGAAAGAGATATGTTCAACACGTTCAATATGGGCGTCGGCATGACTGTCGTTGTTGATAAAGCCGATGCTGAAAAGGCTGTCGAGGTGCTCAAAGCCGCAGGCGAGGACGCCTATATCCTCGGCGAGCTTATCAAAGGCGACTACGGCGTAATTATCACAGAATAATTGAACAGGGACAAAGTTATGAAAAATATAGTTGTACTCGTTTCGGGCGGCGGAACGAATTTACAGGCGCTCATCGACTCACAGGACAGAGGCGATATCAAGGGCGGCAGGATAATCTGCGTTATATCGTCAAAGGACGGCGCTTTCGCTCTTGAAAGGGCTAAGAAAGCCGATATCCCGACTGTTGTTATCCCAAGGAAGGACTATCCCGACAGCAAGGCTTACAGCGAGGCTATCCTTGCAGAGCTAAACAGGCAGCAAGCCGACCTTGTTGTACTGGCGGGCTTTATGACGATACTTGACGAGTGTGTTACAAAGGCATACCCATACAAAATAATAAACGTTCACCCTGCGCTCATACCGAGCTTTTGCGGTGAGGGCTTCTACGGGCTGAAGGTCCACGAAAAGGCCCTTGAATACGGCGTTAAGGTATCGGGTGCCACTGTGCATTTTGTCAACGAGAAGGCTGACGCAGGTGCGATAATCCTGCAGGGCGCTGTGAACGTTGAGAACGACGACACGCCCGAGATACTCCAGCGCAGGATAATGGAAAACGTAGAATGGAAGCTTTTGCCCAAGGCTGTTTCGCTTTTCTGCGAGGACAGGATAGAGATAAAAGACGGCAGGGCTTATGTTTTAGATGTAAGAGATAAGAAGTAAGATGTAAGAGATACAGGAGACAAAAAAGATGATAAGGTTAAGACCGTATAAAAAGTCGGACAGCGAGATCATCGCAGGCTGGCTGACCGACGAAAAGGGCTTTATGAAATGGTGTGCGGGAATGTACAGCTTCCCGATGACTGCACAGCAGCTCAACGACAGGTACGAAGAGTTCTGCCGTGACGACAATGCGTGGTTCATGACTGCGCTGGACGACGGCGGAAAGGTGTGCGGACATTTCATTTTCAGAAAAGCTGACTGCAAAAACAACAGTATACATATGGGGTTCATCATCATCGACCCCGGGCTCAGAGGCAAAGGCTTGGGCAAGCAGATGCTGTCGCAGGCTTTGAGATACGCTTTTGAGATCTTCGGTGCAAAGACTGTAACGCTCGGCGTTTTCGCTAACAACGAAAGTGCTCTGGGCTGTTACAAGGCGGCGGGATTTGTTCCTGTTGACACCGAAAAGGAGTGCTTTGAATTCGGCGGCGAAAAATGGGACTGTATTAATATGAAAGCAGAAAAGAAATAACGGAGGTAAGAATATGAAAACCATTGACATCTACGAGGCTTTGAAAGCCAACAGCTATCCAGGCAGAGGCATAATCATCGGCAAGAGCGCTGACGGAAAGAGCGCTGTTACGGCTTATTTCATTATGGGAAGAAGTGTCAACTCAAGAAACAGAGTTTTCACGCAGACCGAGGACGGCATAAAGACCGAGGCTGCCGTCCCGAGCAAGCTGACAGACCCGCATCTTATCATTTACTCCCCTGTTAGGGTGCTCGGAAACAAGACTATCGTTACAAACGGCGACCAGACCGACACCATCTACGAGCTTATGGACAAGCAGCAGACCTTTGAGCAGGCTCTGCGCACAAGGCTGTACGAGGACGACGCTCCGAACTACACACCTCGTATCTCGGGCATAATGCACGTAGGAAACGGCGAATACAACTACGCTATGAACATCATCAAGTCTGCCGACGGAAACCCCGACTGCGCAGAGAGATTCACTTTCACCTACACAAATCCTCTTGACGGCGTAGGTCACTTTATCCATACCTATATGGGCGACGGTGATCCGCTGCCGAGCTTTGAGGGCGAGCCTGAAAAGATATCTGTGCCAAACGATATCGAAAGCTTCACAAACGACCTTTGGAACGCTCTCAACGAGGACAACAAGGTATCCCTGTTCGTGAGATTTATCGACATCGCAACAGGAAAGGCTGAAACGAAGATCGTCAACAAGTATTCCAAGTAAACCGGAGGTCTGCAAAATGGCTATTGAACCCATAGTGTATAAAATGGGCGACCACGAAGCATGGAGAGCCGAATACAACGGTCACGAGATACTGATAGTGAACAAGGGCAGGACGAGGCTCGAGATAGACGGCGAGGAGGTCGCTGTCCAGAAAGGCAGGCTGCCCGTTGCGACAAAGCTCGAGCTTATCGGCAGGATACCTACAACGGGTGAGCTGGTCATAGTTACTCTCAACGGAAGCATGAAGAACGAATACAGGGGTATGCGTACAGAGGTGCATATCTACGTCGGCTGTGAGCTTGACAGGGACTACGGCTTTGTCGATCCCGAGAGGAATTTCACGCAGGTCGACGAGGTGACCCACGTTCCCAAGGAGAAAAAGCCGAGGAAGCTTATCGGCAAAAAAGCTATCAAAATTCCTATCAGAAGAAAAAAGAAAAAAACATCGAATGATACTGTACAATAATCTGTACACTTAGCAAAATTCCAGGGGTAATGACATGAAGCTTATAAAGGCTTATGTGAACAGAATAAAGGAAAATCCCAAAGCGCATACGGTATTTACGCTGTGTGCGGCAGCGGCGGTAACGGCGAGGGTGCTTGCGCTGCTGCTGGGATTTGTGAGCGTGAACGTATTTGAGTTTGCAGTCTATGCGCTCTCCCCTTTTCTTAGCATCACGCTTTTCTGGCTGCCCTGCGTTTCGCCCGTGAGGTCGCCGCTGTGGCTTTATCGGGTCATAGGCATATATGTTTTTGTGAGCAAGGGCTATGACAGGTCGGTATCCTACATCTGCTCGGAGCCTTACGCTTCACACAGGCTGTTAAAATGGGTGTGGATATGGACAAAGCCTGTGCTTATCTGCTGCGCTGCGCTTGTGATACACAGGATACTCACCTATTTTGCAGAAAACAAGGGCTGGCGGATCTTCAAGCTGTACAGGGTGCTTCTTATGTCATTACAGCCGTTTTTCACGGTACAGCGTGATGACAAGGCACTGTCGATAGGAAAAAAGGCAGCGCTGGTCATCGGCTGTGTGCTGATGTCGGTATCGGCGGTGATGCTGAGTGCGACTGCGTTTTTGCACCTGCATTTCCCGAGCATGGATATCGAAGCGATACTTTTCACGGTGGCTTACGCAAACGACGGATACACTCCCGATATGGCGAGAAAGCTCGTGCTTTATGCGATAGCTGCGGTGCTTCTGGCTGTGGTGCTGAGCGAAAGGCTCGTTAGGATGTCACGTGCAGGAAAGCTGACATTCCGCTGTCCCGACAGAAAGTCGAGCATCGCTTCACGTGCAAAGCCCGCAAGGCTTGCGGTGTGGATCGTTATACCGGTGTTCTCCGTTTCGGCGCTTTTCCTTGAAACGAGCACCTTTTCCTACATCAGCAACAGGCTGCACAAATCGACCCTCTACGAGGAGCACTATGTTTCACCGACGGCGGACAGGATAACATTTCCCGAAAAGAAGAAAAACCTTATCTACATATATCTCGAATCGTTTGAGAACTCCTACACGACTACCGAGAACGGCGGCTTGCAGATACAGGATATGATGCCGGAGCTTACGGAGCTTGCAAAGAGCAATATCAATTTCTCAAACTGTGACAAGCTCGGCGGCTCGACAGTCATAGCACCGAGCATAGCCTACACTATGGGGGCGACTATCGCACAGACCTCGGGCGTTGTACTTATGACGCCGCTGGGGAAAATGCGAAACGATATGGGCGAGCTTAACAGCTTTCTGCCGTCGCTTCGCAGACTGGAGGACGTGCTGCACGACAACGGCTACGAGCAGCTTTTCATCGAAGGCTCGGATTCAAGCTTCGCAGCATACAACAGCTACGTCGGAAGATACGACGACAGCAAAGTTTTTGACCTCAACTCCGCAAGGAGCGAGGGGCTCATACCCGAAAACTACTACCAGATGTGGGGCTTTGAGGACAGGAAGATGTTTGAATACTCAAAGCAGAATATAGACAAGCTCGCACAGGGCGAAAAGCCGTTTGCCGTGACGATGTACACTATGGACACGCACAGCTTTGAGGAGGGCTACCGCTGCCCGCTGTGCGACAAGAACACCACCAACAATTTTGCTGCTGCTGTCGGCTGTACCTCACGGCAGGTAAAGGACTTCATCGACTGGCTCAAAACCAAGCCCTACTACGACGACACGGTGATAATTATAACCGGCGACCACATCGCCGAGCACGTTCCCGAGGGGATAGACCTTGAACAGGAGGGCTACGAGAGGTCGCCGTACAACTGTTTCATCAATGCAGCAAAGACGCCGTCCAACGCCAAGAACAGGGTGATCTCCCCTATGGATATGTTCCCCACTACCCTTTCGGCACTTGGTGCACAGATAAAGGGTGACAGACTCGGACTCGGAACAGACCTGTTTTCGGAAACGAAAACGCTCGCCGAGGAGATCGGAAAGGACAAGCTTGCCGAGCAGATACAGCAGAATTCGGACTACTTCAACCGTGAATTCTGGAAGGAGAAACAATGAGCAAGGGCAAAAAAGCACTTATCGTTTTCGTCTGCTTTATCGTGATCTTCGCTGCGCTTCTCGCACTTGTGTATTTCAAGCTGATACATCCCAACGATATGTTCATCGGCAGCTACAAGGTCAGAGGCGTTGATGTTTCAAGCTATCAGGGCGAGATAGACTGGAAAGAGCTGTCCGCCAGAGGCATAGACTTTGCTTTCATCAAGGCTACCGAGGGCAGCGAGCATGTTGACGAGCGTTTTGAATATAATTTCAAACACGCCGCAGATACAAAGCTCTATTACGGCGCTTACCACTTTTTCAGCTACGACAGCAGCGGAAAACAGCAGGCAGAGCACTTTATTAAAACAGTAGATAAGAAAACAGGTATGCTTGCGCCTGTGATAGACCTCGAGTTTTACGGCAGATATGAAGACGAACCCAAGGACAGAAGCGATGTTGTTCCCGAGGTCCTTGATATGGCTAAGGCACTTGAGGAGCATTACGGCATAAAGCCGATAATCTATGCAACAGGCAAAAGCTATGACAAATACATTAAAGACAGCGAGCTTGATGATTATCCGCTGTGGATAAGAAATGTTTATTTCAAGCCGCTTTTCACAGGAGACTGGGTCTTCTGGCAGTATTCCGACGACGCAAAGCTCGGAGGATATAAAGGCGAAGAAGAACACATCGACTTAGATGCGTTCTTTGGAGATAAAGAAAAACTCAGCGACTATACTATAAAATAAACGGAGGTAATGAAAAATGGCAAATGAAATGCTGTTAAAGTACGGCTGCAACCCTAATCAGAAGCCGTCAAAGGTGTTTATGGAGGACGGAAGCGAGCTGCCTATAACGGTGCTCAACGGCAAGCCCGGCTACATCAATCTGCTCGACGCATTCAACGGCTGGCAGCTGGTAAAGGAGCTCAAAAAGGCTACGGGATACTGCGCTGCGACATCGTTCAAGCACGTTTCACCTGCAGGTGCTGCTATCGGCACTCCGCTGACGGACACCGAAAAGAAGATATACTTTGTTGACGACCTCGGTGAGCTGACACCTATGGCGTGCGCTTACGCAAAGGCAAGAGGCGCTGACAGAATGTCGTCCTACGGCGATTTTATCGCTCTTTCGGACGAGTGCGACGCCTGCACCGCTAACCTTATCAAGCGTGAGGTTTCCGACGGCATCATCGCTCCTTCTTACACAGACGAGGCTCTTGAGATCCTCAAGTCAAAGAGAAAGGGCACATACAACATCGTTCAGATAGACGAAAGCTATGTTCCCGCACCCGTCGAGAGAAAGCAGGTATACGGCGTTACCTTCGAGCAGGGCAGAAACGAGCTGAAAATAGACAACGATATGCTTGCTAATGTCGTTACCGACAACAAGGATATCCCGGAGGACAAGAAGACCGACCTCGTTATCTCGCTCATCACGCTCAAATACACTCAGTCAAATTCTGTTTGCTACGTTAAGAACGGACAGGCTATCGGCATCGGCGCAGGTCAGCAGTCAAGGATACACTGCACAAGGCTCGCAGGAAACAAGGCTGATATCTGGTGGCTCAGACAGCACCCGAAGGTACTGGGACTCCAGTTCGTTGACGACATAAGACGCCCCGACAGGGACAACACTATCGACGTTTACATCTCCGACGAGCACGACGATGTTCTCGCTGACGGCGTATGGCAGACGCTTTTCAAGGTCAAGCCCGAGGTGCTCACAGAGGCTGAAAAGAAGGAATGGATAGCTAAGAACAAGGACGTATGCCTCGGCTCGGACGCTTTCTTCCCGTTCGGCGACAACATCGAAAGAGCAAAGAAATCAGGCGTTGCATACATCGCAGAGCCGGGCGGATCTATCCGTGACGACCATGTTATCATGACCTGCAACAAATACAATATCGCTATGGCGTTCACGGGAATAAGACTGTTCCACCACTAATTGACACGGAGGAAATACTATGGACATACTCGTTGTTGGCGGCGGCGGTCGTGAACACGCAATTATAATGAAGCTGGCTGAATCCAAAAAGGTCGGCAAGCTTTACTGCACACCCGGAAACGGCGGCATCTCCAAGTACGCACAGTGCTTTGACGTTGCGGCTACGGACATCGAGGGCGTTGTGGCTCTTGCAAAGAAACTGAAGGTAGATATGGTGGCCGTTGCGCCCGACGACCCGCTTGTGCTGGGAATGGTGGACGCTTTGCAGGCTGAGGGCTTCAAAACGTTCGGTCCGAAAAAGGACGCTGCTATAATCGAAGGCAGCAAGGTCTTTTCAAAGCAGCTTATGAAAAAGTACGGCATTCCGACTGCGGCTTACGAGGTGTTTGACAACAGCGAAGCGGCTATCGCTTACGTTAAAAAGCAAAACACCTACCCAGCTGTTATCAAGGCGGACGGACTGGCTCTGGGCAAGGGAGTTATACTTGCACAGAACGAGGCAGAGGCTGTCGAAGCTATACACTCGATGATAGACGAGCTGAAATTCGGCAAGAGCAGCTCTACTATCGTTGTAGAGGAATTTCTCACAGGCCCCGAGGTGTCGGTGCTTTCGTTCACAGACGGAAAAACTGTCGTTCCGATGATATCTTCAATGGACCACAAAAGGGCGCTCGACTGCGATCTCGGTCTGAACACAGGCGGAATGGGTACTGTCGCTCCGAACCCTTACTACACAGAGGAGATAGCTAACGAGTGCATGGAAAAGATATTCCTGCCGACTATAAAGGCTATGAACGCTGAGGGACGCACATTTGAGGGCTGTCTGTACTTCGGTCTGATGCTCACTCCAAATGGTCCGAAGGTGATCGAGTACAACTGCCGTTTCGGCGACCCCGAAACACAGGTAGTTCTGCCGATGCTCGAGGGCGACCTCTGCGAGATATTCGAGGCTATCTACGAGCACAGGCTAAGTGATGTGAAGATAGGCTGGAAGGAAGGCTACTGCACCTGCGTTGTTATGGCAAGCGGCGGCTACCCGACAAGCTACGAAAAGGGATTCGAGATAACCGGTCTTGACGAGAACGGACAGGTCGACGGTGCTTTCGTTTACCACGCAGGCACAAAACTCACCGACGGTAAGTTCACCAATAACGGCGGTCGTGTTCTCGGCGTCACCTGTACTGCGCTCACTCTTCAGGGCGCTCTGGACAAGAGCTATGCTGCTGTCAAAAAGATCGACTGGAAAGACGTGCATTACAGAAGCGATATCGGTCAGCGTGCCCTTAAAGCTCTCGATAACCACGACCCCCTCGACCTCGAGTATAAAGAGGATATGGAGGAGTATATCGAAGCAAATGGCGTCTACCTCAGACAGTGAAAAGATACTTTGCAAATGATTTATAAAAAAAGAGTGACTGAACATTCAGCGTTCGGTCACTCTTTTTGTATTTGGTAATATATATTGTCAATAATCAATATGATCGTGCAGGATATGTTTTATATTCTGGTAGAGGTAAGGTTTAAGCTCGCCTATTGCGCAGGGTTCGGAATAGAGGATAGGAGAATAGCAAGTTGAGCTTACGAGTTCGATTATCATAAAGACCATTACCTCTGGGTCTTTAACGGTATTCGGGGCATTTTCGATTATCATATTATAAACGTCAGCGAAATCGACGTCTTTTTCGTTGGTTTTAGTGGTGATAGCGTTTTTGAACACGCCCCAGCTGAGGTTTTTGGAAATAAAATTAAGGGTCGCTTTATTCTCGGTGAGCTGGTTGATGATATTGTCGATGACGAAGATAATATCGCTTTCAAAGCTATGCTCCATATTTGAAGCCTTCATTTGTGCTATCGCCTGTTTGAAAAGCTGAGAGGACTTATGCGAGATAAGCTTGTTGCGCAGGTCATACTTATCCTTGAAATAAAGATAGAACGTGCCCTTAGCGACGCCGGCGTTGCTTACGATATCTGAAATAGATGTCTTATTCAGCCCTTTGGTCGTGAAAAGATTGAAGGCTGTATCAAGCAGAGAGGTCTCCTTCTGCTTCTTATTTGCATCGAGCTTGCCCATTAAGATCAACTCCTTGTGCATTGAAAAACTGCGGTTTTTGACTTTAATTAGTATTATAAAACGTAAGTTTTGGCTTGTCAAGATGTAAAATTGACCAATAGTCAGTTTGTTTTAAACGGTTTCGCCGTCACATTTCACAAAAATATGACCGATGGTCAATTTTCTTTCAAATAGATATTGACTAACGGTCAGTTTTGTGATACAATATGAACGATAAATTAAATGACCATTGGTCACGTTTTTTTAAAACGTTTAACAATGGGCATTTGAAAGGGGTAATGAAATAATGTACAAATTCGGCAAGGCAGTTGTCAAGGGCAGATTTGTAATACTTATCCTGTCGTTAGGGCTGCTTGTACCGTCGCTTCTGGGAATGCTGGGCACGAGGATAAACTACGATATCCTTTCCTATCTCCCGAGTGATCTTGACACTATGAAGGGTCAGGATTTCATGATGGAGGATTTCGGAAAAGGCGGCTTTGCATTCGTAATGATTGACGGTATGAAAGACAAGGACGTAAAGGTCCTCGAAAAGAAATTCAAGGACGTCGATCATGTCTGCGATGTGGTATGGTACGATTCCATAGCAGATATAAACCTTCCAAAAGAGGTAATACCCAAAAAGCTCTACGACTTTTTCAACTCAGACAACGCAACGCTTATGGCGGTGTTCTTTGACGAGACGTCTGCGGCTGACGGGAGCCTCGAAGCTCTTAACGAGATAAAGTCCATTGCCGGAAAGCAGTGCTTCGTTGCAGGAATGACCGCTGCGATAAGCGATATAAAAGACCTGACCGTCAGCGAGACAACAGGTTACGTTATCCTTGCAGTGTGCCTCACGAGCTTTGTGCTTGCGATAACGATGGATTCGTACCTTATCCCGGTATTCTTTATGCTGAGCGTAGGAATGGCTGTACTTTACAATCTCGGTTCAAATTACTTTTTAGGCGAGATATCGTTCATCACGCAGGCGCTTACCGCAGTACTCCAGCTCGGTGTAACTATCGACTACTCCATCTTCCTGTGGCACAGCTACAAGGAGCAGCAAAAGAATTTCCCGGGCGACAACAAGGAAGCTATGGCGGTGGCTATATCAAAGACTATCAGTTCGGTTGTCGGAAGCTCGATAACAACAGTCGCAGGATTCCTTGCACTTTGCTTTATGTCCTACAAGCTCGGACTTGATATGGGTATCGTAATGGCAAAGGGCGTGGTCATAGGAGTTATCGCCTGCGTAACGGTGCTGCCTTCGATGATACTTATCTTTGACAAGGCCCTTACCAAGACGATGCACAAGGATCTTATACCAAGCCTCGACAAGCTTTCCTCGTTTATCATCAAGCACCGTGCAGTGTGCATCACAGCATTCCTCGTAGTGCTTATCCCGGCACTTTACGGCTACACCAACACAGACGTTTACTACGATCTGACCGCTACCCTGCCAAAGGATCTGGACAGTATCGTTGCAAACACCAAGCTTGAAGAAGAATTCCATATGTCAACGACGCACGTTCTTATGTGCGACGCCGACCTCAGCTCAAAGGATATGAACAAAATGCTCAACGAAATGGGCAAGGTCAAGGGCGTTAAGTTCTCGCTGGGACTCAGCTCTGTGCTCGGGCCGAACGTACCGATGGAGGTAATACCCGAAAAGCTCACAGAGGTCCTCAAATCGAAGAACTGGCAGATGGTGCTGATAGGGTCTGAATACAAGACGGCCTCGGACGAGGTGAACGAACAGATAACTACGCTTCAGGATATCCTTAACAAGTACGACAAAAAGGGAATGATAATCGGTGAAGCGCCGTGTACGAAAGACCTTATCACGGTTACGGACAGAGATTTCAAGGTCGTTAGTGCCGTTTCGATACTGGCGATATTCCTTATTATATTCCTCGTTTTGCAGTCCTTCTCGCTGCCGCTGATACTTGTAGCGGTCATCGAGTTCGCAATATTCGTCAACATGGGACTGTGCTGCTATCTGCACACGACGATACCTTTCATCGCTTCGATAGTCATCGGTACTATCCAGCTGGGTGCGACCGTCGATTATGCGATACTTATGTCAACAAGATACAAGAGCGAAAGAAACTCGGGCAAGGATAAGACCGAGTCTGTTACGATAGCTCTTTCGACCTCGATAAAATCTATAATCGTTTCGGCACTGGGATTTTTTGCAGCGACCTTCGGTGTCGGCGTATTCTCAAGGATAGATATGATCTCACAGCTTTGCAACCTTCTTTCAAGAGGTGCGATAATCAGCATGTTCACGGTAATACTTATTCTTCCGTCGATGCTGATGCTGTTTGACCCGCTGATAATCCGCACAACATTCGGTATGAAAAATGCAAAAGCAAACAAGTCCAGAGGTCACGGGATACAGATGCCTGCGATCAAGTAAAGCGTAAGGGGGATAATATATATGAAAACATATTCAAAGGTCATTGCAGGAGCACTTGCAGTTCTTCTTTCAGCAGGCTGTACGGGAATGTACGCACTCGCTAACGATAAAAAAGACGAAGACAGCAGCTCAAAAGCTGCTTCGGCAGAGGTAAAGGAAACCGCCAAGCCCAAGGACGAAAACGGAAAGACCTACAAGGAAGAGACCGTTTACGTTATGGCAAAGGCTAACGGTGCAAAGGATAAGGTCATCGTCAGCAACTGGCTCAAAAACCCCAAGGGTCTTAAAGAGCTTCCCGACGTTTCCAAGCTTTCGGACATCGAGAACACCAAGACAGACGAGGGCTACGAGCGCACCGATAACAACGGTCTTACCTGGAAAACAGACGGCGGAGATATCTACTACAAGGGCAATTATTCGGGAGATATCCCGGTAGAGATGAAGGTCACCTACACGCTCGACGGAAACGTTGTAAGCCCCGACCAGCTCGCAGGCAAAAGCGGAAAGCTGACTATCAGATACGACTACGAGAACAAGACTAAGCAGACTGTCACAGTTGACGGCAAACAGCAGGAGGTCTGCGTTCCGTTCGTTATGGCAACAGGCTCGATACTCGACGCAGAAGTATTCTCAAACGTTACCATCAAAAACGGCAAGGTACTTTCGGACGGAAACAAGCAGATATTCTTCGGAGTTGCTATGCCGGGTCTGAAGCAGAGCATCAACGCTGACAAGGTAAGGGCTGACCTCAAAAAGAACGCTCCCGAGATGTCCAAGAAGCTGGAGGATTCCGAGCTGGACATCCCCGAGTATGTTGAGATAACCGCCGATGTAAGAGATTTCGAGATGCCGACCGTTTTCACTGTTGCTTCAAGTGACCTGCTTTCAAGCGCTGATCTGGACACTGACGATATAGCTGAGGCTGTCGAGAAAAAGCTCAAGGAGATGTCCGACGGTGCAGCACAGCTCGAGGACGGTGCAAAGCAGCTTCACACAGGCCTCAACACTCTCAATATGGGCACAGGCGCTCTTGTGAACGGCGTAAACAAGCTTTACACAGGCGCAGGCACGCTCAACAGCGGACTTAAAACAGCAAGCGACGGCGCAGGCAAGCTTTCGGACGGCGCAAAGACGCTTTACTCCTCGACGACCAAACTCACAGACGGCATCGGCACTTTGCAGACAGGCGCAAATACTCTCGCTGAAAAGCTCGGCGAAGCAAAGACGGGTGCTGAGTCGCTTTCAAGCGGCACAAAGCAGATAGCCGACGGCTTGAAGCAGGTGAACGACAACGTTCCTACGCTGACATCGGGTGTCTCTCAGCTCTCGACCGGCGCAAAGCAGCTTAAAGACGGCGCAGGCAAGCTCCACACAGGCGCAGGCACTCTCAACGACGGTCTGAAAACAGCTGACGACGGCACAAAGAAGCTATCCGACGGCGCAAAGACATTGTATGATTCGACAAAGACACTTACAAGCGGTGTCGGCAGTCTGGATTCCGGCGCAAAGACGCTTGCCGAAAAGCTCGGCGAAGCTAAGACGGGTGCTGAGTCACTTTCAAGCGGCACAAAGCAGATAGCCGACGGCTTGAAGCAGGTGAACGACAACGTTCCTACGCTGACATCGGGTGTCGCACAGCTCTTGACAGGCGCAAAGCAGCTTAAAGACGGCGCAGGCAAGCTCCACACGGGCGCAGGCACGCTCAACGACGGTCTGAAAACAGCCGATGACGGCACAAAGAAGCTGTCCGACGGAGCAAAGACACTGTACGAATCGACAAAGACACTTACAAGCGGTGTCGGCACTCTGGATTCGGGCGCAAAGACGCTTGCCGAAAAGCTCGGCGAAGCTAAGACAGGCGCAGAGTCACTTTCAAGCGGCACAAAGCAGATAGCCGACGGCTTGGCAGAGGTACAGAAAAACATACCCACACTCACAACAGGCGTTTCACAGCTGCAGTCAGGCGCAGATAAGCTCGCAGGCGGTGCAAACGACCTTTATGACGGTTCAAGCAAGCTCACAGCAGGTCTGGGCAAGGCTCAGCAGGGCGTTGCACAGTTACAGGCAGGCGCTTCAAATCTTTCACAGAGCATGACGCAGCAGCTTGACAAAAATACCGAGGGCACTGTCGCAAACGGCGCAGCTGCACTTTCCGCAGGCTCGGCTCAGCTGTACGGCGGACTTGCACAGATGCAGACACAGCTCAAAGACCTTCCCACACAGCTGCAGAAGCTCAACGGAGGCTTTGACACGGCAGCTGCAAATCTCCAATCAACTATCACCGCAAACGAGAGCGTGCTCGCAGGGCTGAAACAGCTCAGCAATCCCGCACTTGCACAAGCCGCTGCAACGCTCGAGCAAACGATAGCAGGTCAGAAGCAGATACTTGCAGCAATGAAAGCAGGCAGCGACCCGGCTAACCCGACTCTGCGAGACGGCGTGAACGCACTCGCAAACGGCAGCACACAGATAAAGACAGCGCTGGATACACAGCTCGTTAAGGGCGCAAAGGGCGTCAGAGACGGCGCAAAGCAGCTCGATGCAGGCACAACGAAGCTGATGAACGATGTCAAGGGCGGTGCCGACCAGCTCAGCGGCGGTCTGACACAACTCAACGACAGCTTCACCAAGAAAGACACAGGTATCCTTGACGGCTCAGCGGCTGTTACAGGCGGTCTGAAGGCTCTCAACACAGGCGCTACACAGCTTTCGGGCGGCATCAAACAGCTCAGCACGGGCGCTACTACTCTGGCAGGCGGCGTTACAAAGCTTGCCGACGGTGCAAAGTCGGCAAACGACGGCGCAGGAAAGCTTGCTGACGGACTCGGACAGCTCAAGACAGGTGCGGACTCACTTTCGGGCGGCATCACCAAGCTCAGCACAGGCGCTTCACAGCTTTCTGGCGGCGCAAAGACGCTTTCGGATAAGCTCGCCGAGCTCAGCGACGGTACAAAGAAGCTTTACGACGGAAGCACGACGCTTTACAACGGTCTGGGGGACCTCGAAACAGGCGCAGCCACGCTTTCGGACGGCATAACCAAGCTCAGCACGGGTGCAACGACTCTCGGCAGCGGAATCAAGAAGCTTGCCGACGGCTCAAAGACTGCAAACGACGGCGCAGGCAAGCTTGCAGACGGACTCGGACAGCTCAAGACCGGTGCGGACTCACTTTCGGGCGGTATCACCAAGCTCAGCACAGGCGCTGCACAGCTTTCGGGCGGCGCAAAGACTCTTTCGGATAAGCTTGCCGAGCTCAGCGACGGCACAAAGAAGCTTTACAACGGAAGCACAACGCTTTACAACGGTCTTGGCGACCTCGAAACTGGCGCAGGTACTCTTTCGGACGGCATAACCAAGCTCAGCACCGGTGCCACAACACTCGGCAGCGGCATCAAGAAACTGGCTGACGGCTCTAAGGCTGCAAACGACGGCGCAGGCAAGCTTGCAGACGGTCTCGGACAGCTCAAGGACGGTGCGGATAAGCTTTCGGGCGGTATCGCACAGCTCAGCACAGGCGCTTCGCAGTTTGCCGGCGGTGCAAAGACGCTTTCGGATAAGCTCGCCGAGCTCAGCGACGGTACAAAGAAGCTTTACGACGGAAGCACGACGCTTTACAACGGCATCGGCACATTGAAGGACAGCAGCGGTGCGCTCGTTTCGGGAGTTGAAAAGCTCAACAACGGCTCAGCTCAGCTTGAAGAAGGTATGACCAAGTTCAAGCAAGAGGCTGTTGACAAGATAATGAACATCTACCGTGACGACATCAAGGAGCTTATGAACAGGCTCTCTGCTGTAACTTCGGCTTCGGGAAAATACAACAATTTCTCGGGCATCGCAGACGGAACGGACGGCGAAGTCAAGTTCATCTATGAGACAGAGGGTATCAGCAAGAAAAAGGACAGCTAACGTTCTATTTCTGATATAGAGTTAAGAAAAGAAGCAAGCTGCTCGGCAGACCGGGCTCTTGCTTCTTTTGCGTATATTTAACACAATAGTTATTTCGGAAATTGACCTGTAAAAAACAGAGGTACTCAGATCGAGCACCTCTGTTTTGCTGTTTAATATGATATCAGACGTTGAATCTGAACAGAACGATATCGCCGTCCTGCATAACGTAGTCCTTTCCTTCAAGGCGGACAAGTCCTTTTTCCTTTGCTGCGACCATATTGCCGCACGCCATAAGGTCATCAAACGATACGACCTCGGCTCTGATAAAGCCCTTTTCAAAATCGGTATGTATCTTTCCTGCTGCCTGCGGTGCTTTTGTGCCTTTCTTTATCGTCCAGGCACGCACCTCGGGCTCGCCTGCGGTGAGGTAGGAGATAAGTCCGAGCAGCTTGTAGCCCTCCTTGATTATCCTGTTAAGACCTGATGTTTCAAGTCCGAGGTCGGCAAGGAACATAGCCTTGTCCTCGTCGTCCATATCGGATATCTCAGCCTCTATCTGCGCACATATCGGGAATACGGCGGAGCCTTCTGCCTTTGCGATCTCGGACACGGTCTTATAGTTCTCGTTGGTGTCGATATTGTTTCTGAAATCGTCCTCGCTGAGATTAGCGGCATAGATTACAGGCTTGAGCGAAAGCAGCGGAGTATCTGCAAGCATAGCCCTTTCCTCGTCGGTCATCTGATATGCTCTGGCAGCCTTGCCTTCTTCGAGGTGGGCTTTGAGCTTTTCAAGAAAATCAACGACCTCCGCAAGCGACTTGTCGCCCTTCATAGCCTTCTTCGTGCGGTCGAGCTTTCTTTCGATTATCTCGATATCCGAGAAAACAAGCTCAAGGTCGATAGTCTCGATATCTCTTGCAGGGTTCACCGAGCCGTCAACGTGCACGATGTTGTCGTCCTCAAAGCACCTTACGACGTGAACGATAGCGTCCACCTCACGGATATCGGCAAGGAACTTGTTGCCCAGACCCTCGCCCTTTGAAGCGCCCTTTACAAGGCCTGCGATGTCAACGAATTCAAGCGTTGCGGGGGTGAACTTAACGGGGTGATACATCTCGGCAAGCTTATCAAGTCTCTCGTCGGGGACGCTCACCACGCCGACGTTCTTTTCGATAGTGCAGAACGGATAGTTCGCAGACTCTGCACCCGCATTGGTGAGTGCGTTGAAAAGAGTGGATTTTCCGACATTCGGAAGTCCTACCATACCAAGTTTCATAGATTACTTCTCCTCACATTCGGTTTTCTTCTTATTTTTCTTATCCTTGTTCTTCTTTTTCTTCTTGCCGTCCTTTACAACAACGTTCTCATTTTCGGTGATAACTGTCGTGCCGTGCTTTATCGGCGAGATAAGAAAGCCTATCACAACTCCGATAAGGATAAGTGCGATAGTTTTCCAGATCCAGCTGCACTTGCAGCAGCACTCTTTTTCCTCTTCAAGTTCAAATGTGTTTTCTAATTCGTTCATATAAAACCTTCTTTCTATAAATTTTATTGACTTTCTTCATTGTCGGGATCATCAAGATCATCAAAATAATCATCAAAATCCTCGGGATAATATTCTTTGTCAAGAGCTATCCTGTTAGACGTATACACGACATCATAGGTCTCACCCTTTTGTACATAGTCAAACATATACTCACCGCACAGGAAAGTCTTTTTCTCGCCGTCTATAAGGCAGTCGATATACAGTTCCCTTACATGATAAGTGGTAAGATTGGTAAAGTTGGTCTTATCATATTCATTTACACTCTTGAACAGTATCTTCGCACGGGCTTTCGTTTCCTTTACCGTTTCCTTTTCCTTTGCCTTTATTGAGACGGCCTTTTTTATCGAAACAAAGAGCCACAATGCCAGAAGCACAGCAAAAAATACTATCGTAAATATATTTGCTATTTTATACTCCATTTGTATTCTCCCTCTATATTTCTTTTGTTTTTATTCCACTGATTTCATCGACTCTACCATATCTATCTTTTTGAGTTTGAAATGCAGTGCGAAGTTGACTATTACCGTGAACACGACGGTTATCGCAGCACCGAGCAGATACGCCCACCACACCAGCTTTCGGTTGAAAAGCACTATATCGACCTCGCTGGTGATAACGACGAACCTGTGCAGGACTATACCCGCAAGCGCTCCTATCATCATTCCCAGTACAGCCGTGATGATGTTCTCACGGTAGATGTACGCCGATGTTTCGATGTCGTAAAAGCCGAGGACTTTTATAGTGGCTATCTCCCGCACACGCTCGGTAATGTTGATGTTCGCAAGGTTGTAAAGCACGACTATCGCAAGCAGTCCCGCACAGACTATCAGCAGTATAACAACTGCGTCGAGGCTGTCCAGCGAGGTTAGAAAATCCTTGCCCGCTTCGCTCATGACCGACACGCCGTAAAACTCGCTGCAGGCTATGATATCTTTTTTGAACTCGCTTTCGTCGGCACCGTCCTTGATGTTGACGTAGGCGGTATTGTAAACAGGCTCCTTTTCAAACAGAGCCTTGTAGGTGTCGGCGGAAAGGTAGACGTAGTGTATCGCATAGTTTTCCGCTATGCCCGAAACGGGTACACTCACCGTCTTATCGTCCTGCGTTATCTCGATGATGTCGCCTTTTTTGATGTTCATAAGCATTGACATCTTCTTGGTGACGATACAGCTCCCGCTTTCGATGCTGAGCCTCTCATCCGATCCGATATCCGAAAGGCTGAGGTAGTTATGTATCCTGTCGCTGTGCTGAGCAACGACCATTGAGATACCCACGCTTTGCTCGCCCAATGAAGCCTCGGCGTCGTTAGACTGTATAAGGTCGAAATCGCTGACCGAGCCGAGAGAGGAAAGCTTTTCGCTCAGCTGGTCACGGTCATAGCTGCCCGTATTGAGCACGACGAGCGCATCGTACAAAAGCACCTCACCAAACTGCTTATCGACTATCGTGGAGATAGAATGTTTAAGACCGAAGCCTGTGATGATAAGCGCCGTACAGCCAGCTACGCCAACTATCGTCATAAAAAAGCGTTTCTTATAGCGCAGCAGATTTCTGACTGTGACCTTGCTCAGAAACGACATTCTCGTCCAGATAAAGCCTGCTCTTTCAAGCAGCACTCTCCTGCCGTTCTGCGGGGCTTTGGGGCGCATAAGCTCGCTTGGCTGGCTCCTCAGCGCTTTGATGCAGGAATAAAGCACCGCACCGCAGATGCACACCAGCGAGACTGCACAGCAGCCTGCCATATACCACAGCTTGAACGGAGTATCTATCGACGGGACGTTGTAAAGTATCCTGTAACAGCTGTAAATAATCCTCGGGAAGACCTGCAGCCCGACAGCCGTGCCCAGACAGCTTCCCGCTATCGAAGCGAACGCACCGTAGAAAAGATACTTTGAAGCTATCTTCACGGGGCTGTAGCCGAGCGCTTTGTAGGTGCCTATGGTGATGCGGTGTTCATCGACCATTCGTGTCATGGTGGTAAGGCACACGAGGCAGGCTATCAGGATAAAGAACACGGGAAAGACTTTTGAGATAGAGTCTATCTTGTTGGCATCGCCGCAGTAGGAGCTGTAATCGGAGCTTGCCTCAAAGCGGTCAAAGCCGTAGAATTTAAGCTCGGGAATATCCGCAAGCGCCTTTTCGCCGTCAGCTATCCCCTGCTGAAGCTGTTTGAGCTGTGCCTTTATCGCATCAGCCGTTTCGGTCTTTGAAGATTTTTTGTCCGAGATAAGCCCGAGCACGAGCTTTTTGCTCTCCTTTGCCCTGGCAAGCTCGGCTTCACCGAAAAACGAGTCCTCCTGCTGTATTTGTTCTATCTGCGCATCGAGCTGTGCGGAGTACTTTTCAAGCTCGTCAGGCTTCATAGCGAGCAGACCGCCGAGAAGCTCCGAGTTCTGTTTTGCCAGCCCGACATCACGCTTTGCCATTGAGACAGTCTTGTCGTAACGGGCTTGTACGCTTTGCTTGAAAAGGTCAAGCGCACCGTCCTTCAGGCTTGCTACCTTGTCCCTGTACTCGTCGCTGAACTGGTCGGTATCGTGGATATCCTTGAAGCGGACGTAAAGCTCGGTGTAATAGCCCGCCTTGAACTCTCTTTCGGGAAGATAGATATTGCAAAGTATCGAACCGTTGCCCGCCTTGGTATTGTCACGCTTGTAGCCGATATACAGCGGTGAAACGCAGATGCCGACTATCTTGTACTCCCTGCTGCCGAGCGACTCGGTAATGTCCTTGCTGTCGTCGGTATCGCTCAGCTCGATAGTATTTCCTATCTTGAAGCTTTCGGGTGCGGTGAGCTTTTTCTCGATAAGGCACTCGCCCTCGTCCTTTGGAAATCTACCCTCCAAAAGTACAGGTCTGTTCATAAGGTCGGGGTCGCTGCTGTCGTCGGAGTCGATGTAGGAGAGCGCTTTAAGGACATAGTTCTGCTGGTCCCAGCGATAGAACACTTCCTTTGAATAGGCAGCCATAACGCCGTCTACGCCGTCGGCTTTTCTTACCGTTTCGACATCCTCGGAGCGAACGCCGAAGGTGGACTGCATTTTGTAGTCCATAAGCCCCGTATCCTCAAAGTAGTCGTTCGCCGAATCGACCATATCGGGCATTGTTGCCTTGATGCCCGCAAAGAAGCCGCAGCCGAGCGCTACTATCGCAAATATTGACAAGAACCTGCCCAGAGTGTGTTTTATCTCACGGACAGTATCCTTGAACAAGGCTTTTCTCAGAAAAATCACCACCTTTTAGAGGTAAGAGGTAAGAGGTAAGAAGTAAGATCTAAAGGGACTAAGTAATTATCAGAGGTAATAGCCGCAGTACGGAATTATTCTCCGAACATATCCTTTGAAAGCTTGCCGAGGTATTCGCAGCCCTTGACTATCTGCTCGTCTGTCGGCGTGGAGAAATTGAGCCTGAACGAAGATGTCTTGTCCGACTCGCTTATCATAAAGGCGTTGCCCGGAACGACAGCGACCTTATACTCGCTGACAGCCTTCTTGCAGAACGCCGGCATATCGCAGCCATCGGGGAGCGTACACCAGATGAACAGTCCGCCCTGCGGCACCTCGAATTTTATCTTCGAGGAGAAATTCTTTTTCATTTCGCTTATCATCAGCTCGCACTTTTTGCGGTATATCTCCTGCAAGCCCTTGATATGCTTTTCAAAATCGACATTGTTGAGGAACTTATACGCAAGGAGCTGTGCCCAGATATTCGAGTGAACGTCCGACACCTGCTTGCAGACTATCATCTTTGCGACTATCTCCTTGGGTGCGCTTATATAACCCACTCTTATTCCCGGGGCGAGCACCTTTGAGAACGTTCTTGAATACATAACGATACCGTCCTTGTCCATGCTCTTTATCGACGGTACGTTTTCGCCGCTTATCCTCAGGTCGCCGTAAGGGTTATCCTCAAGGATCATAGCGCCGTATTTCTTAGCAAGCTCATATATAGCCTTTCTCTTTTCAAGGCTGGTAGTTCTGCCTGTGGGGTTCTGGAAATTTGAAATGATGTAGATAAGCTTTACATTTCCCTTTTCAAGCACCTTTTCAAGCTCGGTGATATCCATACCGTCCTCTTGGAGCGTAACGCCCTTGAGGTCAACGTTGTAGGACTTGAATGCATTGAGCGAGCCGATGAAGGACGGAGCCTCCGCAACGAGAACGTCGTGCTCGTCGCACAGCACCTTAGCGGCAAGCTCGTTAGCCTGCTGGGCACCGCTTGTTATGATAAGGTCGTCTCTGCCCTCAACGAATTCGCCCTTGGCTGCAAGCTCCTTTTTGAGCAGGTCACGAAGCGGCGTATAGCCCTCGGAGATGCTGTACTGCAAAGCCATTATCGGATCTTCGGCAAATATCTCGGCAGAGAGCTTTGTGAGAAGCTCTGTCGGGAAAGCCTCTGGTGCAGGGTTGCCCGCTGCGAACGAGATGACCTCGGGGTCGGATGTGAACTTTAATATCTCTCTGATAGCCGAAGCCTGCAGATGAGATACCTTCTGTGAGAATTTGTAATCCATAATTATCGCCAAACCTTTCGTTTCAACTTTTCCCGACATTTTCAAGCCGAGAACATACACAGTTAATTATAGCACACAAGCGCCCAAAAGTAAAGCGTCCGGACACAAAAAGAGAGCACTTTTTCAAGCGCTCTCTGCTGTTGTTAAAGTATATTTTTCCGACAAAGCTCGGGACCCTGCCAAAACGGCCAGGGGCTTAACGTAAACTCCCCTTATATCAGGCATTTTTTCTGTTTGCTTCTATCTGTGTTATCTTGTCCTTCATACCCTTGCTGTCAAGCAGTACGGCAAGCTTATCGAGGAGCTGCTGGTAGCAGCCTGCTGCAAGGTGGACACCGTCGCCTGCGGAGTTCTCCTGCGGCGAATAGATGCCGTCGGGTCCGACGATGACCGAGTACGCATCGAAGAAAAGCACATTTTCGTCCTTCAGCCCCTCTATCGTAGTTTTCAGAGTAGCATTGAAGGTACGGATATTGTTTATATCGGTGAACTGGCTGGCTGCGGTTATCGGTGTTATCGAGCAGCATACGATGATGCAGTCGGGCACTCTCTGCTTGACCTTGTTGATAAGGTCCTTATATCTTGTAACATAGGTCTGGTCGTCGATAAGGTTGACGTCGTTCATACCCATTGAGATATAAAGCAGGCTCGGCTTTACAGCTGCGATAGCGTCGAGGAACGACAGAGGTGTTCCCGTCGGATCGAACATAAACAGCGAGGTATCGTCATACTGTCTGAGGGCTGTGCTTCCCTTTGCGATATTGTGGTCATACGGAACATATCCGTAAGCACAGAAGCCGTATGCGATAGAGTCACCTGCGATGACTGCCCTGTCCTGATAGAACTGGACGTTCGGCGACTTGGCATTCGGGTCGGCAGCCGCCGTCGTTGCAGCCGTTTCGGACTGTTTCTTGGTAGTGGTCGTGGTCTTCTTTTCAGCCTTGGAACTGTCCTCCGGCTTGGATGTAGTCTGCTTTGTTTCGGTCTCGCCGTTCTCACCGGTGATAGTGAGGGTAGCCTTTCTCGAAGCGATATTGCCCGATGAGTCCTTAGCAAAATACGTTATTATATGCTCGCCGACAGCCGAGGGGTCTTTATCCTGTTTATCGAAATCGACTGAAAAATCGATATTCTTATCGTAGTTATCCTCAACGCTCACGCCTTTTTTGAGGTCAGCCATTTCGCCGTTTTTAGCGGTTATATCCTTGATGCCGCTGAACTTCGGGCTGGTACTGTCGATAGCGTTGACGTTCACCGCCCAGGTATTGCTCTTTCCGTTGGCGTCTGTCGCCCTGACGCTGACAGAGCTTGTGCCGATGGTATTGAACACTACCTCGCTGCCGCCGTCTGCGAACTCGAACTTATATCCGTCCGTGCCTGATATGAGCGAACCGAGCTTCTGTGCGGTGTAATTGACATTGACCTCGGCAGTCACGGTATGCGCTGCGACCGATGCATCGACCGCACTGTCGCCTGTTTTGACATCTCTGCTTGAAACGTCGCTTCCGCAGCCACCTGCTGAAAGTGCCAGCACGCTGAGCAATGCAAGCAATCTGTATTTAGCTTTTCTCATACTTCGCCCTCATTTCCTGTTGAATAAAACCTCTGAAACGGGATCACTGCTGCTTTTTCTTGCGTTCTTCCTCGTAGACCTCGAGCCTTTGCTGTGCCATTTCCATATTAAGACGCTTACTGAGGTCCTCCAGAAGCTTTTTGTACGCCTTAGTATTTATATGCAGTCCGTCGCCGCCGTCATACTGGGACTCCATATATCCGTCCTCGCCCAGCAGCGAATTGTAGGCGTTGAAGTAGATGATGTTCTCCTTGCCAAGGCTTGCTATCATCTCTCTGAACTTGGCGTTGTATGACCTGATAGACGAATTGTTCACCTGCTTATAGACGTTGGACTTGCACACGGGCGTTATGCTCTGAACTACGATAAGGCAGTCAGGCACGATGCTGACGATGCTCTTGAGCAGGTTCTTGTACGTTTCAGTTACCTGGTCGGCAGGTCTGATATTTACATCGTTCATTCCCAGGCAAAGATACAAAAGCGTAGGCTTTACCTGCTTGAGGGTCTTTTTATAGTTGAGCTTCTGCCCTGTCGTTTCAAACTCCCACACGGTAAATCCGAAAACCGAAAGACCGCCCTGAGCGACAACTCTCTGTTTTGGGAGAAGTCCGTAATACTGCCAGCCGTAAGCTATCGAGTCGCCGCCGACGACCATTCTCTCGTAATAATACTTCATATTATCAGCTTTGAGATAGTCGATCGTCGTATCGACGTTACCCTTGAACTCCTGATTCGAGTCGTCGTAGGGATTGACGATGGTATTGCTGTCATTCATATTCTGGGAATCGTTGCCACTGTCAGACATACTGCTGTCGTTGGCGGATATTTGTTTGGGCTCGTGTCCTTTTATCTCGCTGCCGCAGGCTGTGAACAGATTGACTATGACTGCAAGGCACAGCAGGACAGCTGCCGCTTTCTTTTTCATTTTACATTCCTCCTGATGTTTACACATACACTTATTAGTTTACCACCAATGTCGCTTTTTGTCAACAAATATACGGGAGCACTTTTTACCAAAATTACTCCCGTAAATCCGAATATTTTTAGTTTTATGCACCCAACTTTTCCTTGACGCCGTACTGGTCGAGAACGACTGCAAGGCGGGCAAGTATCTTCTGGTAGGTCACGCCTGCGAGGTGTATGCCGTCGCCTGCGCTGTAGCTGCTGACCATATATGTACCGCCGCCCGAAACGACGCTGTATGCGTCAAACAGGATAATGCTGGGGTCGTTCATAGCCTTGACGGCATTTATCATAGCGGCGTTGCAGTTTTGTATCCTTGTAACGTTGAAATCGCTTCTTCTCGGAAGTGTCGGTGTGATGTTCGCCGCAACTATGATACAGTTGGGGACATTTGCTCTGACCTTTTTGAGGAAGCCCACATAGTTGCTTGCATAGGTCTGTGCGCTGGTGATATTGATATCGTTCATACCCATTGATACGTACAGAAGCTTAGGCTGCTTTGCGATGACGGCGTCCATGCACATAACCTTTCTGCCGCCCACGTCGAACTCGTTGTACCAGCCGGGCGTGGTATAGTTTCTCATTGCAAGGCTTCCCTTTGCGATATTGTGCTCATAAGGGATGTAGCCGTAAGCGCAGAAGCCGTATGCGATAGAGTCGCCCGCAACGTAGAGCCTGTCCTGATAGAACTTGACATTTGACGAGCTTGCGGCGGGAGCCTTTGTAGTAGCCTGCGTCTGCGGAGATGACGGCTTGGTGGTCGCCTTCGCAGCGGCTGTAGTCGTGGCAGCAGCTGACTTGGTGGTCTGTGCGGTAGTTGCAGCAGACTTTGTCGTTGTCTTAGCAGCTGTTGTGGTCGCAGGTGCGGCACTTGAAGATGATGTTTCAAGGCTTCCCGAGGCTTCAACGGCTTTTTCTGTCGTTGTGGTCGTTTCAGCTGTTGTAGTCGTTTCGGTCTCGCTCTCACTCTCACTTTGTGTAGTGGTAGTCTCCTCGGTCGTTTCTGAAGTTGTCGTTGTAGTTTCGGTATCCGAAGCAGAGCTTTCGGTCTGCGTTTCGGAGCTTGTTTGTGATGTAGTTGTCTGGACGGCTTTTGAGACATCGTTATTCTCGGTGACCTCGTTGCCGCAGCCTGTCAGCTGGAGCGCTGCAAGGCACAGGGACAGCGCAGATGCCAATACTTTCCTTTTCAAAGTTACCCCTCTTTCCTGTATGATTTGCTATTATACCACGTTATCAAACATTAGTCAACAACAAAATATTGCAAAAAAAGAGGACAAAAGCTGTCCTCTTTGGTCATTATTGTTCAAGCGCCGCTTTCCTTTGCGGTAATTTTATCCTTCCCGCCGTTTCTGTCAAGCACCACCGACATAGCGTTCAGGAGCGCATCGTAAGCGCCGGGCTGGAGATGCAGTCCGTCGAAGGCAGCGTATTTTTGCTGCATATACACTCCGTCGTTGCCGACAACGACGCTATAGGCATCAAAATAGATCATCTTATCATCGTGGAAATCACTGACGAGCTTTTTGAGTGCGGCGTTATGGCTCTTAACGATAGCGGGTTTGACATGGGGATACTGGTTCACAGCGGCGGTAGGTGTTATCGCACCCACCAGTATCACGCTTTTCGGAAGAGCCTTTCGCAGGTTCTGCAGAAGCGTTTTATAGGCTGCTGCGAACGAAGCTGTCGAGATGCCCCAGTCGTTCATGCCCATAGATGTCAGCACGAGCGAGGGGTTCTTAGCCTTTGCAAGCGAGACCTGGTAGCCTGCCGTCCTTGACGAAACGTTGACTTTTGCGACGCTGTTTTCGTAGGAGATACGTCCGTAGGCAGCATAGCCGCTGGCTACCGAGTCGCCCATTACGAACAGCCTTTGCTTATAGAAAGCGAGGTTAGGCGATGAGCCTGTTATCCTTTCGACCTTTGGGGCAGGTTTCTTGGTGGTCGCTTTAGTAGTCTGAGCCGTTGTTGAAGCATTTGTGACAGCGCTTTCCGAGCTGCTGTTGTCGCTTTCCCCGCTGACCTTTGAGGTCGATGCCTCGGTCTGCGTTTGGATTTGGCTCTGCGTCTGCTCCGAGGACGCTGTTGTGGTCGTTTCCGACGAGGCTGTTGTAGTCGTAGTCGCCTCGGTCGTGGTCGTAGTCTCCTCAGTCGTCGTGGTCGTAGTTTCCTCAGTCGTGGTCGTCGTTTCCTCTGTCGTTGTCACGGTCGTTTCGGAGGTAGTCTGCGCCGTGCTTTCGGCATCGGTAACTGTCGTGGCTGTCGTTGCTGCGGTACTGTCGGAGCTGATATTCTCCCCGCACGCTGTAATATTAAGACACAGGCACAGTGACAGCACTGCGGCTGCAATTCTCTTTTTCATATCCACACCTCGTTTCAGCCAATGACCTCGTAGTTCTCGGCGGCGTTGTCCTTTGTCGCATACTCGCTTATGCCGAGCACCTTTACCTTCAGGGGCTTGCTGCCCATATTCACGGTGATTATATCATTTAGCTTAACGTCATAGGACGCTCTTGCGGGCTTATCGTTCACAAGTATCTTACCTGCGTCGCAGGCTTCGTTTGCGACAGTTCTGCGCTTGATTATCCTTGTGACCTTCAGATACTTATCCAATCTCATTTTACTCACCTTACCAAACCTTACAAAAAAGAGAACCTGACCGATAAAGGTCAGGCTCGGTTTTTGCTGATTATTTTTTCTTCTTAGCAACTGCCTCTTTAAGAGCCTTGCCTGCCTTGAAAGCCGGAACCTTCTTTGCAGGGATCTTTACAGGCTGCTTTGTGCTTGGGTTGATACCCTTCTTAGCTGCTCTCTGACGAACCTCGAATGTACCGAAGCCGATGAGTGTTACCTTGTCACCTGCTGTGAGAACGTCAGTGATAGAACCTACTACTGTAGAAAGTGCCTTTTCAGCGTCCTTCTTAGTATAGCCGCCTTTTTCAGCGATCTTGCTTACCAATTCTGCCTTTGTCATAGTTTTTACCTCCTATTATTATTAACAAACAGCTTTACAGCTATTCATCAATTACATCTGTTTAGCTCTCTGCCAATAGGCTTCAAGCTCGTCCGCAGTCAGCTTTGTGATATCCTGTCCGTCACTCAGCGTCAGCTGCTCGACCTTTTCAAATCTGCCGAGAAATTTATCGTTCGCCGCACTCAGCAGCTCCTCGGCATCAAGCCCGAGCTTCCTTGCGACATTCACAAACGAGAACATCAGGTCGCCAAGCTCCTGCGCAGCCTTGTCCTTATCCCCGAGCACTTCCTCGACCTCGGAGACCTCGCTTTTGAGGCTGTCAAACGCCTGCTGCGGACTTTCAAAATCAAAGCCCGATTTTGCGGCACGCTTGCCGAGCTTCTGCGCTCTCATAAGTGCGGGAAAGTTCTTGGGCACGCTTTTGAGCGTATCGGTGAACGTTTCCTGGCCCTTTGTATCCATCTTTATACTGTCCCAGTTCCTCAGGACGTCGTCAACGCCTTCAACATTCACATTTCCGAAGACGTGGGGGTGTCTCACTATCAGCTTGCGGCAGACATCGTTAGTGACATCGTCAAGCTCAAAATGCCCCTGTTCGGATTCGAGCACGGTATGGAATACGACCTGCAGCAGGACATCTCCCAGTTCCTCCTGCATCATTTCGGGGCTGTCACAGTCGATAGCCTCCATGACCTCATAGGTCTCCTCCAGAAGATCCTTCTTGATAGTCTTATGCGTCTGCACCTTATCCCACGGACAGCCGTTCTCACTTCTGAGAACTCTTACTATCCGCACAAGATCGCTTACGCTGTAGCTGTCCTTTGAAAGAAGCTCTCTGATGACCTGCTCCATAAATCCCGTACACTCCTGAAAACGTTTGCGTGACCGATAATCCTATCTGCGATCACATTACTAATTTATAATAACTCACTTTTCCGAAAATTTCAAGTCTTTTTTTCGATTTTTTTTACAAAACAATGACATTACCACATTTTTCGGCATTTCGCACAACACCAAGGTCATAATTAAGTACATAATGACAGAAAAAACGATGCAAATAGCGGTCACGGCCCTTCCCGCTGCTGCAAAAAGCTGCTGTGAAAGCAAGAAACTCCTTAGGAGAAAGGCTGTGCCTATCGACATCGCACCGCAATACGCAGGCTTGAAAAGCACATTTTTCCAGTCGATATGCGTTTTGGCGAGGCGGCAGGTGGCACAGACGGCACACACGCAGATAAAGCCCTCGCTCAGGGCGTCCGCAAGCGCTGCGCCTATCACGCTCGTTGCGGGCGCTGTGATGAATACAAGGTCGGCACACAGCTTTACTGCGCCGCCGAGCAGCATCACAGTCACTGCGGTACGGGAGCGTCCGAGTGCCTGCAGCAAGGTAAAGCAAGGCAGCGACAGGCTCATAAGCACCACGGCAGCTCCGAGCACACGCAAACAGGGTGCGGCGACAGCTATCTCCTGCGTTCTTCCGCCGAAAAGCAGGTGCAGTATATCCTCGGAGAAAACGCTTACGCCTATGCCCGACGGAAAGGCGATAAACGCACTCAGCGTCAGCATTTTGTTCACGCTTGAACCTACCGCAGCGACATCGCCCTTTGCAAAGCTTTCTGCCGCCGACGGAAGCGTACTTTTGCCCAGCATTGCCGTCAGCGTAGGTACAAGTCCCGCAACAGCGGCGGCAAGTCCCTCGAACGAGCCGTAGACAAAGTTCGGCAGCATTTCGGCGCTCACGCTCCCGCCGAGGTATTTCTCAAAAGCTTGCGGACAGCTTTTCATTGCTGCCGACACGCAGGGCGCAACGGCGAGCATATCTATCATACCCGAGAATGTCGTTATCAGCGCTGTGAAAGCGATAGGCATACAGCTTGCAAGGAGGTGTTTTGCTATCCTGCCCGAAGGCTCTGCAACGCTGTCCTTTCCGAGCATCTGAGGTGTTATGCCGTCGCCTCTGAGCCTGCTGCGGATAAGCATATATACGCAGGCTATGCCCGAGGACAGCGACGTTCCGAGGATAGCGGCAGCTGCGACATAGACAAGCGAGGTCTGGTGCGCCTGTGCAGCGTTCTCGCAGACGACCCCGAAGCACCTGCCTGTTTTTGCAAAGCTCGTCATGCAATAGCTATGAACGGCATAGGCAAAGCCAAGCCCGAGCACAAGTCTGAACACCGTTTCGATGATCTCCGAAACGGCGGTGGGATACATATTATGAAGCCCCTCGTAATAGCCTCTGTACACGGAAATCACTGTACAGAAAAACAAAGACGGGGCTATGCACATCACGGTCACTCCCGGGCCTGCGCTGCCCGAAAGCGCCTTTGACAGCGGCACGGCAGCTATTGCGACGAGCACGGACGCTGCAAGCGACACTCCACAGAACATCGTCACAGCGACACGCTTGATCCTGCGCAGGTTTCCGAAGCGTTCAAGGGCGTAATTCTCTGCGGCTGCTCTTGCCAGCGTAGAGGGTATTCCTGCGGCAAACACGGCAAGTATCGGAGTGAAAACAGAGAAGGCTGCGGCGAAATAGCCCATTCCCGTTCCGCCGAGCAGTCTTGTCAGCGGTATGCGGTAGACAAGCCCGAGGGCTTTGGTTATCACCGTACTTATGAGCAATATCGCCGAGCCTTTGAGAAAACCCTGTTTTTTCAAATCATCGCCTCCAAGCAAGTCCTTATAGATAATATGAAAAAGCTTGGCAGCTTATTCGCAGGGCAAAAAAAGAACAGCCCCTGCGGGCTGCTCTTTATTCAATAGTTTTTTTGTAATTGTTTCAGGCTGTCAGAAGACCGTCAAGTGAAAGACCGCCGTTTACATTATTTGTACCGTTATTGCCGAAAGTTGTGCTTTTCTTTGTAATAGCGCCGTTGCCGAGTCCTGTTCCGAGTCTGGAGAGGTTGATGCCCAATGCAGAGCTGAGATTCTGCTTGAAGCCCTCGATATCGCAAGTTGCACGGTAAGCATCGAGCTGATCTACTGTGAATACGTTTGTTGTCGGTATCGAAACGTCGGTAGCCTTGGTCTTGTTCATTTTGAAGTCAACTGTGAGAACATTTATGCCGTTAGCGCTGATGTTTATCTTGAGATCTTTCTTATCCTCGTCAGCTGTACCGGAGATCTTGAAGCTGCCGCTCTTGTTTGAGCCGGTCGCCGATGAAGCTGTGAAGTCAAGTGTAACTGTTCCGCTGAATGTCTTATCCTTTACAACGACCTTGTCGAGTGTAAGGGAAACGTTTGTATTATTGCTGTTTTTGCCCTTGCAGTCAAGTGTGTACTTGCCGCTTACCTTGCCGTCAGCGAGCTTGGAAGAGCCCTTTACGGTGAAGTTAGCATTTCCGTTATTATCGGTAATGAAAGCGTCGATAGCGTTCACATCGCTCTTGTTGATGATAACAGCCTTTGCGTAGGTCTTGCCGTCGAAGGAGAATGCTGCGCCTGCAGGCTCATTTCCGTCGTAGTAAACGTCCAGCGAAGCGACCTTGTTCTGCTGTGAAGCGTCAATTTTCAGCTCGCTCTTCATCTTAGCGATAAGCTCTGCAAAGCTCTTTATACCGGAAGCCTTCTTGTTTGCCTCGGGCTGCTTTGCATAGAAGTCGTCAAACACCTTCTTGATATCCTTATCTGCAGCGATATCGTCAAGCACTGCGAGGATAGCCTCCTGTGCCTGCTTGCCGCTGATGGAATATGTCTTTACCTTATAGTTGTAGCTGTTGCCCTCGATATCGCCGGAAACTGTGCCGTTGTCGGCTTTCTCGGTGATCTTGCCCTTAACGATCTCGACCCACTTGTTGAGCTTTTCTTCAACCTTCTTGCTGTCCAGAGCCGAAAGGTCAGGGAGCATTTCCTTGATCTTGTTCACATCGAACTTTTCCTTCGGTTTGATATCAGCTATCCGATTCTGGTTTGTCTTAGTCTGACGCTTATTTGTATCCTGCTTCAGCTGATACTTGCTCGTATACTTCTTCTGGGCATCGTCGACAAGTTTCTGGATATCAGCCTCGGTAGCCTTGATATAAGCCGAGCTCAGCTCGGGGATCCTTACATAGCCGGTCTTGGAATCTCTTGCATAAACGGTCTCCAGAGTTGCAAGCGTGGAGCCGTTATACTTCGCAGCGATCTCGGCAGAGGAATTCTGTCCCTTCTGTCTTACCTTTGTGGATACCTCGATAGGCTGTACCTGAACGCCCGAATTCTTCATAGCGTCAGAGTTGCCGACGGTTATTTTCAGATCGGCATCGTAAGCGAAATCAAGCTTGCCGTTCACAGCCTTCTGAACGTCGTCCACGGTGGTATTGACGGTCTGCTCGACCTGAGTCATAGATACCTTCATGGTGTCCATAGTCTTTTCAGGCTCGCCCTTATTTACGAAATAATAACCCACGCCCGAGCCTACAACGCTGACAGCCAGCACGCCCGAAAGCACAGGGGTCAGAACCTTATTCTTGATCATAGTGATCCCTCCCTAAAAATTCACAGAAAACTATTTCTTCTCTTCATTATAATTTATACCACTTTGGCGCTGCTTTGTCAACGATATTAAGATGAAATCCGTGTGAAAACCATGTGAAAACGGCTGCCTGTACGGTCGCAGGCAGCCGCAGGAGCGCTTGTTCAGCTGAATTCAAAGCCCTTTGCTCTTATACCGTCGATAGCCTGCGCAAGGATATCGGCGTTGGTCTTTGAGACGCTGTGGAGCAGGTAGACAGCTCCCTCGTGGGCTGAATCGATGAGCTTTTTCAGCGACTGCTCCCGATCGGGCTGGTTTTTGGTATCCCAGTCGGCATAGGCAAAGCTCCACATCACCGTTTTATAGCCGCACTCCTGCGTAAGGGCGAGCGAAGCCTCGGAGAACTCACCCATAGGCGGTCGAAAAAGCTTCATCTCGTAGCCGAAATTGTCGCTGATATAGCTGTGCATCTCGGTTATCTCCTTTTTACAGGTATCGTCGTCAAGAGTCGGCATAGAGTAATGGTGTACGGAATGGTTGGCGATGATATGTCCCTCGTCTATCATACGTCTGACAAGGTCGGGATTTTTCTCGGCGTAGTCCTTCAAGAGGAAGAACACGGCTCTGACCTTTTTCTCCTTGAGGGTATCGAGGATCTTTGCGGTATAGCCGTTTTCGTAGCCCTGATCGAAGGTGAGCGTTATCTTTTTGTCGTCGGTCTTTATTGCCTCTGCGCCGTACTGCGAATACTTTGCGTTAAAGTCCAAAGCGCCCGTCGTGCGGTTCTTTTCGTCCTTCAGGACTCCGCAGCCGTAGCCTATCTTTGTGCGTGAAAGCTTTTTAACGTCCGTTTTGCCGACCTGCGCCTGCTGTGCGGCGGCGGTCTGTGTCTGCTTTGGCGTATCGCCGATATCGACCCTTGCCGAGCAGCCTGTGAGCAGCACTGCAAGGCAGAGTGCGCTGATCATCTTTTTCATAACATTTCTCCTTTGCAGAAATAGTAATAATATTATCTGCAAAGAAACGTGAATTAACAAATAACAAAGGACGGAAAAACCTTCCGCCCTTTGAGATATTATTTATTTCACTTTAAGATAAGACTTTACAAGCACCTGCAAAAGCTCATCACGGTCGATATGCCTGATAAGGCTCCTTGCGTTGTTGTAGGTCGTTATGTAGGTCGGGTCCTCAGAGAGGATATAGCCTACTATCTGATTTACGGGATTGTATCCCTTTTCCTTCAGTGCGTCAAAGATGACTGTCAGATTCTTTTTCAGCTCCGCCTCTTTCTCATCTACGAGCGAAAATTCTACTGTCTGGTCATGCATAAGCTTAGCCCCCTTGCACATTGTTGTATAGGTTTTGTTCCACAGTAATATTATACTCCAATCAAAACAAATATACAAGCATATTTTGAAATTTTATGAAATCTGCACAAAAACGGGCTCGTTTTTTTTATGCTCTGAGCTCTGCGCCCATAGCAGACAGCACTTTGAGCACCTTATCCATAGCCTTGTCAGCCTGCTCGTCGGTGAGGGTACCCTCGTGCGACCTCATCGAGATAGAATAGGAAACGCTCTTTTTGCCGGCTTCTATCTGCTCGCCCTTGTAAACGTCGAACAGCGTCACCTTTTCAAGTATACCGCCGACAGCCTTGGTGATAGCCTTTTCAAGCTCCGCAACGGGCACGGCATCGTCGCAGACTACCGAGATATCTCTTGTTGTAGCGGGGTACTTGGGCAGAGGCTTATAGGTCTTCTGCGGGTCGGAAAGCTCCATTAACTCGGGGAGGTCGAGCTTGCCTGCATAGGCTCTCATCGACAGTCCGTAGTTTTCAAGTGTCTTGGGGTGAAGCTCGCCGAAGATTCCGACGGTCTTATCAGACACCTTTACGACAGCGACTCTGCCGGGGTGGAACGCATAGAACTCGTCGTATCCGCAGTCCTTGTCTGCTCTTTCAAAGGTCACGTTCTCAGCGCCGACTCTGTCGAGCACGTTCTCGATCATACCCTTCAGGTCGAAGAAATCGAAGCCCGAGGCGGTATCGTAAACGCCTATGCCGAGCCTTGAAGGCTCCTTGGGGAGCACTTCGCCCTCAACAGGGATATACTCGTTGCCCAGCTCGAAGATATAGCACTCGGGGTTCCTGTGGCTGTTGTTGCTTGCAAGTATCTCGCACACAGACGGCAGGACGGACGTTCTCATAACGCTGGTGTCCTCGCCGAGAGGATTGGTTATCTTCACGCAGTTTCTCAGTTTTGAATCTGCGGGGAGATTTATCTTGTCAAAGTACTTTGGCGAAACGAACGAGAACGTTTCTATCTCGTTGACGCCGTTTGCGAACATCGCATGTCTGATGCTTCTTTCAAACTTCTGCTTAGGAGTTCTCTGAGCCTGTGCAACGCCTCTGATGATCGTGCCGGGGATATTGTTGTAGTCGTAGAGTCTTGCGACTTCCTCGGCTACGTCGGCTTTTCTGTGGATATCTATCCTGAAATGCGGAACGTACACCTTGCCGTCCTTTACCTCAAACTCAAGGCTTGTAAGGTAGTCGGTCATCTTCTGCTCGGGGATATCGGTGCCGAGGAAGCGGTTGATCCACGCCGGGTCGAACTCAACGCAGTCCGGAGTATCGTCGTGGTAGTCCTCGTCGATATGGGTATCAAGCACCTCGCCTGCACCCAGCTCCTCTACCAGCTGGCAGGCTCTCATAAGTGCGTCGTAGCAGTTGTGCGGGTCAAGACCCTTTTCGTATCTTGAAGAAGCGTCTGTTCTCATACCCAGCTTCTTTGCGGTCGTTCTGACGCTTGCGCCGTCAAAGCAGGCAGACTCGAAAACGACAGTAGTTGTATCTTCCATAATACCGCTGTACTCGCCGCCCATTACGCCTGCTACGGCTACCGGCTTGTCTGCGTCTGCGATAACGAGCATTTCGCTTGAAAGCTCTCTTTCAACGCCGTCGAGCGTGGTTATCTTCTCGCCCTGCACGGCATTTCTGATATTGATAGCGTTTCCGCCGACATAACGCAGGTCAAATGCGTGCATCGGGTGACCGTACTCGAGCATAACGAAGTTGGTGATATCTACAAAGTTGTTTATCGGGCGGACGCCGCTTGCACGCAGGCGCTCTCTCATCCAGCGTGGTGACTGCTCGATCTTAACGTTCTTGACTACTGCTGCCATATATCTCGGGCAGAGCGTCGGGTTATGTATCTTCACCTTGATAACGTCGTTTATATCGCCCTTGATTCCCTTATACTCCGGCTTTTTAACGTTGAGTGTCTTTCCGAAGGTAGCCGCTGTTTCCCTTGCAAGACCGATAACGGACATACAGTCGGGTCTGTTTGAGGTTATCTCGAACTCGACTTTTGTATCATTGAAGCCGATAGCTTCACGGATATCCTTGCCTATCGTCCTGTCGCAGTCATCGCCGAGGATAAAGATGCCGTCCTCGATAGCGTAGGGGAAATCGTGTACGGACAGACCCAGCTCCGAAAGCGAGCAGAGCATACCGTTAGACTCGACGCCTCTGAGCTTGCCCTTGGTTATCTTGACCTGCTTGCCCTCGTGCAGGACGGTGGACTTATGCTTTGCCACGGGGACAAAGTCGTCCTTTCTGACGTTCTGCGCACCTGTTACTATCTGAACAGGCTCACCCTCGCCGACATCGACCTGTGTTATCCACATATGGTCGGAATCGGGGTGACGCTCTATCTCTCTGACCTGTCCCACAACGACATTTGAAAGATAATCTCCCTCAGTTTCATAGCACTCCACCTTCGAGCCGGAAAGTGTTATACCGCTTACAAAGTCCTTTATAGGCATACCGCAGTCAACATAGTCTGCGAGCCATCTCATTGAAAGATCCATTATCCAAACTACCTCCCTGCTCAGAACTGCTCCAAGAATCTCATATCGTTTTCGTACAAAAGGCGCATATCGTTGATGCTGTATCTGCCCATAGTTATTCTTTCAAGACCGATACCGAATGCAAAGCCCGAATATACCTCGGGGTCTATGCCGCATTCCTCAAGCACCTTGGGGTGAACCATACCTGCTCCGAGAAGCTCGACCCAGCCCTCCTGCTTACACATCGAACAGCCCTGTCCGTGGCAGTTGAAGCACATCATATCGACCTCTGCGGAAGGCTCGGTATACGGGAAGTGGTGAGGACGCAGTCTTATCTTTGCGTTGTCGCCGTAAAGCCTTCTCATAAGAAGCTCCAGCGTTCCTTTAAGGTCTCCCATAGTAACGCCCTTGTCGATAACAAGGCCCTCTATCTGGTGGAAAAGAGGTGAATGTGTAGCATCGACGGCATCGGAACGGTAAACACGTCCAGGCGAGATTATTCTGATAGGCGGCTTCATCTTCTCCATTGTCCTGATCTGGACGGAAGATGTCTGCGTTCTGAGAAGCACGCTGTCGTTGATATAGAAAGTATCCTGAGTGTCTCTTGCAGGGTGGTGAGGCGGCATATTCAGAGCCTCGAAGCAATAGTGGTCGGTCTCTACCTCGGGTCCCTCGACGATGTCAAAGCCCATTCCGAGGAACACCTCCTCGACGTCCTCCAGAACTGCGTCCAGCGGGTGAGGTCTGCCTATCCTTGCTCTTTTGCCCGGGAGCGTTACGTCAAGCGTTTCGCTTTTGAGCCTTGCCGTTTCAGCGGCGGTTTTAAGCTCGGCGAGCCTTGTGCTGAGAGCTGTTTCGATATCTGCTCTGACCTTGTTTGCGAGCTGTCCCATAACAGGTCTTTCCTCTGCGGAGAGCTTGCCCATCTGCTTGAGGATAGCGGTTATCTCGCCCTTTTTGCCGAGATATTTTACTCTGAAATCTTCAAGCACCTTGGTATCGCTTATCTCTTTAAGCTCAGCCTTGGCACGCTCTTCAATGCTTTTGAGCTGTTCCTTCATTTTTTGAATTACCTCCGTTCAGATTTATAGGTCGTTTTTCAACATCATTTATGCGGGCGGCAAGTATGTGCGAAAGAGGTGAGAAACATAAGCAGTCGTTTTTTCTTACATCTCTCTTACTTCTTACATCTTACCTCTTACATCTAAAAAAGGTCTTATCCTTACAAAAAGGACAAGACCCATAAGATACTTGTTATACCACCTGTTTGATAAGAAGCTGTCACTTCCCTGCCGTTAACGCCGGCTCACGTTCCTGCTTACTTTTATTTCGGCAAGACCACTCGCAAGTGAACTTCGGTATGCTGTGAAATAAGCCCGTTTCAGAAAACGGCTGACCGCTCAGGCTCTCTCTGGAATTCATTTATCGCACTTACTCTCTTGGTCACAGTGTTTGAGATGTTGTATTTACCGTATTATAATAACACACGCTCAGAGTGATTTCAAGGGCTTAACGAAAAGTTTACATTTTTTATAGTCCATGCTTGCCGAGCCTGTCCCATTTGAGATCCTCCTCGGTGTAATAATCATCGTCGTCGGTGATGACCTTATACTCCTTGTGCGGATAGTTTATCTTCTCGTAAAGGTCGTTCACGAGCGTGAGCTTTGCCTTGGTGTCGGCAAATCTGAGTGTGACGGTACTGTCCTGCAGGGGATGAACCTGCTCGTCCCCGCCGTTCTCGTCGGCGGTGAAAAGCTTTGCGCTGTGGCCGTCTTTTAGCGTAACGACGAGATTGCCGTGGTTGTCCTGCTCGCTTTTTACGATATCGGAATAGGTGATGTCGACGTAAAGGTATCTCTTTGAAAAGCCCATTCTCTGCGAATGTTCAATGTGGTCGTCATAGATGCGGGAATAGACCTTTGAATCAAAGCTGAGCATACCGTACCAGTAAAGCAATCCGCCGACTGCGGCGTTGGCAAGCCCGACAATGATAAGCACGATACGAATGATAAGCACGCTCACGAAGAATGACAGCGTGATGATGATCGCTGCAAGTATCATATTGCGTATCATCGTGCGGCGTATCTTAGCGTGCTGTGCGAGGTCGTGAGCAGCCTTCGCCTGCTTTTCCGCACGGTTCAGCTTAGGCGGATATTCGTAAACAAGCATTCGGCTCACCTCAAATCCAAATGAAAAAGTTTATATCCGAAGGGGTTCGGGGGCGACCGGAAAGCCCCCGAGGAAATTCAGAAGCTCTTGTTCTCGTCGTTCTCTCTTATCTCGACACGCCTTATCTTTCCGCTGAACGTCTTTGGCAGTTCATCGACGAACTCGACAATTCTCGGGTACTTATAAGGTGCGGTGGACTTCTTTACAAAGTTCTGAAGCTCCTTTTTCAGCTCGTCGCTCGGCTGATAGCCGTCGGAAAGCACGATAGTCGCCTTTACGACCTTGCCTCTTATAGCGTCGTCTGCTGCGGTTATAGCACACTCGAGCACGCTTGGGTGCTCCATAAGTATAGACTCTATCTCAAAAGGTCCTATGCGGTAGCCCGAAGCCTTGATAAGGTCGTCCGTTCTGCCGACGTACCAATAGTAGCCGTCCTCGTCACGGTAGGCGGTATCACCCGTGTGGTAAACGCCGCCCTTCCACGCACGGAAGGTCTGCTCTGCGCCTCTGTAATACTCCTTGAACACAGCGGGGTGCTTGCAGTAATCGGCACGGATAACTATCTCGCCCGTTTCGCCGTTTTTTACGGTCTCAAGGTTCTTGTTCACGAGGTCAACATTGTAAAGCGGCACAGGCTTGCCCATACTGCCCGGCTTTGGCGTCATACCGTAGCAGTTGCACAGCACAACGACAGTTTCCGTCTGACCAAAGCCCTCCATAAGGCTCAGTCCCGTTGCCTGCTTCCACTTGTTGAAAACGTCGGGGCTGAGCGCCTCGCCCGCTACGCAGGAATATTTAAGGCTTGACAGGTCGAACTTTTCAAGCCCTGCCTTGATGAAAAATCTGTACATCGTCGGCGGAGCGCAGAAAGATGTGACCTTGTAGTCCTGTATCACCTTCAGCACGTTCTCGGGAACGAATCTGTCAAAGTCATAGACAAACTCTGTTGCGCCGCAGGTAAGCTGACCGAACATCTTGCCCCACGCACACTTTGCCCAGCCGCTTTCGGAAACAGTCAGATGCACCGTGCCGTCTCCGACGTGGTGCCAGTGTTTTGCGGTGAAGATATGTGCCGCACTGTAGGCGTGGCGGTGCATAACGAGTTTCGGATAGCCCGTCGTTCCGCTGCTGAAATAGGCTATCATATTCTCGTCCGAACGTGTGTGTACTCTTTCGAGGTCGGTCCTGTATCTGCGGGCAGAAGCCATAAGGTCGGTCCAGCCCTCCTTCTGACCGTGGACGATGAATTTCTCCTTCATCCAGTCATACTCCTGCAGCGCCTCGTCGATATGGTCGGGAACGTTGTCCTCGGCAGTTGCGATTATAAATTTTACCCTTGCAAGGTCGAAGCGGTAGACGTAGTCCTTCTTCATAAGCTGACAGGTCGCAGGGATAAGCACAGCGCCTATCTTCATCAGCGCATACGCAGCTATCCAGAACTCGTAGTGCCTTTTAAGGACAGCCATTACCATATCGCCCTTCTCAACGCCGTGGGCGGTGAACATATTTGCCATACGGCTGCTCTCCAGAGAAAGCTCCTTATAGGTGATAATCTTTTCCTCGCCTTTCTCGCTGACCCAGTGGATAGCTTCCCTTTCCGGCTCGATCTTTGCTATTTCGTCGATAACGTCGTAGGCGAAATTGTAATCGTATTTCAGGTCAAGCTCGAACTTGGTGACGATGCCGTTTTCGTCGTACTCCTCCCTGACAAATCTTTTATAAAAATCACTCATAAAGCTCATTGGCGACTTCCTCCGTTTTATCGTTTTATCCGCAAATATTACTACTTAGTATAAACAGATACAATGACATTGATATTGTATTTTTATAGACTGATTGTTAACTTAAATGCGGATAATGTCAGAAAAAGACGTGCTGGACAAATATCTTCACGCCAAGCAGGATGAGCACCGCACCGCCTGCGAGCTTTGCCCTTGCTCCGAGGTGTCTGCCTGCGCTGTTTCCGATAAAGAATCCCGCAAGGCACAGCACGACCGACACGAGCGTTATGACCGCTGCGGCGGACACGATATCCGTATCCAGCGCCGACAGTCCGACACCGACAGCGAGTGCGTCCAGCGAGGTGGCAAACCCGCCTGCGATAACTTCCGCAGGCGACAGCGAGGTTTCGCTGTCTTCATCGCCGCTTCTGCTGTCAAGCATCATACCGATACCGATAAAGCAAAGCGCAAACAGCGCTATCCAATGGTCAAACGCCTTTATCCTGTCCGCAAACGCCGAGCCTGCGGCGTAGCCTGCCGTTGTCAGCGAGCCTTGGAAAAGTCCGAAGCAAAGCGAGCACAAAATGGCGCTCAAAACCCTTGCACGCTTACAGCTTATCCCGTTTGTCACCGACAGGGCGAACGAGTCCATAGACAGACCTGCTCCCAGAACAGCCGCTTCAATAAATCCCATTTTGTTACCTCCGGAAAAAATGTGTACATATCTAATAGATACATACACATCTTCACACGGATTTATTCGCACATCGAGCTAAGCAGCGTGCTGTATTTCGCACGGAACTGCCCGAAAGTGCCCTCGTCGATAGCCTGTCTTATCCTCTCGGTGAGGGTGTTGTAAAAATAAAGGTTGTGCATTACTGCAAGCCTGCCGCCAAGCTGTTCGTCAGCCTTGAACAGGTGTCTGACATACGCTCTGGAGTGGTTTTTACAGGTCGGGCAGCCGCACTCGGGGTCTACGGGTCGCTCGTCAAGCTCAAAGCATTTGTTCTTTATGTGGATAATGCCGTTCCAGGTGAACATCGTGCCGTGGCGGGCGTTTCGGCTTGGCATAACACAGTCGAAGAAATCTATCCCTCTTGCGACGGCTTCGATAATGTTGCTCGGAGTACCGACACCCATTAAATATCTCGGCTTGTCCTTGGGCATAAACGGCTCGACCTGCTCGATAACGTGGTACATCACCTCGGTCGGTTCGCCCACGGCAAGTCCGCCTATCGCATAGCCGTCAAGGTCCAGCTCTCTTATCTGCTTCATATGCTCTATCCTGAGGTCGTCGTAGGTACAGCCCTGGTTGATGCCGAAAAGCATCTGGTTTTTGTTTATCGTGCTTTCAAGCGAGTTGAGCCTTTGCATCTCAGCCTGACATCTTTTCAGCCAGCGTGTCGTCCTCTCGCAGGAAGCCTTGGAATAGCTGTATTCTGCGGGGTTCTCGACGCACTCGTCAAACGCCATCGCTATCGTCGAGGCGAGGTGCGACTGTATCTGCATGCTCTCCTCGGGACCCATAAAAATCTTGCGTCCGTCAACGTGAGAGTTGAAGAAAACGCCCTCCTCCTTTATGCGTCTGAGCTTGGCGAGGCTGAACACCTGAAATCCGCCGCTGTCGGTGAGTATCGGCTTGTCCCAGTTCATAAACTTATGCAGACCGCCGAGCTTGTAGATCACCTCGTCGCCCGGGCGGACGTGCAGGTGGTATGTGTTGCACAGCTCGACCTGTGTTTTCAGCTCGTTTTTAAGGTCTATCGAGGACACTCCGCCTTTTATTGCGGCACTCGTTCCGACGTTCATAAAAACGGGCGTCTGTATCGTACCGTGAACGGTCTCAAAGCTGCCCCGTCTTGCTGCGCCTTCCTGTTTGAGTAATGTGAACATAATAAACTCCCTTATGTATTTTTCCTGTATACCCTTGATTCGCCGCCGTAGATAGTCTTCATCGTCCCAACGAACTCAAAGCCGTATTTCTCGTAAAGCCCGACGTGGTCGGTGGAGATATAGACATTTTCGTATCCGCTTTGCTTTGCGGCACTCAGCACTTTGTCGAGCAAAAGACCTATACAGCGCTTTCCTCTGTTCTCGGGAAATGTATAGACAAAGCCGACCCACGGCGAAAATTCGGTATCGTGTATCTCGTCCTTTTCGCAAAGCGTGCAGAAGGAAACGAGCTTGTCCTTGTCGGTCAGAAGAAAGAGCTTTGAGCTTTCCCCGAGCGTGCTGTGGAACTTATCCTTGTCGATAAGCTCGCAAAGGAACGGTCCTGCCTTCCAGTCGCAGAGCCTTATCTGCGAAAGCCATTTTTCTCTGTTTGCGCTTTCGTAAAACTCGATGATATTCATTTATTCTCCCCTGTTTTCCTGCATTTTTATTCTATATCGTAAAGCTTCATGGTCTCGGGCGTGCGGTACTCGTGCTTTTCGTAGTAGCCGATCAGCTCGCCGTTTTCGTCACGCAGGGCGACCATATAAACGTCCTTGTTTTCTTTGACGTTTTTGAATGTGTAAACGATGCTGTTGTCCTTTGACTCTGAGAACCAGTCAAGGATCTTAACTATCATCTTCCTTGAATGTTCGTTATGACAGTCAAGGAGCGACCTGCCAAGCAGCTTTTCACCGCCCCACTTTGCGTAACGTTCGCACGCAGCCGGGTTCATATATATTATCGTGTGGTCGAGACTGCAAAGCACCACAGCGGCTCTGTCCGCATCGAGCACAGCCTTGTAAATTTTCATCATATCCATTTTTTACACCTCACAAAATCGCCATACTGTCGCCGAAGGAAAAGAAGCGGTACTTTTCCTCAACGGCGGTCTTATAGGCATTCATCGTCTTGTCGTAACCGAGGAACGCAGAAACGAGCATTATCAGCGTGCTCTCGGGCAGGTGGAAATTGGTTATCAGCCCGTCCATCACCTTGAACTCGTAGCCCGGGTAGATGAATATGCTCGTCCAGCCGTCGTCGGCGACTATCTTTCCGTCGTGGAATGACGCAACGCTCTCTATCGTTCTGCACGAGGTCGTACCGACGGCGATGACACGCCCGCCGTTTTTCTTGGTGTCGTTTATCATCTGCGCTGTTTTCTCCGAAAGCTCGTAGTGCTCTCTGTGCATCTTGTGGTCAAGCACCATGTCCTCTTTTACGGGTCTGAACGTTCCCAATCCGACATGAAGCGTTACAAAGGCTATGTTCACGCCCATTTTCTGAATATCGGCAAGCTGCTCTTTTGTGAAGTGCAGTCCCGCTGTCGGAGCGGCAGACGAACCGAGTTCGTTTGAATAGACTGTCTGATAGCGCTCCTTGTCCTTCAGCTTTTCGGTTATGTAAGGCGGCAAAGGCATCTGTCCGATGCTGTCAAGCGCAGCAAAAAAGTTGTCCTCACACTCAAAGCGTGCTACCCTGTTGCCGTCCTCGAGCACCTCGGTTATCTCGGCTCTCAGAACGCCCCCGCCGAACGTGAAGCGTGTGCCGACCTTGGCTTTCTTTCCCGGGCGGCAGAGTATCTCCCAGACCATATTCTCCCTCTGCTCGACAAGCAGGAACTCGATGAACGAGCCTGTGCCCTCCCTTTCGCCGTATATGCGGGCAGGCAGCACCCTCGAATCGTTGAGCACGAGAAGGTCACCTTTTTTAAGGTAATTGCATAGATTGTAGAAACGGTCGTGCGTTATCTCACCCGTCGCTCTGTCTACTTTCAGCAGGCGGGAGGCATTTCTCGGCTCAACGGGAGTCTGTGCGATGAGCTCCTGCGGAAGGTCATATGCAAAATCCGAACGCTTCATATTGTTTAAGTCTAACATTTTTATCTCTCCAAAGACGTATAAAATTCATTTTTCTTCTAAAATGACGAAAGTTTGAAAAAACCTTCCTCAGCCTATTGACATCAGCGGTAATTTCTGATATTATATAACACAACAGATAGAGGTGCGGTTGAGATGAGTACCGCTGCTGCCGAGGCAGGCTGCCTGTGTGAACGAGGCTGCCGAAGGTCGTCAGAGTTAAAGTGATGTTTCCCGACATCATGCAGCAGTGTGAAAGGTGATACCGCCGAAGCGGACTGTGGGAGCGTCCAGCTGGCTGTTTGGTCTAACAGATCACCGGTTGTCATCATATATTATGATGGAGTGCTATCGACATATTAAAATATGTCAACATTCTTATTATACTGTATGATGTGCCGGTTTTCAACCGGTTTTTTTATTATTTGTTTATTTTTATGTTTTGTGCAAAACATTATCCGCCCAGGCTTTTCTTTTTGGCGATAATGACATCGATGGGGCACAAACGGAAAGGATGTTTTATTATGAAAAAGTACAAAGTAGGCATCATAGGTGCAACGGGAATGGTAGGACAGAGATTCTGCCAGCTGCTTGACAGGCACCCATGGTTTGAGATAGTGGTACTTGCCGCTTCTCCGAGGAGCGCAGGCAAGACCTTCAAGGAGGCAGTTTCGGGCAAGTGGAAGCTTGCAGACCCGATGCCGGAGGACCTTGCTGACATCGTTGTAATGAACGCAACAGACGACGTTGAGAAGATCGCTTCGATGGTAGATTTCTGCTTCTGCGCTGTTGATATGAAAAAGGACGAGATAAGAGCGCTCGAGGAAAGATACGCAAAGGCTGAGTGCCCGATCGTTTCAAACAACTCTGCTCACAGATTCACACCCGACGTTCCTATGGTCATCCCGGAGATCAATCCCGATCATATCGAGATAATCGAGGCTCAGAGAAAGCGTCTTGGCACAAAGAGAGGCTTTATAGCTGTAAAGTCCAACTGCTCGCTGCAGTCCTACGTTCCCGCACTTGCTCCTCTTATGGAGAAATACAAGGTAACAAAGGCTCTTGCCTGCACATACCAGGCTATCTCCGGTGCAGGCAGAACGTTTGAGACATTCCCCGAGATACTTGACAACGTTATCCCTTACATTGGCGGCGAGGAGGAAAAGTCCGAGAAGGAGCCGATGAAGATCTGGGGTCACATCGAGGGCGGCGAGATAGTAAACGCTACGGAGCCTGTTATCACAGCTCAGTGCCTCAGAGTACCCGTTTCCGACGGTCACACAGCAGCAGTTTTCTGCTCGTTTGAGAATAAGCCTTCCAAGGAGGAGATACTCCAGGCATGGAAGAGCTTTAGCGGTGTTCCTCAGCAGCTGAGCCTGCCGAGCGCACCAAAGCAGTTCCTGCATTACTTTGAGGAGGACGACAGACCGCAGGCTAAGCTGGACAGGAACCTCGAGGGCGGTATGGCCGTTTCTATCGGCAGACTTCGTGAGGATACTCTGTTTGACTACAAGTTCGTCTGCCTGTCACACAACACACTCAGAGGCGCTGCAGGCGGCGGAGTTCTGCTTGCCGAGCTTCTCGCAGCTAAGGGCTACTTCGATTGATATTGATTGAAACTGATTGAATAATAAGACTTACGAAAGGAGTTATTATAATGAAGAACACTGTTTTTACAGGTGCCGGCGTTGCTATTGCGACACCGATGAACGCTGACGGCTCTATCAACTTTGACAAGCTGGGCGAGCTTATTGATTTCAATATCGACAACGGCACCGACGCTATTATAATCTGCGGTACAACAGGCGAAAGCTCGACTATGACCGACGAGGAGCATATCGAGTGCATCAAGTACGCTGTTGAAAAGGTAAACCACAGAATACCCGTTATCGCAGGCACAGGCTCCAACCACACAGACTACGCTATCCACCTCACACAGGAAGCTGAAGCGCTGGGTGCTGACGCTGTGCTTCTGGTAACACCTTACTACAACAAGACCTCACAGAGAGGACTTGTCGCTCACTACACCGCTATCGCAAATTCCACCAAGCTCCCATGTATCCTTTACAACGTGCCTTCGAGAACAGGCGTTAATATCCTGCCCGAGACCGTTGCTAAGCTTGCAGAGGTGGAAAACATCGTAGCTGTGAAGGAAGCAAGCGGAAACATCAGCCAGATAGCTAAGATCGCTGCTCTTTGCGGCGACAAGATAGATATCTATTCCGGCAATGACGACCAGATCGTTCCTATCATGGCTCTCGGCGGCGTCGGTGTTATATCGGTGCTTTCCAACTGTATGCCGTTTGAAACTCACGAGATAGCTTCGCTGTGTCTTGAAAACAAGTACCCCGAGGCAAGAGAAAAGGCAAACAGACTGCTTGAGTTTACCAATATGCTTTTCTGCGATGTAAACCCGATCCCTGTCAAGGAAGCCCTCAACCTTATGGGCTTTGAGGTCGGCGAGTGCAGACTTCCTCTTGTTAGAATGGAGCAGGAGAAGATAGACAAGCTCAAGGCTTGCATGGAAAAGATAGGTCTTATCAAGTAAAAAAACCTAAAGCGGACTGCTTAAAACCAGTCCGCTTTATACTAACCAATCAATAGTATAAATCGGAATTTATCGATGCTTTGCACCGATAAGCAATGAATAGTGAAGAGTGAAAAGTGAATAGTGAATAATTGTGGTGTTCGCTTCGCTCACATGGCGATACCTTAACTATTAACTTTTCACTATTCGTTATTCACTATTCACTGTTAGCGTCAAAGACGCTAAATTCTGATTTATCGCAGTATAATTGGAATAATAAAAGAAAAGGACTGATAATATGACAAACATAGCTATTTGCGGCGCAAGCGGAAAAATGGGACACTTCATCGCCGATGTAATCGCATCGAGAGAGGACTGCAAAACTGTCTGCGGTATCGACAAGTTCGGCAGTAAATACTCCGACTTCGAGATAGTCGCTGCACCGTCCGAAATGCCTGAAAAGCCCGACGTTATAATCGACTTTTCCAACCCCTCGAGCCTCGACGAGCTCCTTGACTACTGCCAGATGAACGCTGTCGCTCTTGTCATCGGCACAACAGGCTATTCCAAAGAGGAGATCGAAAAGATAAACAAGGCTGCTCAGCAGATACCCGTTTTCTTCACGTTCAATATGTCTTTGGGTATAAACCTGCTGACCGACCTTGCAAAGAGAGCGGCCGCTATCCTCGGCGGACAGTTCGATATCGAAATTGTCGAGCAGCACCACAATCAGAAAATCGACGCCCCCAGCGGTACGGCTATCATGCTTGCAAACGCTATCAACGAGGAGCTTGACAACAAGTATACCTACGTTTACGACAGACACTCGGTAAGAGCTAAGAGAACAAAGACCGAGATAGGTATTCACTCCGTAAGAGGCGGCACTATCGTCGGAACTCACGAGATAATCTTTGCAGGGCGTGACGAGGTCATTACCCTCAAGCATGAGGCTCACTCAAAGCAGGTGTTCGCTGTCGGCTCCGTAAACGCCGCATGCTTCCTCGCAGGCAGGAGCGCAGGTATGTACACGATGAACGACCTCATCAAAGAGATGTGATGCGATAAATGACACTTCAACAGCTGAAATATATAATCGAGATCGCCGAGACCGGCTCAATAACCATGGCAGCTCAGCGGCTCTTCATAGCTCAGCCGAGCTTGTCAAAATCGGTCGCAGAGCTTGAAAAGGAAATGGGCATAACCATTTTCAACCGAAGCAACAGAGGCGTATATCTCTCAGAGGACGGAACAAAGTTCCTGTCCTATGCGAGGCAGATCGTCGAGCAGACCGAGCTTCTGGAAAACGAGTACAAGTCTGCTCCGCCGCCGAGAAGCGTGTTCGCCGTTTCGTCACAGCACTATGCATTTGTGGTGAACGCTTTTGTTGAGCTTGTGAGGGAGTACGGCAAGGACAAATATGACTTCACACTGCGTGAGCTGAAGACTTCGGAGATCATCGAAGATGTCCGCACTCACCGCAGCGATATCGGGATACTTTATCTTTCCAACTTCAACAGAGAGGTCATACATCATATCCTCCAGAGCGAGGAGATGCAGTTCGTTAGCCTGTTCACCGCCAGACCGCATGTTTTCGTGAGCAAGCAGAACCCTCTTGTCGGCAGGGAGAAAGTAACGCTGGACGAGCTGAACGATTACCCAAGGTTGACCTACGACCAGGGTGTCAAAAACTCTTTCTATTTTGCAGAGGAGCTTCACATCACAAGAGAAAGTCCGAAGAACATCGTAGTCTCGGACAGAGCTACCCTGTTCAATCTGCTTATCGGTCTGGACGGCTACACCATCTCATCGGGCGTTCTGAGTTCGGATCTCAACGGCGACAACATCGTTTCGATACCGCTTGAAAGCGACGAGATAATGGAGATTGGCTATATCCTTACCAACGACAGACCGATGAACCATATGACACGCATCTATCTCGAACATCTCAGAAGATATATCGAGAACTATTCAAACAGCTGAAAAGACATTTCCGGGCTGATACAGCTATTGTGTATCAGCCTGTTTTTATTGCTCTGATATAGCTTCAGGCTATGGCACTATATGAAATATAAGTATTATACATCTCAGCAGATATGTGCTATAATACAATCATACTAATCATAGCGGAGGAATAGGAAATGAAAACATCAGTTATAGGATACCCGAGAATAGGCGGACTTCGTGAGCTTAAATTCGCAAGCGAAAAGTATTTCAGATCAGAGATTTCTGCGGACGAGCTTGAAAAGACCGCAAAGCAGATAAGGCTTTACAACATTGATCTTCAGAGGATAAACAACATCGACTTTATCCCGTCAAACGACTTCTCTTTCTATGACGGCGTACTGGACACCGCTTTCCTGCTCGGTGCTGTTGCGCAGAGATACACTCAGCTCGGGCTTTCAAAGCTTGACACTTACTTCGCCGCAGCCAGGGGCTATCAGGGTGAAAAAGGCGATGTAAAAGCTCTTGCGATGAAAAAGTGGTACAACACCAACTATCATTATATGGTACCTGAGATAGATGACAGCACAAAGATCGAGCTTGTCGGCAGCAAGCCGTTGGAGCTGTACAAAGAAGCGGCTGAAGCAGGTGTTAAGACTAAGCCGGTCGTTATCGGTGCTTACACCTTCCTCAAGCTCGCAAGATACACAGGCAGCAAAAACGCACAGGACTTTGCACAGGATACTGCAAAGGCATACAGCAAGCTGCTTGAAAAGCTCTCGGAGCTTGGTGCTGAGTGGGTACAGATCGACGAGCCGTCGCTGGTCAAGGATATGACTGCGCAGGACATCGAGCTGTTCACAGGGCTTTACAAAAACATACTCGCTGACAGGCACGGCGTAAAGGTTCTTTTGCAGACCTATTTCGGTGATGTGAGAGACTGCTACGATCGGATCTGTTCACTCGGCTTTGACGGCATCGGTCTTGACTTCACAGAGGGCAAAAAGACTCTTGAGCTTGTTAAGGCCAACGGCTTCCCGAAAGGCAAACTGCTGTTTGCCGGAGTTGTCAACGGCAAGAACATCTGGAGGAACGATTACTCAAAGACCGTCGGGATCATCAGCGAGCTTGCTAAGTACACCAACGATATCGTGATCGGAACTTCATGTTCGCTGCTTCATGTTCCATGCACTCTGGAAAACGAAACTAAGCTTGCCGATGAGGTGCGCAGACATTTTGCATATGCGCAGGAAAAGCTGGGCGAGCTGGGCGAGCTGAAAAAGATACTCGCTTCGGGCGATGCACAGGCTCAGCCCGAGTTTATCGCAAACAAGGCACTGCACGAGGAACAAAGATCCGGCTTCAACGCTGCGGTAAGAGAGAAAGTTGCAAAACTGACGGAAAAGGACTTTGTGAGACTGCCTGAGTTCAGCGAGCGAGAGAAGATACAGAAAGCTGAGTTCAAGCTTCCGCTGTTCCCGACCACGACCATCGGTTCATTCCCGCAGACTGCCGATGTCAAGGCAGCCCGTTCGTCATTCAGAAAGGGTGAGCTTTCGCAGGAGGATTATGAGAGCTTTATCGAAAAGAAGATCGCAGAGTGCGTGGCTCTTCAGGAGGAGATCGGACTTGATGTTCTCGTTCACGGCGAGTTCGAGCGCAACGACATGGTAGAATACTTCGGCGAATGTCTTGACGGATATATCTTCACCGAAAAAGCATGGGTCCAGTCTTATGGTACCCGTTGTGTCAAGCCGCCTGTTGTATGGGGCGACATCAGCAGGGCAAAGCCGATGACGGTGAGGTGGTCAAAGTACGCTCAGAGCCTTACGGACAAAAACATGAAGGGCATGCTGACAGGACCTGTTACGATACTCAACTGGTCATTCCCGAGAGAGGATATCTCTCTGCGTGAGAGCGCATTCCAGATCGCACTGGCTATCCGTGAGGAAGTGCTCGATCTTGAAGCTAACGGCATCAGGATAATCCAGGTCGATGAGGCTGCGCTGAGAGAAAAGCTCCCGCTTCGCAAAAGCGACTGGAGAGAGGATTATCTCGACTGGGCTATCCCGGCATTCAGATTCGTTCACAGCGGCGTAAAGCCACAGACTCAGATCCATACGCATATGTGTTACAGCGAGTTCGCTGACATAATAAAGGACATCGACGATATGGACGCAGATGTCATAACATTCGAAGCATCAAGATCCGATCTGACGATCCTTGATGTGCTCAAAGCAAACAACTTCCGTACCGAGGCGGGACCGGGCGTATATGACATACACTCGCCGAGAATACCGTCGAAGGACGAGATCAAAGCTGCAATAAACAAGATGATAGGACGCATACCCGTACAGAAGCTGTGGGTAAATCCCGACTGCGGTCTTAAAACAAGAGGAGTCGAGGAGACTGTGCCAAGCCTTAAGAATCTTGTGGCAGCGGCAAGAGAGGCAAGAGATGAGAACAGCTGACTTATTCAAACATAAAACGGTTTTTTCACTTGAGATATTCCCGCCGAAGCCCGATGCTCCGCAGAGAGTGATCTATGACACGCTCGAAGGTCTGACCGACATTCATCCCGATTTCATCAGCGTAACTTACGGTGCGGGCGGCGGACAGAACGGATGCAGGACGATAAGCATCACTTCAAGCATCATTTCGAGGTATCACACGACAGCGGCTGCACACCTTCCGTGCATCGGACTGAGCAAGGAACAGGCTGCTCAGATACTCGATCAGATGCAGGAAAACGGAATTGAGAATGTGCTTGCGCTCAGGGGAGATATCCCGGAGGGAAAACAATACAGCGGAGATTTCCGCCACGCTGACGAGCTTGTCAGCTTTATCCGTGAAAACTACAACTTCAATATTCTCGCCGCATGCTACCCCGAGACACACCCGGAAAGCAGCAGCGCAGCTGAGGATCTGAAGCACCTCAAGCACAAGGTGGACTGCGGTGTCGATCACCTTATCACACAGCTTTTCCTTGACAACAGATACTTTTTCGACTTTCACGAAAATGCTCTGCTGGCTGGGGTAGATGTCCCGATCGAGGCAGGCATAATGCCGGTGACGAACAAGCGTCAGATCGAGCGCATGGTGAAGCTGTGCGGTGTTGAGCTTCCAAAAAAGTTCAGACGGATCATTGACAAGTACGAACACAACAAGGCTGCTCTGCGTGATGCGGGCATCGCTTACGCTATCGACCAGATAACCGAGCTTATCGCAGAGGGAGTTAACGGGATACATCTTTACACGATGAACGATACCGGCATCGCACACAGGATCTACGATGCAGTACACAGTCTTATACTTCCCGCTATGCAAAGAAACGCAGGCTGAATAAAACTGACCGCCTTGCGGGATATCTCCCGTGGCGGTCTTTACGATACTGATATTCTTAGTCGTTCCCGTGAACACCGCCTGCTTCCTTGCAGGCAGGAGCGCAGGTCTGTACACGATGAACGACCTTATAAAAAAGATGTTAAACAAGCAAAAGCACCGTCAATCTGGCGGTGCTTTTTTTACGGATATTTGTCGGTTCATTGGTGAGAACCTCTTGGTAAAGGTCTTTCTTCAAAAGGGTCCTCCCCAAAAAGCCGTCAAGTTATCGGTTCAAAGTCGGCTGCGCCGTGTTTACACAGCGGGCAGACATAATCCTCGGGGAGCTCGTCACCCTCGTAGATAAATCCGCAGACTTTACATACCCAGCCCTTTTTGCCCTCGGTCTGGGGCTTAGGCTTGACATTGTTCTGATAGTATGTGTACGTCATCGTGTCACGGTCGCTCATCACCCTTGCCTCGGTGACAGAGCAGATGAACATTCCGTGCGAACCGAGGTCAACGTAGTCCTCGACCTTAAGCGACATAACAGCGTTGATGTACTCGGGCAGGATAACAAGCCCGTTGTCCGACCTTGCGGCATCAATGCCGTCAAATTTGTCAACGTTTCTTCCGCTCTGGAAGCCGAAGCTCTCAAATACTCTGAACGGCGCATCGACCGACAGGCAGTTCACATTCATAACGCCCGTCTGCTTTATAACGTGGTGAGAATAATTTGCCTTGTTGATGTTCACAGCTATTCGGTTGGGGCTGTCGGAGACCTGCGTAACGGTGTTGACGATAAGTCCGTTGTCACGCTTTCCGTCGTTGGACGTAACAACATAAAGCCCGTAGCCGATTCGGTAAAGTGCGGTCATATCGTTCTTGTTGGCTTCATCGACAGAACGTGCGATGTAGTCTCTGCAAAGCTCGTCTGCAAGCTTTCCTATCTGCTCCCTGTTCTCGGCGTTCATCGCAGACTTTATCTTTACGGTCGGCTCAGCAAAGGTAAGATTCTTGCACGCAGAAAGCTTCTCCTTCATTATCTTTGCAGCAAGCGGCGCCCACGTTCCGTTTTCGATGAAAGCGACTGTCCTGTTTTTGAACCCACGCTCGGTAAGGTGGTCGATGAACTCACGCATAAACGGATAGATGTCGGCGTTGTAGGTCGTCGTTGCAAGCACGAGCTTGGGGTATCTGAAAGCGTCTGCGACAGCCTGCGCCATGTCACACCTTGCAAGGTCATATGTGCTGATGACGGGACAGCCTTTTCTCGTCAGCTCTTCCTGCAGCGCCTCGACAGCCTTTTTTGTGTTGCCGTAAACGGAGGTGTAGCAAATGACTATGCCCTCCGACTCGATATCGTAGCTCGACCAGGTGTTGTAAAGCGAGATGTACTCTCCAAGGTCGTCGCTGAGCACAGGTCCGTGCAGCGGGCAGATGATCTGAATATCAAGTGCTGCTGCCTTTTTGAGCACAGCCTGTACCTGAGCACCGTACTTTCCGACGATACCGATGTAGTATCTTCTCGCTTCGTCAACCCATGGCTGCTGCACATCGAGCGCTCCGAACTTTCCGAAGCCGTCAGCTGAAAAGAGTATCTTGTCGGTGCTGTCGTAGGTCATTATTACCTCAGGCCAGTGTACCATAGGTGCGGTTATAAAATTGAGGGTGTGATTTCCGAGCGAAAGCGTCGAGCCTTCGCCGACTTCGAGCTTCTTCCCCTCAAAGTCAACGCCGTAGAACTGCGACATCATCACAAACGCCTTTGCCGACGACACGACCGTCGCATCGGGATATTTCATCGCAAAAGCCGATATGCTTCCCGAATGGTCAGGCTCCATATGCTGAACAACAAGATAATCGGGGCTTTTGCCGTCAAGAACATCTTCGAGATTGTCCAGCCACTCGTGAGTAAATCCCGCATCGACGGTATCCATTACAGTAATTTTTTCGTCCATTATAACGTAGCTGTTGTAGCTCATTCCGTCGGGGACTTTGTACTGTCCCTCGAACAGATCGACCTTGTGATCGTTCACGCCGACATATCTTACATCGTCTGTTATCCTCATAGTCATACTCCTTTCATCACAGAACTACTACCTTGTTCTTTCCATTTCGTTTTCCGAGATACAGCGCATCGTCCGCCCTCTTGCAGAGCTGCTCGGCATTGTCCTGCTCAGTGAGGATGGAAACACCGGCAGTTATCGTCTGACGTCCTGCATTCCGGAACTCGATCTCATTGAATTCGAGTCTGTACTGATCGGCTATCTCCGCTGCCCTCGCCGCAGCCTCACCGGTTATGCAGATCATAAATTCCTCTCCGCCCCAGCGTCCGATAAGTGCGTTGACACCAAGCTTTTCGGAGGTACTTTGAAGCGACTTAGAAAGCCCTTTGAGCACATCGTCGCCCTCGCCGTGACCGTAGGTATCGTTGACCTGCTTGAAGTCGTCGATATCGATCATTATCAGTGCGGTATCAAGCCTCTTATTGTCGATACAGTCGATGATATCGTTCTGTATCTTCATACGGTTGAGAAGCCCGGTAAGTCCGTCGGTTATAGCCATCTGCTCAAGCTTGCGGTTAGCTTCCTCAAGCTCGGCGGTGGAAATGTCGATAAAGTTAGCAAGCCTGCTTATCAGCGACACCTGCTTGGAGATATGGAATCCCTGCAGGTCTACCGTGCTGTCCATTCCCGCAACGGTGTCGCCCTCACGGAACACTCCGATAACGAGCGTTACGTTGTGCTGGATAAGGTCGGTATCCTTTCTGAGGAACTCTCCGGAGGTGTAAAAGCCCGAGGTCTGCGCTATCGACTGGAACGGCTTTGTTTCGCCGTCAGCCATTTCGCCCCAGAAATATCTTCTTGCCGCACACGAATAAATGTGTATCATCTGCGGCTGGAACCTTGCGATATCCTCGCTTCCTGCGTGGACAGTCCTGAGGATAGTTTCGGGGTCGCCGTAAGCCATTCTGACACGGGTGCCCTCGGCGATGTTGGCGGTCATCATCAGCGAGCCGTCACGGTTGCTGCCCGTCGGCGCACGCAGTATCGTCGAATCTCCGTTCTTGTAGATAAGCGGGAACTCGAGCGTATTTCTGAAAAAGTTTCTGTCGTTTTCTATGTTGAGGTACTTGTAGTAAACGTCAAACGCAGGCTGTCCGTCAAGCTCGTAGAGCACCTTCCCGTCGGACTTGGTGACAACGTGCTCCATACCGAGCGTTTTCCAGCCGCTTATCTGGAATGTGCAGACATGCAGATCCTCGCCGCCCATGAATCTGAAAACGATGGAATTGTTGCTGCTCTCGCCGTCGTTTGAAAAGACGTAGGCATGCTGTTCGTCGATGTCGTTAGCGAATGCGCCGCCGCCTAAAAGCTCAACGTCCTTTCGCATAGCGCTGAGGCACTTGCACAGCTCGGTCGTAGAGACTGTACGAATGGTTATCATCATTTCGACAGACTTTATCCAGCGGTTGGCGTCCACATATTCTACGACCTCATCGCAGACCTGTTTTATGTTCTGCTGATTTAACATGCGCTGCATTACAGTCACTTTGGTATCGGGGTACTCAAAGACCGTGCAGACAACGCAGATGTTGCTGTGAGAAAGCTCTCCGAGCATGATATTTCCGTTGGTCGTACAGCCGCTGTAAACGGCATCCGGCATCTCTGTCCTTATCGTTTCGCAGATAACGTCTATCGCCGGCTTATCGAGTATCTCGGAATATATCTCAAACGTAACGGCGGAACTCATATTCTGCTGGCACCACTGCTTTACACGCCTGATATCGTGTAACAGCACTTCCCTGTTTTTATAATTGAACTGTATCTGTTTCATTTTGTCACCTCTTAATGACAACATTAGTTTGCTGTGTTTAATTATATCATATTTCATATCAAATTGCAATAGATTTTAATAAAAAAGCACAAAAAAATCTCCGCAAAATTGCGGAGATTTGGTAAAATGTTTTGACACTGTTCATTTCTCAAAAGTGAGGTCACGGGTTTTCCGATGACGAAAAGCCCGCTTTATTTCTTCTTTTTGAGCTTCGGTGCGGTCATATCAAAGCTTTGCTCGATAAGTCCGCAGACCGTTTCAAGCGGCACGCTGCCGTCGAGCAGTATCGTCAGCCAATGGTTTTTATTCATATGATAGCCTTTGAAAAAGCCCTGCTGGTGCGAGAGAAAGTCTATCTCCAGCGTATCGCACTTGACATTTATTATGTCGATGATCTCGTCGCCGTCAAGTCCGAGCACCGAGCGTCTGACCTTCATAAGTATCGCATACCATTTCTTGTTGCTTTGGTGGCGAAGCACGACGTCGTCGGGAGTTTTCGCCCACAGGCTCTCAGGGGTGCTGCCGTAGGTGTCCAGCGCCCATTTTAAGACCTTATCTCTCATATCAGCGCTTTACAAAGTATTCCTCATACCAGACAAGGAACGTGTATATTGTCCAAATCTTTCTCCAGTTGTCCGAATTGCCGCCGACATAGTCGCTGTAGATAGCCTTTATTTCGTCAACGTTGAAGAACTTTTCTGCAATATCGCTGTCAAACAGCCTTCTCACATCGGCGTTGTAATTCTCGTCTGCGAGCCAGATACGTATCGGCACGATAAAGCCGAGCTTCTTGCGGAATGCTATCTCCTCGGGCAGAACCTTTGCGGCAGCTGTTCTGAAAGCGACCTTGTTCTGCTCCTCGTTCACCTTGAAGCGTGACGGCAGGCGTGAAGCGATATCGAACACTCTCCTGTCGGTCAGCGGCATTCTTATCTCCAAGCCTGCTGCTGTGCTCATCTTATGTACGTTGAGGTAGATATCGCCCTCGAGCCAGATCTGGATATCGACGTCGCTCATCTTTGTCAGCGGGTCAAGTCCCTCTGTTTCCTCGTAGATGTGCTTTACAAGGTCGATAGGCAGGACGTTCTCGTTATAGCTTTTGAGGATGCGCTTTTTCTCGTCCTCCTTCATTATGTTGGTGTTGCCGACATAGAAGGTCTTTAGGTTGTCGCCGTATCTCTCGGCGTTGCGGTACATATTGTAGCCGCCGAAGAACTCGTCTGCGCCTTCTCCCGAATAGCAAAGCTTGGTGTGCTTTGCGGTCGCCTGACAGGCAATGGCAAAAGCTATCGCAGAAGCGTCACCGAGCGGCTGCTCCATATTGTACATAACATAGGGCACGATATCGAAGTAATCCTTTGGCGTGATAAGGCATCTTGAATTGCCTCTGCCGAGGATATCAGCGGTCTGCTTTGCAAGCCCGGACTCGTCAAATCTCTCGTCGTCGTAGCCGCAGGAATCGGACATCTGCGCATCGCTCATCGCAAGGACATAGCTTGAATCCACTCCGCCCGAAAGGAACGACTCGGCAGTTTCGTCGTCGGTCTTGACCTCTTTCATCATCTGCTGTACGGTCGAGTGTATCTCGTCAGCCCAATCCTCCAGCGACCTGCTCTCGTCGGGCTTGAACTCCGGCTTCCAGTAGCGTGTTATCTCAAGCTTTCCGTTCTCGAATTCGAGATAACAGCCCGGCATAAGCTTTTTGAGCCCCTTGAAAAACGTATCCTCGCCTGCAACGTATGTCAGAGACATATATATTTGCAGCATATCTGCGTTTATCTCTTTTTTGAAGCCGTCACGTGCGATGATATCACGGATATTCACCCCGCACAGCAGTCTGCCGTCGTCGGTGAGATAGTAATAGTACGGCTTTGTGCCAAACTGATCACGCACGCAGAAAAGCTTTTCGCCGTCCTTTATGCAGAATGCGAACATTCCGTAAAGGTGGTCGGGCAGAGCGTTGCCCCACTTTTCGTAGCCCTTTAAAAGGATCTGCTTTTCCCTTTCCTCACGGGAAAGATCGCCGGGCAGCCCGAGCTCTTTGCACAGCGCCTCGTGGTTGCGGATATGTCCGATGTATTCAATAAGTTCTGTCATAACAACACCTCGCTAATAGATTTCAGCATTAAGTATAACACAAACCGGCGCAAAAATCAAGTTTTGTCCGAGCGCAAATTGCGACAAAAAAGCCGCCCCGTTCACCAGGGCGGTCAGGATTAGTTATCAGTATTTCAGGCTCTCGGCACGCATAAAGCCGATCTTTGATTTTTTGCCGTCGGGGCTGTACAGATTCACCTGACACCATATCGGTCCTCGTGCTCCTGACATCGACTCGCCGACCCACACTGTTTCGCCCTTTTTCACATTCCAGATGACCGGCGAATTTTCACTGCATATCAGATAAATAGGCTGATTATTCACAGTGACAGTGGCTTTCTTTCCGAATTTGCCGTTATATTTGCCGCCTACCGTCAGCGATGCGTGTGTACATTTGCAGTTTATTGCCGAAGCATCAATATACTTTCCCTGTTTATCTTTTAGAGCTGAAAGCTGCTTTTGACTGTCAAAACTCAGCCGTACGGATTGTCCGTCTACAACAGATTGGCTGTAATTATAGTCACCCCATACTTCTATCGCACCGAGACATTCTATCTTTGTCAGCAATCCCTTGAATGTATCACCCACATAGGCATTATCGCCGATAAGTCCGCCCGGTAAGACATTTATGCCTATATAATCATGCCCTTCATCAAAAGCTCCCTTTATACTATCAGCATCACTCAGACCATTGTATACAAGAAATACATGGGGAAAATAATCACTTGTAACTCCAAAATGATCGCCCTCTTTTCCAGCCCTGTAATTTTTCCCGATTATAGCTTTGAGCTGTGCCGTAGTCATCTCTGCAAGCTCGGTCGCAGGGATTATCCTTATGTTCTTCTTTTTTTCAGCCGCTTTTGTTGTGGCTTTTGTTGTCGCCTTGGTCGTAGCTTTTGTCGTCGTAGTCTTTGCCTTAGTGGTCGTGGTCGTTGTGGTCTCGCTGTCCTCGTGCCAATGTCCGCGCTCAACGTCATCGGGCGGTATTTCGGAAGGTCGGCGTTCTTCGCCTTTCGTCGTGGTTGCTTTTATTGTCGTGGTTGTGTCTATCACACCGGTTTCTTTTTCTGTGGTGGTCTGCTGTGTGGTGGTTTCAGTCGTGGTCTCCTGCTTGTCCTCGGTCTTGTTATCGCCGCCGCAGGACGCAAGCGAGAGCGCCATTGTAAGTGCAGTCAGTGCACACAGTATCTTTGTTTTCTTCATTAACCGTACCCCCCTCATCAGTCAAGCCATTCAACATCGGTGACATACATTACCTCGCAGGCGCCGTCACCGGTATCGGTCCTTGTGGTGCTGGAATGCCACCAGTACGTTTCGCCGTTTGACTTTTCAGCGTCAACATCGACAAGGTAGCCTTTCAGCCTTATGTGGTCGCCGCGCCGTATCTTTTTGACCTTATCCTTAATGGTCGAGCTGGACGGGAGCAGGTGTGTATTTGCTGAATGCTCGTTGACATACGATGTCCCGCCGACAGGCGCCAGCACCGAAACGTCGTCTACGTGCCACGAGTACCAGCGTCCCGACTGCGACCAGTTGAAATCTATCTTCTTGTTGTATTGTGCGACTTTGCCCCAGGCAAGTGCGGCATCGAGCGGAGACATCTTGTCAGCAAAGCTCGAACCGTCATAGGCTTTTGTATGTACGACAAGCGCCTCTATCTCGTAGGTGTATTTGTAGGTTATCGTAACGTTGTAGCCGTCAACGGTCTTGGTAGTGTTGCCCGTCGTTTCTTCCTGTACAGGCTCGCCGATCCCGGGGATCGCCCTGCGCACGCCGTTTTTCTGAACAAAGTACCACACAACCAGCCCGACAAGCAAAACAGCTATCGTAATGGCTATCACACGTTTGAGAACTTTCTTCTTGGACATAGCCTCACCTCCGCAAATACTTTCTGATGATATTATACTACTTATCCGCACAAAAATCAATACAGAATAAAAAAGCGCCCTCTGCGCCTGCAAACGCACTCTGAGCTATCCGCTATTCGCTCTGATCTGTAAAATGAGTCCTTGATATGTCATAAACGAGGCAACAACAGAGGCCTCTGAACAAAGTCCGACCCCGAGCATCACAAAAAAATATCCCCCGCTCAATACTGAGCAAGGGATATGCGTGGTGCACGCTGTGCACTGGCTGGGGTGGAAGGATTCAAACATCTTTAACACCGATTTGAACAGACAATAAGCATTTTTAACATATTTCGGACTTGCCCTTTTGCTTTCAATGCTTATTGCACGCTGAATGTCAATTGGTCTAAGGTCGCACAGCCTTGTTTTCTGCAAGCACCTAAACGCATTCTCCGCAAGAATAATGTAGGTGCGTATCGTTGTCGGCTGGATAATGCCAACCCGAGTTTCAATGTAATACCTCGTTGCATCTTTTAATGCTGTGGTATCATCGAGCATGGCATTCTTGCCGTCGAGAAAATCCTGAGCCAGTTTCAATGCTTTTTATGCTACAATATACTCAATTTTTCCGGGCGAAAAAAATGCTAACCTCACAGCGATTTTTTCATCTTAATAATAGAGGGGAAAAACGTGAGACCTGAAGGTGTGATGTAAATGGAACTCAGCGAACTGATACGGCAGGTGCTTGTGCAGATGTTCAAAAACAGCCTGAAAAGCAAAGATGCTCTTGAAAAAGTAGATAATAATGTTTTATACTATATAGGAAAGGTGTGTGATAACAATGAACAAGGCAAAGCTTGCCGAAACGGTGACGGCGGCACAGTCGGGAGATAAGGACGCAGTAGAAAAGCTGTACCGGCAGTACCGTGAACGGATATGGTTCTTTGTGTGCAAAAACGTATCCTCAAAGCAGGCTGCCGAGGACATCGTTTCGGACACCTTTCTGACTGCTGTCGAAAAGCTCCCGGAGCTTCGCTGTGCCGATGCGTTCGGCTCGTGGCTTTATTCTATCGCCTACACCAAATGTATGGCTCACCTCAATTCCGAATCGGAGATAGCTCGGTTCGATACCGATGACGAACTTGAAGCGAGCATTGAAAACAGCCGGCTCAGCGAACCCGTACAGCTTCCGGGCGACTATATCGAGAACGAACAGACAAAGCGGCTGCTGCGTGAGGCGATAGACAGCCTCAAGCCCCAGACACGCTCTCTGATAATAATGTACTATTTTGAGGAAATGAGCGTTGCCGAGGTCGCACAGGTGCTCGGTATCAAAAACAATGCCGCAAAGCAAAGGCTGTTTGCCGCACGCAAAAAGCTCGCATCAAAGCTGAAAAAGCTGTGCAGCAACGGGAGCAGCCTGTGTGTCGTTCCGCTGGGTGCAGTACTGAACGCATCGCTTGACAGCACTGCCGCATCGGCAAAGGCATCGGGTGCGGCGGTCAAAGCAGGACTTACCGCAAAGCTTGCAGCTGCCGGCATAGCAGCGGCAGTCGCTGTCGGCATACCTCTGGCACTTGTCAACAGTGACAGCAAGGGCGATTACCGTCCCGATAACAGCATAGTTTCACAGGACATAGATCTTGAAAAGGAAGCCGAAAAACTGCTGAAGGAGATCAGCGGAAAAAGCTTTTCCTATCGCTTTGAGACCTGTCCCGCTATGGAGCTGGTGACCGACAGCAGCTCTGTGAGCAGTGTACTTGTCCAGACAAAGCGAAACTCTGTCGAGCAGGGACAGATGTATGACTACGGGCTTTCGGAGTTTTTTCTGAAATACAAGTATCTGTGGAGCGTATCGCAAAAGGACAGCAGCGTTGTGCAGGGTGTGGTTTGTATGACTCAATGGTACACCGATCCCGAAAGGGAGATCAGGCTATATTGTTCCGCCGCTCAGAAAGGCGAGAACTCTGCATACAAGCTCTACCTGCCGGTATCAAACTCTGACCGCTTCATCTGCATCGAGCTGACCGACCCCGATAAGGGCAGATATCTGCTTGACGACATGGGTTCACACCGTGTTAAAGGCAGCGACCATGTGAGCGAACTGTTTGAAACCCTTGATGACCGATCGCTTGAGGTATCATACGAAGGCAGTGACGGAAAAGTGAGCTTTGAAGCCTACCGTCTCGGCGAAAACAAGTTCGGCATAACGCTGAGACCCGATGTGAATATCCTTCAGGACACCGACGGTATGTTCTGCACTGTCGAGGTACTGCGAAGGGAAACAGGCGAAAGTGCTGCCTGTCCGGTCAAGACAGACGCAAAACAGTTCACAGCAGGCAGCGGTGAAGGCTTTATTATTGAATACACCAACGATCCCAAGGCTGACTTTGAAAGGAATATAGAGATATCTGATGTGCCCGACGACTGCGACAGTATAACGGTGAGCGTCAGCTGCAAACGCAGCAGTGATCCGAACGGCAGCACGGCTGACCACACCGTCAGATTTACCGCAGACATCTCGGGAGCAAGGAAAACGAAAGGACAAAAGCAAGATATATGAAAAAGACGATGATGCTCGCAAAGATATCGCTGAAATACTGGGCGAACCATAAAATGCGTCTGTTCACGCTGATGCTCACCCTTGTTTTCGGCGTCAGTGCTCTTTGCTGCACTGCACTTCTGATAAGGTCGGAAAAGCATGCTGTGCTTGAAAATGCTCTTATGATAAACGGCAACTATGACTATGTGATATACTGCATATCCGAAAAGACCGCCGAAAGGATAGCACAGGACGAGTGCGTTGATGATCTGGGTATGCAGTACGATCTGGGGTATGTGAAAAGCGAATCGGGAGCAAAGGAATATGCCGCAGCATACCTTGACGAAAAGTCAGAGGACTTTGACCATATGCCCTGCACAAGAGGGCACTATCCTCGCAAAGAGGACGAGGTCGCTATGGATCTGACCTCTGCCGCAGCACTGGGCGTAAAGCCGTATCCGGGCGAGAAGGTAACGCTGTCGCTGTATTCGGCTGACGATAAGCATCTTGCCGACAAGCAATACACTCTCAGCGGTATTTTTGAAAAGCAGAACCCTTCTGTTTACGGCGGCTGGCAAAGATACGATCCTAAGTTTGAAGAAAGCGGCTATAATATGCAGGGCGTGTATTTTCACGCAAGTCAGAATGACATCTTCAAAAGCGATACGGTCGCCGCATTTATTCTCTCCGAGGTCGAGCCGGGCGACTGGAGCATGTATGAACGGATAAAGAAATACGCCGAGCCGACAATGCTGTGGGGAGATTCCCACAACAGGAAGGAAGCTTATACCTATGTGCTGGGAGTGTTCAATCAGATCTGGTCCGACGAGTATAGCTCAGAGACATATTCAAACATCAATTCAATAATGGACAAGGGCGGCACCGTCAAGGATTTTTACTCGGGCGTGCTGATGCCCGTGTTCACAGTCATCATCTTTATCATCGTCATTCTTTCGGTCGTCGGCATAACCCGCAATATAATCAAGGACAAACAGGAGAACTTTGCGGTGCTGCGAAGTCTCGGGCTTGAACGGCGTCAGCTGAAGCTTTACGTATTCTGCGACTTCACCGTGACCGCACTTGTCTGCATTGCGATCGGGCTTTTGCTCGGAAGTGCTGTACATATGATAATGATAAACTCGCTCAACAGCATCTGCGACCTCAGACTGCAATACGGCTTCACGGGAGGAAGGTATGTTGACGATGTGACGCTCGACCCGTTCATTCTGTCGTCGGTCACTATGATAATCTGTGTTGAGTTCGCTGTGTTTTTGTCACTGTTTGGCATCAGAGGTAAAACACCCATTCAGATGTTCGAGGACAAATACACCAAAAAACGCCGTCACCGCAGACAAAAGCCCGCCGGGAAATACCGCGGCTGGAAGCTGCTGCTCGTACGCAGGATAAAGCTCCGCAGTTTCCGCATTGCCGTTATCAGCATTCTGGTGATGTCCTGTGCTTTGTTCGGATACACCTATTTCAATGCACTGGCTGACAAGAACAACGCTGAGCTTCGCTGGGAAAAAGAGCAAAGCGGGCTGACCTGCTGGGATTATACCGCACAGAAGTCAAAGCATTACGAAATGTATAAATTCAACATTGAGAACCGTCACGACCTCGGAGTCAGTGTTGACAGCTACGGCGAAATGAAGGGCAAGCCGTTCGTTGAAGATGCTTTCGCAAAGATGACCAACCGTTCGACAAGGCTGGTCTACGGCAGTAACGAACTTGACGAAAACGCTCTTAGTGTGCTCGAAGATTATGATACAAGGCTGTTCGGCGACAAGGATATGAGCAAGGCTGATGCTGTGGACAAGGCGAACAAAGACGGCGAAGATGCTATGGTGAAGGCTGTCGGATACCGAACCGACGATCATATTTACGCCTGCCCGTCTGTCGGCTTGTTCGATGACGAGCTCGAAAAACTGAAAAGCAAGGTCGTTGACGGACGCATAGATGTCAATAAACTCAACGACGGCAGCGAGGTACTGCTGGTGCTGACACAACTCAGCAAAGACAAACTTCTGCCGCTTTTCAAGGTCGGTGACAAGCTTCCGCTGTCGGACATCTTACTAAGCAACAGCGAGGAACAGCTCGATTTCAGCAGAAACGACATCACGACCTTTGGCGAGCCTGTCTATAACAAGGACATAATCTTTTCGGACGGAACAAAAACGCCGTATATGGAATTCGCTTTCGGCAGGCGGAAGGATATCTCCGTAAGGATAGGTGCGATAGCCGTGCTGAGTGAGGAAGATGCAGATAAGTATATGTCAATGGCGGGAGAGCAGGACTGCGGTATGAATGTTTTCTGCTCGGTGAACGCTTTCGGAGCGTGGGGGCTGAAGGACAGAAATCTCACAGCGATATCAATGAAGCTCAAAGACGGCACCGACATATCCGAAGCGGACGAATACTGGTACTCGGTCATATCCGGCGGCAAGGGAATGACAAGCCGTTCGACCTCGCAGATAACCGCAGGTATGAACAGAGGCACAAAAAAGATTATGAGCGTCTACTACTCGATGATAATCATCCTTACGCTGACTGCTGCGGCTGCGATAGCGATAACGCTGTATACCGATATCCGCATCAGAAGCAAACGGTTCGCAAGCCTGCGTGCCTGCGGTATGTCCACAGGACAGATACTGTTTATGATACTCAGGCAGAATATCGTATACCCGATCATCGGTGCCGGATTTTCCTTACTGCCGGTGAAAGCATGCAGCAAACTGTTCGGATATATTATCCAAAAGGTCGAGAGCGGTCAGTGGACCTCAGCTGCTCCTCAGTGGGCGGAGCAAGGGAAGAAAAGCGTGCCGTGGATAGCCGATGTCCCATACATCTATGACCTGTTCAGCTATAATGTCCCACGGGCAGTGGTGATCCTTTTTGTGATATATCTTGCCCTGATACTTCTGGTCACGCTGCCGCAGATACGCTTTATCCGCAGGCAGCCTATAGTTGAAGAGATCGAAAAGTCAAGCTTTTAAGGAGATAAACAATGGACATACAGATAAAAACATCTGCACTGACAAAGCAGTATAAAATGGGAACACAGACGGTCGATGCACTCAAAGGTGTTGATCTTGAGATCGAAAAAGGCAGCTTCACAGCTGTCTGCGGAACAAGCGGCAGCGGAAAGTCAACTCTTTTGCATATGCTCGGCTGCCTTGACAGACCGAGCTCGGGCGTTGTATTCATAGGCGATATCAAGGTCACCGAGACAAAGGACAAAAAGCTATCTAAGATACGGCGGGAGAATATCGGATTTGTGTTCCAGAGATTCTGCCTTATCCCCGAGCTGTCCGTCACCGAAAACATCATCGTTCCAGTGCTTTTGTCGGGCAAACGTCCAGATACTGCGTATATTGACGAGCTGTGTGAGATACTCGGCCTCTCGGACAGAAAATCTCATCTGCCCTCGGAGCTTTCGGGCGGTCAGCAGCAGAGATGTGCAATAGCGAGAGCGCTTGCCAACGATCCGCAGATAGTGCTGTGCGATGAGCCGACAGGAAACCTCGATAAGAAAACGGGCGAGGAGGTCATCTCGCTTCTGCACGAGGTGAACAGAAAGTATCAAAAAACTGTTGTGATAGTCACCCACGATGAGAACATAGCAGGCGGTGCCGACCGAATCGTTCGTATCGAAGATGGTACAATAATATAGTCGTTGACTGATTGTGAAAAACAAAAATGATTCTGCTCAGAGTTCAGTTGATTTCAAATAATGAGAACAGCATCGCCGCAGGTTTCTGTGGCGATGCTTTTAACATTATTTCTGCTTCCTTCTCCACAGCACTACTGCTGTACAACAACCGACAACAGATTTCACACAAGACACAATTGCGAATCTTACAGCTGAAAAGCCTCCGTACATACTTTTGAGCACCGAAGCACAGATCAGCACATTCCCACTATCATTAAGAACAAAAAGCGGCGTCACACAAACAAGGAACGACAGCACGAAAGAGAACGTAACATTTTTGCAGGCGGTACTTATCGTGCAGGCGGCGAGAGCGTAAAACACGAACGCAAGTGCTTTTAGCAATGCATCGGTGACAAAGTACCCAATCAGCGACTTTTCACCGAGAGAATCTGTCAGCAATAGGTTGCCTGCCGCTTTGTCCGAAAAGCCAAGGCTATTCCGATAAGCAAACACACCGAGCCGAGCAGCACTCATCAGCAGTGACAGCACAAAGACAGCAAGCGTTACTGCGATAAGCTTTGCAAATGCAGTCTGCGTCCGACCTCGTTTTGAGGTGAGTATCTGTGCAAAGCTCCCGCTTGAAAATTCGCTGTCAAACGCAGGCACGGCAATACACAAAAGTGCGATCAGCATTATGTAGTCATAGCTGTTATCTGCAAATAGGTCTGACCAGTCGGTATCGCAGAAAATCTGCTTGTCAAAGCCGCTGCACTCGTTGAGCTTCGCATATTTTTCACACAGGTACATCACCGTTTTTTCCTCGGCTTTGGCGATGCCGTGACGTGCAGTAAAATCAGAATACTCCTCTAAATCTATCTCGCCGCTTTGGTACTTTTGCTGCATGGTGTCGTAGTCGGCGATAAGACTTTGTATCTCTGCAAGTCGGGCATTAAGAGACTCTATCTTTTCGCTTGTCAGCTCGCCTGAAAGCTGCGTTGTGTATTGCCTGTACACCTCGTAGGAATAGGGGTGATCGTGAGCGATTGGGACAAAGCAAAGCACTGTTCTTGCCGAAAGTGCGATAATAAAAACAAGCAGCAAATGCTGCAATTTCAGCAGCTTTTTCAGCTCGGCGAAAAGAACTTTACTCATCGCTGTCACTCCCGAAATGGCTCATATAAACGTCTTCAAGCGTGACAGCCGCAGGCTGTGCATTATCGCTGGGCTTGTGATCTGAAACGGTGTGTACAAGGATACCGCTGTCACGTTTGGTGATGTTCGCACAGCTGTTTTGCAGGATATATTCCTCCGCCTCACGCTCGGTCATCGGAATATCCCAGACACAGCCCTCAAGCTTTGCGCAAAGGCTTTCCGAGCTGCCGCTGTCGATAAGTCTGCCGTCTTTGAGCAGCAGGCAATCGTCGGAAATGCTCTCGATGTCGGACACTATGTGCGTTGCAAGGATAACTATCTTGCCAAAACCTATCTGCGAAATGACATTGCGAAAACGCATACGCTCTTTAGGGTCAAGCCCTGCGGTCGGCTCGTCAAGAATCAGAATTTGAGGATCGTTCAAAAGCGCAAGAGCTATTCCCAGCCTGCGCTTCATTCCGCCGCTGTAACCCTTTATCTTTCGGTCTTTTTCGCCTTGCAGATTAACAAGCTCCAGCAGCTGCGCTATCCGCTTTTTGCTGCCCTTGACATCACGCAGCACGGCATAGTAATCAAGCGTTTGCTGTGCCGTGAATGACGGGTAAAACCCCAGCTCCTGCGGCATATATCCGAGCATCTCACGAAAAGATGCACCCATTGAAAAAACAGATTTACTGTCAAGCAAAATATCTCCCGAGGACTGCCGCAAAAGCCCTGCAAGAATGTTCATCAGCGTGGATTTGCCTGCGCCGTTTGGTCCAAGCAAAGCGTGAACGCCGTTTTTCAGCGTTATATCAAAATCAATTAGTGCCTGTTTTTTGCCGTAGGCTTTGCACAGCTTTTCAAACTTTAATTCCATTATGCCGACCTCCTCGTTCTGCCGCTGATCTTGTATCCGAAAATGACGCACAACAAACTTACGGCAAGCGAAATGAATATGCTCGCCGAAAGTCTGCTGACGGGGTGACCGAACAGCGAAAAACAGTCAAACTTTTTGATGTATTCCTTGAAATTCAAAAGGCTCTGCGGCAGGAAAATCCGCAGTCTGTCATACGCCGCAAGTACTGCTGTACTCGCCTTTTCGGAGTTGTCAAGCTTAATGAAAAGCACCATGTTCGCAAGCAGTCCGCCCGCACTTATCGGCAGCAGAATGATGTTTGACACGAGCGGTCGTTTTACAAGTGCGGTGACAAAAGTGCACAGCGAAATTATCGTGACATACGCAAGCACTTTGAGCAGGAACTTGAACAGGTAAAACTGCGCAATGCTCATCGCGTACGGACAGTATTCGTACATTTGTATTTGCTGGATAGGCAGCGAGAGGTTTTTCAGCCCGAACACGCAAGCGCCCATTACAAGCTCAAATATCGCCTGCACTGTCAGCACTCCCACCGCAACGGATACGACCGCTATATATTTTTTGAAAAACAGGCTTTGCACCGTCTTTTTGCTCGTGTTCACCGTGCGGTATGCTCCCGTTGAATACTCGCACGAAAACAGCCGCACCGTCATCAGCACGCACAGGGCGATCATCACATATTCCCACATTGAATAGTTGAAAATGCTGTATCTGATGTCGGGCGAAATGCCTGTGCTTTCAAGCTTCAGGTCAACACGTCGGTTGTAAAGCTCTATCGCCTTTTCATTGGCGGCAATAAGGTATGTATCGGGATCTGCCTTCTGTTTCTCGGTGTTGTTCTGATAGAGCATACCCTTTACAAGCTCTCGCCTGTCCTGCTCAAAGCGTGTCTGCACATAGCTCATAAGGTCAATGGTCTTGCTTATCGCATAAAGATCGCCGACTGCATATTCGCTGTACCTTCCACTGTAACTCTGAGCGTGTTCGCCAAGTCCGTTTTTAAATATTTCGCCTTGCATATCAGTCAGATCATTGATAGTCAGACCGTTTTGCACAGCATCGGCAAGTGCGGCTTCATAAGCCTTATTCGTCTCACGGTTATTTGCTGCGTCGCCCCATACCTCACGCAGTGGCAGAAATGCCATATAGCCAAAGGTCAGTATCAGCACAAGCCACATCAGCTTTGATGAGAAAAGCTTTTTGAATTCATATTTCATAAGCCACCTCAGTAGGAAATTATACTTCCGTTCTGACCTTCGGGCTGATAATATATGCCGAGACTTATCGCATCATAATCGGCAGTGTCCTTTTTGATGCGGAACAAGGCATTATAGCATTTTTCGCCCGTAACGTTAGAACAATCGGGCACATATACATACTGCGAGCTTGGACAGGAAACGAAGGTAAGATACATCGGATCCTTAGCGGTGTACTTTTCGCCGTTTTCGTAGGTCAGCTCAAGGTTTATCTTTTTGATCTCTCCCGACGCCTTATCAAAAATGTATGCTCCGTCCTCCTTGGTGCAGTAGATGCTCTTATCGGTGACGAAAAAATCAACGCCTACATTCTCAATGAGCTGTTTTTCGCTCTGTCCGTCAAGGTCACGCCTGTATAATGTCCATTTACGCTCGCCAAGATACTTGTTATAATACACCCCGTCAGAGGTCGCCTGCAAGCGCACCGCCTTATCATCGAGCTTTATGAGCTTGTGCGTTTTCATATCGTAATGCCACAGCTCGTAATTCTCGTTGGTCATATAAAAATGCTCACCGCTGACATCTGCGTACCACATCGGAGAATCGCCGATGAGCACAGGCTCGCTTGTCTGCTTCATAGTCTTTGCGTCAACGGTATAAAACCAGTTCTGCCCCATAATGTACAGCACACCGTCTCTGAACATATAGCCGAAAGCACCCTTGTGATCCGGTTCGAGCTTTGCGTCAAGGTCGGAGAAATATGTGTTTTCAAACACAGCTCTGTCCTCGCCGCCAGATCTATAAAACAGCTTTTTGCAGTCACCTTGAGTGTACAGCGTATAGTAACAGCCGTCCTTTGTCATCACGGGCGAGTTCATCGGCTGAAATTCAAGGCAGCCCTTTGAGGTGTTCTCGTCATGGGCACAGCCGGTAATATCACAAAAAGAGCTGATGTGCCCTGTGGCAAGGTCTATCTTTTTCTTTTCATCCGTCTGCCATATCATAAATTCACTGCCGTTGAAATTATATCCGCTGTCAAGCAGTCCACGTCTGCGGTCATTTATCTCAACAGTATCGCTGACCTCACGCTTCGCTTCCTTTTCAATCTTTTCCTGTGTTTCGCTGACATCGACGTATCCGCCCTGTGAGCTGTCAGGTGAAGAAATATCCTTTTGTGAGCTGCTGCCTGAGGAACACCCTGTCATCAGAATTATTGCCGAAAGTACAGCACAAAAAAATCTTGCTTTGATTTTCATATGTAAGACCCCCTTTATTTATACTGACGCAGCAAGGCGGCAAAGCACTACACATTTTTCCGCTTGATTTTTATTTGCACAAAATCTATAATGATGTGTAGTGTGAACGATATTTTTTACGTCAGTATAAGTGAGGAGGTGTGACAGGTGGACGACGAAAGCATTATCGAGCTGTTTTTTGAGCGTGACGAAAAGGCTCTGGACGAAGTGGCGGGCAAGTACAATGCACTTTGTTCAAAAATAGCAATGAACATTCTTTGTGACGCAGGCGAAAGCGAAGAAGCTGTGAATGACACCTGGCTCAAAGCGTGGAAAACCATTCCTCCGACAAGACCCAAAAGCCTTGGGGCGTATCTTTCGGTCATAGTGAGAAACATCTCGCTTGACAGGTTCAGAAAGAAAAAAGCTGCCAAGCGCATTGATGACACACTTGTCAGCACACTCGATGAAGTCGCACAGATGCTGCCCGCCGAAATGAATATTGAGCGCCGCACCGAGCAGCGTCAGCTTATTGAACGGATAAATTTCTTCCTTAAAAAGCTCCCCAAGGGTCAGCGTATTATTTTCGTAAGGCGGTATTTTTACCTCGACAGCATAAGAGAGATAGCACAGCGTTACGGTTTTACCGAGAGCAATGTCACCGTGACGCTCACAAGGCTGCGGAAAAAGCTTGCAGCATTTCTTGAAAAGGAGGGTATGCTATGAATGACAGCAGAGAGTTGAACGCACTTTCGCTTTTGTCGGGGATAGACGAAGACATGATAGACGAGGCAGAAAACACAGAAAAAATCACGCTCAAGCAAAAAAGAAAGAAATTTCCCTTGATGCTTGCAGCGGTGATAACTGTGATGGTTGTGTCTGCTGTAAGCGTGACTGCGGCTGTGCAGGGGTACATCTCACACAGAAAAAATGTTGAGCACGAATACACGAATCCAGCCTTTGTGGACGAACTTGAAAAGCGTCAGGGACAGCCGATAGTTGCACAGAATAAGCATCTGCGGCTGACGGTGGACTCGATCATCTCCGACAAGATGTATATTCAGGCAACTACTACTCTTGAAGGTCTTGACGAACAAGGCAAGGAGTACATCAGCAAGCACCTTTGTCTTACCAAGGAGGATTTTGAAAGGCTCAAAGGCAGTGTGCATTCTTATCTGCCGCATATGGTCACGGATATAGACGGTGCAGATCAGACCGTCAGATTCAACAATTGGGCGGATCTGCAATACGGTCAGCGTGGCGGACACACAGAAGGCTCGTTCACCTTCGGAGTTGCAAAGGCAAAGCTTATGGGCGCACAGACTGTTCATGTACGCTGTCTTGACTGGAGCAGCATAGGTATCGGGCAGGGACTTGACGACCTGAAAGAGGGGATATTTGAGGGGATAGAGTTTGACCTTCCCGTGCAGACTAATTTCGACACTCTCACCCTTGCCGCAGATACACGATACTTCTATGTTTCAGAGGTTGGGTTTTACAATGATCTTGGCAGGTGGCATGACAATGATAAAGTCGTGATGCACTACTCCGATGGCAGCGAGGAAACCATAGACCTTGATCATTCAGATACATTCGGTGAAAAGCTGTATGAGCTTGAAAAGATACAAAGCGTGGAATATATGGGCACAAAATATATAGCAAAGAAGATCGAAAAAGCTGAAAGCCCAACAGCAACACAACACCCGGAAGCATGAATTCCGGCAATGTGAGAAAGCTCAGAAATAGAGCGCTTGAAAAACTGCGCACAGAGTATGCAAGGCTTGCAATGGGCTGCCACGATGAATACACGGGAAAGATACCGCACAATATCAAACGTCTTTGCAAGTATCTTGAAAAGCCAAAACCCACGAAGAAGCGAAAGAAAGCAGCGTAGTATCCGACCGTACAGAGTTATCTGTGCGGTCTTTTTTTGTCTTGCAAAATGTAGAGATTTTGCGAACGGCACTTCGGAAGGTAACGAGCTATGCACGGCAGCACAGCGAGGAGTTCTACAAGGCAGCTATGCAAAACGGCGAACAAGAGGCAAAAAAGCAGATAAAAGCCGCAGAAAAGCCATTTGCAAGCTGAAAAGCAAAACCCGAAAGGCGATCATACCTTCCGGGTAACACTGCATATTAAATTCTTCGTTAAGGTTGTGCCGCCTATGGAAAGCTGCTGTTTTGTTATATGCGCCTGCCGCAATTGTTCTTCTTTGACTGCATTTGAGTCTGCGTCGGAGCATCAACCTTCTGTTCTTCGACTGTGCTCTGAACGGACATTCAATATATCCGCATAACGCATGCTGTTCTGCAAGGTCTTTGCGTAAAGGCTATTCTATCTTTTGAGCACGGTTAAGTGATAACCGTTCAATGTGCTCTATTCTGCTCTCAACAAAGGAAGCTATTTGACCTACACGCTCCGCAGGAAACAAACCGAGATAAACGGCAGGAGAAAGTGTTTCCTTGATAAACTCGGATATACCGTTCAGTTTGGCTGCATCAAACCAATCAAACGAGCTTACAAGCTGCAACTGTTCTTCGGGCTTTTCTTTAAATGGCTTCGATTTATAATTACGCCCTCTGCTATCAATTTGTCTGTTGTATGCTAAACTTGTTCCGCTATCATAAATCGGTGCAAAACCTATAAATTCAAGTGTTATGGGGTTTCTGACAAGCCCGAAATTATTATAATGCCTATCTTCGTTTGCTAAGATATAGTCAACAGTCAATAATCTATCGAGGAACGGAACGGCATCTATGCCTACGTTATTGCAGCACTTTAAGAAATGCTGATAATTGCTATCGTTGTTAGATTGCTTTTCAAAAAGCGTTAAGCGATATGCGGGTATCAACTCAGATGTGTTTGTTATGAAATCCTCGCATACGCTGTATGGCAGTTCGTCTTGCCATACCAAAGAATAGTCAACGTGAGGAATATCAAGCAAGCTAAATATTTTTGCTGCTATGACCTCGTTAAACGGCTCTTGGTGATATGGGTCGCTGCCGCCTTTAATCAGCACTCGCTTTTCATTAGTTATTTTCCACCTCTTACGGAGCCAACCGTCCGATGTGTTGTCGGGAGATAAAAAGTCAATTGTTTCTGGTGCGATACCTCCAAAAAGAATGTTACCTATATCCTCGGAAAAATCGTTTTCAAAAAAATTAACGTCTTTCCAATGCAAAGTAGTGCCATACGGTTTCAACCAATAGTGGTCTGATAGGCTCAAACCAAGGCTCTTAAATATGATTTCTTTTGAGGACGCTACATTGAGCTTTTCGAGTGTATCAGACAAGCCAACACGGCTTGCAGGAATACTACGGCTTGTAAGCCAATCGTTTAAGTCTTTTTTTCCTACAATGCCTTTTCTTACTGTTCCTAATGGAAGATGCTCAAAGTTCATTACCTCGTTGATGCCCGAGATGTTAAGGTATTCTTCATCGAAGGTTATTACAGCAACCTCGATGTCGTGGTGCATAAGAGTGTATTTGTAGTCCATAGTACGCCCTCCTTTCTCTCGTGTTCTATATTTCATAATCATAATATCATACCCCAAAATAAAAGTCAAGCAATCGCAATCTGATTTTGTCACGGTGACAAAATCACACTCTGTCGCACAGCATCTAATGCCCAAAAACGAGGACGCATCCAAGCTGATAAATATATATTTCGAGGGCAGACGGAACACACCTATTGAGTATTGTACTTCCATTTGTTCTTTCGGAAGGCTATGCGTTAAATCGTCCCAAATCCCTTTTCACCGCAAAATCTGCCCAGCGTGATTCGGCGTTTTCCTTGAACGTTTTACCGTTGGCTTCATTGAAAAGCGTGCTGATTAGGTATTTTTCGTAATTCTGAATGCTGTCGGCATGACTGATCTGGTCAATAGCATTGGTGAGAACAGTGTTATCGACTTTGAGCATAGCCGATTTTACAGCTTCTCTCGGAAACTGCTGATTGCAAATCTTTTCATACGGCGTGGCAGAGAAAATCTGCCGAACTATCATATGATCGATCTCCTCGGCTTCATCTTCGTTGTCCAGCCAATCGGCAAAATCATTGAAGTCAATATTTGACTTTCTTACATAGTCTTAATGCCCCAATTTGTAAACATAACTTCATCATATCATACCCTGTTTCATTCATCAGTTCCGTTCATCACTTTGCGAAAAAGAACTGTAAAAGTGGAAAAATGACCCCAAAAATTGATGCCAAAATGGAATTTGGACAAAAAAAGAAGCCGTAAATGCGTCATTTTGACGTATCTACGACTTTTTTGCTGGCTGGGGTGGAAGGATTCGAACCTTCGGAATGACGGAGTCAGAGTCCGTTGCCTTACCACTTGGCGACACCCCAATATATTCTACTGGCTGGGATAGATGGATTCGAACCATCGAAATGACGGAGTCAAAGTCCGCTGCCTTACCTCTTGGCTATATCCCATTATTCAGGGTATCACAGCTTACTGATTCGGTCTTCCCTCAGACAGCTTAATCATTATATCACAACTGCCGCTTGATTTCAAGTCTTTGCGGCTTTGTTTACGATTTATTTACATTTGCCCCCTCTAATGCGAACAGAGCAGGCACCGTTCAACGGCATCTGCTCTGCGCACTGAGAATATTGAAAATAGGGAGATAGTGAAAGGCTATATTAAAGCTGTTCGCTGTCGGCGGTCTTTGCTCTTGAACAGATGACTTCGAGGTTTCCGTTGCGGGTCCTTATCTCGTCGAGCATCTGCTTTTCAAGTGTTTTGTCCTTCAGTCTTACCGAGTACCTCAGTTTATACAGGCTTCCCATATTGATAGTCTTTACGGACATCAGCTCGCTGCCGCTGGTGTACTTACTGAGGATATCGTCAAACACCTGTGCGTAGTCGAGGCTTTCGGGGATGACCACGGTAAGCTCCTTTTCGCCGCTTTCAGCCGAGTCGGGAAGAAGGGTATAAACTATGTTCAGCACGCAGACAACTGCTGTCATGAGCACTGCAAGCAGCAAGTGGCTCGTTCCCATCGCAAGACCGACTGCCATAGCGAGGAAGATAGAACAGATATCCTTTGCGTTGCCCGGGACAGACCTGAATCTGACGAGGCTGAATGCGCCCATTACCGCAACGCCTGTTCCGACGTTTCCGTTGACGAGCATTATCACCGTCTGGACTATGAACGGGAGTGCGGACACCGTCATAAGGAAGCCTTTGGATTTACGGTTTTTGAAGCTGAACGCAAGTGCTATAGCCACACCGAGAGCTACTGAAACAAGAGAGCTTATAAACAGCGTCGAATTTGTGATGCTCTCAAACGATGCAGATGTAAAGTCAAGCACAGATGACACCCTCTTTCCTTTCGTTGCCGAGCTTGAGCTCGTTGAGATATGCAGCGCCGTACTTTGAAAACGACACGGGGTAGATACACAGCTTATCCAGTATCCTTACCAGCCACATCGGCATAGCGCCGGCTATCTTTATTTCCATTATCCTGTCGCCCTTTTCAAGAAGCTTCTTTCCCCAGACGCCTGTTGAAAGGTCGAGCATATTTTCACGGTAGGTTATGTTTGAATCAAAGGTTATCCTTACGCTTTCGTCCTCGACGCCGAACATCGCTATTCTGTCGTAGCTGAGAAACATTGCCGGGGCAAGTCCGCGGTAGAGCGTGAAGCAGTAGGAAAGCTCGTTTTCTATCTGCGGATTTATCCCTGTGCAGATGCCCTCTGAGATAAATCTCTGAGACTGCTCCAGCGTCATCTGTACACGGCGCTTATATACAACGCCGTCGTATTTCTTTTTCAGCTCGACGAACACGGGGGAATCCTTTGTCGGTGTGCCGTAGCTCCTGACTCTGAACTTTTCCTTGTAAAACGGCTTCTCTGCCGAGCGCTTGACCAGCAGGCGGTCGGGCGTGTCGTAATAGATGTTGCACACTGTGGTCTTGCCGTAGCTGTCCACCTGTGCGTAAGGCTCGAGATGCTTTCTGAGCTTCATATATGTATTTGCGTCGAGCAGGTATTTCTGCTCCGTGCGTTTGAAAACTTCCTGGTAGTTATCCATATACCTCAGTCCTTTCCGTAAGCTTTGACTAAAGTATAACCGCCCAACCTTAAAATTAGCTAAACCAAATGTGAGGTAATGATGAAAAGAGCATAAGATGTACTCAGGCACAAAAAAGCGGAGCACTCAGCTCCGCTCTGCCTGTTGCAAAACCTATTTTCATTGAACTACTCAATTCAGCGTTCTGACTATCAAGTAGCTGAATGCTTTATTTGGGGGCTTTCCGCCTCTGGATGCAAGAACGCTTCGCTATTAGAAGTAAGAAGCGAGAAACTGATTATTAACGGACAATCTTGCCGACCTATCCTCTGCTTCTAAAAGCCCAAACCCCTTCGGGTATAAACTTTATAGTATTATTCTGAAATATAACACTTTATCGACAGTCTGAGCGGAACACTCAGCTCCGCTATTTCAACTTTACTGTTCTGAACCTTGCTGTGAAGGTTACTGTGTTTGCGTTCACGGTGCAGTTTATCCTGCCCTTGTGCGACTCAGTGACCGCCCTTGCGATAGACAATCCGATACCGTAGCCGGCCTTCTGACCCTCGTGGCTTCGTGAAGCATCGTCACGGTAGAACCTGTCAAACAGTCTTTCGGTATCCTTCGGCGGATCGGCGCAGATGTTTGAAACGCTCAGATATGCATGCTTGCCGCTTTGCGACGTTTTGAGGACGACATTTATCTCCGACCCGCTGTCGGCGTACTTTACGGCGTTGTCGCAAAGTATCGAGGTGAGCTGCTTCACAGCGTTCTCGTCGCCGTTGAGCGTGATACCGCTTTTGATATCTGCTGTGAGCTTTTTCCCGTTAGTCTTCGCAAGCGTTTCAAAAGGCTGTGCTGCGTCGGTCACGGCGGCGGACATATCGAACTCGCTGAACGTCAGAGCCGTGTCCTGCTCCTCCATTTTAGAAAGCTGCAAAAGCTCCTTTACAAGACCGTCGAGCCTTGTGACCTGATTTCTTATGCTCTGCGTCCACTCGCTCGGCTCGCCTGTCATTTCGATAACCTCGGTATTTGCGGAGATTATCGCAAGCGGCGTCTTTATCTCGTGACCCGCATCGGTAATGAAGCGGCGCTGCTTTTCAAAGTTTTCTATCGCAGGTCTTACCGCACGCTTTGAGAATATCAGCACCAGCAGGCAGGTTATTACATAGCCCGCTGCTGCTACGAGGACGGAGATGAGCAGAAACCTGTTTTTGTTGCGCTCTGCGTTTCTCACGTCGAGGAAGATGACGGTTTTGCCATAGTCCTTTTCGACTATCCTGTATTTGTAGTTGTCTATCCTGCCGCTGCTTTTGTCCTTCTCCAGAGCCTGCTGTGCATACTCCGCAGCCTTGTCGCTGTCAACAGCGGCGATATTTCCCGTATTAATCCTTTTGACCTTGCCCGTGTTTTCGAGATCGACGACGAAATATCGTGTCTGATACCTTGTTTCCTCGTTGAAGTTATTGTTTCTCAGCTTGGGCGGGATATCATCGGGTGTGAGCATCTTATCGGGCTTTTGCTTGTCGTGCCTGAAAAAATCGGGTATACGCCCGTCGTTTTCAGCAAGCATCTGAAGGATATTGTCGTCATCGCTGTTGACCGAACGGATATTGACGATATTTATAGCGCCTATAACGAGCACCTCGACCGCAAGCAGGCAGACTGCAACGATAAGCACGAACTTTCTCTGAAGCCGTTTTATCACCGTTTATCAACTCCTCGCAACGTTATTTACTGTTTTTCGACAAGCGAATAGCCGACGCCTCTCGCCGCCTTTAGCTCCACATTCGCACCGACGCTCACAAGCTTTTTGCGAAGATAGGATATGAACACCCACACGACATTTATCTCTGCATCGCTGTCATAGCCCCAGATACGCTCCATAAAGCGCTCGGTCGAGATAAGAGTGTTCTTGTTGACCATAAGCATCTCAAGCATCTGGAATTCCTTGCCCGCAAGGCGCTGAGTGCCGTTTGGGCCTTTGAGGTCGTAGGTCTCACGGCTGAGCGTAATATTCCCCAGTGTGAGGTCGTTGGGTGAGAACTCTGTTTTACGCCGTGTCATTGCCCTTATCCTTGCCAGAAGCTCGCCCATTGCAAAAGGCTTTGTGAGGTAGTCGTCCGCACCGCTGTCAAGTCCGGTTATCCTGTCCGACACCTGCGACTTTGCCGTCAGCAGGAGAACAGGTGTATGTATCCCCTTTTCACGGAGTTTTTTCAGCACCTCGATACCGTCCATTTTGGGCATCATTATATCAAGGATAATACCGTCATAGTTTTCGCTTATGCCGTAGTTATAGGCATCAAGCCCGTCATAGACGGCGTCGACGGAATAGTTGCTGTGTTTCAGCACCGCCACAAGAGCATTGGAAAGCTCCTTTTCGTCCTCTGCAAGCAAAAGTCTCATACTATCACTCCTTATGCATTTTAGCTCATTATAGCAAGCCTACTTTAAGATTACTTAAAGTATAGCACAGCCTCGCTTTTTTTGCAACAAAAAAAAGAGGCGGGATATTATATCCAGCCTCTTGGCTCGTGTTTACATATCAGTATTTTTCAACGTGACCTCTGATGTACTGTCCTCTTACCTCCGAATAGAGCTTCACAAATCTCTTATGTGAGATACCGCCGTAGGAGAGGTTGTCATCGACCTGTGCGTCGAGAACGTATATATTGCCGTTTATCTTTACCTCGACCCACATATGCTGACCGTAGCCGCCTCTTGCCATTGCTGTCCTGCCCCATACTGTATGAGCGTCAAAGCCCATATATCTGAGCATCGAGCAAAGAACGTGCGAATACTCTGTGCAGGTGCCGAAGCCCTTTACAAGTACCGATCTCATAGGTGCGCTCCAGCCGCCGTATGCATAGCGTGTGTGTCTGATAAGGTAATCGTAGCAGGTGAGTACCTTCTCATAGTTGGTCATATCATCTGTAACGAGCATCTTCATATACTTTTCAAGAATTGCTTTCTCAGAGCCCTTTGGGGTAATTCTGGGCTTGAGGTCCTCAGCCTTGACTGAATCAAGTCTTGCTCTTGCGGTTCCGCCGTTCACATCGTAGCCGGACTTGGTAACGATAGTCTTGGGAACGCTGCTTGTTGAAGATTTCTTTGTAGTGGTCGTCTTTTTCTTTGCAGCAGATGTTTTTGTTGTAGTTGAAGACGATGTCTTTGTGGTCGTTGCGGACTGCTGAGGCTCATCCTTCGGTGTGTCCTCAACACGCTCCTGCACGCCCTCCTGCACGCCCTCCTGCTCGCCTTTCTGCTGCTGAACAGAGCTGTTTTCAGCCGAAGCCGCTGTCTGTTCTGTCGGGTTGTCGATGAGGTCTACATTCCAGCCGGTCTGAACTCCGATATCGAGGTCTGCCTCCCAGGTATCAGCAGGTTTTGCAGAGCCTTCGAGCCTTACCTCCCAGCCTGTTTCGCCAGCACCGGCGCTGCGGTTGGAAATGCTGTTTACTACTGTTGTAACATCAGCGGGTCTTGTCGTTTCATTTTCAGTCTGCTCGGAAGATGTGGTGACTTCAGTCTGAGACTCATCAGATGTCTTGACTGCGTCGCTGCCTGTTCCGAGGAAGCTAACGGTGCCTATACCGAGTACGATACACAAAGCAGCTGCTGCTATCTTTGCGGAAGCACCGCTTTTTAAATTACTCATGAAATCCTAACTCCTAACTATACAATATTTCCCCACTTGCAAGTATACCACAACAATATATAGGTGTCAACGATTTTTGTAACCAAGTTGTAATAATTCTGTAATCAGTCTAAAACGAGCCCGGACGATCTCAACTTTTTGTGGATATTGCACAATAAAAACGCCTGCCCGAGGGAATACCCACAAGCAAGCGTTTTTTGTGTTTAAGTAAAAATTACTCCTGGTTAGGAGCGCCGACCGGACAAGTACCGTTGCAAGCACCGCAGTCGATGCAAGCATCAGCGTCGATCTTAGCCTTATCTCCGTCCATAGAAATAGCACCAACGGGGCAGCCCTCTACGCATGCGCCGCAGCCGATGCACTCATCATTGATAGCATATGCCATAATACAAACCTCCTTGATAGTCTTTGGCACGACCTCTTCTCATGCCTACTATAATAATAACACATCCTCAAAAAAAATCAAGTACTTTTTTTACCTTAACACAAATTTTAGAATTAGCATTACACAACAATAACGTTACCAAAGCAAAAAAAGATCCCCGCACCTGTTATGCAGGGATCGTCTGCGTTTTTCAGCCGAGTTCGTTCTGTGAAAGGAGCTTATAGCCGCTGTCATACAGAGCTACGGTAGCCTTGTCGTTATCGTCCACACGCAGCACGAGGCAGGCTGTATTGCTCTCGGTATTGATGAAGGCAGCGTACATATACTCCACGCTGATATTGTCCTTGTAAAGTGCAGCCATAGCCATAGCGAGGCTTCCGGGTCTGTCGGTTATGCGAAGCACAAGGACGTTGGTGATGGTCACCGAGCAGCCCTCGTCCTTGAGCACCTTCAGAGCCTTGTCGGCATCGTCAACGATAAGTCTTAAAATGCCGAAGTCCTTGGTGTCTGCGATAGACATAGCACGGATATTGATGTTTGCGTCACCCAGAAGCTTTGTTATTGCGCTGAGTCTGCCGGGTCTGTTTTCAACGAAAACGGATAGCTGTTTTACTGTCATTTTTAATGACCCCCTTTATAAATATGTAATACAGTTTATTTTCATACTAAAAAGCGCTGCTTATAATAGTTCCCTTCCAAAAAAGGGTTTTCCCCAATATTTTAGTCTATGAGCTTTCTCTTATCAATAACTCTTACTGCCTTGCCCTCGCTTCTTGGCAGGCTCTTAGGTTCGACAAGGCGGATCTTAGGCTGTATTCCCAGAGTAGAATGCAAAGCCTCTGTGATCTTTGCTTCCATATCCTCGATAGTCTTGATCGTATCCGAGAGCATATGCTCGGGCAGCTCGACCTGTATCTCGAAAGTATCGGTATTGTTCTTTCTGTCAACAACGATCTGATAGTAAGGCGATGTATCACCCAGCGAAAGAAGTACGGACTCTATCTGCGACGGGAATACGTTTACGCCTCTGATGATGAGCATATCGTCTGTTCTTCCTCTTGGCTTGCGCATCTTTATCAGCGTTCTTCCGCACTTGCACGTGCCTCTTTCAAGAACACAGATATCCTTTGTTCTGTAACGCAGTATCGGGAATGCTTCCTTGTTGATGCAGGTGAACACCAGCTCGCCCTCTGTACCGTAAGGCAGCACCTCGCCCGTATTTGGGTCGATGACCTCGGGGATAAAGTTGTCCTCGTTGATGTGCATTCCGTTCTGGCACTCGCACTCAAATGCAACGCCAGGACCTGTTATCTCGGTAAGGCCGTAGATATCCATTGCCTTGCAGCCGAGCTTTTCCTCGATCTCCCTGCGCATCTGCTCTGTCCAAGCCTCGGCGCCGAAGAGGCCCGCTTTGAGCTTGAGGTCGCTCTTGCTCACACCCATTTCCTTCATAGTCTCGGCAAGGTAAAGCGCATATGACGGTGTAGCGCAGATAAATGTCGAGCCGAAATCTTTGAGAATGGTTATCTGTCTTTTGGTATTGCCCGAAGAAACAGGTATCGTTGTCATACCGACCTTGGTTGCGCCGTCGTGCAGACCCAGACCGCCCGTGAACAGACCATAGCCGTAGGAAATATGCATAAAGTCTGACTTTGTAGCACCCGCAGCCGTCAAAGCTCTTGCAACGCAGTCGCTCCACATATCAAGGTCTTTTCTTGTATATCCGACAACTATCTGCTTTCCCGTTGTTCCCGATGATGCGTGCAGTCTGACGACATCTTCCATAGGGCAGGCAAACAGCCCGTAGGGGTATGTATCTCTGAGGTCCTGCTTACAGGTGAACGGGAGCAGGTGAAGGTCATCAACGCTCTTGATATCCTCCGGCTTAACGCCTGCCTTATCCATCATATCCCTGTAATACGGTACATTTGCATATACCCTCTTTACTGTCTTTTGCAGGCGGAAGCTCTGCAGCGCCCTCATTTCGTCGAGGGTGGCACATTCCATTGATTCATTCCAATACTTTCCCATATGCGTTCCTCCAAAATTTATGCCTGTCTGCCCATTGCGAATGCCTTTTTGTTGAGTTCAAGGAACTTTGCAGGGACGCACTCCTCAACAGCCTTGTTCCAGCAAGCCTCGTCAAAAGGCATCTTTGTCGATACAACGCCCATAAGGACAACGTTTGAAGCCTTTGCGTTGCCGCACTCCTCGGCGATCTTCAGAGCATCGACAGCTATAACGTCGATACCCATGCCTTTAAGCTTGTCAACGATATTTTCGGGATATGTTGCAGCGCCGTTGATAACGGGCATAGGGTCTATCTGCTGTGTGGAAAGAACGATGTGTCCGCCCTTTTTGAGGAAAGGCACATATCTTGCTGCCTCCAGCGTTTCAAAGCTGATGATGATATCAGCCTCGCCCTTTTCGACAACAGGCGAATACACCTTGTCACCGTACTTTACATAGGTAACGACCGAGCCGCCTCTCTGGCTCATTCCGTGGACCTCAGACACCTTAACGTCGTAGCCCTGCTGAAGCAGGACGTTTCCTATAAGTCTTGATGCGAGCAGAGAGCCTTGTCCGCCCACGCCCACTATCATAATTGATTTAGTTTCCATTTATCACAACTCCTTAGTTAATTGTTGTTCTCATCGTACAAGTTTCAGCTGTCTATGATGTCCAGCTTGAAAAGCATATAGAAGCCGCCGCCAACCGTGAACAGGTAGCCAAGTCCGAGATCTTTATAGAAAGAGCCCTTTTCACCCAGTGCTTCAAGCAGCTTCATCACCTTGCTGTAACAATCTCCGAACGACATTGTGCCGTCAAGCTTATTGTAAAGCCAGAGGCCGTAGCTTAGCCTTACTGAAAAGAACACAGCTGCGAGCATAATAATACCGCATATAACAAGTCCGCCGATACTCATTCCCTTACCGAGCAGATAGTATCCGCCGATAACACCAACGCACATAGCGATACCGCAAATGAATGCCATTTTTCCGAAATAGCCAAGCAGGCACCACAGTCCCATTGCGAGTGCGGCTCCGACGAGCGCACCTATTACACCCAAAGCCTTTTTATCGTCTTTATCAAAATCAAAATTCATTCTTACTGTTCCCTTATACTTTTTTATTTGATAGCGCCGAGCTTGCACATCTCGGTACAGATGCCGCAGCCAACGCACTGTGTATGGTCGATGACCGACTTGCCGTCGTGCATTGAAATTGCTGGACAGCCTATCTTGAGACACTGCTTGCAGCCGACGCACTTGTCGTTATCGACCTTCAGCGGCGGGTTGTGCTTAACGTATTTGAGCAGAGCGCACGGTCTGCGTGAGATTATAACGCTCGCTTCGTCCTTTGCAAGCTCCTCCTTGATAACGGCTTCCGTTTCAGCCATATGGTACGGGTCAACGACTCTTACGCTCTTGATGCCGATAGCGTGGCAGAGGTCAACGAGGTTCACCGCAGCGGCGGGGTCGCCTTTGAGGTTCTTGCCCGTTGTCGGGTTCTGCTGATGTCCTGTCATACCCGTAATGGAGTTGTCCAGGATTATGACTGTTGAATTTGTAGCGTTGTAAGCGACGTTCACAAGGCTGGTCATACCGCTGTGCATAAAGGTCGAATCGCCGATAACAGCGACCGAGTTCTTTTCAGCCTTTTCGCCCAGAGCCTTATTGAAGCCGTGCAGAGCCGATATGGAAGCGCCCATGCATATCGTGGAATCCATAGCGTTCAGCGGAGCTGTTGCGCCGAGGGTATAGCAGCCGATATCGCCCGAAACTGTAACGCCCAGCTTTTTGAGGCAGTAGAAAAGTCCTCTGTGCGGGCAGCCGGCGCACATTACAGGGGGTCTTACGGGAACGTTCTCTGCAAACGTATCGAACTCGGGCTTAGTGCCGAGTATCTTTTCGGAAACGATAGTCTGCGATATCTCGCCGATGTATCCGAAAAGCTCCTTTCCGACAACGTCAACGCCGATGTTTTTGCAGTGGCTCTCGATTATGCCGTCAAGCTCCTCGATAACGTACACCTTGTCGCACTTTGCGGCAAAGTCCTTTATGAGCTTTGTCGGCATCGGGTTTATCATACCCAGCTTCAGAAAGCTTGCCTTGTCGCCCAAAGCCTGCTTAGCGTACTCATAGCAGATACCTGCGGTGATGACACCTATCTTTGTGTCAGCCATTTCGACACGGTTGAGGTCGCTTGTCTCCGCAAACTCTGCGGCAGCCTTTAGCTTGTCCTCAACTATCGGGTGACGCTTGATAGCCTTTGCTGGCATCATAACGTACTTGTCGATATTCTTTTCGTAAGGGATAAGGTCCTTTTCTACCCTGTCGCAAAGCTCGACAGCCGACTGGGAGTGTGAAACTCTTGTCGAAAGTCTGAGGATAACGGGGCAATCGAACTTTTCCGAAAGGTCGTAAGCCTTTTTCGCAAACTCCTTGCACTCCGCTGAATCCGAAGGCTCGACCATAAGCACCTTGGAGGCGATAGCGTGATGTCTTGAATCCTGCTCGTTCTGTGAGGAATGCATGCCCGGGTCGTCGGCAACTGCGACTACCATTCCGCCGGTAACGCCGGTATAGCCTGCGGTGTAAAGCGGGTCGGCTGCAACGTTAAGACCGACATGCTTCATTGCGCAGAAGCTTCTCGCACCTGCGATAGACGCACCCAGAGCGACCTCCATAGCTACCTTTTCGTTGGGTGCCCATTCAGCATAGACCTCGTCATACTTAGCCAGCGTTTCGGTTATCTCCGTCGAGGGGGTTCCCGGATACGCTGATGCGATGCGGCAGCCTGCTTCGTACAGACCCCTTGCGACCGCTTCATTTCCAAGCATAAGTTTTTTCATAATATGTATCTTTCCTTTCATTCGCCCTTACCCTACAAGGCGATAGTTTTCATTTTCAAAGGCGGCAGACATTAGTTGTGTGGTGCTGCCTTAATGATTATAGCACATTCACACGCAAATTGCAACAGGAAATATCCTTTGAACGGCACATAAAACTTCAAATTAATAAAAAAATGCTTTTCTTTCGGAGGGGAACGTGGTATAATAGTGAAAATATGCAAAGGAGAATATCGTTTATGCAAGAATATACACTCGCACAGGTGTTCGGCAAAAAGGCATGTGAAGCGCAGAAAAAGCGTTTTTGCAGTCTTGCCGCAGGCTTTGAAAAGACGTTCGGCGAAAAGCCGTCACGCTATTTCTCGGCTTCGGGAAGAACGGAGATATGCGGCAACCACACCGACCACAACAACGGCTGTGTGCTTGCGGCGGGCGTGAGCCTTGACTGTATAGCCGCTGTGCTCAAAACGGACGACGGCAGGATAACCTTTGCCTCGCAGGGCTACGAAACGGTCGTTATCGACACCGGCGACCTCGAAGCAAGGCAGTCGGAGCAGGGCATGTCTGCGGCGCTGATAAGAGGCGTTTGTGCGGGCTTTGCACAAAGAGGGCTGAAAGTCGGCGGATTCAGGGCATACTGTATGTCCGATGTGCTTTCGGGCTCGGGGCTTTCGTCGTCTGCGGCGTTCGAGGTGCTTGTCGGGGATATCCTCGCAGGGCTTTACAACGCCTGTGAGCCGGACGATATCGAGATAGCAAAGATAAGCCAGTACGCCGAGAACGTGTATTTCGGCAAGCCCTCGGGGCTTATGGATCAGATGGCGTGCTCGGTGGGCGGGTTCATCTCGATAGATCTCAAAGACCCGAATGATCCTGTTGTAACGCCGCTCAAAGCTGATATAGCATCGCACGGATACGCCCTGTTCATCGTGGACACAAAGGGCGACCACGCCGACCTTACGCCCGACTATGCGGCTATACCCGCCGAAATGAAGGCTGTCGCAGGCGTGTTCGGAAAAAGCGTTCTCAGAGAGCTGAGCCGTGACGAGCTTATCGGAAGCAGTGCCGAGGTGCGCAGAAAATGCGGTGACAGAGCGTATCTGCGGGCATTGCATTTCTTTGACGAGAACGAGCGTGTGCGCACTATGACAAAGGCGCTCGGTGACGGAGATATCGGAAAATTCCTTGACACTGTCAACGAGTCGGGTATGTCGTCGATGTGCTGGCTGCAAAACATCTTCCCCTGTTCACAGCCGCAGAACCAAGGGCTTTCCACCGCACTTTACGCCGCAAAGAGAGTTCTCAGCGGCAAGGGTGCGTGCAGGGTGCACGGCGGAGGCTTTGCGGGAACGATACAGGCGTTCGTGCCGTATGAGCTTTCGGACAGCTTCATTTCGGAAATGCAAAGGCTGTTCGGCGAGGGCTGCTGCTACGAGCTTGACATAAGAAATGTCGGCGGAGCGGAGATAATACTTTCGGAGGACTGACAATGAGATTGTTTGCAAAAAAGGAGCTTCCCGTAAAGCTTGATTTTTCAGCCTGCGGGAAGATACTGATAAACGGGCTTCGCTTTTCGTTCAGCGTCGAAAGCTCGGGGAAGGAATCGTCAAAGGGCTTGTGCGTTTCCTTTTCGGGGGCAGCGATAGATTCGGGCGAGGTAACGTTCTCACAGCTTGAATACCTCGAAAACAAAAACGGAAAGATAATACCGCACAAAGCCGATATGCCGCTTGTGACAAAGAACGACGGCAAGCGCATCTACCAAGCGAAATTCAGGAATATCCGCATTTCCGACGCTTCAAAGCGCATCGCAGACGGACAGACTATCGAGGACGCACTTTCAAGCATAATCAGAAACGATATCCAGTTCAAGGTCACACCGCACTACACGGGCGACGGCGAACCCGAGGTGATGCTCAACGTCTACCCTTACGAGAACGCCCTCACAGGCTCGTGTACACAGTGGCTGAAAGTCACCGCCGACCAGGACTGGTTTGAACACAATTTGAAATAACGGGGTGGTAATATGCTTATTGCTTTTATAGGGGTACTGATGTTCGCATTTGCCATTTACCACGCAATAAGGTACATAAAAGGTTCGCACAAGCACCGCATAAAGCTTGTCAATATCGTGCTTATCGCTTTGGCAGCAGTATCGTTCGTGCTGCTGGAGGTCGATCAGAAGGCGATAGATTCAAAGCGTTCAAAGTACGAGGTCCACAGCGGAACGATACTCAGCGGTCTGGAATACAGAAAACAGGAGAACGGCTTCTGCTTTTTCCACGAGTCTGCGCTGTTTTCATCGGGCGAGTTCGTTATAAAGCAAAGCGATGCCGAGCTGCCGTGGATAAGCAGGATATACTCCCCTGTTGCGATATACTGCCGCAGCGATGCAGCTATAGGTTGGGAAACAATAGGCGGGAGGGTCTATGCGAGGTGGGACGACGTCGTACAGATAGTGCCCGATTACGCTTGGCTCTTTATCGCAGCAATGATATTTGCGGGGCTTATTCTTATAACGTTCGACGCTGTGATGCTGCTTAGGTATCTTATCGTCAAAAAGGCAGAAGGAGGACAGATCCCCGATGAGGATGAGAAGGAAAAGAAATCTTGACGCAAGGCTTCAGGGCTGCGGCGACAGGATCATATATATGGACAGACATCAGAAGAATTTTCAGGACAAGAGCGAAAAGACGCTGCTTGACTATGAAAAGCTGTTTGGAAACGCCAACCCCGTTATACTTGAGATAGGCTGCGGCAAGGGGCAGTTCGCTATCGAGTTCGCAAAGCTGCACCCCGAGCTGAATGTGCTGGCTGTGGAAAAGTCCAGCAACGTTATCGTTGACGCTGCGGAAAGTGCGATAGAACAAGGCGTGCCTAATCTGTTTTTCCTGCGGGGAAATGCGGAGTATCTGGACTGCTTTATCCCCGAGAGGTCGGTCGGGCTGATATATCTGAATTTCAGCTGTCCGTTCCCCAAAAACACCTACGCCTCGCACAGGCTCACGCACAAGGGCTTTCTGGAGATATACAAGCGTCTTCTCACGCAGGACGGCGAGATACATCAGAAAACCGACAATATGCACTTTTTCGAGTTCTCGATAGAGCAGTTCACCGCTAACGGCTTCGGGCTTAAAAACGTCAGCCTCGACCTGCACAACAGCGGCTTTGAGGGCAACATTATGACCGAGTACGAAACAAGGTTCTCACAGATGGGTCTGCCGATATACAGGCTCGAAGCTTACCAAGTGTGAACAATTTGTAAAAGTGAAAACAGAACGCTTGACTTTTGGTCTGTTAGGTGATACAATTCAGACAATTCAATAGGTTAAACCGTTGATGCGGAGATAACGGCAATAATGCCTTTACAGAGAGCCCGTGGTGCTGAGAGCGGGTGAGAAACAGGTTGTCAAATGGACCGCAGAGGGCGCAGTCAAATGAAATGCTTTTGCTTTCAGAGTATTCTGCGACGTCGCAGGCAGACGTTACAATGCCGGGGATATGATAGTATCCCGCTGAGTGTGCGGCTTTTGCCGCAAATCAAGGTGGCACCACGGATAATGGTTATTCGTCCTTGACAGATCAGTTGATCTGTCGGGGATTTTTTTATTGCCCCGCAGATCTGAAAGGCAGGTAATAAAAATGAACATCTTTCCCGATATTCAAATGCTGAAGGAGCTTGCGCAAAGCGGAAAATACAGCATCGCACCGGTGAGCTGCGAGCTGCTTTCGGACATCTGCACGCCGATACAGGCTGTAAGAAAGCTGAAAAAGGTATCCTCTCACTGCTTTATGCTTGAATCCGCACAGAGCAGCGAAACGTGGGGGCGCTACACTTTTCTCGGTCTTGACGCAAAAAGGCTCGTGACCTGCTCCGACGGCGAAGTGACCGTTGACGGTGAGCCGTATGGAAGCGACCCCAAGCAGGCTATAAGGGATATCCTCGCACAGTACAAAAGCCCGAGGCTCGACGGTCTTCCGACGTTCACGGGAGGACTTGTCGGATATTTCGGATTTGATTTCATAGGCTATTCCGAGCCGACGCTCAGGCAGCAGACAAACGACACCGAGCAGTTCAAGGACGTTGACCTTATGCTGTTTGACAAGGTGATAGCATTTGACAACGTAAGGCAGAAGCTGATACTGATAGTCAACATAAAGCTTGACGATGTTGACGGGAATTTCGCCGAGGCAAAGCGTGAGCTTGAAAGACTTGCGCAGCTCCTTGAAAGCGGAGAGGAGATACAAGAGCCTGCGGGCAGACTGCTCTCCCCCGTCAGCGGACTTTTCAGCAAGCAGGAGTTCTGCAAGATGGTCGAAAAGGCAAAGCGCCATATCTTCGAGGGCGACATCTTCCAGATAGTTCTTTCAAATAGGCTCAGTGCCGAGTTTGAAGGAAGCCTGCTCAACACATACAGGGTGCTGAGAACGATAAACCCCTCACCGTATATGTTCTATTTCTGCGGAACGGACGTCGAGATAGCGGGCGCTTCTCCCGAGACTCTCGTAAAGCTCGAAGACGGCGTACTGCACACATTCCCTCTTGCGGGCACAAGACCCAGAGGCAAGACGAAAAAGCAGGACGAGGAGCTTGAAAAGGAGCTGCTCGCCGACGAAAAGGAGCTTGCCGAACACAATATGCTCGTTGACCTTGGGCGCAACGACCTCGGAAAGATAAGCAGGTTCGGCTCGGTTCAGGTCGAAAAGCTGCGGTGCATAGAACGCTTCTCACACGTTATGCACATCGGCTCAACTGTCAGAGGCGAGATAAGAGACGACTGCGATGCGCTGGACGCCGTGAGCGCAGTGCTCCCCGCAGGTACACTTTCGGGTGCGCCGAAGATAAGAGCCTGTGAGCTTATCGCAGAGCTTGAAAACAACAAGCGCGGCATCTACGGCGGTGCGGTCGGGTACATCGACTTTACGGGGAACCTTGACACCTGTATCGCCATAAGGATAGCCTACAAGAAAAACGGCAGGGTCTTTGTGAGAAGCGGTGCGGGCATCGTGGCAGACTCGGTCGCACAGAATGAATACAACGAATGCATAAACAAAGCCGCCGCTGTTGTTGATGCGCTTAAAACGGCGCAGGAACTGTGAGGTGCGAGATGATACTTCTTATAGATAATTACGACAGCTTTTCATACAACCTGTATCAGATGATAGGTGAGCTGAACAGCGATATCAGGGTGATACGAAACGACGAGATGACGGTCGCTGAGATAAGGGCGCTTGGCCCTGAAAAAATAATAATCTCGCCCGGTCCCGGCAGACCCTGCGATGCAGGCATCATCGTAGAGGCGGCGGGAAGCATCTGCAAAGAGATACCGACGCTGGGCGTGTGCCTCGGACATCAGGCGATATGCGAGGCTTACGGAGCAAAGATAGTACACGCAAAGAAGCTTATGCACGGCAAGCAGTCAAGGATCAGCATCAAAGCCGACTCGCCGATATTCAAGGGGCTTGGCAGCGAGCTTGACGTCGCAAGATACCACTCGCTCGCAGCAGATGTACAGACCGTTCCCGACTGCCTGGAGGTCACCGCCGTTACGGACGACGCAGAGATTATGGCAGTACAGCACAGACAGTACAGGATCTACGGTGTGCAGTTCCACCCCGAGTCGATACTTACACCACAGGGAAAACATATTTTGAAAAATTTTATTGAAATTTAAGGAGAAATGCGTTATGATCAAAGAAGCTATAGTTAAAATAGTAAATAAGCAGGACCTCACATACGACGAGGCATATTCGGTAATGAACGAGATAATGAGCGGCGAGACCACGCCCACACAGAACGCTGCGTTTCTTGCATCGCTTTCCACAAAAAGCGCAAGGGCGGAGACCACAAACGAGATAGCAGGCTGTGCCGCTGCGATGAGAGACCATGCAACAAAAGTGCAAACCGATTTCGATGTGTTTGAGATAGTCGGAACGGGCGGCGACAACGCACACAGCTTCAATATTTCGACCACCTCTGCGCTCGTTGCGGCAGCTGGCGGAATGAAGGTCGCAAAGCACGGCAACAGAGCCGCTTCGTCAGCCTGCGGTACGGCGGACTGCCTTGAAGCGCTCGGCGTGAATATCGAGCAGAGTCCCGAAAAGTGCAGAGAGCTTCTTGACAAGGTGGGTATGTGCTTCTTCTTCGCACAGAAATACCACTCCTCCATGAAGTATGTCGGCGCTATCCGCAAGGAGCTGGGCTTCCGCACCGTTTTCAATATCCTTGGACCTCTCACCAACCCCGCAAGCCCGAAGATGCAGCTGCTCGGCGTTTACGACGACTATCTTGTAGAGCCGCTTGCACAGGTGCTCATCGAGCTTGGCGTACAGCGTGGAATGGTCGTTTACGGAAAAGACAAGCTCGACGAGATATCGCTGAGCGCACCGACACATATCTGCGAGATAAAGGACGGCTGGTTCAAGTCCTACACCATAACACCCGAGCAGTTTGGCTTTGAAAGCTGCACAAAGGACGACCTCAAGGGCGGCACGCCTGCTGAAAACGCACAGATAACCCGTGACATTCTCGGCGGCGCAAAGGATCACAAGAGAAATGCCGTTCTTCTCAACGCAGGAGCTTCGCTGTACATCGGCGCAAAGGCTGAAAGCTTTGAACAGGGCGTGAAGCTCGCTGCGGAGATAATCGACTCGGGCAAGGCACTTGAAACACTTGAAAAACTTATCGAGGTAAGCAACGCATGAGTATTCTTGACGAGCTTGCGGACTACGCAAGGCAGCGTGTACATCTTAATAAACAGGCATTCAGCGAGCAGGACATAAAGGCTCGTGCGCTCGCACTCCCCAAAGGTAGCTTTGAATTTGAACAGGCGCTTTCAAAGGGCGGCATCTCGTTCATCTGCGAGTGCAAAAAAGCAAGCCCCTCAAAGGGCATCATCGCACAGGATTTTGACTGCGTCGGCATAGCCGAGGAATACGAAAAAGCTGGTGCAGACTGTATCTCGGTGCTGACCGAGCCAAAATGGTTCCTCGGGTCGGACGAGTATTTGAAACAGACCGCAAAAGCCGTGTCTGTGCCCTGTCTGCGCAAGGATTTCACCGTTGACGAATATATGATATACGAGGCAAAGCTGCTCGGCGCAAAGGCTGTGCTGCTGATATGCTCGATACTCCCCAAGGAAGATATCAGAAGGTATATCGGCATTTGCGACACGCTTGGCATAAGCGCACTTGTCGAGACGCACGACCGTGACGAGATAGCCTGTGCGGTAGACTGCGGCGCAAGGATCATCGGCGTAAACAACCGTGACTTAAAGGATTTCTCGGTGGACATAAGCAACAGCGCAAGACTGCGTGAGCTTGTGCCGAACGACGTGCTGTTCGTTGCGGAAAGCGGCATAAAGACCCCGCAGGACGTTGAAGCGCTCAGACAGGCAGGCGCAGACGCCGTGCTCGTCGGAGAAACGCTGATGAGAGCTGCCGACAAGAAAGCTATGCTCGCTCAGCTACGGGGTGAAGAACAATGACAGGGATAAAGCTTTGCGGAATGATGCAGCCAAAGGACGTTATCGCAGCTTGCGAGCTGGGTGCGGACTACATCGGGTTCGTGCTTTCGGACGGGTTCAGACGCTCTGTCGGACTCGGGACATTCTGTGAGCTGGCAGGCTATGCGGACGATTACAGCGCAGGTATAAAAAAGGTCGGCGTATTCGTCAACGAGCCGATAGAGGGAATAACGCAGTACTACGCCGAGATGCTCGACCTTATACAGCTTCACGGCAAAGAGGACAACGGTTATATCACAAGGCTCAGGGAGCTGACTGGCAAGCCGATAATCAAGGCGTTCACTGTCCGCACCGGCGAGGATATCAAAGCGGCGGTGCAAAGCAAGGCTGACTATGTTCTTCTGGACTCGGGAACGGGTACGGGAAAAACGTTTGACCACTCGCTGATAGAGGATATCGACAGACCGTTTTTCCTTGCGGGAGGACTGACTGCCGAAAACGTCGGCGATGCGATAGAGGCTTTTCACCCGTTCGCCGTCGATGCAAGCAGCAGTCTTGAAACGGACGGAAATAAGGATAAAAACAAAATGGCAGCATTCGTCGCTGCCGTGAGAAAGGAAAGATAATAATGACCAACCCAAACGGACGCTTCGGGATACACGGAGGACAGTATATACCCGAAACGCTGATGAATGCGGTCATCGAGCTTGAAAAGGCTTATAACTTCTACAAGAACGATGAACAGTTCAACAAGGAGCTGAGCGAGCTTCTCAACGACTATGCGGGCAGACCGTCAAGGCTGTATTTTGCAAAGAAGATGACCGAGGACCTCGGCGGTGCGAAGATATACCTCAAAAGAGAGGATCTCAACCACACGGGCGCTCACAAGATAAACAACGTTCTCGGACAGGCTCTGCTTGCCAAGAAAATGGGCAAGACAAGGCTCATCGCAGAAACGGGCGCAGGTCAGCACGGCGTAGCGACCGCTACCGCAGCTGCTCTTATGGGTATGCAGTGCGTCGTTTTTATGGGCGAGAAGGACACCAAGCGTCAGGCGCTCAACGTTTACCGCATGCGTCTGCTCGGCGCTGAGGTAATTCCCGTAACGACAGGTACAGCTACGCTCAAGGACGCTGTTTCCGAGGCGATGAGAGAGTGGACCTCAAGGATAGACGATACCCACTACTGCCTCGGCTCTGTAATGGGACCGCACCCCTTCCCCACTATCGTAAGGGATTTTCAGGCTGTTATCTCAAAGGAGATAAAGCAGCAGATGCTCCAAAAGGAGGGCAGGCTCCCCGATGCTGTGCTCGCCTGCGTAGGCGGCGGCTCGAATGCTATCGGAAGCTTCTATCACTTTATCGAAAACAAAGAGGTCGCACTTATCGGCTGCGAGGCTGCGGGGCGTGGCGTTGACACGTTTGAAACTGCGGCGACTATCGCAACGGGCAAGCTCGGCATCTTCCACGGAATGAAATCTTATTTCTGCCAGGACGAGTACGGACAGATAGCTCCCGTTTACTCTATCTCGGCAGGTCTTGACTACCCGGGCGTCGGACCCGAGCACGCTCACCTTCACGACATCGGCAGGGCGCAGTATGTTCCCGTTACCGACGACGAAGCAGTAAACGCTTTTGAATACCTTTCAAGGACAGAGGGGATAATCCCCGCTATCGAGTCGTCCCACGCCGTTGCACACGCACTGAAGATAGCCCCGACAATGGACAAGGACAAGATAATAGTTATCACCATTTCGGGCAGAGGCGACAAGGACTGCGCAGCTATCGCAAGATACAGAGGAGAGGATATAAATGAGTAACATAAAAAAGGCTTTTGAAAACGGCAAGGCGTTCATTCCTTTCATAACCTGCGGCGACCCCGACCTCGAAACGACTGCAAAGGCTGTCAGGGCGGCTGTAAAGGGCGGTGCCGACCTTATCGAGCTTGGCATTCCGTTTTCCGACCCGACCGCCGAGGGACCCGTCATTCAGGGTGCGAATATCCGTGCGCTCAGAGGCGGCGTTACAACAGACAAGGTGTTTGAGCTTGTGAAGGAGCTTCGCCGTGACGTTACCGTACCGATGGTGTTTATGACATACGCAAACGTAGTGTTCTCCTACGGCTCGGAAAAGTTCATCTCGACCTGTAAGGAGATAGGGATCGACGGACTGATAATCCCCGACCTGCCGTTTGAGGAAAAGGACGAGTTCCAGCCTGTGTGCGACAAATACGGCGTTGACCTTATCTCGCTCATCGCACCGACCTCGCACGAGCGTATCTCGATGATTGCAAAGCAGGCGCAGGGCTTTATCTACGTTGTTTCCAGTCTCGGCGTAACGGGAACGAGAAGCGAGATAACCACCGACCTCGGCGCTATCGTCGATGTCATCAGAAAGAACACCGATGTTCCGTGCGCAATAGGCTTTGGTATATCAACTCCCGAGCAGGCAAAGAAAATGGCTGCCCTGTCAGACGGCGCTATCGTCGGCTCGGCAATAATCAAGATACTTGAAAAGTACGGCAAGGACGCTCCCGAGCATATCGGCGAGTATGTAAAGTCGATGAAAGATGCGATAAGATAGGGTGATGACGATGACCGACAGGACAAAGCTGATACAGGCGGCGCTTGACTGCCTTAAGAATTCATATGCGCCCTACTCGCAGTTCAATGTTGCGGCGGCGGTGCTTTGCGCCTCGGGCAAGGTCTACACGGGCGTAAACGTCGAGAACGCTTCCTACCCTGCGGGGATATGCGCCGAGAGAAATGCGATATTCCACGCTGCTGCCTGCGGTGAGCGTGAGATAACTGCGATAGCGATAGTCGGCGGAAAAGGCGGTATCGTGAGTGACTACTGCACTCCCTGCGGCGTTTGCAGACAGGTCATGAGAGAGTTCGCAGACCCCGGGAAGCTGACCGTCATCGTGGCAAAGTCGCCCGATGACTACAAGGAGTTCACTCTTGCACAGCTTCTGCCCGAGAGTTTCGGACCCGAGTTTCTCAAATGATACAGTAGAAAAAAGCGGACAGTTCCGCTAGAATCAAGATAACCAGATACAAGAAGCAAGAGCTATAAAGGCTAGTTCGTTCGTTATAGCCCAATTTCTTGCCTCTTGCTTCTAAAAAGCGCAGCGCTCTTGCCTCCAGAGGCGCAAAGCCCCCGATCAGAAGTAAGAAGTAAGAGGTAAGAGATAAGAAACTTTGGCGGCTAGTTCGTTCGTTATAGCCCAATTTCTTGCCTCTTGCTTCTAAAAAGCGCAGCGCTCTTGCCTCCAGAGGCGCAAAGCCCCTGATTAGAAGTAAGAGGTAAGAAATAAGAATAATAAATCAGAACAATTTATAATTGTTTAGCCGAAGGGGTACGGGGGCGACCGGAAAGCCCCCGATTAGAAGTAAGAGGTAAGAGATAAGAAACTTTGGCGGCTAGTTCGTTCGTTATAACCCAATTTCTTGCCTCTTGCTTCTAAAAAGCGCAGCGCTCTTGCCTCCAGAGGCGCAAAGTCCCCGATAAAAGAACATAGTGTTAAAAAACAGCCGTACAGATGAACTGCACGGCTGCGTTTCTTATTATCAGTTGTTGATGAACTTGTCCTCTTCGTTGTTCCAGCTGTACAGCTTTCTGATCTCCTCGCCGACCTTCTCGGAAGGATGCTCTGCGTGCAGCTTTCTCA
>CADAES010000007.1 GCA_902786975.1 uncultured Ruminococcus sp.
ACATACTTTTTGTATTCTGCAGCCCCGTCAGCCCAATGTAGAGTCATCTATATAAATCACTCCACACTAACTGTGGTCTTCGCATTTTGCGACAATGAGTATTTACCTTAGTTTTTCCGAGCTTTCAGTAATGTGTATTACTTGGCTGCTCCAGCCTTCGGTCTCTTTGCACCGTACTTCGATCTTGCCTGCATTCTCTTGGCAACGCCCTGTGTATCAAGTGTACCACGGATAATGTGATATCTTACACCAGGGAGATCCTTTACACGTCCGCCTCTGATAAGAACGACGCTGTGCTCCTGCAGATTATGACCGATACCAGGGATATAAGCTGTTACTTCGTTTCCGTTTGTCAGCTTTACTCTGGCAACCTTTCTCATTGCAGAGTTAGGCTTCTTAGGTGTAGCTGTTCTTACGACTGTGCAAACTCCACGCTTCTGCGGGCATGACTGGTCGATAACTACCTTCTTCTTGGAGTTAAAACCCTTCTGAAGTGCAGGTGCTGTGGACTTGTCCACGAGAACATCTCTTCCCTTTCTTACTAACTGGTTAAAGGTTGGCATAATTTCTCTCCTTTCGTAATAATGATGATGCTGTGTCAAATGGGCATACTGCGCCTACATCGGCACGCTCTAATATTATACACGCTTTCTCGTCCTTTGTCAAGGGTTTTTGCTTGAAATATTCCACAAATAAGCGCACATCGCTGCCCGGGGCTGTTGTGCATAAAGCAAAAGACGGCAGGAAAAGCTCCCGCCGTCTTGGATACTATTATATATATTGTATTAACAGCCGATCAATTTGTACCCTCGGCAGCTGCTGTATGGACCGGCTCGACCTTAACGATCTCGGTATTGTTGTAGATATCCATACCTGTACCTGCCGGAATGAGCTTACCGATGATAACATTTTCTTTAAGACCCATGAGCTTATCGGTCTTTCCTCTGATAGCAGCGTCTGTAAGAGCCTTTGTAGTCTCCTGGAACGAAGCAGCGGAGAGGAACGAATCTGAGTAGCTTGAAGCCTTGGTGATACCCTGAAGAACAGGCAGCGTAGTGATGAGCTTAGCGTCCTCCTCGCCTGCATCTATTCTCTGCTGTATCTCGGCGTTCATTCTTGCTACCTCGGACTTTTCAACGAGCGTACCGGGCAGCAGGTAGCTTGAACCCGGATCGTCCACCTTGACCTTCTTCATCATCTGGCGAACGATGACCTCGATATGCTTATCGTTGATATCAACACCCTGCAGACGGTAAACCTTCTGTACCTCGGTGATGATATAGTTCTGTACAGCCTTTGCGCCGTTGACTGCGAGTATATCGGCAGGGTTGATAGAGCCTTCTGTGAGGGAATCTCCCGCCTTAACAACGTCGCCGTCGTGGACTCTGATCTTATAGCCGTACGGGATTGCGTATGTCTCCTCGTCGGGATTCTCTGTATCCTCGCTGGTAACGGTGATATGCTTCTGCTTTTTCAGCTCTTCTATCCTTACGATACCTGCAAGTCTTGTGATGATAGCCGCACCCTTTGGCTTACGGCTCTCAAACAGCTCCTCGACTCTCGGAAGACCCTGTGTGATATCCTCGGCAGATGCGATACCGCCTGTGTGGAACGTTCTCATCGTAAGCTGTGTACCGGGCTCACCGATAGACTGTGCGGAGATTACGCCGACAGCCTCGCCGACCTGAACGACGTTGCCTGTTGCGAGGTTAGCGCCGTAGCACTTAGCGCAGACACCGTGTTCTGCACGGCACTGGAGTACCGAACGTATCTGAATGGAATCCTTGCCTTCTCTTTCGAGTGCAGCGACGATCCTTTCAGCGTCATGCTCGCTGATGAGCTTTGTCTTTGAACAGATCATTTCACCCGTCTGCGAATCCTTGAAGTCCTCAACGAGGAATCTGCCGACAAGTCTTTCGGAAAGCGGCTCGATCATTTCGTTGCCGTTCTTGATATCGAATATCTCTATGCCGACATCGCTTCCGCAGTCTTCCTGGTGAATGATAACGTCCTGAGAAACGTCAACAAGACGTCTTGTAAGGTAACCCGAGTCAGCCGTTCTGAGGGCGGTATCCGCCAGACCCTTACGGGCACCACGTGAAGAAATGAAGTATTCCAGAATGTTAAGGCCTTCACGGTAGTTAGCTCTGATAGGCATCTCGATAGTTGAACCCGATGTATTGGCGATAAGTCCACGCATACCTGCGAGCTGTCTTATCTGGTTGATAGAACCACGGGCTCCCGAATCAGCCATCATGTTTATCGGGTTATACGGGTCAAGGTTTGCCTGAAGTGCGGCAGTTACCTCATCGGTAGCCTTGTTCCATATCTCGATGAACTTCTTGGATTTTTCTTCTCTGGAGATATAACCTCTCTTATACTGTCTGTCTATCTTGTCTACGAGTGCGTCAGCCTTAGCGAGGATATCCTTCTTTGCGGGTGGGATCTCGGCATCGCATACAGCGACTGTGATAGCAGCTCTTGTCGAGAACTTATAGCCCAGAGCCTTTATCTTGTCCAGCACCTCTGATGTAGCAGTTGTGCCGTGCTTGTGGATACACTTGTCGATAAGGTCCTTGAGCTGCTTTTTCTTTACGAGGAAGTCTATCTCAAGGTCGAACTGCTTATCGGAGTTTGTTCTGTCAACGTAACCGAGGTCCTGAGGGATAACGTCGTTGAAGATAAGTCTGCCGACGGTAGCGTTGATTATCTTGGACACCTGCTTATCGCCAATAGTCTTTGATATCCTTACCTTGATCTTTGACTGGAGCGAAACTATCTTCTGGTCGTAAGCCATAAGGGCTTCGTTGACGTCTCTGAACACCTTGCCCTCGCCCGGCTCTCCGTCCTTAGCGAGTGTGAGGTAATACGAACCGAGCAGCATATCCTGTGAAGGAACAGCCACAGGGCTTCCGTCCGAAGGCTTGAGCAGGTTGTTAGCGGCAAGCATAAGGAATCTTGCCTCAGCCTGTGCCTCTACGGATATCGGGAGGTGGACAGCCATCTGGTCGCCGTCGAAGTCAGCGTTGAAGGCTGTACATACCAGCGGGTGGAGCTTGATAGCTCTGCCCTCTACGAGAACAGGCTCAAATGCCTGGATACCGAGTCTGTGGAGCGTAGGCGCACGGTTGAGCATTACGGGGTGACCCTTGATAACGTTCTCCAGAGCGTCCCACACCTCGGGCTTAGCTCTTTCGACCATTTTCCTTGCGCTCTTGATATTGATAGCGGGGTTTGTATCGACGAGTCTTTTCATAACGAAAGGCTTGAAAAGCTCCAGAGCCATTTCCTTAGGCAGACCGCACTGATACATTTTAAGCTCAGGGCCTACGACGATAACCGAACGTCCGGAGTAGTCAACACGCTTACCGAGAAGGTTCTGACGGAAGCGTCCCTGCTTACCCTTGAGCATATCCGAGAGAGACTTGAACGCTCTGTTGTTGGGGCCTGTAACAGGTCTGCCGTGTCTGCCGTTGTCGATAAGTGCGTCAACAGCCTCCTGGAGCATTCTTTTCTCGTTTCTTACGATAATATCGGGAGCTTCGAGCTCGAGCATTCTTTTAAGACGGTTGTTTCTGTTGATAACACGTCTGTAAAGGTCGTTCAGGTCACTTGTGGCATATCTTCCGCCGTCGAGCATTACCATAGGTCTGAGATCGGGCGGGATCACCGGAACAACGTCGAGTATCATCCACTCGGGGCGGTTGCCCGACATTCTGAACGCCTCAACTATTTCAAGTCTTTTAAGGAGCTTTATCCTCTTCTGTCCGGAGGAAAGATCCTTCAGTTCCTCTTTCAGCTCGTCAGCGAGCTTATCGAGGTCTATCTCGCACAGAAGCTCCTTGATAGCCTCTGCGCCCATACCTGCCTTGAACTGATCCTCGTCGTACTTTTCGAGCATCTCGTTATAGTCCTTCTCGGTGAGGAGCTGACCCTTTACAAGCTCTGTGTCGCCCGGGTCGATAACGATATACTTTGTGAAATAGAGGACTTCCTCGAGTCTTTTCTGAGATATCTCGAGCATCTGGCCTATTCTTGAAGGTGTGCCCTTGAAGTACCAGATGTGAGATACAGGAGCAGCAAGCTCGATGTGGCCCATTCTCTCACGTCTTACCTTAGCTCTTGTGACCTCAACGCCGCAGCGTTCGCAGACCTTGCCCTTGAAGCGGATCTTCTTATACTTTCCGCAGTGGCACTCCCAGTCCTTGGTTGGTCCGAATATCTTCTCGCAGAAAAGTCCGTCCTTTTCAGGCTTCTGTGTACGGTAGTTTATTGTTTCGGGTCTTTCAACGACACCGTAGGACCACTCACGGATCCTGTCAGGTGAAGCAAGACCGATCTTTATTGATTCAAATACATTAAAATCCAACAGCTGTACCCTCTTCCTGTTTAATTTGGTTTGATCCCGTATGATTCTGTGATACTCAATTATTCCTCATCGTCGCCGAAATCGTCGTCGCCGAAATCGTCGTCAAAGTCGTCGTCACCGAGCTCGGAAAGTCCGTCCTCGTCCTCGGCTGCGAAGCCTTCTGCGAAATCGTCATCGTCTGTGGAATAATCTATCTCGTCATCTATTGCAGGTGTCGGGATAAGGTCATCGTCATCGTCAAACTTCTGCTTGAGGTCGATCTCCTCATTGTTGATATTGAGCACCTTTATATCGAGGCACAGCGACTGGAGCTCCTTGATGAGCACCTTGAACGCCTCGGGAACGCCCGGCTTCGGAACGTTCTGTCCCTTGACGATAGCCTCGTATGTCTTAACACGTCCGTTGAGGTCGTCCGACTTGACGGTCAGTATCTCCTGGAGAGTATAAGCAGCGCCGTAAGCCTCGAGCGCCCAGACTTCCATTTCACCGAATCTCTGTCCGCCGAACTGAGCCTTACCGCCGAGAGGCTGCTGTGTTACCAGTGAGTAAGGACCGACAGAACGTGCGTGGATCTTATCGTCAACGAGGTGGTGGAGCTTGAGGTAGTACATATAGCCGACGGTTACCTTGTTATCGAACTTTTCACCTGTTCTTCCGTCGTAAACGGTGAACTTGCCGTCCTCTGCCATGCTCAGCGCATTGGTATTGATGAGGTCTTCCATCTTGTGGACGGTGAACTCGTCGTCCTTATGCTCAAGGTAATTCTGCTGAGCCATATCGAAGCACTCACGGATATCAGCCTCGTGTGCGCCGTCGAATACAGGGGTCATTATCTTCCAGCCAAGTGCCTTTGCAGCCATGCCGAGGTGAACCTCGAGCACCTGACCGATATTCATACGTGAAGGTACGCCCAGCGGGTTAAGGCAGATATCCAGCGGAGTACCGTCCTCCAGGAACGGCATATCCTCCTGCGGCAGTATCCTTGAAACGACACCCTTGTTTCCGTGACGTCCGGCCATCTTGTCGCCGACGGATATCTTTCTCTTCTGAGCTATATAGCATCTTACGAGCTTGTTTACTCCCGGTGAGAGCTCGTCGCAGTTCTCTCTTGTGAACACCTTGACATCAATGATGATGCCTGCTTCACCGTGAGGAACTTTAAGGGAGTTGTCCCTTACCTCTCTTGCCTTTTCACCGAAGATAGCTCTGAGCAGTCTTTCCTCTGCGGTAAGCTCTGTTTCTCCCTTAGGAGTTACCTTACCTACGAGGATATCGCCCGAACGCACCTCGGCACCTATCCTGATGATACCGTTTTCGTCGAGGTCCTTAAGAGCGTCCTCACCGACGTTGGGGATATCTCTTGTTATCTCCTCGGGTCCGAGCTTGGTATCTCTTGCCTCTGTTTCGAGGTCCTCGATGTGGATAGATGTATACTTATCCTGTTTTACAAGATTCTCGTTGAGCAGTACGGCGTCCTCGTAGTTGTAGCCTTCCCATGTCATAAATCCGATAAGAGCGTTCTTACCGAGTGAAAGCTCGCCGTTTGAGGTCGCAGGACCGTCGCCTATTACCTGACCCTTCTTGATCTTCTCGCCCTTGTCAACGATAGGACGCTGGTTGGTGCAGGTACCTGCATTTGACCTTTTGAACTTGGTCATTTCGTAGGTATGCATGATGCCGTTATCCTCACGGACAACGATCTTGTCTGCATCGACGCTTTCAACGACGCCGTCAGCCGAAGCGACAACGGCAACGCCCGAGTCAACGCAAGCCTTATATTCCATACCTGTACCTACGATAGGATTTTCTGTTTTGATGAGCGGAACAGCCTGACGCTGCATGTTAGAGCCCATGAGGGCACGGTTTGCGTCATCGTTCTCAAGGAACGGGATACAAGCTGTAGCCACAGATACGACCATTTTAGGAGAAACGTCCATGAAGTCGATCTTTTCTCTTTCGATCTCAAGGATCTGGTCTCTGTATCTTCCGTTTACCTTTGCTCTTGCAAACTTATGATCCTCGGTAAGAGGCTCGTTTGCCTGAGCTACCATATAATTATCCTCGACATCGGCGGTCATATAAACGACCTCGTCGGTAACGACGCCCGTTGCCTTATCGACTCTTCTGTAAGGAGCTTCGATAAAGCCGTACTCGTTTATTCTTGCAAATGATGCAAGATAGGAGATAAGTCCGATGTTAGGACCTTCAGGAGTCTCGATAGGACACATTCTGCCGTAGTGGGTGTAGTGAACGTCACGCACCTCAAATCCGGCTCTGTCTCTTGAAAGACCGCCGGGACCCAGAGCAGAAAGACGTCTTTTATGTGTCAGCTCTGCGAGAGGGTTGTTCTGATCCATGAACTGAGAAAGAGGCGATGAACCGAAGAACTCTCTGATAGCAGCTGTGATAGGTCTGATGTTGATAAGAGCCGCAGGAGTGATGACCTCGCTGTCCTGTGACTGGATATTCATTCTTTCGTGAACGACTCTTTCCATTCTGGTAAAGCCGATCCTGAACTGGTTTTGCAGAAGCTCGCCGACAGATCTTATTCTTCTGTTGCCGAGGTGGTCGATGTCGTCAACAGTACCCACACCGTCACAGAGGTTGAGGAAATAGGATACCGTAGCGATGATATCGTCTACTGTGATGTGCTTCGGAACGAGCTCGTCAGCCTTTGACTTCACAGCCTCGATTATCTCGTCCTGCGACTCGCACTCTTCAAGTATCTGTCTGAGTACAGGGAAGGACACCTTCTCGTTGATGCCCAGACTCGCAGCGTCGATGCCCTCGATGAAGTCGTTGATATCGACCATATTGCTGCCGATGATCTTGACCTCATGCTCCTGGAGCCTTATCTCCGTTTCGCCTGTAGGTGCGGTAACGAATTCCTTTACCTCTACCTTTACAAATACCTCACGTACGCCTGCTGCCTCGATCTTTGTAGCCTGCTCAAAGTCCACAAGCTCACCTGCCTCTGCAAGTATCTCGCCCGTCATAGGGTCGATGACCGGCTGAGAGAGCCTGTGGCCTGCAAGTCTTGAAGCTATGCCGAGCTTCTTGTTGTACTTATATCTTCCAAACCTTGAAAGGTCGTATCTCTTTGCGTCGAAGAACAGGTTGTTAAGGTGGTTCTCGGCGGACTCTACCGTAGGAGGCTCGCCCGGACGGAGCTTCTTGTAGACCTCAAGCAGAGCTTCCTCTCTGTTTGCAGTCTGATCCTTCTGCATTATCGTTTGGGTGATACGCTCGTCCTTGCCGTATTCAGCCTCGATCTCCTCGTTGGTACCGGTCTCGCCGATAGCACGCAGGAATGTGGTCAGAGGTATCTTTCTGTTCTTATCTATACGAACATAGACAACATCGTTGGAATCCATCTCATATTCAAGCCACGCACCACGGTTAGGGATAACGGTGGTCTTAAAAAGGTCCTTACCGGTCTTGTCCTTGTCGAATGCATAGTAAACGCCCGGTGAACGTACCAGCTGTGAAACGATAACACGCTCCGCACCGTTGATAACGAACGTACCGCTCTCGGTCATCTTCGGGAAATCTCCCATAAAGACCTCGGACTCCTTTATCTCACCTGTCTCGGTGTTGTTGAGTCGTGCGGTGACACGCAGAGGAACTGCGTACGTAGCATCTCTCGCCTTACACTCGGCAATAGAATACTTAGGCTCGTCGTCAAAGCGGTATCCCACAAAGTTCAGCTCCAGATTGCCGTTATAGTCGGTAATCGTCGAAGCTTCGCTGAACACCTCTTTGAGACCCTCATCAATGAACCACTGATAAGAGTTCTTCTGCACCTCGATAAGATTTGGCATCTCCAGGACTTCGTTGATCTTGGCAAAACTCTTTCTCGTGTTTTTGCCAAGCTTTACATCCTTGACATTCACCATAGGCTTGATCACTCCTTAATTAATTTGCATACCCTGATGCGTCCTCGGCTTGTGAATTTTCTATGAACCATAGTTTGAAAATCCGTTACAAGCAACTTTGAGAACAGGATTTCTTAACACTCTTTTCACCTTTAAAAAGAAAGAAAAGGTGCAAAAATCCATTATGATACAGTATACAATTATATTACACTGTAAAGCTCATGTCAAGAGTTTTGCACCCTAAAAATATTCTGTTTTAACAAAATCGGCGTTTTGCACATTTTCAGAGCAAAACAGGCTCAAATTTTCTATTATTACCGTTCATACGATATTGCGTAACTTTTTTATGAACGCAAGATTAAATCTGGGATATGCTGTAAAAAATCTTCCTTCCCGACGACAGAACGGAGTGTTGTTCCTGAAGCGTCAGAGCAGGTCTTTTTATTCATAAGACAGATTTTTCGGGGGCGACAGACCGAAAGACAGACTAAAATGCGTTTTTCAGTCTGTCTTTTCATATCCATTTTCATTTTCATTTTCATTTCCATTTTCATTTTCATTAGGTTATTGATATTCGCACTTTTTAATAACCGTCGGTTTTTTGTTTTCTCGCTTTTGCATAACCGTCGGTTTTTTAATTTCTCACTTTTGCATAACCGTCGGTTTTTTATTTTCTCGCTTTTGCATAACCGTCGGTTTTTTGTTTTCTTACTTTTGCATAACCGTCGGTTTTTTATTGTGTCAGGTCATTTCAAAAAGGTACAGCACCTCACGCAGCGGCTTTCCGCCGATGCTGTCCTCCCGATACTCCCCCGTGCAGACAAAGCCCTGCTTTTCGTAAAAGCGCCTTGCCGTGCGGTTTTCCTCGAGCACCCAGAGCACCGCCTTGCTGAAACCGTCCCTGCGAAGCTCGCTCACACAGCGCTCTAACAGCTGTTTGCCGAAGCCTTTTCCGATATACTCGGGAAGAAAGTATATCGAGACTATCTCGCCGCAGCCGCTGTGGCTCTCCCAGCGAGACGGGCAGATGCTCGCCGTGCCGATAAGCTTTCCGTCAAGCTCGCAAACAAGGTGTTTCCGCTCGGGCACTTCAAGGCTTCTGACCCAGCGCCCGTGTGGTATGCTGTCGAGGTAATCCTGCGGGATAATGCCTTTGTAGGCGTATTTCCAGCTCTGCTCGTAGATATCGCTTACATCTTCGGGAGCGTCGTCGGGTCGTAAACTTCGTATGTTCATACTTTTGTTCTCCTGCGTCAGCTTTTCCAATACTTGCGGTCGAGGCTGCGGTACTGGACAGCCTGTGCGATATGCGGCTTGTCGATGATGTCCGAGCCGTCCATATCGGCAACGGTGCGGGCTACTTTCAGTATCTTTTCGTAAGCTCTCGCCGAAAGCCCGAGCTTGTCAAAGATATCTCCGAGCATTCTTTCAGCCCTGTCGCTCATCGGGCAGACCTCGTGCAGAAGCTCGGGGGTTATCCTTGCGTTGCAGGTTATGCCCGTATCCTTAAAGCGCTTGTTCTGTATATCCCTTGCCGCCTGTACACGCTGCCTTATGCTTTCCGAGGACTCTTCCCTTTCGCCCGAGGAAAGGTCGGCGAACTCGACCGGTGCGACCTCGAGGTGGATGTCGAATCTGTCCAGAAGCGGTCCCGATATCTTGTTAAGGTAGTGGTCTACCTGGTTTTTCGAGCAGATGCACTTTCTCGTCGGGTGACCGTAATACCCGCACGGACATGGGTTCATCGCACCCACGAGCATTATCGAGCTGGGGTAGGTTATGCTCCCCGAAACTCTGGAAATGGTGACTTTCATATCTTCAAGAGGCTGGCGCAGAATCTCCAGCGCAGGTCTTGCGAACTCCGCAAGCTCGTCGAGGAACAGCACTCCGTTGTGCGCAAGCGATATCTCGCCCGGACGTGGGATAGTCCCGCCGCCTGCAAGTCCCGCCGCAGAAACCGTATGGTGCGGCGACCTGAACGGGCGTGTCGTGATAAGCGGGTGCTTGCTGTCAAGAAGCCCTGCGACCGAGTGGACGTTGGTAGTTTCTATGGATTCCTCGAAAGTCATTTCGGGAAGAATCGACGGGAGCCTTTTTGCAAGCATCGACTTGCCCGAGCCGGGCGAGCCTATCATCAGGACGTTGTGACCGCCCGCCGCAGCGACCTCCAGAGCCTTTTTGGCAGCGCTCTGTCCCTTTACGTCGGCAAAGTCCATAGCGCTTATGTGATCCGCCTTCGACGGCGTGAACACAGGCTCGGGCGGCATCTCGCTCCTGCCCGAAAGGTGTCCGACGAGCTGCTGCAGCGACTCGACGCCGTACGCCTTTATACCCCTTACAGCGGACGCTTCAAGCGCATTCTCCTTTGGAACGTATATCTCCTCAAAGCCCTGCTGGGCAAGTATGGCCATCGGCAGAACGCCGTTTATCCTGCGTATCTCGCCGCTTAAAGATACCTCGCCGACAAAGGCTGCTTTCTTTATCCTTTCGGTCTCGACAGCACCCGTAACGCACAGCAGCGCCACAGCTATCGCAAGGTCGTGCACCGAGCCGGATTTCTTAACGTCCGCAGGCGCAAGGTTTACGAGCACCCTGCCCTTGGGGAAGTCAAGCCCGCTTGTTCTGAAAGCCGAGCGTATCCTGTCACGGCTCTCCCTTACGGCAATATCCGCAAGCCCGACTATGTCAAGCGCAGGCAGACCCGCAGAAGCCTCTATCTCAACGTATACATCAAACGCATTAAGCCCCGTCAGACCTATGCTGTTGACCTTTCCGAACATAGAATTTCCACCTTTGCTGCTTATCGTCTTAAATAAAAGTCATATCGGGGCAGTTCATGTCCTGTCCGTTTTTCTCCGCTTGAATATACAAACTATGCTTTTGGACGAACCGTAGCTCTGGTTTGTGGAAGTACAGCTTACAAGCTCCCAGCCTTCCAAGCCAAGAAGATCGAGCTGATATTCAAGCTGATTTGACTCAACGCTTCCGCCCCAAAAACCCTTTGTATCATAAACTGCTACTTTATACTCGAATGTTTCCATATCCATCTATCCTAATAATATCAGATTTTTTGTTTACATCAACGACTCGAAGAAATCCAGAACGTCCGCATAGACCTCTTCCCTGTTGGTCTCGTTGAGAAGCTCGTGGCGGGCGTCCTTATATATCTTCATTTCCACGCTGCAATCGTTGAGATTGAGCTTGTTGAACACCTTTAACACGCCCTTGCCGTACTCACCGACAGGGTCGCTGCCGCCTGCGATAAGATATGTCGGCAGGCTCTTGGGGTAGGTCGTGAACCACTTGTCGCTGTTGACGTACCACAAAAGCTTCGCAAGGTTCTCAAAGCCGTCGAGCGTGAACGTGAAGCCGCAGCGCTTGTCGTTGCAGTATTTTGCCACGTTTGCGGTATCTCTTGACAGCCAGTCGAACTCCGAATTCCTGTCCTTTATCTTCTTGTTGTAGCTTCCGAAAGCGAGCTTGTTGAAAAGGCTTCCCTTGTGCCTGCCGCCCTTGAAGCGCTTAGCGATGTCAAGCAGCGTCAGCAGAGCCTCCGTTCCGCCAGTGCCCGCACTCGTTCCGCAGAACACCGCACCGTCGACCGCCTTTGAAAAGCGGGTGACATAAGCCCTTGCGAGGAAGCTTCCCATGCTGTGCCCGAAGATAAAATACGGCACCTCGGGATAGTTTTTCTTCATTATCCTTGTGAGCTTGTACATATCCTTTACAACATTGACCCAACCGTCGCCGCCGAAATATCCGAGGTCGTCGTCCGAGCTGACGCTCCTGCCGTGCCCGAGGTGGTCGTTTCCGCAAACGACAAAGCCACGGTCCGCAAGAAAGTCTGCAAAGGCGTTGTAGCGTTCAAAATACTCAGCCATTCCGTGAGCGATCTGCACCACGCCCCTTACGTTCCCCGACGGGAAAACGACGTAATAGACGATATCGTGGGACTTGTCCGATGACCTGAAAGTGCTTCTGAAATGAGTAGACATATCTTTGTTCCTCCGTTGTTTATCTCAGATTTACGATAAGCAATAGCCCCGTCACTGTTACGATATAGATTATACCATAACACGCTGATTTTATCAAGCATTTCAGCCATAAAATCAATTTTTTAACAAATCATACCGACATAGGTATTTTCAAGGGCGTTCAAATGTAAAAAAAGTTTTATAGCTATTGCAAAATTATAAAAATGTGGTATAATTGTTTTACAGTATTTTATACCCACGGTCCGGGGCTGATGCCGCATCGGGTAAAGCAGTCTGCCGTGGCTTGAACGACGGGGCTATGCCCTGATATTTATCTTTCACAAATAAAGAGGTGTATGACTATGACTGAAATGGAACTTTACAAGCTGTGGTGTGAAAAAGCGACCGAGGACGAGGACCTCGTAAAGGAGCTTGAAGCTATCCAAGGCGACAGCGAGGCTATCAAGGACAGGTTCTACCGTGACCTTGAATTCGGTACGGGCGGACTCAGAGGCGTTATCGGCGCAGGTGCCTACAGGCTCAATATCTATACGATAAGGCGTGCTACACAGGGTCTTGCCGACTATGTCAACGACGCTTTTAAAAACGGCGCAGTCGCTATCTCATACGATTCAAGAATAAAATCAGACGTTTTTGCAAAGGAAGCTGCCGCAGTTCTCGCAGCCAACGGCATAAAGGTCTGCATCTATACCGAGCTTATGCCTACCCCCTGCCTTTCGTGGGCTGTCAGAGCCTGCAAGTGCCAGGCGGGCATAATGATAACCGCTTCTCACAACCCCGCCAAGTACAACGGCTACAAGGTCTACGGCGAGGACGGCTGCCAGATGACTATCGACGCTGCTAACGCTGTTACAGCAAAGATAGAGGCTGTCGATATGTTCGGCGGCGCAAAGACGATGAGCTTTGACGAGGGCGTTAAAAACGGCATGATAAGCTTTATCGGCCAGGATATAATTGAGGGCTACTACAAAAAGGTGCTTGAACAGGGCATACATACCGATCTCGTTGCGCAAAGCGGTCTCAAGGTCGTTTACACGCCTCTCAACGGCACGGGCAACAAGCCTGTCAGAGAGATACTCAAGCGCATCGGCGTCAAGGAGGTAACTGTCGTTCCCGAGCAGGAGAACCCCGACGGCAACTTCCCTACCTGTCCGTTCCCGAACCCCGAGATAAAAGAGGCTCTTGCAAAGGGTCTGGAGCTTTGCAAAACTGTTAAGCCCGACCTGCTTCTCGCAACCGACCCCGACTGCGACAGAGTTGGCATCGCAGTTCCCGACGACAACGGCGATTTCGTGCTGTTCTCGGGAAACGAAGTCGGAGCTATGCTTCTCAAATATGTATGCCAGGAAAGAACTGCTCTGGGCACTATGCCAAAGGATCCCGTTGCTGTAAAGACTATCGTTTCGACCGATATCTGCAAAAAGATAGCTGCTGAATACAACGTTGAGCTGCGTGAGGTGCTCACAGGCTTCAAGTTCATCGGCGAGCAGATAGGCTTCCTCGAGAAAAAGGGCGAGGAGAACAGATATATCTTCGGATTTGAGGAGTCCTACGGCTACCTCGCAGGCTCGTATGTCAGAGATAAGGACGCTGTCGTTGCTTCGATGCTTATCTGTGAGATGGCAGCATTCTACCGCACAAAGGGCATCTCGCTGCTCAAAGCAAGAGAGGACCTTTACGCACAGTACGGCAACTATCTGCACTCTCAAAAATCCTTCCAGTGCGAGGGCGCAAGCGGTATGGAGAGAATGAAGGAGATAATGACCGACCTGCGTACAAACGTTCCGACCGAGATAGGCGGTCTGAAGGTGCTCGTTTTCGGCGACTATATGGCGTCCGAGGAAACAGAGCTTGCAACGGGCAAAAAGACAGAGATAAAGCTGCCCAAGTCCGACGTTCTTGCGTTCAGACTCGAGCAGGGCGCATCTGTTATCCTGCGTCCGTCGGGCACAGAGCCTAAGATAAAGGCTTACTATACGACTATCGGCGAGAAGCGTGAGGACGCTGAAAAGCTCGAAGAAAAGATAGCCGACGACTTTAAGGCTAAGCTGGGCTTTTAGAGATAAGAAATAAGATGTAAGAGGCAAGAGTTTTTCTCTTGCCTCTTTTTTTCTTACCTCTATCTTACTTCTTACTTCTTACCTCTTACATCAAAAGCCCAAAAAATTAGTATAAGACCGTAAAAAATTCGGTATAAAAAAATGCCCGGATATGGTATAATACTCTAAACTGTGATTGTACTATATTTTTACTGTAACACCGTACCTTAACGCACTGTGCGGTGGGTCAGTGCCGACACGGGGGACAGACGCAAAAGTCTGCCCTCTGCGTGAGCGTGCACGCAGCACTAATCAATTTATGAAAGGAATCTGTGATAGATATGAAAAATATGCCTGAGATAAAACTGGGCGTGGTAGCTGTTTCAAGAGACTGCTTCCCTATGTCCCTTTCAGAATCAAGAAAAGTCAATGTTTGCAAGGAATACAGAGCTAAGTACGGCGAGCTGTTCGAGTGCCCTACGGTCGTAGAGAACGAAAAGGATATGCTCAAGGCTCTTGACGAGCTGAAAGCCGCAGGCGTGAACGCACTTGTTGTTTACCTGGGCAACTTCGGCCCCGAGTCGTCCGAGGTCCTGCTCGCAAAGAAATTCGACGGCGCAGTTATGTTTGCGGCAGCTGCCGAGGAAGCTTGCGGCAGCGCTTTGCTTGACAACCGTGGAGACGCTTACTGCGGAATGCTCAACGCAAGCTATAACCTCGCTCTCAGAGGCGTAAAGGCTTACATTCCCGAATATCCGGTAGGCACGCCCGCCGAGGTAGCGGATATGATAAACGGCTTCGTTCCCGTTGCAAGAACTGTGCTTGCGCTCAAAAACCTCAAGCTCATCTCGTTCGGACCACGTCCGCAGGATTTCCTTGCCTGCAACGCTCCTATAAAGCAGCTTTACAATCTTGACATCGAGATAGAGGAGAACAGTGAGCTTGACCTGTTCGAGTCGTTCAACGCTCACGCTGGCGACGAGAGGATAACCTCGGTAATGGAGGATATGAAAAAGGAGCTCGGTGCGGGCAACAAGATGGAGGGTATTCTTCCCAAGCTTGCACAGTACGAGCTTACTCTGCTTGACTGGGCTGAGGCTCACAAGGGCAGCAGAGAGTACGTTATCTTCGCAAACAAGTGCTGGCCGGCATTCCAGACACAGTTCGGCTTTGTTCCCTGCTATGTGAACTCCAGACTTGCCGCAAAGGGTATGCCTGTTGCGTGCGAGGTAGACATCTACGGCGCTCTCAGCGAGTATATCGGCACCTGCGTTTCCGAAAAGCCGTGTACCCTGCTTGACATCAACAACTCTGTTCCGTCGGATATCTACAACGAGGAGATCGCCGGAAAGTTCCCGTACGTTCAGACCGATACGTTTATGGCTTTCCACTGCGGAAACACTGCAGCGTGCATGATAAACAAGCCGGAAATGAGATTCCAGCGCATAATGAAGAGAAATCTCGAGCCGGAGGGCGAGCCGAACATCACAAGAGGTACTCTCGAGGGCGACATCAAGGACGGAGATATCACATTCTTCCGTATCCAGTCGACCGCCGATGCCAAGCTCAGAGGCTACGTTGCACAGGGCGAGGTGCTCCCCGTTGCTACAAGGTCGTTCGGTTCGATAGGCGTTTTCGCTATCAACGAAATGGGCAGGTTCTACCGCCATATCCTTATAGAAAAGAACTACCCGCACCACGGCGCTGTCGCTTTCGGTCACTACGGCAGGGAGATATACGAAGTATTCAAATATCTCGGTATGACCGATATCGGCTTCAATCAGCCAAAGGGTATGCTCTACAAGACCGAAAACCCGTTCGGATGATTTAAAGAACAGACACTCTCCACGATACCCGCAGTATTATCGCTGCGGGTATTTTTATGCCCCTTGAAATTACTGCACAGCTGTGATATACTTTGACTTGGCATATTTTAAACAGACAGACGAAAAGGGGTAATGAGATGTACAAGATATATATCGTCGAGGACGACCCTGCACTTGCGCAGGCTCTTAAAAATGCGATATCCAAGTGGGACTTTGAGGTACACTGCGCTTCGGATTTCAGCGACATAACCTCGGAATTCTCAAGAATAGACCCACACCTTGTGATAATGGATATGACGCTGCCGTTTTTCAACGGCTGTCACTGGTGTATGCAGATAAGAAAGCTCTCGGAGGTGCCGATAGTTTTTCTGTCCTCGGCTGCGGACAATATGAACCAGGTAATGGCTATGAATATGGGTGCGGACGACTTTATCGCCAAGCCCGTGGACACCGCAGTACTTATTGCGAAGATACAGGCTGTGATGCGGCGCTGCTACGAAATGGCACAGCCCGCTCCGATACTTTCACACGAGGGTCTTGTGCTCGACCTCGGCGGGTCGGTGGTGAGCTTTGAGGGAAAGACTCTGGAGCTTACAAAGAACGAGTTTCGCATTCTTCAGACGCTTCTTGAAAACAAGGGGCACATTGTCAGTCGGGATACGCTGATGCTGCGCCTGTGGCAGGCAGACTGCTACGTCGAGGAGAACACGCTCACGGTCAATGTCACAAGGCTGAGAAAAAAGCTTGCCGAGCTGGGCGTGAACGATATGATAAAGACCCGTGTTGGCAGCGGTTATATTATAGAGGTGTGAAGCCGTATGAAGCTGTTGGTATTATTCTTGAAAAAGCATCTTGAAGCGGAGCTGCTGTTTGCGGTGTTTGCAGCCGTGTTCGCAGTGGTGTTCAGCCTTTACGACCTTGAAACGGAGGCTGTGCTGTATGCGGTGCTGCTGTGTACGGTCGCTGCGGCAGTCTTTGCGGCTGTGAGCTTTTTAAGGTTCAGGCAAAAATATCTTCAAAGGCAGAGGCTTCTCGACGAGGCAGGTATGCTCGCTGCCCCGCTGCCCGAGGCAAGCGACCCCGAGGAAAAGCAGTTCACCGAGCTGACACAGATGCTGAGGGAAAACTGTTCGCAGGCGCAGGTAAAATACAAAAACGACCGTTCGGATATGCTGGACTATTTTACGACCTGGGTGCATCAGATTAAGATACCTATTTCGGTCATGCAGATAACGCTTGATTCCTATGACAGTGACGAGCACGCACAGCTTTCGGCGGAGCTTATGCGGATAAAGCGCTATGTCGAAATGGTGCTTTGCTATTTCAGACTGGACGAGTCTGCGCCCGACCTTGTCGCACAAAGCGTCAATGTCGACAGCGTCATAAGGCAGAGCGTGCGCAAATACGCACCTATATTCATTCGCAAAAGGCTGAGGCTCGAATACGAGGGAACGCAGCTCACTGCCGTTACGGACGAAAAGTGGCTCGGCTTTATAATGGAGCAGCTGCTTTCAAATTCGTTAAAATACACCGACAAAGGCTCGGTCAGCATCAGCGTCCGTGAAAGGAGCATCACCGTTTCGGATACCGGAATGGGCATCGCACCGCAGGACGTTCCAAGGATATTCGAGCGTGGCTACACCGGGCTAAACGGACGTGCCGACAAGAATTCAACAGGACTGGGACTGTATCTTGTCAAAAAAGCCTGCAAAAAGCTCGGCGCCGGGATAGATGTTCAAAGCGAGGTCGGAAAAGGAACGAGCGTGACAGTAACGCTTCCCGAGAGTATCTTTGCAGAGTGATGCTGCTGCGAGAGGAACAAAAAGTTCCCGACCTTACAAAAATGTCACATCACAGCGCCAAAATGTCACACAAACAGATGTTGCAAAGCAAAAAAGCGTGGTATGATAGATACACAGACAAGGGAAAGAAAAGATGCGCTCCGATAAAGACCGCATAAAGCGGCGCTCGGACGCATCGGGAGACCTTGCGCACAGGGAGGAAAATAAAATGGCAATTCTGACGGTTTCAGGGGTAAGCAAGATATACACATCACGCTTTGGAACGAACAAGGTACAGGCACTGGACAACGTGAGCTTTGAGGTGAACGAGGGTGAATACGTTGCGGTAATGGGCGAATCAGGCTCGGGAAAGACAACGCTTCTGAACATTCTCGCAGCTCTTGACAAACCTACGGGCGGAAATGTGATGCTCGACGGAAAGGACCTTTCAAAGATAAACGAAAGCGAGATATCGGCATTCCGCCGTGACAATCTCGGCTTTGTGTTCCAGGATTTCAACCTTCTGGACAATTTCTCGGTAAAGGACAATATCCTGCTCCCGCTGGTACTTCTGGGAATGGAGATAAGCGAGATGAAAAAGCGCCTTGAGCCTGTTGCAAGGAGCCTTGGCATCTTTGATCTGCTTGAAAAGTTTCCCTATGAGATATCGGGCGGACAGAAGCAGAGAACAGCCGTTGCAAGGGCGGTCATAACCCAGCCAAAGCTTATCCTTGCCGACGAGCCGACGGGCGCTCTTGATTCACGCTCGACAGACAGCCTGCTGGACATTTTTGCGGGACTGAATAAAAACGGACAGACTATCCTGATGGTAACGCACTCGGTCAAAGCCGCAAGCAGAGCAGGCAGAGTGCTGTTTATAAAGGACGGCTCGCTGTTCCACCAGATTTACAGGGGCGGCTGTTCAAACGAGGAGATGTATCAGAGGATATCCGATGCACTCACTCTGCTTATGGCAGGCGGTGATAACAATGGGTAAAAAGTATTACGCACGGCTCGCCGCAGACAACATAAGAAAAAACAAAAGGGTATACATTCCGTATATCCTGACCTGCGTGATGATGTCGGCAATGATATACATCATCAGCTCGCTTGCCCACAACCCCGATGTAACATATCTGGAGCGTGGTTCACGTGTGATACCCGTGATAATGACGTTCGGAACGTATGTAACGATGGTGTTTGCATTTATTTTTATGTTCTATTCAAACAGCTTCATCGTCAAGCGCAGACGCAGAGAGTTCGGGCTGCTCAACATTCTCGGAATGGAAAAGCGCCACATCGCAAAGCTCCTGCTTATCGAGAATATATATGTGATACTGATAACCGCAGCTGCGGGGCTCGGTGCGGGCGTGCTGCTTGACAAGCTTATGTCGCTGACGCTTAGCAAAATGGTCGGCGTTTCCGTTAAGCTCGGCTTTCACATCTCGCTGCAGTCGCTTGCGCTGACTGCCCTGTTCATGCTCGCAGCATTCTTCGTGATATACATCTATACTCTGGGGCAGATACACCTTTCCAAGCCCGCAGAGCTTCTTATCGGCTCAAGCGCCGGAGAAAAAGAGCCAAAGACAAAGCTTTTCATGGCGCTGCTCGGCACAGTGCTGCTCGGTGTGGGATACTATATCTCGATAGTCACCAAAGAGCCGACAAAGATGATGCCGCTGTTTCTTATCGCAATACTCTGCGTGGTGCTGGGAACTTATCTTATATTCGCCTCGGCAAGCATTGCCCTGCTGAAGGCTCTGAAAAAGCGTGAGAGGTTTTACTACAAGACCCGCCACTTTGCGGCTGTTTCGGGACTTATCTACCGAATGAAGCGCAACGCTGTCGGACTTGCGAGCGTGTGTATTCTTTCGACAATGGTGCTTGTAATGGTGTCGGTGACATCGTCGATGATGATAGGCGTTGAGGATATGGTGCGCAGGGAGTGCCCCCGTGACGTACACCTCAATATACAAAGCAAAAAGACAGCCGATAAGGTCGTAGAAATGATAAACGAAAGAATGGACATAAAGAATGCCGTAAGGACGAGCCAGCCTGTTTTCTACTTTTACGGCGACCCCTATTCCCCGAGTATACCGACGACCGATGATTTTATCGTATCGACCGATGAATACGGCGGTGAATACACAGAGCCAAAGAACGGAACGGAGCTGAACCTGATACATGCCTACGTGGCGGACGATATAAGATCAAGCTTTGATGAGGATCAGGATATCAGAGCAGAGGATTACGAGGCGCCGCAGGGCAAGGTGATAATCGTTACCGGGAACCCCGATTTCAAGCCGCAGACGCTGACCTTTGCGGGGATAACGTACGATATCGCAAAGACGATCTACAACGACAGAGCGCCGGGAGGCCCGGGATTTGATATCGTTATGCACAGCAGAGATGATGTTGTCAGGCTTATGGACGCTTACGATTCGATAGCGTTCAAGCCCTGCTTTGGTACGGAGTATTTTGATTTTGACTATGCCTCGGGCAGCAGGGAAAGTCAGGACGCTGTCTTTGAGGAGCTGTTCAGCGAGCTCAACGGGATAGACCCCGAGTACGGTATGTACTATATGCTGTTTTCGGACAGGATGTCACAGGCGCTGGAGATATTCGGATCACTTTTCTTCCTCGGACTTTTCCTGGGTACACTGTTTCTTATCGAAACGGTGCTTATAATCTACTATAAGCAGTTAAGCGAGGGTCACGAGGACCAGAAGCGTTTTGAGATAATGCAGAATGTCGGAATGAGCAGACGTGAGGTCAAGCGCTCGATACGCTCGCAGATACTGCTGGTGTTCTTCCTGCCGCTTATCGTCGCAGGCGTACATCTGACGTTTGCGTTCCCGCTTGTGAAAAGGCTGCTTTTCCAGGTCGGGCTTGAAAACACAAAGCTTTATATGACCTGTTCTGTGGTCGGATTTGCAGGCTTTGCGCTTATCTATACAGCCATTTACGCAATGACCGCAAGGACGTACTACAAAATTGTCCACAAATAGATCAGCGGGAGCTGTGCCGTTTTGGTGCAGCCCCCGTTTTTTATCGTCGTTCCGGCAGATATTCTCTTACCTCTTACTTCTTACATCTTACCTCTACTTGGGTTTACTCCTGAAAAACAGTGCGAACAGAAACGCAAAGCACATCGCTGCGGTGATGCCGCCCGCCGCTGCGGTCAGCCCGCCTGTCAGCACGCCCGAAAATCCCGCTTCGTTCACACGGGTCTTCACTCCGTCGGCGAGAAGATAGCCAAAGCCCGTCAAAGGTACAGACGCACCCGCTCCCGCCTTTCCGATAAGCGGCTCGTACCAGCCAAGACCACCCAGAATACAGCCCGCAACGACGTACGAAACAAGTATCCTTGCAGGGGTGAGCCTTGTAAAGTCGATAAGCACCTGCCCGACGGCACAAAGCAGCCCGCCGAGCAAAAAAGCATATAGATAGGTCATCGTAAAACTCCTTTCAGACTGTCGTTTCGCTTGACAGCCACACAAGATGCGATATGGACGGTATGCTCTCGCCCTGCTGGCTGACCGTCGGGGACATGAGCGCTCCCGTTGCGGAGAAAAGAATGTTTCTGAACTCTCCCGAACGCAGCTTTGGTATAAAGTAACCGCAAAGCGTCGAGCCTGCACAGCCGCAGCCGCTTGCGCCCGAGTGAACGTCCTGCTGTTGGAGGTGATACATCATCAGCCCGCAGTCCTTGTGATTGTGCGAAATGTCAATGCCCTCACGCTGCATGAGCTCGCACAGCACACGGCTGCCGACCTTGCCGAGGTCGCCCGTCACGATGCAGTCAAAGTCCGACGGCGCCATTCCAGTATCGTCAAAGAACGTCTTTACCGTCGTGAACGCCGCAGGTGCCATTGCCGCACCCATATTGTTCGCATCGCTCACGCCCATATCTACTATCTTTCCGACGGTGCAGGCTCGAACATAGGGCGGACCGCCGTGCTCACCGACTATCAGCGCACCGCCTGCGGTCACTGTCCACTGCGAGGTCGGCGGACGCTGACCGCCGTATCCGAGCGGGAAACGGTACTGCCTTTCCGCCGTGCAGAAGTGCGAACTGGTAACTGCCATAGTCCTGTCGGAAATGCCCCTGTCTACGAACAGCGAAGCAAGCATAAGCCCCTCCGACATCGTCGAGCAGGCAGCGTAAAGCCCCAGAAACGGTATCCCGAAGCTGCGCACCCCGTAGGTCGTGCCGACGCATTGATTCAGCAGGTCGCCGCCGAACAGAACGTCGATGTCAGAACCCTTCAGGCCCACCTTTTGCAGACAGTGTATCACCGCCTGCTTTTGCAGCTGGCTCTCGCCCTGTTCGTAGGTGTCCGAGGACAGATACGGGTCTTCGTTTATCTTGTCAAAGTATTCCCCGAGAGGCCCCTCGCTCTCCATTTTCCCGCCGACCGCTGCCGAAGCGATGACCGACGGCTGTGTGTCAAGGAATTTTGTCGCCTTGTAAGCCATTTTATCTGCTCCTTTGGTTTTTGTATTATTGTGGCTTTAAAAATGCAGATTATTCGTTGCAATTTTAATCGGCGTGTGTTATACTTTATTATAGAAAGGACGGCTTTGAAAATGGAAAAGACGAACTATCAGAAAAAGCTCGATGAGCTGCTGGAACAGGTGAAAACGTCCGGCAAAAAGCCGACGCTGCTGCTTCACGCCTGCTGTGCGCCCTGCTCGTCGTATGTGCTTGAATATCTGACAAAGTATTTTCATATCATACTGTTTTATTACAACCCCAACATCTCGCCGAAGCAGGAGTTTGAAAAGCGCACCCGTGAGCTGCAAAGGCTGGTCGGTGAAATGCCCTTTGAGGACAAGCCCGGGATTATCGTCGGAGAGTACGACCAAAGCGAGTTTTACGAGATCGCAAAGGGCTTGGAGGACCTGCCCGAGGGCGGTGAAAGGTGTTTCAGGTGCTATCGCCTGCGGCTTGAAAAAACAGCAGAGCTTGCCGCAAAGCTCGGCGCAGACTATTTTACCACAACGCTTTCAATTTCGCCCTACAAAAACGCACAGAAGCTGGGCGAGATAGCCTCTGAGCTTTCGCAGATATACGGCGTTGACGCACTCCCTGCGGATTTCAAGAAAAAGGGCGGCTACAAGCGCTCGATAGAGCTTTCGGCGCAGTACGGACTTTACAGGCAGGACTACTGCGGCTGCGTCTACTCAAAAGCCGAGCGTGACAGAAAAAAGCAAGCACAGCAGGCAGCAGATAACAAATAAGACAAAAACACAGTACCCGCACCTTTTTTGAAGGATACGGGTACTGCTTTATTATAAAACAAACACAAAACTATTTGGGATCTGTTTATCAAATGCTCCTTGCAGTTATGCCTTTGCGTAGAAGCTGTCTATTGCTGTGAGCTTGTCGAAATAGCTTGATGCGTAGTGGTTGCTGATTATCTTAGAAGCGTTGCCTGCGAGCGTTGCGAAGTTGGTGAACATACCCGGGAAATCGCTTCTTATAGCGGGGAGGAATACCTTGAGTGCTGCAGGGATAGCCTGCTTTGCCTGCTGAAGATCCTCCTGTGAGATCTTGCCCTTGTATTCTGAGGAGTCAAGGAAATCTGCTATCGTCTTGTCAAGGTCGTTCATTACCTTCTGATAATCATCGCTGCTCTCGGGGTACATCAGCAGTGTGAGTGCCGGCTGGAAAAGCGGAGAAGAAAGTCCGAAGCCCTTGAATGTATCGCCGAGGAAGTTGATGACTGTGTACTTACCGCTGCCTGTGCCTTCAAGAAGGAGCTTTGTTACGAACTGCGGGAGACTGTCTCTTGCTGAGTCGTAGGACTCTCTTGAGATCTTGCCGGAAAGGAAGTCCATGAACTGGTCAAGGAACTTGGAGGTCGCCATCTTCTCTCCGGTATTTGAAATGATGTCCCCGCCGAACAGGTTTACCTTCTTCATATCGATCGTCTGCTCGGGTGCGGGCAGAACGAACTCTGTGCCGGCTCTGTCTATTCCCCAGCCCTTGGGCATAAGTCTCGGAACGAGGTCGTTGTCATCAACGATGTCGTGTATATTCTTGTATCCCAGTGCCTTTTCGCTTGCACGGGGAACTGCGAATGCGTAATCAAAAAGGTCGTTTTCTGTGATGCCGAAAACATCGAGGTTTTCATTTACAAGCTTTCCTGTCATATCTGCAACTGCGCCTGCTCTGCTGTAACCGGTTATCCACAGCTTTGCACCCTTGAGGCCGTGCTGCTGCTCGTACTTGACGATGCGGTCATAGACCTTCTTTGCAGCTGCGGAGAAGCCCTCTGCGTCGCCCTTTGAGCCGACTGTAAGATTGCTCTCCCACTCTGCGCCGTAGTTGATGCCGCATACGAATACAGCTATCAGCTTGTCGCCGTTTTCGGTGGTCTTGTTAGCGATGACCGTTCCGATAGTCTGTGAGGTGTGCTTATCCATATCCTCTCTTGAAACGTCGCCGAAGCCGTTTTCCCTGAGGATATCGGCAGCGCTGTCTTTACCGGTCTGTGCTGCGGTCAGTACAAAGGACATAGTGCTCAGATGTTCATCCAGCTGTGTAGAAGGGTGGGTGAAGTAAGAATCACTGTAATAATAATCGGCGGTAGTCATAGAAGATGTACCGTTATTGTAATAACTGAAAGTGCCCTTGTTGATATTGTCCTGCTGATGTGCAAAAACGCTTGCCGGCAGGATAGCTATACAAAGTGCTGTGCTTGCTGCGAATGATACGATCCTTTTTGTGAATTTCATAATGTTCCTCCTTGCAGACATTTGTGTCTGTCGTTTTCTTTGTCTATATATTATCACGTATCTGCGCTGTTTTCAATAGACAATATCATCTTGCTGTGTTGTTTATTCTACACTTTCGGGCATAACTGTAGCCTAAGCTACACAAGCGTCTTAAAATGTAAAAAAGCTGCCGTCATACAAAACGGCAGCTTTGAAGCTTCGGGTATTATTCCTTTGAATGTATCAGCATAAGCAGTATCGCAAAGTAGTGGAAGATGCTGCCTGCGAGCGTGAACAGATGCCATACCGAGTGGAAATATCTTTTCTTTTTATAGATGTAAAAGAATATCCCGCCCGTGTAAAGCAGCCCGCCTATAAGAATGAACCACAGCGACAGCGAGTAGACCGAATCTATCATCGGCTTTACCGCTATCAGTATCACCCAGCCCATTATAGTATAGCACACGACAGACGGCTTTCTGAACTTTTCAAGGTTTATCGAGTTGAGCACTATCCCAAGCACCGCCGCACCCCAGACAAGTCCGAACAGCACCCAACCGAGTGCGCCTCTCAGCGGCACCAGCGTTATCGGCGTGTAGGTGCCTGCGATGAGAAAGAATATCGTGTTGTGGTCCATCACCCGGAAGAACCGCTTGGCTCTGCGGTTGGTGATAGCGTGATACAGAGTTGACATCGTGTAAAGGACTATCATCGAAGCGCCGAATATCGCCGAGCCGACAACGCCCCACGCATCTGAGTATATTGCGGCAAAAACGATAAGCACAGCCGTACCTGCGATAGCAAGCGCACTTCCGATGCCGTGGGTTATAGAGTTGACGATCTCCTCGCCTGTGGTATACCTCCTCGGTACTCCCTCGCCTATTTTGCCGACACCGTTTATCATATGCACACACCTCCCGAGTCATCTTAAAAATAATTATACCATATCTTTGTACCTTGTCAAGTGAAAAAATGCTTGAAAAAATCAGTCTTTTGTGGTACAATACTAACGGAAACGATGCCCCGGACTGCCGATTAAGCAGCGGCTCGTTCGTTTCAGACACAAAGCTTTCACACGGATAACACAATGATACGGTATAATCACATAAAACCTGTACGGGAGGAATTGTTATGGCAAAGATACTTGTTGTTGACGACGAAGCTAAGATAAGAATGATAATAAAGGAGTATGCCGAATTCGAGGGCTACGAGGTCGAGCAGGCAGCCGACGGTATGGAGGCTGTGGACAAGGCTAAGAACGACAGCTTTGACATTATCATAATGGACGTTATGATGCCAAGGCTCGACGGATATTCTGCTGTCAAGGAGATAAACAAGGACAAGAAAACTCCCGTGATAATGCTGTCCGCAAGGGGCGAGGAGTACGACAAGCTGTTCGGCTTTGAGATCGGCGTTGACGACTACGTTGTAAAGCCGTTCTCGCCAAAGGAGCTTATGGCGAGGATAAAAGCCGTGCTGAGCCGTGCGGGCGGAACACAAAAGCAGGAGGACGTTATAAAGTACCAGGGGCTGGAGATAAACTTCACCGCAAGAGAGGTCGTTATCGACGGCGTAAAAGCAAATATGACCCCGAAGGAGTACGACCTGCTGTTTTACCTTGTGAGAAATATGAACATCGCACTTTCAAGAGAGAAGCTTCTTGAGGAGGTATGGGGCTTTGATTTCTACGGCGACGACAGGACCGTGGATACGCATATCAAGATGCTCAGAAACAGCCTCGGACCGTACAGGAACCTTATCGTTACTCTGAGAGGAATGGGATACAAGTTTGAAAAGATCCAGTGAGAACACACCGCACAGCGAGCAGTCTTCGTATGTGGATATCCCGCTGGCACCGCTTACGGAGGTCAAAAAAAAGAAGCCCCGCAAGCCCAGGTTTGCGCTGAGATATTATGTGTGGCTGTACTTTATGATCTTTGCGGTAGTCATACTCGTACTTATATGGCTGTTCCAGTATGTGTTCCTGGACAAGTACTATGAGTCCGCAAAGATAAGGGACATCGCCAAGGTCGCACAGAAGGTCACAGACGTTTACAACACGAGCACGCAGGAACAGGTCTGCGGAAAGCTCGCCTTTGAGAACAACCTGTGCATAGTTCTGACCGACGAGTCGGGAAACAAGATAACCGGCGCCAACAATCTCGGTATCTATTCAACTCTGTACAGAGATATCATGGAGAACCACTCAAGGCGTATATACGAGCTTAAAGCAAAACTGATAAAAAGCTCTCACGACAGCTACAGCGAAACGGTAGACGACGAGGACACCAACTTTCATGGGCTCATCTACTGCACCACCGTTTACAAAAAAGGCTCCGAGGGGCAGGCTTACGTGTTCATAGAAAGCTCTGTCGAGCCGATAGACGCCACGGTCAGCATAATCCGTGAGCAGCTCATCTATATCACGGTCATACTGATAGAGCTTGCGTTCATCGTAACGCTGTTCATCTCAAAGCGGATATCCAGACCTATCACCAGCATCACCAACACCGCAAAGCGCTTTGCTGCGGGCGATTACGATATGGACTTCAAGGGCGAGGGCTATAAAGAGGTCGAGGAGCTTTCGGACGTTCTGAACAACGCAAAGAACGAGGTCAGAAAAGTATCCGACCTGCGAAAGGACCTTATCGCTAACATCTCTCACGACCTGCGGACCCCGCTTACAATGGTAAAGGCTTATGCCGAAATGATAAGGGACCTTTCGGGCGACAACCCCGAGAAGCGAAGCGAGCACATCCAGATAATCATTGACGAGGCGGACAGGCTTTCGGCGCTTGTAAACAACCTGTTGGAGCTTTCAAAGCTCGAAAGCGGGAATATGGAGCTTGAACTCAGCGACTTCTCGATAGTTGACAAACTCAATGACTGTATGACCCGCTACACCCTGCTCATCGAGCAAAACGGCTACGATATAAAGTACGAGCCCGACGAGGACCGTATGATAACTGCCGATGTGGGCAAGCTCGACCAGGTCATCTACAATTTCATCAACAACGCCATCAACTATACCGGCGACAACAAGGTCATACGCATTCGCCAGATAAACAAGCCCGACTGTGTGCGTGTCGAGGTCGTCGATAACGGAAACGGCATATCCAAGGATATGCTCCCGCTGGTGTTTGACAGATACTACCGTGACGCAAAGGTCAAGCGTGCGATAGTCGGCACAGGCCTTGGGCTGTCTATCTGCAAGGAGATACTCAAACAGCACGGCTTCGCATTCGGCGTGTCCTCGACAGAGGGCGAAGGCTCGACCTTCTGGTTTGAAGCACCTTACGCAAAGCAGAACAGAAAGCAGCTTTCAGACGGGAAGGATAAAAAATAGCGGAAAAAGAGGTAAGATATGCGTGTCTTACCTCTTTTGATTTTTCTGCGAATATGTGTCATATCCCCAGTTTGCTTTTAAGGATACTATGCACTATACGGTATCTGTCGGAGGGCTGTTTGCAGCCCATCGCCGCACAGTAGTAGGTCTTGCCGCCGTGCCTTATTACTGCGATAACGCAGTTTCCCGCATCTTCGGTCGTGCCTGTCTTGCCGCCCACCGCCTCGGGGAGATAGAACGAGCTGCCCTTATCGAGCAGGCTGTTGGTGTTTGTCCACGAAACGTACTGACCCGAAGCGAACTGCACAGACTTGAAATGAGTCGAAACTACCTGTGCGATAAGAGGCTGACCCATAGCGTACCTCGTAAGCTTAATCATATCCTCAAGCGTCGAATAGTGCCCGGCGTCGTCCCAGCCCTCGGGATTTGCAAAGTGGCTGGAGGTCATACCCAGCTGTGCGGCAAAGCTGTTCATCATCGAAACGAACACCTCTACCGCCTGCGCATCGGTAAGCGTTTTTCCCGGGTTTGCGGCTCTTGCGACGTTTACAGCCACCGTGTACGCCGCATCGTTGCCCGACGGCAGAATCAGACCGTAAAGCAGCTGCTGTGTCGTGAGCATATTGCCCACACTAAGATTTGCAACAGTCGAGTACGGCTTTATGAACCATATCTCGTTGCCGACCGTAAGCAGCTTGTCCGCTTCCAGATAATTAACTGCGAGCGAAGCTGTCAGCAGCTTTGTGGTGCTGGCGATAGATATCCTCTTTGATACATTTTTGCTGTAAAGATATTCGCCGTCATCGGCACAGTACAGCACTCCCGCATTATGATACGGCAGTGTGACATCAACAGGCGTTTGCTTTTCGGTCGTGACCTTTTCGCTCTCTGTCGTGGCCTGGCTCGTTGTTGTGTCTGCACTTGTAACGGACTTTTCAGCTTCGGAAACCGTCGTTTCAGCAGTCGTCGTGAGTTCCGAAACAACGGAAGTCGTTGTCGTTTCCGTTTGCGTCTGCTCCAGCGGCTCGCTCTGACCTGCGCTTTCGGAAGCAGATGTCGTTGTCTTGACGGCAGATGTGCTTTCAGCCCTGCTGTCCGAGCCGGTTTTGGAAACGATATCGTTTCCGCAGGAAACAAGACATACAGCCGACATGATCAGGGCTGTGATAACAGATATGAATTTCTTTCTCATAGTTTTTCTCCCCTATAATACACGTTCTTCAACTTGTAATATAGGATACCATTATAAGCCGTTCAAAAAAATACGATACTGAAAACAAACTGTGAACAAAATCAACAAAGGCGCTTGATTTTATATTTCAGATATGATACTATTAAAATATAAGATCAAAGGGGTGAGCCTATGGCAGAGATCATCAGGATAATTTACCGTGAAATGCCGATAACACAGCCTTCGGGCGATATGTGCAGGTACGACAAGCTGTACGATATGAAGCTTGAAAACGGCAAGCCGACGCTTCGTGCGGGCAGCAGGTCATTTGACATCAGCAGCGAGGACTTTGACGGCTTTATCAGCCTTTGCGAACAGATAAACGCCGCAGATACGATACTTTCAAACAACCCGTGGAAGATGCTCACAAGGATCGACGGCGCAGGCGCTATGGGAAACTATGTCATCGCTTTTGACGACGGAAACGCCGCTTGTGCGGACTTCGGGCCTGCCGAGATACCTCAGCGCTTCAAGGAGCTTGAAAAAAAGTACACCCCCGCCGCAGAGCCGATAGCCGACGGTGCGTGGAAGTGCAAGTGCGGACAGGTCAACACAGGCAGATACTGCATGGATTGCGGTCTGCCCTGTACAAACAAATAGGAGATGAAAATGCCGAACATTGTTAAACTTGAAATAACTGAGGCTCATAACCCGTACAGAACGGATAAGTTCGTTTTTGAAACTGACGGCAGCCTGGGAAAGCTGTATGCGGGATCAAGCCCCTACCCGCTTGACGAACAGCAGGTGCAAAGGATACTTTCATTTGCACAGCAGACCGACCTTGCAGGAAAGCTGAGATATCACATGGGTCTTATCTCCAGAGACTACTATGTGCTCACCTTCGACGACGGAACGAGCATCACCTCGACCGGCGGCGGTTTAGATATGACAAAGCTTTTAGTGCAGATGTTAAGCGAGCTTGGCGGGACTGTCAATAACGAAGAGGCCGGAAAGCAGCAGGCGGAGCCGCACATAATAAACGGACCCAACGACATAATGGCTCGGATGTGCGAAAACGGATGGATAATCGGCGGCTTTCGCAGCGAACCGAAACCACCCGAGAAAGCCGAGGTCGAACCGTGGGACTGCCCTTGTTGCGGAATGACCGGGATAACTGATGTGTTCTGCCACAACTGCGGAATGACTATGCCCAAATAAACCGGGGTTGTCGGTCGATAAGTCCGGATTATCACAGCATATTCGGAGAATAATTGGAAGTTCTCTCTTGAAAAGAATCTTTCTTCAAAAGGATCCTCCCCAAATGTTCTCCATTTGTGCAAATGTAATAATTCTGTAACCGCTTTTTCTACATCAAAGCGCACAAATTTATGTTGCTATCATTACAAATATGTGTTATAATTGTTACAGAGCAAAAGCTCAAATCAAAAAACAGACAGGGGAGTAAAACTTATGAAATTTGCAGGACTGTGGAAGATAAAGGCTGCTGCGCAGTTTGACGCAGCGACACTGAAGCTTGTTGAGAAGCCGGTTGAGGATATCCTTGCTGACGAGAGCCTTGACGACGGCGAGAAGAAGATGCTCCACGCAAAGTTCCTTTTCACCGAGGACGGCTGGGTAAAGACACTTTTCCCGATCCCGGACGATATGCCCAAGGAAGAGATCGACGAGATGCTCGCATCGGGTGAGTTCGAGCTGTTTGAGAACAGCCTTGTTATCGAGAAAAAGGCTGTGAAGGAAGAGGACGGCGTTGTTAAGTTCGACTCCGGCACAAAGGGCGAGGTAATGGGCGAAGCTGTTGATCCCTGGGTAGAGATCAAGGAGAACGACGACGGCAGCATCAAGTTCTTTACCTATACACTTGTTAAAGCTGAATGACTTTTAGGTTTAAATATCGCATTAGAAAAAGACGAGGAAGGTTTCTTCCCCGTCTTTTTTGCTTTGTGAAAAGCCGACAGTCGTAAGTTGTGCGGTCATTCCCTTTGTTTATTTTCCTGCAAGCTCGTCGAGCAGCTCGCCGACAGCGCCGATGTGGCAGCCCTCGCAGTTTTCTATCAGTCCCTTGTCGCAAACCTCTGCGACCCTCTGCTTCATAGGTATCTTTCCGAGTACCTTCAAGCCCTTTTCGGCAGCGATCTTGTCAATCCTGCTCTCGCCGAAGATGCTGATCTTCTTTCCGCAGTCGGGGCACTCTACATAGCTGTAATTCTCAACGATACCGAGAATAGGTATGTTCATCATCTTAGCCATGTTCATAGCCTTTTCAACTATCATCGAAACAAGATCCTGCGGCGAGGTAACTACGATTATTCCGTCAATGCGTATCGACTGGAAAACAGTCAGCGGAACGTCGCCCGTTCCCGGAGGCATATCGACGAACATAAAATCAACATCGCCCCAGATAACATCTGTCCAGAACTGAGTTACTACTCCCGCAATAACAGGTCCTCTCCAGATAACAGGGTCTGTCTCGTTCTCGGTGAGAAGATTGAGGCTCATTACCTCGATGCCCGACTTTGTGGTAACGGGAAGCAGCCCGTCCTCATTCTGCTCGGCTCTTGTGTGGATACCGAACATCTTTGGGATAGACGGCCCCGTTATATCAGCGTCAAGTATCGCTGTCTTGTAGCCCTTCTTGTTTGAAAGCACCGCACTCATAGCGGTAACAAGGGACTTTCCTACTCCGCCCTTTCCGCTGACGATGCCGATGACCCTCTTTATCTGCGACAGACCGTGCGGGTCGACGTGCATATCCTGCGGCTGCTGTCTTTCGCTGCAGCTGCTTGAGCAAGTTGAGCAATCGTGTGTACAACCTTCGCTCATTTTTTAACCACTCCTGTTCATAAAGTACTGCTGTTATTATACCACATCGGTACAGTATTGTCAAACAGACCCTCATAAATAATATTACAATTTGTAAAAAAATTTGAGGGAAAACTATTGTACTTTTAAAAAACTTATGCTATAATATTGAGTGTGTAAAAATTTTGAGGCAAAATTACAGAAATTGTTAAACGGTACTTGTAACTGTTTTGTAACCTTTTGACAGGGCGTTGTCTGCCCTTTCGGGTTCTGTGATGTTATGCCTGTATGAAGTGAGGTGAACGGATATGGCGACCATAAAGAGCATACTCAATTCTGTATGGGGCGTTTTCAAAACTATCGGCATAAACGATATAGTCGATATCATAATCCTGTCATATCTGTTTTTCCATATAATGAAGCTTATTCGTGAAACGAGAGCTTTGCAGCTTGCCAAGGGCATACTGCTGCTGGTGGGCAGCTATCTGCTTGCGGTGCTGTTCAATCTTCAGACTATCAAGTTTCTGCTGAAGATATGCTTCCAGTGGGGCTTCCTTGCGATAATAATCCTGTTCCAGCCGGAGCTGAGAAGAATGCTCGAGCGAGTCGGACGTTCAAAGCTGACCGACCTTGCACTGTTCAAGCCCAGTGACGACGAACAGGAGACGGAGCTTGTGCGAAGCGCTATCCGTGCAGTGTGCGACGCTTCGATGAAGCTTGCCAGCACAAAGACAGGTGCGCTTATAATCTTTGAGCGAAAGACAAAGCTCGGCGAACAGATAGCAACGGGAACAAGGCTCGACTGTGTTCCGTCCTCGGCTGTGCTGGGAAATATATTTGTTCCGAACACCCCGCTCCACGACGGCGCAGTAATAATCCGTGACGGAAAGATACTTGCCGCAGGCTGTTTCCTTCCCAAACCCGAAAAGGAGGAGCTTATCAACAAGCAGCTCGGCTCACGCCACAGAGCCGCTATCGGTATGAGCGAGAACTCCGATGCTATCGTTATCGTAGTTTCCGAGGAAACGGGAACTATCTCCGTTGCAGAGAACGGCGAGCTTACAAGAGGCTATGTCGAGGACACCCTCAGAAAGCTGCTTTACAACAGACTTCTGCCTGACAGGAAGGACGACTCGGGCAGAGAGACTTCTTTAGCGGGGAGGATGATGTCAAAATGGAAAAAGTAAACATTGTCCGTCCCGAGGAGAGAAGACGTCCGCAGGGGAACAGAAAAAAGCCCAGAAAGAAAGCTCACGGCGCTGATTTCGCCCTGAGGATAGTTGCGGTATTCGCTGCGATACTGGTATGGTTCATACTCTCGATAACGCAGTACCCGACCATTACAAGAACGATAAACAACATTCCCGTCAGCCTCTCGCTGGAGGACACGATAGCTAAGGAAAAGGGTCTTTCCGCACTCAACTTCAAGGACATCACAGTCGATGTCGAGATAAAGGGAATGAACTATGAGATAGGCACATATACTGCCGGCGACCTCACCGCTTCGGTGAATGTCAGCAAGGTCACCAAAGAGGGCGACTACAAGCTGGAGATAGACGTAAAGTCAAACCATTCGACAGACAGCTGTACGATAGTTTCGGTATCCCCGAGCACCGTGCCCATTACCTTTGACAGAATCACCGAAAAGAAGATACCGCTGCAGGTCGATGCCGCAAATATCAGCCCCGCCGACGGCTTCACGCTCAAGGACGCTACCGTTACCCCCGAACAGCTCACCGTCAAGGGCGCAGAGAACAGCCTTGAAAAGATAAACAAAGCTGTTGCAAAGATAAACAAGACACAGAAACTCAAAGAGGACACCGATATCAAGGCGGACGAGATAGTCCTCTACGATAAGGACAACAACGTTATCAGCGACCCGAATATCACTATGGACGAGGGGCAGAACTACACCGCACACTTCGTAGTCTACAAGAAAAAGGTGCTCAAGCTCCAGGTCGCTATACAGAACGTTCCCGAAAACTTCGATGTGACTTCGCTGCCTGTGCAGTATTCACAGAATGAGATAACCATCTCGACGCCGAAGCTTGACGACAATGACACCGAAACGGTGACTGTGGGAAGCATACCGCTTTCGTCGATAAGGCTCGGAACGGAGCAGACGTTTGATATCCCGCTTTCCGCAGGCGAGGTGAACCTCAGCGGAGAGAGCAAAGTGACCGTCAAATTCGATTCGGAGCTTTACACAGCATCAATATTCAAGGTCTCACGCATCATCACCACCAACAAGCCCGACGGCAAAAAGGTGACCGTGGAAACGAGGTCGCTGCCGACGGTAACGATAATCGGTCCACGTGACGAGATGCAGTACATTCAGGAAAATGACCTTGTCGCAACCGTTGATATGGCTGACATTACAAGAGACGGCTCATATTCAAAGATCGCTTCAATAAGCGTTTCCGGACACAACACGATGTGGTGCTACGGTACAAACGAGGTCCAGGTAGTCGTTTCCGATCCTGTGGAGGATTCTTCGTCCGATACGGAAGTGCAGACCCAGCAGGTAACTGTCGCCGCTGACGAATGAGAGTTCTGACAGTACCCGCATAAGCTGAAACACAAGACCCGGCAAACCCTGTCGGGTCTTTTCTTTGGAGGACAGACCATGCCTTTGATGATAAACAACATTAAAGCCGCACTTTCCGAAAGCGAGCAAAGCATAGTTCGCAAAGGGCTGAAGCTGCTTTGTGCGCAAAAAGCGTCCGTAAAGGAAGCTGCGGTGCATAAGATATCGCTTGACGCACGCAGGCGAGAGAACATACACTATGTCTGCTCGGTCTACGCAGAGCTTGACAGCGAGGAAAGCGAGAAAAAGCTTTGCGAAAGAAACAGGAATATCTCTTTTATCAGTCCCAGCCGCTTCTCCCCCGTTATCTGCGGCGGAAAAGCCCGCAGCCGACCCGTCATCGCAGGCTTCGGTCCTGCGGGAATGTTCTGTGCGCTCGCACTTGCCGAGCAGGGCTACAAACCAATAGTCCTCGAACGTGGACAGCAGATACAAAAGCGCACCGAGTCAGTCAGAAGCTTCTGGAACGGCGGTACGCTCAGCGAAAATTCCAACGTCCAGTTCGGAGAGGGCGGCGCAGGCACGTTTTCCGACGGAAAGCTGACCACCCGTATCAATGACCCGCTTTGCAGCTATGTGCTGGAAAGGTTCGTTCAGTTCGGCGCACCCAAGGAGATACGCACAAAAGCCAAGCCGCATATCGGCACGGACAATCTGAGAAATATAGTAAAAGCTGTAAGAGAGCGCATTACCGAGCTTGGCGGAGAGGTCAGGTTCGACACTCTGCTGACGGATATCGCCCTTGAAAACGGCAGGGTCAGCTCTGTATCCACTACGTCCGGAAGCATCGAGTGCAGCGCATTGGTGCTCGCTCTTGGACACTCGGCAAGAGATACGTTTGAAATGCTCGCTTCAAGAGGCATCTTTTTAGAGCCAAAAGCTTTCTCCGTCGGCGCAAGGATAGAGCATCTTCAAAGCGACGTTGACAAAAGCCTTTACGGCGAACACGCCGGCGACCCGCTGCTGCCAAAGGGCGAATACCAGCTCAGCTGGCGTGAGAACGGAAGAGGTGTCTACACCTTCTGTATGTGCCCGGGCGGGAGCGTCGTTGCGGCAGCTTCAGAACACGGCGGCATCGTAACAAACGGAATGAGCGAGTTTGCCCGTGACGGCAGAAACGCTAACGCCGCACTCGTTGTCGGAGTAACTCCCGTCGATTTCGGCAGCAAGCCTCTTGACGGCGTGGCTTTTGCAAGAAACATCGAGCAGAACGCTTTTAAGCTCACAGGCTCCTACAAGGCGGCAGGCACGACCGTAAAAGGCTTTTTAAGCGGCAAGCCCGACCTTGACACTGATATCCTGCCCACATACAGTCTTGGGCTGTGCGAATGTGATTATACAAGGATATTCCCGAAATTCGTGACGGATATGATGGCGCTGGGGCTTGAAAGGTTCTCAAAGAAAATGGCTTGCTTCGGGCTTCAGAGCGCTGTCCTCTCAGCTCCCGAAACGAGGACAAGCTCCCCTGTTCGCATGACACGGACAGAAAACCTCACAGCCGTTGGCACACAGAACCTCTACCCCTGCGGCGAGGGCGCAGGCTACGCAGGCGGCATAATGTCCGCCGCAGTTGACGGCTTGAAAACAGCTCTTAAACTTATGCAAACAACTCCGCCGGTATAGTTTCACAAATGCAAAAACAGCTCACCGAAAAAGGGTGAGCTGTTCTTTTAAGGGGAGGTCTGATCACGGGCATCGTCCCGCCGGAAAGAACGGCAGGACAGCCTTTGGTGGATGTTGCTTGGTTACTTGATCTCAAGCCTCTTTGTTTCGGGCTTGCAGGCTTCTTTCTTAGGCAGTACAAGGTACAGGATACCGTTTTTGTACTCTGCCTCTATCTTGTCGGCATCAATAGCCGAGATATCGAAGCTCCTCTGGTACGAGCCGCAGGAACGCTCTCTGTAGATATATTTCTGCTTGTCCTTCTCTACCTTCTCCTGCTTGTGCTGAGCAGTGAGGCAAAGGGTGTCGCCGGTTATATCCAGTGTGATATCGCCCTTTTCAAAGCCCGGCAGCTCAGCCTCCATGATATACTTGTCGCCGTCGTCCTTGAGGTCGGTCCTGAACTTCGTCACAGAAGTATTGCCGAAAAAGTCGTTCTCAAAATCGTGGAATGCGTTGAACAGGTCAAAGCTCTTCCTTTCAAATGGTGTAAGTGCATACATAATGATTCCTCCTTGCTGTATATGGTTATCTTTCCTTACTTGACTGATTTTATGCATTTTTCTTTACAGGTTCCATTGGTATCATTTCCTTTCGTTCACTGACTATATGATATTTCCGCATTGTGTTCGTTTTGTGATAAAACGGTGACACAAAACTGAAATTTAGCACTCGTGCATTGAGAGTGCTAACACTCAGCTATTGTGAGTGCTAAAATGTGTGCAAAAAAAGACTGTGCCCTGCCGACACAGCCTCAGTTTCTATCGTTTCCAGTGATTTTTCAGCGCCTCGAACGTCTCTGCGCTGATGACATGCTCTATCCTGCAAGCGTCTTCGACAGCTACCTTCGGGTCAACGCCGAGCTTTATAAGCCCCTCTGAAATGAACTTGTGGCGCTCATACATCTTCTCGGCTATCTCGCTCCCCTTTTCGGTGAGTGTGATATAGCCGTCGGTGTCCATGCTGATATAGCCGTGCTCACGCAGGTTCTTCATGGCAACGCTGACGCTGGGCTTTGAAAAATCCAGCTCGTTCACGATGTCGATGCTGCGCACGCTTCCCTTTCGCTCATTTATCATAAGTATCGTTTCAAGATAGTTTTCAGCTGATTCCTGTATCTTCAAGTCTTCTCCCCCTTAAAGCTTTTAGATAGTATAACACATCTTCACAATTATTTCAACCACTTTTTATACAGTTTTTTTCACATATCGCAGCTGCAAAAATTGTGTATTTTGATATTGAAAAAAACAGATTTGTGTGTTATAATGAGCTTGTCAAAAGGGAGGGATGCACAATGAAAACATTTGAATACGTTATCACTAACCCTGTCGGCATACACGCAAGACCCGCAGGAAACCTTGTTAAATTCGCAAAGACATTTGAAAGCGAGATAAGCATCACCAATCACAGGAACTCAAAGACAGGCGATGCCAAAAAGCTTTTCTCGCTGCTTAGCATAGCTGCTATGAGTCAGGACACGGTGACCGTTACCGTTGAAGGTCCTGATGAAGACACGGCTTTTGATGCTTTGCAGGAACACTTTGCTGTTGAGCTCTGACCTATCCGGCTGCTGTCTTTGCGCAGCAGTCTTTTTTTATCTGCCGCACTTGACAAGCTGTGACTGCCGTGTTAAAATAGAAAGGTTACAGAATACTGGTTATACGGAGAACATACTATGTGGGACAGAATTTTTGACGTATTGCTCGATGCGCTTAAAGACACTCTGATAACTCTGCCGTTTTTGTTCGGCGTTTATCTTTTAATTGAATACATAGAGCACAAAAGCTCCGACAAACTCGGCAAGGCTCTGCGGAAAATGGGTCCTTTCGGCTCTGTCGGCGGTGCGGCGATAGGTGCTATACCGCAGTGCGGGTTTTCCGTTGCGGCATCAAATCTCTATGCGGGACGGCTTATAAGTATGGGAACGCTCGTTGCGGTGTACATCTCGACAAGCGACGAGGCTATCCCGGTAATGCTCAAAACGCCCGACCGTGCAGGGATGATATGGAAGCTCATTCTTATCAAGATAGCTATCGCTATGGCAGCGGGAATGATCGTTGACATATGTGTAAAACTGTTTTGCAAACGCAAAGAGGAAGAGCCGTTCAAGGAGCTTTGCGCAGACTGTGACTGTGAGCATCACGGTATTTTCCACTCGGCACTGCATCACACGGTGCAGATCGTGATAATAATTCTGATAGTGAACATACTGCTTGGCGGCATAATGGAATTTGCGGGCAAGCAGACGGTCGAAAAGCTGATGATGACCAACAGCTGGGTGCAGCCGCTGATAGCTGCGTTCGTCGGGTTCATACCCAACTGTGCGGCATCGGTCGTGCTGACAGAGCTTTACACAGACGGTGTAGTATCCTTCGGAGCGCTCATAGCAGGTCTTTGTACGGGTGCGGGCGTAGGACTTATGGTGCTTTTCAAGACGAACAAGAATTTCAAGCAGAATTTTGCGATAATGGGTATTCTTTACGCAGTCGCTGTCGCAAGCGGACTGATAATACAGTTATTCTGACAAAAAGAGCTGTCGCTTTTATGCAACAGCTCTCTTTTTTATCTTCGCCTTTTAAAAATGCCCGCAAGCACAGGCACTATCATCGAGAATCCCAGCGATATGAACAGCTGATTTCTTGTCAGCGCCCTTGTGCAGAAAACGCTTTGCAGCATCGGCAGGTACATTCCCGCTGTCAGTACGAACGCCGAGACCGCCACCGAGAACAGCAAAAACGGATTTGAGTGATACGGCACGCTCAACAGCGACTTTTTCTCAGACTTGCACTCAAACACGTGTATCAGCTGACTGACGACGAGCGTACACAAAGCGCCGGTGCGTGCGATATCCAGCGACCCTGTCATCGACAGCAGCACTGTGAAGCTCGCAAGCGTGCTCAGTCCGATAAGCACTCCCCTGATAAGTATCCGCCACAGCAGTCCCCCGCTGAAAAAGCTGTCTCCTGCCCTTCTCGGCGGCTCGGTCATAAACTCCCTTTCGGGCGGCTCAAGCCCGAGAGCGATCGCAGGCAGAGAGTCGGTAACGAGGTTGACAAGCAGTATCTGTGCGGGCAGCAGCACCATGGGCAGACCCATTATTATCCCGCCCAGCATCGTCAGCACCTCTCCGATGTTGCAGGAGATAAGGTAGCGCACGAACTTTCGGATGTTGCGGTAGATAGTCCTGCCCTCCTCAACGGCATTCACAAGCGTTGCGAAATTGTCGTCAAGCAGTATCAGCTCGGCCGCCTGCTTTGTGACCTCTGTGCCCGAAATACCCATCGACACGCCGATATCCGCTTCCTTGACCGCAGGCGCATCGTTCACGCCGTCGCCAGTCATTGCAACGATGTGCCCCTTTCGCTTGAACGAACGGACTATGCGCAGCTTGTGCTCGGGCGTTACCCTCGCAAAAACGCTGCAATGCTCGGCAAGCTCGTCGAGTCTCCCGTCGCTCATCCTGTCAAGCTCATCACCTGTCAACACAAGGTCGCCCTGCCTCATTATGCCTGTCTCCGCAGCTATCGCCGCAGCCGTGAGCTTGTGGTCGCCCGTTATCATAACGGTCCTTATTCCCGCAGCCGCACATTCGCTGACAGCGTGCTTTGCTTCGGGTCTCGGCGGGTCCTTCATCGCAGCAAGCCCGAGGAACACCGCCTTTGAATCGACTATCTCCTCAAAAGCGAGCACCCTCAGACCCTGTGCCGAGTAGTCGTCGCAAAGCTTCATTATGCTCAGGCGCTCGGGATTGGTAAGCGCCTCGGTTCGTTCGCAACTGTCCGAATATTTGTACACACAGTCGTTGAGTATCACATCGCACGAGCCTTTCCTAAGGCTGAACACGCTTCCGTCGGGGGCTTTGCAAACAACGGTCATGCTTCTCGCCCTGCTGTCAAAAGGTATCTCGTCGATACGCTCTGTGCCGAGTCCCTCGGCTGTGATGCCGCACTTCGCCGCCGCTGTTACAAGCGCTGCTTCGGTCGGGTCGCCCTCTGCGGAAAACCTCTCCGAGGCTTCCCTGCGCCCGAAACGTCCCGCGGGCGAGGACACCTTCAGCACAGCGTTGCTGCAAAGGCAGGCGCATCGCATCAGCTTTGCTATCATCGGGTCGTCGGAAGTTTCAACGCTTTCCTGCTTGGGGTCGAGTGCGCCAACTATGCGGCTCTCTTTCTTTGTGTCCAGAATTTTGTACTTATCTATCCTGTCCGAAACAGCCGCAAAGTCCGTCACGGTCATAATATTTCGTGTCACCGTACCTGTCTTGTCGGTGCATATTACCGTTGCGCAGCCGAGAGTTTCGACCGAGTGGAGCCTGTGAACGAGCGCCTTTCGCCTCAGCATTCTTCTCACGGCAAGCGCCAGTGCTATCGTAACGGTTGCAGGCAGTCCCTCGGGTATCGCCGCTATGGCTATGGTTATACCCGTCATCACCATATCCAGCACAGGCTCGCCTCTGAGCACGCCTGCCAGAAATACCAGCACGCAGACTCCGAGGCATATCACCGCAAGCACCTTTCCAAGCTCACCGAGCTTTTTCTGAAGCGGCGTCTGCTCCTCGTCTATCTCCTGCAGAAGCCGTGACACCTTGCCCATCTGCGTCTGTTTTCCCGTTGCGACGCATTTCATAACGCCCGTTCCCTTGGTGACGACCGTGCCCATATAGCACATATAATCGTTGTTCAGCGAGCCGAAATCCGTCTCGTCGGCACGCTCCCGCTTGTCGGCGGCAACAGCCTCCCCCGTCAGCACAGATTCGTCGCAGCTGAGCGCCCGGGCTTTCATCAGATAGCCGTCACAGGGCACCCTGTCCCCCGACTCGAGTACGATAACGTCGCCCGTCACGACCTCCGCCGCAGGTATCTTCACAAGCACCCCGTCACGGTAACAGCGTGCGCTCGGCGCAGTCATGCTCTGCAGCTTTTCAAGCGTCTTTTCACAGCGGTACTCCTGAAAGAACCCGAGAAATGCGTTTATTATCACTATCAGCAGTATCGGTATCGCATCGGCGTATTCCCCGAGAAGCACCGATATCACCGTTGCCGCCATAAGTATCATTACCATTACATCGTGGAACTGTCCCGCAAATATCTTTGCGGCAGAGTTCCGCTTTTTCTGAGCCAGCCTGTTCTCGCCGTTGTGCGCAAGCCTTGTTTTCGCCTCGTGAGAGCTGAGCCCGACCGAGTTTATCGGCGGCGCCTGCCCTATCCTCTTTTCAAGCAATTCCAGCATCGTACCATTCCCTTCTGTTTAATACAGCTTGTATTAAAGCTTATTCGCAGGCGTGGGATTTAATGCATAAATATCGGCTGTACGCTTGACTTTTTGGCAATATTGTTTTATTATATACTTTGGGTATTTACTTGAAAGGAGAGCCTCTTTTTGCGGGGCACAGGATAAATATGGGCTTAAAAAATGCTTTGACTATATTCTTCGGCAAGATGATGGTAAAGACGCTCAGGCTTATCGGAAAGGACGCAGGCAACGCCCCCGGGCTTGTGCTGTGGACGCTGAACAAGAACTGCCTTAAAGCGTTCAAGGTGGAGTGTCCGATAATCGCCGTTACAGGCACTAACGGTAAGACCTCAGTGACGAATTATCTCAACCACATCTTCACCTCTGCCGAGGATAAGAAGCTTAAAATAATAACCAACAAGCAGGGCAACAATCTCGATACGGGAATTTGCTCGCTTCTGCTGGGCGAATGTGACTTTCACGGGCGTGTTAAGGCTGACTATCTGGTGCTTGAGATAGACGAGTCGCACGTTCCCGTTATATTTTCAAAAATGAAGCTTGAAACGCTTGTCGTTCTCAACTTTTTCAGAGACCAGCTCGACCGCAACGGCGAGGTGGAAACGCTTATACTTAAAGTCAAGAAATTCCTTGAAACGTACGAGGGCAACCTTGTGCTCAACGGCGACGACCCCAACGTTGCAAGGCTCGGGCTTGCCAACCCGAATAACAGGAACGTTCACTATTTCAGCGTCGAAAGATACGCAGGTGCGACCGATGAGCCGTATGAGGTCGGCGAGGGAAAATACTGTCCGTTCTGCAATACAAAGCTTGAATACGACTACTACCAGTATTCGCACATCGGAAAATTCCGCTGTCCGCAGTGCGGCTTCGGTACGGCAAAGCCCAGCGTCGTTGTAAAGGACGTTGACCTTCACGCTCCGTCCTTCACCGTCAACGGCGAAAAGTTCAAGCCCAGCCACAACAGCATCTACTACATCTACAATCTCGGTGCGGTGTACACAGCCGCAAAGCTCTACAATATCCCCGACGATATACTGCGTGATACGTTTGAGCATTTTGAAGTCAACAACGGAAGGCTCGAGGTGTTCGAGGTCGCCGGCAGCAAGCTTCTGGTCAACCTCGCAAAGAACCCGGTCGGTGCGAATATGACACTTCGTGTAATGAACGAGCACGCAGGCGAAAAGGAGCTGCTTTTCGTTCTCAACGACAACCTTGCCGACGGACACGACGTTTCGTGGATATGGGATATAAACTTCTCGATCTTCAAGGACGTTACAAGAGTCGTTACCAGCGGAACGAGAGCATACGATATCGCTATAAGGATAAAATGCTCGGGCTACGACCCCGACAGGATAGTCGTAAAGCCCGACCTTGACGATGCGATGAAGAGCTTTTTCTCGACCGTCGGCGACAAGTTCGCTATCGCAAACTATACTGCTATCCAGCCGACAAGGGCAGCTATAAAGAGATACAAGGAGGGTACGCAAAATGCAGACGCTTAAACTTCTACATATGTACCCCAATATGCTCGACCTCTACGGCGACAGCGGAAACGTTGAGATAATCAAGTACAGATGCTCAAAACGTGACATCGCTCTTGAGGTGTCCCAGCACGTTATCGGCGACGGGATACCCGACTTTTCACAGTACGATATAGTTTATCTCGGCGGCGGTGCAGACCTTGAACAGCAGATACTTGCCGACGACCTGCTCAAATGCCGTGATGCGATATACGACGCCTACAAAAAGGGTACGTTCTTTCTTATGATATGCGGCGGCTATCAGCTTATGGGTCAGTATTACAAGGACTCAAACGGCGAGAAGATACCCGGGCTCGCACTGTTTGACTACTACACGGTGGCATCGACCGACAAGAGAAACAGATGCATCGGTAATATAGTTATACAAGCCGATATCGGCGGAGAAAAGTACAAGGTCATCGGCTTTGAGAACCACGGCGGCCAGACGCAGAACGTCACTTCGCCGTTTGGCAAAGTGCTTGCGGGAAACGGCAACTGCTTTTCCAGCGAGACCGAAGGCTACATCGAGGAAAACGTCGTTGCGACCTACCTTCACGGACCGCTTCTGTCCAAGAATCCGAAGCTGTGCGACCATATCATCAACTACACGATGACAAGAAAAACAGGTGAGAAATACACCGCACAGCCTATCAACGATAAGCTCGAGGAGGAGTGCCGTGAGGTGCTCTTTGCAAGGCTGCTCAAATAAAACACAAAGAGGGAAAAACGGAATATGATAATAGCTGTTATTATTCTGGTCATACTCGGTATTCTGATGATCGCATCGCCTAAAATGTGCACAAGGGCGGATAAGCGGGACGACCCCGAGTCTGTCGCACAGATAAGGAAACTGGGTTTTGCGATGATCGGATTTGCAGGACTGGCTGCCCTGCTGACGCTGAAGTACAAAATGTTTTGACGGTCAATCAAAGACTGTGCGGGGGTGACTGAAATGCTATCTTTTCTGAAAAAGGACAAAGACCCTTTGCGACAGAGAGTAAAAGATCTCAAATGCAGGCAGATACATTTTGTTGACGACGGGTACGGCGAGGTCACAGCCGCTATGGAAAGCGACTGCAAGGCGATGCTAAAGCTCTCGCCCGTGAACTATTACGCTGTCAAGGAAAAGTACATTATGGCAAAGGTGTATTCCGACAAAGACTTCAGTGAAAACTATGTTGAGCTTTTCAGATACGACAACGACAAGATCATAAGCTCCAGCAAGCTTTTTGCCGCAGACAAGGAGACTGTCTCGAAGGCTTTTGCAAAAGTTGGCATAATAATCAAATAATGAACCCGGAGGCTTTTTGTTCAAAAAAGTCTCCTTTTTTGCGTGAAAAAAGTAAATCATTATCTTTATAAATAAAAAAGTGTTGAAAAACGTTTTCGGTTATGCTATAATAACTGCGTAAAGTTATGTGTTACTTTTTATACCAAAAGGAGGTATGTTATGAAAGCATTGGTAGCATTTTTCAGTGCCGGCGGCGTTACCGCAAAGCTCGCTCAGACGCTTGCGCAGGCAATAGATTCGGATATCTACGAGATAAAGCCCGTTACACCGTACACCTCCGCCGACCTCGACTGGCGTGACGACCGTTCGAGAAGCTCGGTGGAAATGAACGACCTCTCCTGCCGTCCGCCCATCACCGACAGCGATGCCCCGGTAGCCGACGCCGACGTCGTGTTTATCGGCTTCCCCATATGGTGGTACAGAGAGCCTTCGGTGGTAGACACATTCCTTGAAGCCTATGACTTCACCGGCAAGACCGTCGTGCCGTTTGCAACATCGGGAAGCAGCGGTATAGGCGACAGCGGAAAGCGTATGCAGCAGATCGCCGGAAACAAAGCCAGAGTGCTTGAAGGCAAGCGATTCACCCCGGGCACCTCTGCGCAGGAGCTTAAAAAGTGGGTAAGCACACTTGAGATCGAATAACCCTTGACCCTCAGACCGAACAGGTCTGCGGGTCTTATCATTGCACAGCAACACCCGGATCAACTGAAAGGAAATGTAGAATGAACAAGCTTAAAATCACCGCACTCGCTGTCGCAGCAGCACTCTCGATGATGACAGCAGGCTGCGGACAGGACATAAGCACCAACGACAAGCCCGTAAAGAAAACCGCTGTCACAAAGACCGCCTCGGACAGCAGTACGGCTGAAGGGTCGGAAAAGACCTCCCAGACGACCGAACAGACAACGACAGCACCGCAGACGACAACTCAGGCGACCACTACCACCGCTGAATACAGGGACGAATCGGGAACTGCCGACCCCGCTGCGGCTTACGCCAGCGTTCCGACTTTGGGACAGTGGATGAACGGCGTCGTTGTATGTGACAGGAACAAGGGCGAGAAGATAAGAGGTCTTATCGGCTTTTACAGCGACGATAGCAGCGCCCGGTACTTTACCTCGATGGTCAACGACGTAAAGAAAATGGTCGGCGACAAGGTCAACGTGTATACCCTGCCCGCGCCTGTTTCTTCGGCGTTTTATACCCCCGCCGGTATGGAAAACGTCACAACCGACCAGCACAAGGCAACTCTTGACCTGAGCAAAACGCTTGACAAAAGCATCAAGAACATCGACGCTTACGGCGTGCTCTCAAAGCACACCAGCGAGTATATCTATTACCGTACCGACCACCACTGGACTACCCTTGCGGCTTACTATTGCGTAAAGGAATTCGCAAAGGCGGCAGGCGTTCCGTTCACCGAGCTTTCGGATATGGAAAAGTGCGTAAAGACGGGATTTACAGGCTCGATGTACACATACAGCAACTGCCCCGAATTCAAGCAGTACCCCGACACCTATACCTACTACAAGCCAAAGAATTCCTACACAACGACCTACTATAACGGCGCCTTCCAGAACGGCACACCCTCACAGCTTTTCCTCGATTATGCCGAGGGCGCAAACAGCTACTGCACGATACTCGGCTCGGATATGAACCTTGCCGAGATAAAGACCGACGTGAAAAACGGCAGGACCCTGGTCCTCATCAAGGACAGCTACGGAAATGCGCTCACACCGTACTTTATCGGAAGCTTTGAGAAGATATATGTGCTCGATATGAGATACACTACCATAAAGCTCAACGATTTCTTCAAAAAAGTCGGTGCGACCGATATTCTCTTCGGCTCGTCCATTTCCAGCTTCTACACAGCCAGCCGTGTGGACGGAATAAGAGCTATAATGAAATGATACACCTACCCCCTTGCTCTCAAATCGCAGACGCAAGGGGATATTCTTGCTTTTCCGATGTGTTTGGGACCGCAAATGACAAAATATTCAATATAATGTTCAAAACATTCCCCTTTTCGTGCAAATTATACTAAAAGCACGTTATTGCTTGACAAATCGAGCTTATTTTGATATAATGGTTTAGTAAGATTGCCTATTGTGGCCTGTATTCTGACAAGTCGAAGGTCGGTTTGCAGAAAACGGCGGAACAAGGCGGTTTGATATTACCATAGGCTGCCTGTCAGCTATGATGATCTTTAGCAAAATACAGATTTTTTGAGACGATCAACAGCGAGTAAACAAAAAATGTTAGAAACTGAATTTCAAACATATTCAAGGAGAAGTTGCCATGAAAGGAATCATCCTCGCCGGCGGCGCCGGTACCAGACTTTATCCACTGACACTCGTGACCTCAAAACAGCTTTTGCCTGTTTACAATAAACCAATGATATTCTATCCGCTGAGTACGCTGATGCTGGCGCATATCCGGGAGGTGCTGATAATCTCAACTCCCGAGGATACCCCACGTATAAAGGAGCTTCTCGGCACGGGCGCATCGCTCGGAATGGAGCTTTCGTATGCCGTCCAGAAAAAGCCGGAAGGGCTTGCACAGGCTTTCACCATCGGCAAGAAATTCATCGGCGACGACAGCTGCGCCATGATACTGGGCGACAACATCTTTTACGGAAACGGACTCGGCTTCAAGCTTTCTTCTGCCGTTGAATCGGCGGAAAAAGGCAATGCCACCATTTTCGGCTACTATGTTGAAGACCCCAAGAGATTCGGCATAATGGAATTTGAAAAGAATCCCAAGTCCAGAGATGACTGTGTTAAGGTGATCTCGGTCGAGGAAAAGCCGAAAAACCCAAAGAGCAACTATGCTATCGTAGGCTTGTATTTCTACCCCAAAGGGGTAAGCAAAATGGCTACAAAGGTCAAGCCCAGCGAGCGTGGTGAGCTTGAGATAACCTCCCTCAACGAGATGTATCTCAAACAGGGCAAGCTCAACGCACAGCTTCTCGGACGTGGCTTTACCTGGATGGACTGCGGAACATTTTACAGCTTGAGAAAGGCGACCAATTTCGTCTGCATGATCGAGCAGTACCAGGGCATGTCCATTTCCGCACCCGAGGAGATAGCCTATCGCTTCGGCTGGATAAACAAGGACAAGCTTGCCGAAAGCGCTGAAAGATACGGAAAATCGCCTTACGGCGACCACCTCAAGGCAGTCCTCGAGGACAGAATAGTTCTTTAAGGAAGTATTGTTTTTATGACTATTATCGTTACCGGCGGTGCCGGATTTATTGGAAGCAATTTTGTCTTCCATATGCTCGGGAAATACCCCGATTACCGCATTATCTGCCTGGACAAGCTGACCTATGCGGGCAACCTTTCAACACTTGCGCCTGTTATGGACAATCCGAATTTCAGATTCGTAAAGGCTGATATCTGCGACCGTGAGGCTGTTAACAAGCTTTTCGAGGAGGAGCACCCGGATATCGTGGTGAACTTCGCTGCAGAGAGCCACGTTGACAGGTCCATCGAAGACCCGGGCATCTTTTTGCAGACAAACATAATGGGTACACAGACGCTTATGGACGCCTGCCGCAAGTACGGCATCCAGCGTTATCATCAGGTTTCAACTGACGAGGTCTACGGCGATCTTCCGCTTGACAGACCAGACCTGTTCTTCACCGAGGAAACTCCGATACACACGAGCAGCCCGTACAGTAGCTCAAAAGCCGGCGCAGACCTACTGGTGCTTGCTTACCACAGGACTTACGGTTTGCCTGTAACAATCTCACGTTGCAGCAACAACTACGGTCCGTATCACTTCCCCGAGAAGCTGATACCGCTGATGATCGCAAATTGTCTGAATGATAAGCCGCTTCCTGTTTACGGCGAGGGCTTGAATGTCAGAGATTGGCTGTATGTTGAGGATCACTGCAAGGCTATCGATCTTGTTATCCACAAGGGCAGAGTCGGCGAGGTGTACAACATCGGCGGCCACAACGAGATGAGAAACATCGACATCGTCAAGCTGATATGCAAAGAGCTCGGCAAGCCCGAGAGCCTTATTACGCACGTTACGGACAGAAAGGGACACGATATGCGTTACGCTATCGACCCGACAAAGATACACAATGAGCTTGGCTGGCTGCCCGAAACAAAGTTTGAGGACGGCATTAAGAAAACGATAAAATGGTACCTCGACAACCGTGAGTGGTGGGAAACTATCATCAGCGGCGAGTACCAGAACTACTACGATAAAATGTACGGCAGCAGAGAGGCTGTCAGCGTATAACACCTTCAAATAAATCTGTTAGGAGAAAGTTGTATGTCAATATATGTGACACGTTCTTCAATGCCGGAGCTTGAAGATTATATAAACGAAATAAAGCCCATATTCGAAAGCCATCATCTCACAAACATGGGACCTGTATATAAAAAATTCCAGAAGCAGCTCATAGAATATCTTGGAGTTAAAGAGCTGTCTTTGTTTGTGAATGGACATATGGCTCTTGAAATGGCTATTCATGCAATGGGACTTCGCTGCAGCGACGGAGAGGTCATTACCACTCCGTTTACGTTTGTTTCGACAACTCACGCCATAGTCAGAAATGGTTTGAAACCAGTTTTCTGTGATATTGACCCTGCCACTTATACTATTGATGTAACAAAGATAGAAAGCCTTATCACAGACAAAACTGTTGCGATTGTTCCTGTACACGTTTACGGAAATCTCTGTGACGTTGAAGCGATAGACGAGATAGCTAAAAAACACGATCTGAAAGTCATCTACGATGCGGCTCACGCTTTCGGTGTAAAGTACAAGGGCGTTGGCATCGGCAATTTCGGTGACGCTTCGATGTTCAGCTTCCATGCGACAAAAGTCTTTAATACGATAGAGGGCGGTGCGATAGCTTTCCACGACAAGAAGTACTGTGAAAAGCTGCACGAGCTCAAGAATTTCGGTATCCACGAACAGGACGATGTCCTGGGTATCGGCGGCAACGCCAAGCTCGACGAGTTCAGAGCTGCTATGGGAATATGCAATCTCAGAAGAATAGGCGAATGCATAGCTTCGAGAAAGGCAGTTTACGAACATTACCGCAGCAGGCTCAGCGGTGTTGAGGGTGTGAAACTCAGCAGTCCGCAAAAGGACGTCGAGCCGAACTACGCTTATTTCCCGGTTTATTTTGACAAGCAAAAATTCGGCAAGAGCCGTGACAACGTTTTTGAGCAGCTAAAAGCTGAAGACATTTTTGCAAGAAAGTATTTCTATCCTGCAATAAACGAACTGAGCTGCTATAAGGGGCAGTTCCCACTTGACACGCCTAACGCTCACAAAGCATCAATGGGTATTCTGACTCTGCCTATGTATGAAGGCTTGAAGCTTGAAGACGTCGACAGGATATGCGATATTATTCTGAAATAACAGGAAAAGAGAGATCTCAAATGAAAAAGATCCTGCTCCTGGGCGGCTCTGCTCAGCAGGTAATTGCGATAGAGACCGCCAAGAGACTGGGCTATTATACGGTGCTGTGCGATTATCTTCCCGATAATCCCGGACAGTACAAAGCAGATAAGTTTTATCTGGTCAGCACGACTGACAAGGATGCCGTGCTTGAAGTTGCAAAAAAAGAAAACATCGACGGTGTGCTTGCGTACGCTTCCGACCCTGCCGCTCCTACTGCGGCTTATGTTGCTGAACAGCTTGGACTTCCCGGAAACCCCTACGAATCTGTCTGCACGCTCTGCGACAAGGGCAGGTTCCGTGACTTTCTCAAAGCAAACGGCTTTGCAACACCTTATGCAAACCATTACAGCGACCTTGAAAGTCTGAAGGCAGATACCGCAAAATTCAAACTGCCCGTGATAATCAAGCCTGTCGATTCTTCCGGCAGCAAGGGCGCAACTGTGCTGGACAGCTGGGATAATGTCGGCGAGGCTTTTGAATATGCTATCTCGTTTTCAAGAGCAAAACGTGTTGTCGCAGAAGAATTCATTGTAAAAAAACACCCCTACCTTATCGGAGGAGATATCTTTGTTTCCGACGGTAAAGTGATACTCTGGGGTTTGCTGAACTGTCACCGTGACGAGAATGTCAACCCGCTTGTACCGGTCGGGAAAAGCTACCCGCCAAAGCTCGGCACGGACGATATGGAAAATGTGAAAAATGTGCTCCGGGAGCTGGTGGACAAGCTTCATATCTCCTCAGGCGCTATGAATGTTGAATTGATCATCGACCGCAGCGACAGGGTCTATCTTATAGATATCGGTCCACGAAGCGGCGGCAATATGATCCCCGATCTTCTGGGGTATATCTTTAATACCGACATTGTTGAACAGACAGTGCTCTCAGCTATGGGTCAGAACACCAACAAGACTTATGACAAGGGCGAGTGCTTTTACGCAACTCACAATCTTCATTCAGACAGAAACGGTATCTTCTCTGATGTTTTATTCAGCGAGGAGATCGAGAAATATATCATTAAAAAATGCATTTACAAAAAGCCCGGCGACGAGGCGGAGTATTTCGATTACGCCACAAAAGCCCTGGGCATCGTATTTATGAAGTTTGACTCCGAAGAAGAAATGGACGATATACTTGATAATATCAGCGAGAGTATAACGATAAAGCTTTCCGAACAGCGGTAAGACCGCACACAAATTCAATAAGGGGCATCGCCCCGACATTCAAGCACGACAAACCAAGCTTCGCTTGCTACAGCGTTAGGTCCTTAGGGTTTCGGTGGGAGATTTATTCTCACCACCGAAAGACTAAGATGACCGCCGCCTAAGAGGCTGGGGACATAGGTCGTGATTATAAAGGTGAAAGAAAAATGAGTGAAAAAAAATCTCTTCTTGTTCTCGGCGGAAAGCCGATAGGTTCGATAAACGTTGTTGAGCAAGCAAAAGCTATGGGACTTTATACCATAGTTACCGACTACCTTGAGCCACAAAGATCTCCCGCAAAGCTGATCGCAGACGAAGCATGGGATATCAGCACAGCCGATATTGAAAAGCTTGAACAGATGATAAAGAAGAATAATGTCAATGGCATCTTCACCGGCGTTCACGAATTCAATATCAGAAAAATGATGACCCTTTGCGAGCATCTCAGTCTTCCCTGCTACTGCAGCACGCAGCAGTGGAACAGACTCGAAAACAAAGAGAATTTCAAAAAGCTATGTGCGGAGTACGGCTTGCCGATAACTCCTTACTATGACTACGAATACATTAGGTCTACCGGCGATACGAGCAACGTGGAATTCCCTGTTATAACAAAGCCCGTGGACGGAAGCGGCAGCAGGGGCTTTTCGGTATGCAACAATGCCGAAGAACTCATGACTGCGATCGAAAAAGCACTTTCGTTCTCCGAAACCGGCAAGGTCCTGATCGAAAAATGTATGGACTACAAGACCAGCGTTATCATCAATTATACGGTGATAAACAAGCAGGTTTATTTCAGCGGTATCTCGGACAAGTATTCCGCAAAAATAACCGAGACCGGCGGTCCGATAATGTCATTCCAGTATTACCCCTCGCTTTACGAAAAGACTTATCTCGAAACTCTTGACGACAAAGCTAAGAAGATGATCGAAAGTCTTGGATTTGATGCGGGCGTTGTTTGGATCGAAGCATTCAACGACAATGGCAAATTCACATTCAACGAGCTCGGACTGAGGTTCGGAGGTTCACTAACATATCTTCCCGTTCAGCATTTCTATGGTTTCAGTCAGCTCGATGTGCTTATGGAATATGCAGTCAAAGGCTGTAATTCACAGTATTCGCCCAAAAGGATATGCTCGGACGATGTATACTGCATCTTCCCTGTTCACGTGAAGCCGGGCGTTATCTCCAAAATAATCGGCATGGACAAGCTTGAAGCAAGTAAAGAACTTGTTAAGGTCGTTCCGGTGCATTACATCGGTGATACTATTGAAATGTGGAACTCGGCTCAGCAGGTATTTGCATATATCCATTACGTCTGCACAAGCAGGGAAAAAGCAAAGGAATTCGCAAAGTGGATAATTAACACTCTGCGCATTGAAGATGAAAACGGAGAACAGATGCTGTTTAATCTTTATATCTGATAAAAAGTGTACTGAACACTTTTATTACATTGATTGGTAGGGATATCTTTGAAAACTAATATTACCGTTAAGCTGATATCAAGTGATGATATACGAGAAAGCGGATGCATAGATCACAATAATATAATGTCTGTTGTAGAGCAATGTCTTATAGATTATAAGAACAACGAGTTTATTCTTCCGGAAAAAATATCTCAGATATTTGATGATGAAACTCAAAACAGAATTAACTGTATGCCTGCTACATTGAAAAAGCACAATATCTGCGGCGTGAAATGGGTATCTGTTTTCCCCGGCAATCCGATGGGATTCGGCTGCAGGAACGTATCAGGTGTCGTTATTCTTTCAGAGCTCAAAAAGGGATATCCTTTTTCAATAGTTGACGGCACTTTGATAACAGCACTAAGAACAGCTTGTATCGGAGCCGTTGCAGCAAAGTATCTTGCTAACAGAAACAGTAAGGTATACTGTGCGATCGGCACCGGCGAACAAGGCAGGATGCATTTCAAAGCAATAAAGTCTGTATACAGTCAGATAGATACATGCTATGTAGCATCACACACAAACGCCGAAGAACAGGCTTTTATTGAAGATCTGTCTGCTGATTATCCGGATGTCAGCTTTATCGAATGCGGCGGAGATTACAGGAAAGCATCTAAAGATGCTGATATCATTGTAACAGCAGTAAGCTGTCAGGAACCGCTGCTTAAAGCAGATTCGATAAAGAAAGGAGCATTTTACTGCCACGTCGGAGGCTTAGAAGATGAATACGAAGTGCCCCTGATGGCCGACAAGATCGTATGCGATCAGTGGCAAGCAGTAAAGCACAGGACTCAGACTATCAGCAGACTTTATAAGCAGGGTAAGCTGAAGGACGAAGATATATATGCCGACATCGCAGATATAATCTCAGGCGAAAAGCCGGGAAGAGAAAACGAAAGTGAGTTTATTTATTTTAACTCTGTTGGTCTTGCTTTCATTGATGTCTCTGTAGCATATGAGTTTTATAAGAAGGCTGTAGAGGCAGGCAGATTCACAGAATGGACAATGCTTGACAACTGATCAATCGATTGTTTTGGAGATAGATGAACTGATGAGTACAATTAACACAACTGTTGATAAAGAATTCGTTGATCTGCTGGAATTCAGCAGCCCCTATTCACGACCTGAACTATACAAGGCGATCGCCGACGAGATAAGGAAAGATAATATTGAGCAGGTCAACAGAATCAGCGAGCAGGTCAAGCCTAAGAGTTCGATTTATTCTAAATACATAAAACGGCTGCTCGATATTATAATATCTCTTATCGCACTGATAATTACGTTCCCTTTCAATTTCATTATTTTTATAATTACGATCTTCGATGTGGGCTTCCCGATCTTCTTCAAGCAGAAAAGGATCGGCAGGAACGGAAAGCCGTTTAAGCTCGTAAAATTCAGGAATATGCGCAATGACTGTGATGAAAACGGGAATCTTCTTCCTGCTTCAAAACGAGTTACAAAATTCGGGCGCTTCATAAGACGCACCTCTTTGGATGAGCTCCTTAATTTCTGGAGCATTTTCAAAGGAGATATGTCTCTTATCGGTCCAAGACCGCTGGAACTGGTGTACTCACAAAGATACAGCAAACGCCATGAGCAGCGTAATGCTGTCAGACCCGGTCTGGAATGCCCGATCATCAAGACACTTGATCATAATCTCACATGGTGCGATCAGTTTGAAAACGACATCTACTATGTTGAAAACGTAAGCTTCGGTCTTGATGTCAAGATGATATTCCTGCTTGTTAAGATGGTCTTTAACTCCAAAAGCAATTCTATGAGAGGTGCCTCTGCAAGGGGCGGCTTTTTGGGCTATAACCCCGATGGCACAAGCATCAATGCAAAGAATGTGCCGGCGAAATATGTTGAACGTGCATTGGAAAAATTGTCACAGAAAAAAGCAGGTTGAACAATTATTCCATCAGTTCAGTTTACAAGGAGTCAGTTATGAATAAAAGCGAGTTAATATCCGGTTTGCGAAGCCACTATCCAAAAATAGCACGCAAAAAGCTGGCAAAGGCAAGGCTTAACATAATAAAAAAATACAGGATCTCACCGAAGGATGTAAAAATCGCTGAGGAAAGCGAAAACAACAAAGAACAAGCAGTCAGAAGATTTGAAAAAAAGCACGGTAAAAAGTATTCCTCCCTGGTAAAAGCCTCGGAAACAGTTATCCGCAACGCCCCTGAGTTCAAGGATCTGAGTGCTGATAAAAAAGAAAAGCTTATCTGCGATATGGTCTTCAAATACATTGCATATGGGTTTCAGCCGGATGAGTATCTGTGCTACGACCTTTTGGGTAAAACGCCAAAGCAATGCAGACAGTTTATCTCCGATACTGACAGGTACAGCATCGTTTACTCGATCAACGACATCTCTGATCAGCAGTGTTTTCTCAATAAGATCAAATGTTACACCAAATTCGGAGAGTATTACAAAAGAGATGCTGTTATAGTCAGCGGCTCGAAAGATTATGACAACTACTTGAAATTTGTTGAAAAACACAGTGAGTTCGTTCAGAAAAAAACCTGCGCTTCCCGAGGTCACGGAGTTGAACTGAAAAGCGTAGGTCAAAGCAGCGAAGCAAAACAGCAGTATTTCAATTCACTGATATCCAGCGGAAAATACTTGCTTGAAGAAAGAGTTGCTCAGGGCAAGCAGACAGCTGTCCTCAACCCTTCAAGCGTCAACACCATCCGATGCATCACCTTCAACACCAAGCATGGAGTAAAGGTAGCTTATACCTTTATGAAGGTCGGGCGTGCGGGTTCTTTTGTTGATAACGGAGGTGCGGGCGGTATCCTTGTCGGTATAGATAAAGATACAGGTGTGCTTGACTCAAATGGCATTGACGAAAATAATGTTGTATATACCAAGCATCCCGACTCAGGCATCGTTTTTAAAGGCTATCAGCTTCCGGATTGGCAATCTATGCTGGATATGTGTATAGAAATGTCATCAAAAGCACCAACTGTTAAGTATATCGGCTGGGATGTAGCCTATTCTGATTCCGGCTGGGTGCTTATCGAAGGTAATATGGGACAGTTTATAGGACCGCAGACTATTTATAAGATCGGAATAAAAAAGCAGGTTCAAGAGTATTTGAAAGATATGGAGCCGATCCCCAGAATTATTGCAAATAAAGAATAGTCAGTTTCATTGTGACCGATCATATTATGATCTATGATAATATGCGATATGCAGAAGACTCTCTATCCTACGGTATAGTTTAGGAGGATTATCCGTGCCAAAGATTTCTATTGTTTCTCCGGTATACAAAACAGAAAAGTATATCAATAAAATGCTTGAAACGATCAGGACGCAGACATTTACCGATTTTGAGGTAATATTTGTTGATGATGGCAGTACTGATAATTGTCCTCAGATCCTTGACGATTTTGCCAAGGAAGATAATAAGTTTAAAGTTATCCATCAAAAGAACAGCGGCGCTTCTGCTGCAAGGAACAATGGACTGGAGCACTGCAGCGGTGAATATGTTTATATTATAGATTCTGACGATTATTTGGAGAAAAATGCTCTTGAACTGTTGTGGGAAAACGCTCAAAAGACCTCAGCTGATATTATTTACGGCGATTACTATATTGAAGAATCAAACAGGAGCATATTAAAAAAGGTCTTTGACAGGGAGTTTTACACGGATAACAGTAATGATATCGATATAATCCAGAGTGCAGTTAATATCGGCGGTTCAGGGATCAATCTATCCAGCAAAAGTTTTGAACGTATAAATGAATTTGGCGGCGCACCGTGGAGAGCTATGATCCGACGCAGTATCATATCTGATAATATGATCAGATACGATGAGTCCTTAAAGGGTCTGGGTGAGGATATTCTATTTATCCAGAATGTATATGAACACGTTAGCAGTGTTTCATATATTCAAAAACCTATTTATCATTATCGGATGCTAAATGATTCTTTATCTCATGGGTATAAAAAAGATCTGCTAAAAGGATTTGATCTGGTTTATGATAAAGAAGAACTATTTTTAAAGCAAAACAATAAAGGCAATAATCATTGGATAACATATTATTATCGTATTATAAAATATATAAATCTTTCGCTAAAGTATTATTTTCAGAATAAGGGCAATACGTCCAGCGATACTGAACGGTTTAATGAATTCAAGCGCACTATGCGTTCTTATCCGTACAAAACGGCAATAAAAAGTGTTCCTCTTAAACTGATTTCAAGTAAGAACAACAAAATCAGCGTGTTATTATTAAAAATGCATATGTACAGATTGTTTTGGATGTTAAAAAAACGTAAAAACAAATGATATATAAGTATATCAGGATCTGACGTGTATACACGGAAAAAGAAGACAAAGGATAGATTTTCATGGGAATCAAACTGAACAAAAACACTTGGTGGTACTTCCTTGTTGCAACTCTGTCTATATTGGGATGCTTTAACAACCAGATACTCTCTGATTTTCTGCCTCTGATCTCCGTCATTCAGCTGTCAACACGTGTTTTGGTTTTTGCCGCTTGTTTGTTCTATAGCATACTGGTAAACAGGAGTTTTAGCCGTCCCTTTATTATCTATTCATCATTAATCATGGTGTTCCTTCTCAGCGGCTTGTTCAACTCTTCCAACATCGTTTCATTATTCGGCAACCTTTCTTATTCATTAACAATAGCCATGGTCCTCGAAGCATTCCGTAAGGATCAGCGTGCATTGTTGACTATTATGCGCATATGGAAATGGATCATTGTCTTATTACTTATTATAGATATTATTACAGAGTTAGCATTCCCATCTGGCATGTATGAAAGCAGAGCTTATACTTTAAACTGGTTTTTAGGATATAAATCAGAGCGTGCTGTATACACTTTACCATTGATCATTATGACAAGTTTCATTTCAGTAAAAACAAAAGGCCATATTACTTTAGAATCATATGGGATATTTGCTATTGTAATGCTTAACAGTATTCTCTCAAAAGGAACTGTAATGACATTTACTATGCTTGTACTTATTACTCTCATAGTAATATCGGATCTTCTATCCCGAACAAAAATGCAGCGTCTGAAAAAAGCGCTCCGTTTTATTATAGATTATAGGATCATTATTCCCGTTTATTCTATTTTTACAATAGCTTTATTGTTTTCAGAAAACAACTTTCTCGTGAAATTTATCTCAGATCTATTCAACAAGGACAATGGCATATCCTCAAGGGATGTTATTTGGGAAAAACTGCTTCACCTTCTGGATTCAAAAATGGTCCTCGGAACCGGATTTATGAGTCGTAATCAATACATTGGTATCTCTGGCTTCCCCGGAGGTTCAAATGCCCATAATGCAATACTTACCTTACTGGTAAACGGCGGTCTTATCGCCATTGCAATTTATATAGTTCTTCACGTAATTACTATCCACAAGAATAAAGGGACCGCATCAACTCCCCTTATTTTAGCAATTTATGCAAACCTTTTATTTGGAACAGTATCATCGATCATGGTTCTTTCTACATTCAGTATGCTGCCATTTTTTATTCTTGAAGATGAGAAAAAGCAACATTCTCCAAAGAAAGGATGTGTAAAACATAGGCCTTAATGATAAAATAAACCGTTTAGTATTCCGAAATCGTATTCTTCTTTGCAAAAATAAAACCAGGCCCGGCAAAGTTTCCCTTGACTACTGGACTAAGAAAACAAATATTGGTGATACCCTTGGACCTGTGATTTTTAAGTGGATGCTAAAAAGGAAAAACCTAGCCCCGGACAGTCCTGCAAAAAAATCAGCGATCCTCATTACTGTCGGTTCTATTATCAGCTTAAATCATTATAACGCTGTCATCTGGGGCAGCGGCATACATACTCTTACTTCACTGCTCAAAACGTATAGATGGCGTAAAATTGCGAAATTCGATGTGAGAGCTGTCAGAGGACCTATTACAAAACAGATCCTTGAAGCTGCCAATTATGATTGCAGAAATGTTGCTTTTGGCGATCCAGCGATCCTTATGCCTTTGATATACCAACCTGAGGTAAAAGAAAAAAAGCATAATGTCTCAATAATAACACACTGGTATTTTGATAATACAGATAGTGAGATCATAGAATCCGGAGCAAATATCATAGATGTCAGCACCAGCGATTATAAGAGTTTTATCGATGAGATCGTTTCTTCAAAGCTAGTCATCTCTTCCTCACTGCATGGGATCATACTCGCTGAATCATATGGAATACCTGCAGTTTTTCTGAACAGGAACAACTGTATGAAAAAAGAATTGATAAAATACTATGATTGGTATTATTCTACGGGAAGGTACTCTGTCAAAATTGCATTATCTCTTGAAGAAGCAATGTCTATTACCCCGATGAGTATTCCAGATCTGTCAGACCTCAGAGAAAATCTGATCTCAGCTTTTCCATATGACCTATGGATATGACTACTCTTGACAAAATAGCATAAATGCCTAAGAAAAGGAGCATCAATGATGGATGCCAATAAGAAAAACAAGGCTTTGATTAAAGGGACCGGTATATATGCTATAGGTACTTTTGGAACCAAGATGCTATCCTTTATCATTGTTCCATTATATACATACTATATCGCAACAGAAGATATGGGCATATATGATATATTGCTGACAACAATTCAGCTTATTGCTCCTATTATCACTATGCAGGTGTCAGATGCAGCGTACAGATATATTATCAGAAGTGATGGCGATCCTTCAATATATATCAGAAACACCATGCATATAATTGTTGTAAACTGTTCTATAGCATTTTGTCTGGTCTTTTTTGTTGATTATTTTCATTCCATCCCATACTGTACTTACTTTGCATTGCTCCTTGTATTAACACGTGTGATGGACTCGATACAAAAACTGTTGAGAGCGTTAAAGAACCAAATACTGTTTGCTGTTTCCGGTATTATTTACAGTGTCGTATTCCTATCATTGAATATTATTCAGGTTTGTGTTTTTAAAAGAGGGATAAACGGTCTGTTTCTTAGTGGTGTTATTGCCGACTGTGTTGCAATAGCAGCGATATTCATTTTTGAACCAAGACTTCGTATCAATTACTTTAAGAAAACAGATTTTGCTATAGTAAAAAAATATTATAAGTTTTCAGTTCCTCTGGTTCCCAATTATCTAAACTGGTGGATAATGAACTCATCTGACAGATATATCGTTGCAGCATTTCTTGGCAATTCAGCAAACGGTATACTTGCAATATCGCACAAATTTCCGACAGTCTTTCAAATGATACTGCACCTGTTTACAACTTCCTGGCAGGATCTCTCTGTTGCGGATAAAGAATCTCAAAAAGGCGATTACAATTCAAAAGTATTCAGATTATTCTACAGATTAACATTCAGTTTTTTATGGGTTCTGATCCCAGCTACAAAGGTTTTCATATATCTTGTAATGAACAAATCCTATAAAGAAGGCTGTGACTATGTTGCATTCTACTACATTGGCACTGTTTTTCAAAGCTTTTCTTCATTCTACGGTGTCGGATACTTGCGTAACCGCCAAACCGGGAAGGCATTTTCAACAAGTATTTATGGTGCAATAGTAAATGCTGTGATCAACCTTGCATTTATAAAGCTGATAGGTATTCAAGCTGCCGCTGTATCGACCTTTGTTGGATTCCTTGTAATGTGGCTTATAAGAGAACACCAGAACCGTGAAGAGTTGAATATCAGAATAAACAAGAGAGAATTTGCAATAATGCTTGCTTTATCGGTCACCATTTCAGTAGTTTCTATAATGCTCAAATGGACGTATAATCTGATTATATTTGCATTAGCATTAGTTATTTTCCTTTTAGTAAACAAAAAAGAAATAAAAATGATACTAAACAAGATACGTCACAAAATAAAAAGAGCTTGATATTTATAATATCATCCTGTGAGTCCCGTGCTTGTCAAACGGACAGAAAAATCTAATAGGGATAACCAACAGCAGTCTGTACATATTTGTTCAGGCTGCTGTTTTTAACTGTTCAGTCCACTTTGAAAATGGCAAATTTGTCGTGACGATGGTGCTCTTTTTCTCGCTCCTGTCGGATATTACCTGAAACAACAGCTCTGACTGATGCCGATTGAAGCTGATGTAGCTCAGTTCGTCAAGTATCAGCAGGTCTGCTCTCGCAATGGACTTCTGAAGCTTTTCCAGCTTGTAGGTATCCTGAGCCTCTGCAAGTTGTGTTGAAAGTGCTGCTGCATTCTTAAACAACACCTTGAAACCAGCACGGCAGGCTTTCATACCCAGAGCGATAGACAGATGCGTTTTGCCGCGCCCCGGCGGACCTATCATGATAATACTCTGATGCCTTTTGATGAAGTCACAGCTTGCCAGTTCGCTGATAAAGCTTGGCGAAATCGAAGGGTTCAGGCGATCCATCCGGAACTCGTCCAGCGTCTTCTCAAACGGAAATGCTGCGTTTTCAAGCCGTTTCTTCATCTGATTTCCCTGACGATGTTCTGACTCTCGGCGCATCATTTCCATCAGGAATCCGCCGTCCTTTTTCTACATAGACCAAACCGTTATGTCTGATCAAGTCTATGGATCTGTTTGTACTAATTATACACGGGTAAAACCATTATTTGAAGATGAACGGGATTTGACGGTTACTTTGCTTTCAAAGGGAATAAGGTTATGCTTAGGCATAAAAAAGGAGCCGATTTCATTATTGAAATCAGCTCCTTGATTGATCAAGATCTACTTGATTTTTGCTGTTACTATTCTGCTCTTAGCGTACTTGCCGCTCTTGTCGATAACCTTACAGAATACCTGTCTGCCATTTCTGGCTTTTGTTATTGAAACACTATACTTGTTTGTTGTAGAGCCTGTCTTAGTCCAGCTGCCGTTTCGATCTTTAATGTACCACTCATATTTCATATTTGTACCTGCTGCTTTAACAGAGAATGAAGCTGTTTTACCCGTACCAGATACAGTTACGTTTGACGGCTGGCTGATTATAACAACCGTGCCGGCAATATGAGCATTAACAATATTGGATTTAACGAACTTACCGCTTTTATCAATTACTTTGCAGAATACCTGTCTGCCATTACGTTCTTGCTTGATCGCAACGCTGTACTTGTTTGAAGTGGAGCCAACCTTTGTCCAGTTTCCTCCGACATCCTTAATATACCATTCATACTTCAGACCTGTACCACTTGCGGTAACTGAAAATGTTGCAGTGTTGCCTGCCTTTGAAACAGTAACGTTCTTAGGCTGAGTTGTAATCTTGAGTGTATTAGCGATCTTTGCTGTAACAGTGTTTGACTTAACATACTTCTTGGAAGCATCTATTACCTTGCAGAATACCTGTCTGCCATTTCTTGCTGCAGTAACAGAAACACTGTACTTATTTGTAGTTGCGCCTGTCTTAGTCCAGCTACCCTTAGGATCCTTGACATACCATTCATATTTCAGTCCTGTTCCTGAGGCAGATACAGTAAATGTAGCTGTTGCACCTGCTTTAGATACGGTAACATTCTTGGGCTGAGTCTTGATAGTCAAATCAAGAACAGTATAGTTATCTTTGTATGTATGGCCGCATCTTGTGCACATATGAAGCGTATAGCCTTTGTTCGCCCTTGTAGGTGCAATTTTCAGTGTCTTATAGTTTGAATGACTGCATTTATCTACTATTGTATACTTAAAGTCGTTGTTTTCAGCATATTCTTTTGCAAATACCGGTGTACTATAACAATACAGCCTGAAATCATCTCTTCTGGTATCGTCGCCATCATTGTTATAATATCCAAATGCGCCTTCTTCGATCGTTACAACAGACTTTGGGCAAATAATACTTGATGCTTTGATATTGTAGAATGCCCACGCCTTGATCGTAACTGTCTTATTACTGATATATACATATCCAAGATCTGTACAACTTGCAAAAGCATTTGTACCTATCTCCGTAACACCATCAAGGATGTATGCATTTGCAAGATTTGAACAACCACAGAATGCCTCTTCGCCAATGGTTTTAACTGTTCCCGGGATAATTACTCCTGCAAGGCTCTTGCAATTTCTGAAAGCATATTCTCCTATTTCAATTACACCATATCTTATAGATACTCGTGTAAGTGAAGAACAATCCTTGAACATATAGTTTCCAATGATCGTTCCGTTGACTGTTGCCTTTTTGAGCGATGTGCAACCTGTAAATGCACCGATATCATCCCAACCATCTGAACCAACGGTTGCGACACTTGTTGGAATGGTCACGGAAGTAAGAGATGTGCAATAAGCAAAGGAACCACTGCCAAGAGATGATACATTATTTCCTATCGTAACGCTGGTCATGCTTGAGCAATTCCTAAATGCATCATTGCCGATGCTGTCTACGCCATTTCCGATCGTAGCAGTTTTAAGCATTGTACAATCTTTAAAAGCGGACTCACCGATAAACGAAGCTTTATCAGGAATCTTTATGGATGTCAAAGACTTGCATCCTTCAAATGCTCCCTCACCAACTGAGCCGACTTTACTGCCGAGTGTGGCTGTTGTAAGAGAAGTACAGCCGCTGAACATATCATTTCCTATTTTTCCGCAGTTGATAACAGCAGACTTCAGCGATGTGCATCCCTCAAAAACACCATTTCCATCCGAATTGAAATATGCGCTATCTGCTATTTCAGTTACATTTTGAGGAATCGTTATTGACGGAAGTGAAATGCAGTACTCAAAAGCACCGGCTCCAATATAGCCTACCTTGCTTCCGATGGTTACCTTGGAAAGGCTCTTACAGGAAGCAAATGCTTTAGCCTGGATCGCTGTGACTCCGTTTCCTATCGTTGCAGTGGCTAAGGACTTACAACCCTCGAATGCGCTGGTACCGATCTTTTCAACTCCAACAGGTATATTGATCGAAGAAAGTGATATACAATTATTGAATGCATCGTTGCCAATTACAGTCGCTTTGCTTCCAATGGTTACTGATGTGAGAGCCGTGCAATCCTTAAACATGTTTTCTGCTATGCTTCCACCGTTAACAACAGCCTTTGTTAATGAAGTACAGCCCTCGAAAACACCGACACCATCAGAAGAGAAATAAGCTCTATCTTCAATGGTAGTTACGGTTGACGGGATAGTGACAGATGTCAAAGACGTACAATACTGAAATGCTCCTGACTTGATCGTCTTGACTGTTTTAGGGATAGTCAGAGTCGCTATCTTTGAGCAACTATCAAAAGCCCTTGCTCCAATGACAGTAACTCTCTTTTTGTTGATGGTTTCCGGTATGTTAACTGTACGACCGGTCCCCTCAAACCCCGTGATCATGACTGTACCATCATCAAGAACAGTATAGTAATAATCACCATACTTCAAGTCGTCTTCTGCGCTTGCACTGATACTTGTGCTCTGTGTGAAGAAGTTGTTTGGCAATGCGGCAGCTGCACCAAAGACCATGCATACTGCAAACGCCATAGCAAGAATTTTCTTCTTCATAGTTCATTGAACCTCCCATTTCTCCTGCACTGCAGGCTATTGAGTTAAAACATGCTTCCGGACATCTGCCAGAAAGCTTTTTATAAGGATATTGTACCCTTTATGTCATTAATTGTATCATAACAGGTAGAAGATGTCAAGTTATTATCGTTGCTATAATGCACAAAAAAGTTGTACATAATATGGTAATAATGCTGGCGGTCCGAGTCGGTTGAGCACCTGATCTTTTGCATATGATTTATAAGCGAAACCCATATACGCCGTGCTCTGTGTGGTCTTACGTCAAGAGAAACAAGGATCAATCATTTATCAAGGAAGCCGAACGGATATTCAGCATTACTGTTACCTTCTCAGGCTGTAAAATAATTCGTACTTTTCATTTTGATATATTGACATATTTACAATAATAATGTATAATTTAATATAGTTAGCTGTGCCTTGCAGCCGGGAGTTTTGGCTGTGTCGGACGGCTTTTCAGCGGGATTTATTTCTTTTTACAATAAGTCCCGATTTTTTCTAACCTGAAAATTACTAAAGAACGATTAAATAGGTATAATCCGTAAACTAATTAAAAGATTTAAGGAAAGAGGTCGGTATTATGAGTAAAAAAGACCGTGTGCTTTTGATGGTCCTTACTACGATGATGATGAATACAAACGCACTGTCGCTGCCTGCTTCGGCGCAAAGCAGCGAAGTTGCCGGCGGAAGCGGCGGAAGCAGCATTTCTCATAATGCGCTCGTTTCCTCACAGCAGGACGATGAGCAGCAGGATACTGCTGAGGCTCTGCCCGAGGAGGCAACTCTCGAAGAAGAGGCTCGCACCAACGTTGATGCGCCGAGCTTCAACTCGGATATCAAGCAGATATGCGACCACAAGTGGAGCAGCTGGAAAACGACCAAGTCTGCCACCGTTTCTTCGACAGGCACACGCCAGCACACCTGCTCGGCATGCGGCGCCGTTGAAACTCAGACGACTGCCAAGCTGAGTCTGCGTCTTTGCGGAAACGACCGCTATGACACGTCTATCGCTATCGCAAAGCAGCTTAAGGCTGAAAACGGCGGAAACAAATTCTCAAGCATCATCGTTACCTGCGGTACAAAGTACCCCGATGCGCTTTCCGCTTCCTACCTTGCAAAGGTTAAAAACGCTCCGATACTTATCTGCGGAAGCGACGCAAATTCGCAGACAAAGATGTTCGATTTCATAAAGAACAACACCCTCAGCAGCGCCAAGGTATACATAATCGGCGGAACGAGCGCTGTTGACAACAACTTTGAGAAAAAGCTCAAGACTTATTTCAAGGGCAGCAGCCAGATAACAAGGCTGTGGGGCGAGGACAGGTTCAAGACCAATATCCAGATACTTAAAGAGGCTTCCAAGTACGATAAGGACACAAGCGGAGTCGTTCTCGTTGCGCACGGAATGGACTATGCGGACGCTCTGTCGGCTTCTGCTGTCGGCAAGCCGATACTGCTTGTAAACGGTGACAACCTCACCGCCGAGCAGCAAGCGTATCTCAAAAACGCAAAGCTGAAAACTGCGAACATCATCAGCACAGGAAATGCCGTTACCTCAAAGATGGGAACGAGCATAAGCAAGTTCGTTTCAAAGGTAACCAGGATAAGTGGTAAAAACAAGTACGAGACCTCCTACCTCGTTGCAAACAAGTTTTTCTCCAAGCCCGCAACAGTCCTTATGACATACGGCGAGAACTTCCCTGACGGTCTTTGCGGCGGTCCTCTCGCTATAAAGTATAACGCTCCGATGCTGCTCGTTTCAAAGGAAAACACAAAGTTTGCGGCAAAGTATGCAGCTGCGCCCGCCGGAAAATCAGATAACTCAGTATCCAACTCCGTCACTCTCGGCGGCGAAACGATAATGCCGAATGAAATGATAAAGGCTGTTGTCACGGATAAAAAGATACAGAGCACCGTCACGAGCAAGACAACAGCGGCTGTGGATATAACCTCACAGCCGACAAACAAAACGGTCGCTCCCGGCGCAACAGCAAGCTTCACGGCAAAGGCTTCGGGCAAGAACGTCAAGTACCAGTGGCAGTCGAGCCTGAACGGCGTGTCATGGATAAATGTGAACGGCAAGACATCGGCAGCGATGTCCGTTAAGGCAGACCTTAGTATGGACGGTATGAAATATCGCTGTATGGTCACATCTGCCTGCGGATATTCGGTAGTCAGCAATTCGGCAACACTTTCTGTTACATCGCTTGCGGCTTTAAAACAGCCACAGGCCTGGACAGGTGCGCCCGATTCACTTGCCTGCTTCTCCTGCGCGCCCAACAGAGACGGCGCAGATGTCCTGTGGCAGTACAGCAAGGACAACGGAAAGAGCTGGATCGATACCGCTGTCAAAACGCAGAATTACAGCGTCAAGATAACATCGGCTAACAACGGCTGGCTTTACAGATGCAGATTAAGTGACAGCTCGACGGGCGAGGTCGCCTTCTCCACCTCTGCAAAGCTCACGCTCAGCAAAACATTCAAGATCTTCAAACAGCCCGCTTCTGCAGGCGGCGCACTTGATACCGTACTGTATTTCACCGTTCAGGCAGGCGGAGAGGGTCTTAAATACCAGTGGCAGGTCAGCACAGACGGAAAGACGGGCTGGAAGAATGTCACGAACAACAGCTCGGCAACTACCGTTCGCTTTACACAGCGGGTAGTGCCTTCGTCGTGCGGAAAATACTATCGCTGCATCGTTACAAACAAAAGCGGAAAGACACTCACCTCCACTGCGGCACGCCTTATCCCCGCACACAGCGGCTTTGTAACATACGGTGGAAAGAAATATTATATCCTCAGCAGCAAGACACCTGCAACAGGCTGGATAACTGTTAACAATAACAAATACTACTTTGCTTCCACAGGCGAGATGCTCACCGGAGTACAGACGATAAGCGGCAGCAAGTATTACTTTGACCCGACAACGGGCAAAATGAAAACAGGACTGCAAAAAGTCAATTCCGCAACCTATTTCTTCAACACCGACGGCAAGGCAGTCAGCGGCTGGAAAACCGTAAACAGCAGCAAGTATTACTTTGCTCCCCAGAGCTTTGCAGCTGTAACAGGCTTCAGAACGATAGACTCAAAGACTTATTATTTCAACTCAAGCGGCGTAAAGACCACAGGTGTCATTCTGGACAAGAGCAGCGGCAAGTACAGGTATATCGCCGACACCGCTGTAAAGAATGCGTTTGTGACCGTGAACGGAGCAAAGTATTATATCGACAAAAACGGCTATGCCCTCACCGGTCTTCAGAAGATAGGCAGCGACACCTACTATTTCGGCAAGTCCGGAGTAATGCTCACAGGCGGTTATCTTGTCAACAAAAAGCGCTATTTCTTTGACGTTGACACCGGCAAGGCAATAACAGGCATCAAGGAACGTGAGAACGGAAAGAAGTATTACTACAACGGCGCAAACGGCGTAGGCACAGGCCTGAAAAAGGTCGGAGGAAAGCTGTACAGATTTAACAGTGAAGGCGAGATGTGTTTTGGCAGATGGCATGACACTGATAATGATAAATGGTATTATTTTGACCCAACGACCGGAGAAGCGATCAGCGGATGGATGATACATATCTCAGATAACGGAAAAGCTTATAAGTATTATTACTCGTCCTCAGACTTCGCTGCAGTAACAGGGATCAGGAAGATCGGAGAAGAATACTATCATTTCAGCGACTCGGGAAGAATAGTCGGCGGAACTTTTGAATTTGAGGGTACAAGACGTTACTTTGACATAGCAACAGGCATAATGCAGCCTGACGATACCGGTACAGCCGGACGTGCAGGCGACATGTGGGAAACCGACAACGATGGAAACAAGTATTATTACGACCACAGCGGCACTATGCTCAAAGGGCTTCAGGTCATTGATAACAAACTATACCTTTTTGACGAGACGACCGGAAAGAACAAGACCGGGTTACAGGAATACAAAGGCATATTAAGATGCTTTGACGAAAGCACCGACAGCGGAGTTCTAACAGGCTGGCAAACTGTAAATGGGGAGCTTTACTATTTTGATAATAATGGCATCGCCGCCAGATCAAAGGTCGTTATCGAAAACGGCAAAACGTATTATTTCCGCAAAGACGGTACAGCCGCCACAGGCTTCTGCTATGTTCCGGAATATCTGTGCACCTACTATTTTGACATAGACCACACAGCTCATGTAGGCTGGCTCAACAAAGACGGTAAGAAGTATTATTTCCACAAAAAAGTGGTGCTGTACCCACAGGGAACGCCTGCACACGGAATAACGACCATTAACGGTAAAACGCTGTATTTCGATTATGAAACAGGTGAACAGAAAACAGGATTAATAAAGATAGGTCTTAACAAGTACATGTATTTTGACCCGCAAACAGGCTATGCTGTTTCGGGGCTGAAGACAATAAACGGCTCGTTGTATATGTTCTCGAATGATAAGGAATCGTTCGGAGTTTCTATCTCGGGTAAGGTCAAGATCGGAAATGATACATACTGCTTTGATGAAATCACACAAAAAGCACTGAAGGGATTTGTAACGACCGATCAATACACAAACTATTTCGGCAGCAACTATAAAATGGTTACAGGTGTTCAGAAAATCAACGGTAACACATATTATTTCAACACCAAAACAGGAACCATGAAAACCGGTTTATCGAAAATCGGCAATAAGTATTACTATTTTGATGACAGCGGCAAAGCAATTAGCGGTTGGTATACAAACGATGATGGAGATAAGTATTATTTCTCACAGACCGACCACGCTGCCTATACCGGCATACAAATCATCGGCAACAAAAAGTGCTTCTTCTCAACAAGCGGTAAGATGAGAACCGGATTGATAACTGATGAAAACGGTAAATTCCATTACCTTGTCACCGAAGGCAAATCGACCGGATTTATAGAGGCAAAAGGTCATACGTTCTATGTCAATGCTGATGGAAGCGTGCGCACCGGATTGCAGACTATAAACGGAGCGACCTACTATTTTGGCTCCTTAGGAATAATGTCCACAGGTGCCTGCACAATAAACAGCAAGAGATATTACTTTGATCCCGGTACCGGCAAAGCAGTTACGGGATTCGTTGAGCGTGAAAACGGGCATACATTTTACTATAACGGCGCAAATGGTGTAAAGACAGGATTGCAGAAGATAGGTAAAAAGACTTATCTGCTCAGCGACATCGGAATCGTTCAGTACGGCAGACGCCTGATCGGAAATAAGTATTACTATTTCGACCTTAAAACAGGCGAAGCTGTAAGCGGCTGGAGAGAAAGCATTTCAAGCAGCGGAGACGTTAACAGGTCTTATTATTCTCCGTCCACGCTGACCGCAGTAAAGGGTCTGCAGAAGATCGACGGCGCATATTACTATTTCAACGATTACGGTTTTGCCACGACCGCTACACAGAATGTCAACGGGACACTTATGTATTTTGACCCCAACACATTCAAGCTTTACACAGGAGCTGTTACGATAAACGGCAAGACCTATTACAGCAACGGACTCAAGGGCAGGACTCTCGATAAAAACGCTAAAGCACCCGCAAAGGCAAACACCTGGGGAACGCTCAACGGCTCGAAATGCTATTATGGACAAAACGGCAGGCTTCTTACAGGCTTGCAGATAATTGAAAAGAAGTATTACCTTTTCGATGAAAACGGCAAGCTTCTTACGGGACTTATCAAGTATAAGGGCACTACAAGGTACTATACTGCGATCGGCGCTGTAACCGGTCTGAAAAAGGTAAACTCAAGCTACTACTATTTCAGCCCCACAGACGGCAGTATGCTCACAGGTCTTAAAAACGTTTCGGACAAGATGTATTTCTTTGACGACACGGGCAGGAGCCGTGAAGGCTGGATAAACATCAACGGCAGCAAGGCATATATCACTTATGCCAAGGGTCTGTACACAGGACTGCAAACTATCGGCGGAAAGAAATACTGGTTCGGCACTAACGGCATAATGGGGACCGGTACGATCACAGTTACCGAAAAAGGCGCTTCAAAGATATGCCTGTTCGGCAATGACGGTGCTATGGTAACTGGTCTTGTAAAGCGCTTCGGAAATCTGTATTACTATGACACCGCAACAGGCGCACGTGTTTCCGGCTGGAAGAAGATAGGCAGCAATCAGTATTACTTTGATGAAACGTCCGGTGCCGCAGCCACAGGCAAGCGCACCATCAACAATTACAATTACTATTTTGACACCGAAACAGCTGTCAGAAAGACAGGCGTTATCAAATTTGGAAAGTACTATTATCACTTTAATTCCAGCACTAAAGATGGACTGTCATACGGCTTAAACACCATCAACGGAGAAAAGTATTTCTTTGACGAAACCACAGGTGCTTCATGGTACGGATTTACGATCGTTGACGATGTCTACTATTATTTCTCCGAAGAAACAGGTCGTTCTGTCGGCGGAATACAGTGGGTTAGCAGCGACACCGCTTACCTGTTTGTTAAGGGCGGCGGAGTAAAGAAAGGACTTGTGACCTACGAAGGAAATCAGTATTATCTGTATCCGTCAAACGGCAAGGTGACGACAGGACTTATCTCGGTCGGTGATAAGCTGTACTATTTCGATAAGAAAGGCGTAATGCAGAAAAACCAGACTGTAACTATCAGCGGCATAAGCTACAGCATCGACAACAACGGTTATGTATCCGTCAATGGAAACAGCAAGCTTGCGAAGATGATACGCTCAGGAATCGACAAACTGGGAATACCTTTCCTTGATGATAAGGAAAAACTTGATGACGATATAGATCCGTCAGCCGGATATCATTGCAGCCGATTTGTTACGAAAGTACTCAGTGATGTGAATACCAATGTCGCTTACACTGCATTCAGGCAGGAGCACATTCTTACTCACAGCGGAAAATATGATTATGAGTATGTAACGTACGATAAGATCAAGCCCGGAGATATTGTTTACCTTATCAACCTTGAATGTGCAGTGACTGATAGTGAATGTACATATTTCAATCATTTGCATCATGTAATGATATATCTTGGTGAAGGAAAAATGATGCATGCTTTCAATGCCGAGCTTGCAGAACGAAGAGGTGTTGTAATTGCAGATTATAAAGACAGCAACTACTGGTTCACTCACAAGATCATCAGGCTTAAAGAAATAAGTACGGGCTAAATACAAACTCAGTTGATTACGGGTATGATATTAGGATAATATGACGGCTGCAAGAAAAAAACTTGCAGCCGTCATTACATTTCATAAAGAATATCGCCACGTCATTTTTATTTCTGCCTGCTCATAGCATTCTTCTGCCAGTTTTCGTCCCTGTACCTCTTCGGGCTTGTGCCGTAGTATTTCCGGAAGGTCCTTGCGAAGTGGCTATAGCTTGAAAAATGCAGGATATCCGATATCTCCGACAGCGTGAAATCCGAGAATCTGAGCATATTCTCCGCTGCCTCCATTCGCTTTGCGATGACATAATCGGTCACGCTTACGCCGACCTGCCGCTTGAACAGCGTTGACAGGTACGACTCGTTGAGCTTTACCGTTTTTGCAAGCTCCCCCACGACTATCGACTCGTGCAGATGCGTATCTATATACTCCATACACTGTATGACGGGCTTTGAAAAGACGTCAGCCTTCTTTACTGCGGCGACCTGCTTGGTGAAATACTCGGTGACCTCGGTATGCAGCGTCGTAAGCTCTTCGAGCGTTTTCGCCCTGTCGCAGCGCTGGATGAAAAGGTCGCTTGCGGTAAACGCCTTTTCCGAATCCATACCGCCTTCGATGGCAAAGCGTGTACAAAGCGTGATATGACAGATATTCAGATAGAGGCGGTTTTTCACAGGGTCGTCGGAGAGGTGTCCCGATGTGCCTGCCAGGAGCATTCTTTTTGCGGCTCCGACAGCTTCAAGATTTCCGTTTTTTATCATTTCAAGCTCGTTTAGCTCGTCGTTGTAACGGTGGTGTCGGAAATTCCTTTCACGGTTGAGAAATTCAAGATATGCCACCTGCTTATCCATTGTCGCTTTCACAAGTATCACCCCGATAAAAGGATAGCACATTTTTAAAACCAAGTCAAGATGGGTGACTAAAAAACAATATGGATGCTGTACTTTTTGCGTCTGCTCTGGTAGAATAAGAGCAGAAAGAGGGTAAGAAAATGAAAAACTCTATGAATATGACTGAAGGCAGCATCTTCAGAAATCTCATATATTTTGCGATACCGATACTTATCGGCAACATTTTTCAGCAGCTTTACAATATTGCCGACACGGCGATAATCGGTAACATTCTCGGTGACAAGTCGCTTGCCGCTGTCGGAGCTTCAACTCCCGTGTACGGTCTGCTCATCGGGTTTTCGGGCGGGCTGACAAACGGTTTTGCGGTCGTTATCGCAAGGCACTTCGGCGCAAAAAACGAAAGCTCACTCAAAAAAGCAGTCGCTCTGACATATCTGCTTTCGGGCATCATCGCATTTGTTGTGACAGTTTCGAGCCTGCTTGCACTGCACCCGCTGATGAAGGCTTTGAAGACTCCGTCGGACATCATCGAACAGACGGAGAGCTATATGCGCATAATCATTATTTTCTCCGCAGTCACCATAGCTTACAATATGCTTTCGGGAATGATGCGGGCTGTGGGCAACAGCAAAGCTCCGCTTCTTTTTCTTGTGATAAGCACGTTCGTCAACATCGGACTTGACTTTCTGTTTGTCAAGGGATTCGGAATGGGAGTTGCAGGGGCTGCTTATGCAACGGTCATCTCGCAGGGTCTCTCGGTCGTACTTTGCATAGTATACGCAGTCAGAAAGTGCGGCTTTCTCGTTTTCAGAAAGAGCGAGCTCGTGCTTGACAGACCGATGCTTTCGGACCTGCTCACGACCGGCCTTTCAATGGGACTGATGTTCGCTATCGTTTCCGTCGGCTCGGTCATTCTGCAAAGCGCCGTCAACAGCTTCGGCACAAGCACCGTTACTGCGCACACGGCAGGCAGAAAGATAGACGAGATGTTCATGCTCCCGCTCAGCACTATTGCTATGTCCGCCTCAACATTTGTCAGCCAGAATTACGGTGCAGGCAAAATGGACAGGGTCAAGCAGGGCATCAGATGCAGCATAATCATAGCGCAGGTCTGGAGCATTATCTCGCTGCTTATCGTCGTATTACTGCGTGTATACCTCATTCGGTGGATAACCGGAACGAGCGACAGCGAGATCATTGCCGCCGCTTCCAAATACCTTATCTGGAACGTTCCTTTCTTCTTTATCCTCAATGTCCTGCTCGTTCTCAGGACGAGCCTTCAGGGCGTCGGAAGAAAGCTCGTGCCCGTCAGCGGAAGCATCGTGGAATTTGCATTCAAGATCATCGCCGTCACAGTCCTTGCACCGAAGCTCGGATATTTCGGCGTCTGCATCTCTGAACCTATCATCTGGGCAGTCTGTGCGGTGATCGTCCTTGCGGACTATATGGTTTTTTTGAAGAAAACAAAGCTCACACCCGTCGGCAAAGAAAAGGCTGCTGCAATTTAAGAAAAAACAGACCGTTTCTGTCCGGCTTCGGAAGGAAACGGTCTTTACTGTGCTATTATTTGGTATCGTCGCTGCCTGTTACTGCGATAGTTCTGCGTATCTCCTTTGCAGTTTCTTCAAGCTCAAAATCATCGTCGTCATAGGTGTCGTCAAAATCGTAATCCGAAAGCTCCTCCAGCCTTTGAAGCTGGCGCTTCTGGATATCGAGCTGCTGCTCCTGCATTCTGCGCATATTCTCACGGTGCTCGTTTTCGTCAAACAGTCTGAACCCCTCGCCGAGAGTCGATGCCTGCGACGTTTCAAATATCTCCGTCAGCTTATCAAGAGCCTCAGCGCTTCGGTATTTCCCGGCAACGAACCCGATGTCAAAGCTTTCGTCAAACTCGCTCAGCTCTTTTCTCGCAGCCGTCAGTTCACCCAGCGCACTCTGAAGTTCCCCGAATACAGCGGCGGAGCTTTTTTGAAGCTTTATCTTTTTTATCCCCGCAACGCCGAAGCATATCATTGCGACAATAAGCGCAGCGCCCGACAAGGTCATATATACCTTGCTGTCAGAGCTCAGAGCTAAAACGAAAACCGTCATCAGCATCGCCGCACAAGCGACCTGCAAAGGTATGAGCAGCTTTGTCCACAGCGGCAGCTCCGTCGGAGTATCAGAAAGGGTCTTTACCCTGTCGGAAAGCCGCAGCACCTTAGCTTCAAGAACGTTGTGCACCGTGAGTTTCTGCTTGTATCCACGAATCTGCTCAGCAAGCCTTTGCGAAGCACGCCTGCGCTGAGCGTCGATTATCTCACGGCGGTCAAACACACCCGAACAAAACGGACAGGTAACTACACTTTCGTCCTCCCGGGGTGAAAGATTAGCTCCGCAGCTCGGACATACGTATTTATAAAGCTCTGCCATAAGCTCACCTCCGATATTTTTATTGACGACCAAGGACGTCACCCCAGCAGCTTCTTTATCTGCTCCGGCGACGCTTCGGGGAGTATCCTGCAAAGATGCTCAAGCACCCTTTCGTACGACTCCTTCGGGTCACGCTCGTACACTGTGTCGGTAAAATCCCTGCCGAGGAACGCCTCGGGCGTGGAATACTCCGCAACGCCCCAGCCGTACGGCTCGCCGTTTTTATCCTTCAGATACACAAAGTCGCTGATAAGCGCATAGCATTTGTGCTGAAGCCGCGTCATCGAGGTATCAAAGCCCTTATTTCCGCCCTTTCGGTAGTCGCCGAGCTTTTTCAGCTGTTTTGAGATAACGGGGGCGTTTTCGCTGAGCAGGTCGTAAAGCACCTTGTCCGAGCGCTTTGCAAGCCCGTCCTCGTACAGCGCATCAAAATCATAGCCGTCACGGCGGTAATTCGCAAAATCGGCAAACCACTCACGGCTTATGTACACAGCCTTATTCTCAAAGAACTTTCCGTAGGCGCAGCCTGTCTTTCTTATCACGGGGCCTTTCCATTCCCACGCACCCTCTATGCCGCCGAACCAGTATTTCGGCTGTATATGCTCCTCGACGGAGAAGCCCTCGACAGAATTGGCAAAATACGGCAGGAATCCATATTCCTCTACTGCCTTGACGATATCGTTCATAGAGCGAATAGTAAAATTTTTCACAGACTCTCCCCCCTTGCTTCACATAAAGTATACCACATTACAATAATAATTTCAAGCAGGTGACAAACCCGAGAAAATGTGCTATAATTACAACATATCATCAGCGGGGAGTGATTAAAACGGTAACACTTATCAGATACGGTGCGACAAACACATATCTTGTCAGCGGCAAAAGCGGCTGTCTGCTTTTTGACACGGGCTGGGCGGGGACTTTCCCGCTGCTGTGCAAGGCTCTGGGCGAGGAAAAGCTGCGGCTTCAGGATATAAAGTTTCTGCTCATCTCACACTTTCACCCCGACCATATGGGGCTGGCTCAGCAGCTCGCAAATGAGGGAGTGACGATAATTGCGGCACAGCAGCAGCGTGATTTCCTGCACTTTTCCGACGAGATATTCGCAAGGCAGAGTGGCTGCGGCTTTCTTCCGATAGACGATACGGCGGTACGCTTTTTCGATACCGATAAAAGCCGTGAGCTGCTTAAAGAGCTTGGCATAAGCGGCGAGGTGATACACACTCCGGGGCACAGCGACGACAGCATCTCTGTGTGGCTTGACGACGAACGGGCGCTGCTTGTGGGCGACCTGCCGCCGCTATACGAGCTTGAACTGCACAAGGGCACGCTTGTCGGACAAAGCTGGGAAAGGATGCTTGCATTGAAGCCGAAAACGGTCTATTACGCCCACGCCAAAACTGCCGAGCTTGAAAAGGGCGGCAATGCTCCCGTTTTGCAGACCGACGACAGCTATGCTCTTGTGAAAAAGATAGTGAAGCTCGTTGACAAGGGCTTCACTGCCGACAGGATACAGCAAAGAACAGGTGCAGATATCGGGTTTATCAGCGATGTTTCAAGGATATACGTGACCCACCCGGGCGTGAGCATACAGGGTATCCTTGACAGGCTGGAGATAAAGGATATGTAAGCGGAATATGCAAAAAACAGCTCCTGTCTGTTGGCAGGAGCTGTTGTATTTGATAGTATCATTACTTTTGCACCGTCTGCATCACGAGGTCCTCGGCTGCCTCGGGAGACAGCGGGCGTCCCCAGATAAAGCCCTGGATATAGTCGCAGTTTATCTCACGCAGAGTTTCAAGCTGCTCGGGTTCCTCAACGCCCTCGGAGATAACGTCAAAATTCATTATATGTCCGATGGAGATGATAGCAGCGACGTACTGCTTAGCCGAATCGCTCGAATTCATCTTGTCGATGAACGACTTATCGACCTTTAGCAGGTCTGCCGGGAAATTGATAAGATAGCTCAATGAAGAATAGCCTGTCCCGAAATCGTCGATAGCTATCTTCAAGCCCATTTTCTTTATCTCGTTGATACACTGCAAAGCCTTTTCGGCAGAGTCTATCATAATGGACTCGGTTATCTCTATCTCAAGCTTGTCCGCAGGTACACCGCAGTTGTCGATAACGTTTCTTATCTCGTCAAGAAAATCGTTCTTCATAAGGTGTCTTACCGAAACGTTGACGCTGAGAGTGATATCTGCACCCGTCTTTTTTATAAGCTGACCGAAGAACCTTGCGGCATTTCTGAAAACGCTTATATCTACCTTGTCGATAAGCCCCGCCTTTTCAGCGACCGGAATGAACTCGCCCGGGCTTATCATCGTGCCGTCGGCGTCCTTCATTCTTGCAAGAGCCTCAAAGCCTCTGAGATTGTGGTGGATATCGAACTGAGGCTGGAGATTGAAATACAGCGAATCGTTCACCAGCGCTGTTCTTATCTTTCGCTCTATCTCGGTATTGCGCTCGTTTCTCAGAAGGTCGGGTGTGAAGCGCAGGATATGGTTGCTGCTGTTGATGCGTTTAAGCTCATACACGGCTGCATCGGCACTTGAAAGGATAGCGTCGCTGCTGTCGGCGTCGGTCGGATACTGCGCATAACCGAAGCTTGCAGTCATATAGAGGTCGCAGTTATCAACGGTTATCTTCTTTTCAAGCGCAGCCTGATACTTTCTTATAGTGTTGAGGATATCCTCCTCGCTGTTGTAATCTCTGATGATAAGCGAGAACTCGTCGCCGCTTTGGCGGGAGATAAAATCGAGCGTTGCGGTTTCGTCCGAATCGGCTATCGTCTTCCAGCGTGAGGCTGCCTCGATAAGCACCTCGTTGCCTGCGTTTCTCCCCATAGTATCGTTTATGCTCTTGAAGTTGTTGATATCTATTGAAACTATCGCAAACTTTTCTTCACGCTTGATAAGATCGCTCACAAGCTCGGAGCAGGCAAATCTGTTCGGCAGACCCGTGAGCCTGTCCATTACCGCCTGATCCCTCATTTTCTTCTGATATTTTTGTATCCGGATATTGTTGACATAAATGATGACAACGGCAATAAGCGTGAACACACTTGTAAATACGCCCGGCAAACTTTCAGCATTGCCTTTGATAATTATTCCGACAAGCACCATCGGCAGCTGTGCAAGAAGCGCCACGAGCGCCGTAATGAAGCCGAGCTTCCCGAAATAAACGACAATGAACATTACACATATGTTCGATATAGCAGAGAATATGCCCGCAAAGGCATAGACACCCAGTTTGACTCCGAAGATATCTATAACTCCCTTTGAGCTGGCAGTTGAGCTGACTATCGCACAAGTGGCAATATACAGTATGACAAGCAGCACATACATACCCAACGGAGCTTTCTGGCTCAGCGATATACTGTTAAGGACTTTTTCAATGCTATTCTCTTTGCGGGCGGTAGATTTTGCTTTCTTCATCAGGATCCTCCTTGTTGATATGGGACCGTATCCCGCCATTATGATCTATGGTAAAGTAAAAACACAAATTCACACATCAGCCGTAATACAGGCTGCAATAGGTGGCATAGCCCTGTGATCCAAGTCACGGCAGACCGGGCTTCGCTTGCTGCGGTATCAGGCCATGGCTGTCGTTTCGGGCATAGCTGCGCCCATTATTCTACTATAGTATACCATATAATAGTGCATTTGTCTACTCTATTATATGAATTCCTTAGTAACAATTCTCTGTTTTATCCGATTTGACTGGGTTTCAGAGAGTTGTTGGTAGATAATATAAACGTGAATCACATTATTTTTCTACCATTTTTTCTACCAAAATCACACGTTTTTTGATTTCTTTTTCTTGATTCCACTTTCGTTGATTATATTCTATAATGTTGACATCTGCGATGATTATCGCTTTTCTTTTTTCTACCGCCAGTCTTTTTGGGCGGTGTTTTACTTGCTGCCTTTGACGTTGACTTTCTTCTCGTGGTCTTTTTCTTTTCGGCAGGCTTTTCAGCTTCGGATTTATCCTCTGACTTACCGCCGAGAACCCTTGCGATCGTTTCAGCCGAGTTGACCTTTGCATTGTATTCCAAATGACTATAAAGATTCGCCGTGATAGAAAAATTACTATGTCCGAGCCACTCCTGAATAGCCTTCATCGGAACATCATGAGCAAGCAATAAGCTCGCACAAGAATGGCGAAGATCATGGAAACGCAGTTGCTTCAAACCGTTTCGGGTAATGACGTAATGGAAGTGCTGTGTCACATAGCCTGGCGATAGCATATTACCATAGTTGTCACGGCAGATAAATCCGTCAAATTCCTTGTTGTAGCTCTTTCCGCAAGCCTTTTTGAACTTGACTTCCATTTTCTTCTTTTCAAGAAGCATCTCCTCGATG
>CADAES010000008.1 GCA_902786975.1 uncultured Ruminococcus sp.
TAGTATAAAACAGGAGGGAAAAACTATGATCATCACATTTTGTTATGTAATGCTCGGTGTAAGCACAACAGCATATATCGTGGGAGGTATTCTCTCGACGATCTTCGGATAATAAACACAACAAACTGAAACGAAAGGAGAGATAACAATGACAGCATTCTGGGCTTTGATCTTAGCAGCACTTATCAAGAATTCACCCGAGATATTCTGAACGAAACGGTTTAAATAAACAACAAACGAAAGGAGAAAAAATATGTTTTCATTTATAGGATCTTGCATCGCAATAGTCGGCTTCGCAGCTTGGCTCAACTCGATCATCTGAGATAAAAAGATATCAATGACAAAAGACAACAAAACGTTCGTAGCAGATACGGACGTTTTCTTTTTTTTGCGCCGGGTGCCAAAGACTGTGCGATATGCACAAAGCGAGGCGCTGTTTGTTGTGCAAAGCGCAGAAACAGATTTTTTTCATGTTTTTTTGAAAACGGGCGTTTTTTGTAAGCAGTTTGTAAGGGGCGGTATGTTATTATATAATCACACAAAGGGAAACGACCCGAAAACAAAAAACAAAAACACACAATACAAAAAGGAGAGATCACTATGACAAACACAAAGACAAACAAGATAAGAAGAACTATCGCTTCGCTCCTCGCAGCAGCAATGATGATGACAACAGCAGCAGCTATCACAGCATCCGCAGACGAGCTGCCGTCGGCAAGCGCATCAAACACCGTTACCGTTGATCAGGCTATCGACCTCGGTGTCGGAACACTGTTTACCGGCATAGAGGAGTTCGTACCGGGCGGAAAGCTCCTTGTACCGTTTCTCAAGCCTATCGCTGACGATCTTCTGGGCAAGGGCAAAGAGCTTTCGCTGGACGACATCAACGCAAAGATCGACGATATGTTCACAAAGCTCGACAAGCTCAACGACAGTCTGAAAGATTCGATGCAAAACATCACTGCTATCCAGAGCTTTGACACATTCCAGTTCAAGACATTCAATTCTCAGATACACGAGATCATCAGCCAGATCGAAGTCATCAGAAAGCTGGATATCTCCGATGAAAGCAAGTACGCACAGATCGCAGCGCTGGTAAACAACAACACCTGCTGGGCTGAATCAAACAACGTATTCGTTACATTCTCAAGTCTGACACAGGGACTCAAAAGAGCGAGCCTCAGCAAAAAGGGCGACATCTTCCAGCTGCTTTACGAGCACTACTCACAGTCCTCGATGTTCAGCGGCGAGGCTCTGGACAAGGCAAAGGCAGCAGCTGAGCTTATCATGACAGACTACATCGCAGGCTACTACGCACTTTTGCAGTGCCTCAGCGCACAGTCAAAGGTCTGCAACATGACCGCAGAGCAAAAAGGCAAGATCGACCCGCAATATCTTGTAAGAACGACACAGTCGCAGGCGCTCATCACCAAGAAAGTCAACGAGCTTAAATCCGCTGTTATGGGCAATTCAGAGATACGCACGATACGCTACACCGTAGGCTCTATCCCTTCATACAGAACAAGGACCGAGACCGTTTATGACAACGATTCCGTTATCGGCAGATACCGCAGCTTCAAGAACACCAAGAGAAACCTCTTTATCAACAAGGGCACAGACAACAGGGAGATAGGCACTCAGTTTTACTCGGTAAGCACAAGCACATTGCCGTATCACCGCACCGACGAGGGCGGCGGAAGAGATTACCCGATCAAGAAGGCAGTCGAGGATCTCAACAGCAGGATCGTTCCCAACGCAGCGCTCAGCGGCGGCCAGATCAAGGCTATCGCAGCTTTCATCAACGGCAAGGGCATCACAGTACGTCAGTACCTGAAAAAGAACGGCTTTAACGTTGACGCTCTGCCCGGCAACACCTACGCAATAACAAGCGAAGCATACCACGATATGATAACAGCAGGCAGCTTCGGAAAGGCAGTCGGCGGAACAGCAACATGGCACGCAATGTTCAAGGGCATCAACATCGACGAGGTAAACCCTGTGGAAAAGGAAGTTACCTACTGGCACACAGGCTGCCACGCATGGGGCATCAGCAGCTGGAACTTCGGCGAGCAGCACAACATACTGACAACGACTTCAAGCACAAACAGCAGCACATCAGTCTACAGCTGGCTGCTCGAAACAGCGCTTCGCAACGGCGGCGGACTGTTCATCGGCTGAACGTGATCCACTGAGCAAAGCGCGAAATAAAATGTGTTTCTCCTTTATAATACTGCACCTGTACAGATAAAAAGGTACGGGTGCTGTTTTGCGTGAAAATGCTTTACATTTGTAAACAAATAATGTATAATGATAAAAACAACTATCTGACACCAAAAAAAGAGGTGACACAATGAAAAGGCAAAGGCTCCTGATACAGATAACGGCGATAGTTCTTCCTCTGTTTGCGCTGATGACTGCGGCTGTCATATATATCGTTTACTCAAGCACGGTCAACGGCTTCCTTGAGGCTCAGAACGATCATATCAAAAAGTTTGTGAACAGCGATTATGCTCTTTTCTCTTTTATTGACCAGGATGCAGATCCAAGGATCCCCGAGTGGTATCTTGATCAGACCGCAAAGGCGGATTTTGATTACACCACAGAACTGACAGAAGAAGAAAGGATACCGTTGGACGAGTATGAGAAAGTCAAAGGCAGCTATACCGAATACAGCTGGTTTGAACAAATGCCCGATGACATCAGGAAATTATTTCTCCGGTCATATTACATTACCGTAAAGACAAGCCTCACCAACTACTTCAGCAATTCGGACATCGAAGATGTGTTCCTTATGGATATGAGCGAAGAAAACCTCGGGCTTGTGTTGTATGACTACAACATATACGGTTATGGAAAAAAGATAGGAGATCGTTTTGACATTGATCTGTCCGATCACCCCGAATTGAAAAAGCTGAAAGAAGAAAACGGCAAGGATTTCGTTTTTGAAAAGGCTTCAGATTTTCCGCATGAGGGAAATTATTATATAGGCTATAAGCCTGTCATGATCGACGGCAAACTCAGAGCCGTCATCGGCGTGACATACAGGTGGGACGATTTCCAAAGCAGCCTCACAGGCACAATACAAAAGGCTCTGCTCATAATTATCTGCGGTATCGGAATAGTTATGGCTGTGCTTCTCGTTTTCCTCTACCGCAAAACGATAAAGCCTGTTTCAATGATACACAAAGCAGTGCTTGATTACACAGGCGACAAGGACAGCGCCCGTATCGTCGCAAAGATGTACAGGATCACAGTTAAAAACGAACTTGGCTATCTTTCCGATGCCATTTCGGATCTTGCGCTTGAGATAGACCATTACACCAAAGAAAATATGCGTATCGCAGGTGAGCAGGAGCGAACACAGAAGGAGCTTTATGAGGCAAAGGTGCAGATAATGGTCTCTCAGATAAGACCGCATTTCATGTACAATGCGCTGACATCTATCGCAATGATGTGCGAGCTTGATCCCAAGACCGCAAAAGAGGCGACTATCACATTTGCAAAGTATCTGCGCAGCAATATGGACTCGCTGAAACAGACAAGTCCTGTGCCGTTTGAGAAAGAGCTTGAGCATCTCAAAAAGTATCTTTACATTGAAAAGCTGCGGTTTGACGACCTGCTGAATATCGAATACGACATACAGGTGACTGACTTTGAACTGCCGATGCTGAGCATTCAGCCGCTCGTTGAAAATGCTGTAAAGCACGGCGTGGGAATGAAAGACGACGGCGGAACGGTCAGGATCTCAACAAGAGAAACTGACGATGCGTTTGAGGTCATCATTGAAGATGACGGTGTCGGATTTGATGTGAACGCTCCGAAAAAGGACGACGGACGTTCGCACGTCGGCATGGAAAACACGAGAAAGCGTCTTAAAGAGATGTGCAATGCCGATATCGTCATAACGAGCGAGATCGGCAAGGGGACGACAGCTCGAGTGATAATACCCAAGAAAAAGGAGGACAGGAACGATGAGGATACTGTGTCTTGACGACGAACCGCTGGCTCTGAAAATGCTTGAACAGGCGGTTCGGGAGGCAAAGCCCGATGCGGACATCACAGCTTTCAGAAAGCAGAGCGAGCTGCTTGAACAGGCGAAGCAGGGCAGCTGTGACGTTGCTTTCCTTGATATACATATGAGAGGTATGAACGGTGTCGAGCTTGCAAAGGAGCTGAAAACCGTAAACCCGAAAATGAATATCATCTTTGTTACGGGCTTTTCGGAATATACGGGCGATGCGATGAAGCTGCACGCAAGCGGATATATCATGAAGCCGGTGACTGCCGAGGATGTCAGGCGTGAGCTTGACGATCTTCGCTTCCCGATAGTGCCTAAAAGCAATGCGTTGCTGCGTGTCCAGTGCTTCGGAAACTTCGATGTTTTTCTCCCAAGCGGCGAGCATGTCCGCTTTGAGCGCAGCAAGGCAAAGGAGATCTTCGCTTATCTTGTCCACCGCCACGGAAGCTCCTGTACTATCAAGGAGATCGCCGCAGCGCTTTTTGAGGACGAGCCTTACGACAAAAAGCAGCAGAACTATATGCAGCAGCTGACATACGCTCTGATGAAGAGTCTTAAAGCTGTGGGTGCCGAAGCGGCTGTTGTAAAGGGCTTCAATGCCCTGGCTGTTGACCCCGCTGTGCTCGACTGCGACTACTACCGGTTCAAGGAACTTGACGCCGGTGCGGTCAACGCTTATCAGAACGAATATATGAGCCAGTATTACTGGGCGGATTTCCTGTTTGACGAGGACTTGTGACAGCAGGCTTGCGCAGTGCTGCGGCCCGGCGGATTAACGCCGGGTCGGGCTCTGCGTTTTTTGTATCTGAGAAAAAAGAGCAAAAAAATTAAATACTCACTTCCGTAGGAAGCAAGTATTTAATCCATGGAATTATGAAAGGGAAATTTAGAATTTATCTTTATGGGATAAAACCTTCGGGCGATATTGGGGATGCCCGAAAGATACTATACAATAGCCGGTCTCGGGGAGCTTTTCAAGCTCATTTTTGAACTCTCTCCCTTTGACAACTATATAATAACAGCCCTGTGTGAATTGAATATGAATTTTCGGGGGATTTCCAAAAATTTTTCAGAGAAATTTTTTGGACTGTCAAAAGCCCATCCCTAAAGGCTTTGCGGTACTCAGAGAGCCATTTTCATAAAAATATCCGCAAAAAAATTTTTATTGTACCTCTCGGTTTTGTGAAATCCGAGCCTCTCGTACAGCTTTACCGCCCCGACCGACGAGGACATACAGTCAAGATACATCTCGCTGTACCCGCTTTCCCGTGCAAAGTCTATCGCTGTCTGCGCAAGCTGACGCCCGAACCCTCTGCTGTGGTACTTTTCGTCGAGATACAGCGCTTTAAGCTCGCATTTTCCGCTGCCAAGGTCTTTGAGCGCAGATGTGCCTATCATGACATCACCGTCGAACAAGCACCAGAACTGCACAAAATTCTGTGCTATATCGCAATAAAAGGCGTGCCTGCCGTTCGGCTCAAAGCGTTTCCCGCACTGCGCAAAGCACTTTTCTGTCAGCTCCAACAGCTGCGGCTTCATATCCTCGGTGTAGGTCTTTATGGTCATCATTTTACCCTTGTACCTCCGAAAGCGTGTATCGAGCGTGTTCCGGCTCTGACACGACCGCCCTGCAAAGTGCCCTTTGGGATAAACAGCTCGTCGCCTGCGTGAAGAACGGTCTGTTCACCGTTGATGCTCACAACATATTCGCCCTCAACAACGATCATATATTCGTCGTAGTCGTGGGTGTGCTCCTTTGATACCCTGTCGGCTTTGTATGTCCAGAAAGCCATCTGGCTGCCGTCGTTAGCGGTGTAGTAATACCCCTCGATGTCGGGGGTGTTCTGCTGGTCTTTGGGAATGATATTAGCCTGACTCTTCATAAACCCGGGAAATCCGTGCATATCGCACCTCCTAAAAATAAAAGCCCGCATAAACGAGCTTAAAATCAAATGTTAACTGCACAATTTGTCATTCTTCGTTTCCTTTTGAGCAAAGCTGCATTTGGGGGCTTTCCGGTCTTCCCCAAACTGTTTGCAAGCAAACAGTTTACCCCCTTCGGACACACACTGAGGATTGTCCATTGTCACAAATGAAAGCCCGGAGCAACACAATACTATGTATTATAACGAACCGATATGCGACACAAACCGTCCTTGCGGACGCTTTCGAGAGTTCCTTCGGAACTCTGTTGCGTGGTGCACGCTTTAGTTGTACCCATTGTCACAAATGGCAGCCCGAAGCAATGCGAAGCTTTCAGCCACCTCAAACTCTGTTGCGAGGGAAAAGCGCCGTCCGCACTGCGCCAACCACCCACACACACTATTGAAAACCCGGAGCAGCATGAAGCGTTCTATTGTATCAAACTTGCCTGCGACGGAATTGCGTGGTGCACGCCGTGCACAAAAATTAAAACCCGTTCTGGGGGAACAGGCTTTAATTCTTTATGGAATTATGAAAGGGATTTTTTTGACATTCAGTCAAACTTAAAATCGAGCTATGGCGACTTGGGGAATCGCAGAAAAGATATAACGGACTTTAAGTTTAACTCAGTGTCAAACTGCTGAGAGAAGCTTTGGAGAGGCGTTCTCTCTTGTTTCTGTATATATAATAACAGCCCTATGTGAACCGAAAATGAATTATCGGTATTTAACAAAAAACTTTTTCATTGCAAAATCCCCAAACTTCGCAAACGTTTTCGTTGTTTATATTGTGTACTTTGCACAAGATTACACAAAAACGCCTGTATAGACAGCTTCATTAATCACAAGTTCATAATTTTGTTGTAAACTGTAATTGCACTTGGGGAAGTGGTTATAAACACACGGAAAGGATGTGGGCTAATGTTTCAGATACTTGTAGTTGAGGACGATGCCAGCCTGAGAAAGCTTATGAGTGCGGCGCTGAAGCAGCACGGCTATTCCTGCCACACGGCAAGCGACGGCGTTGAAGCCCTCGATGTTATGGAAAAGACAAATATAGACCTGATAATCTCGGACGTTATGATGCCCAACATGGACGGCTATGAGCTTACAAGGCAGCTGAGGCGTGCAAAGTACGACCTGCCTATCCTTATGGTAACGGCAAAGGAAACGTTTGAGGACAAGCAGGAAGGCTTTATCGCCGGCACGGACGACTATATGGTAAAGCCTATCGACATAAATGAGATGATACTGCGTGTGGGTGCGCTGCTGAGGCGTTCAAAAATGGCCTCGGAGCACTCGCTTGTGGTCGGCAGGAGCGTGCTCGATTATGACGCACAGAGCGTTTCTATCGGCGGAGGTCCTGCGGAAACGATACCGACTAAGGAATTTATGCTTTTGTTCAAGCTGCTTTCCTATCCGAACAAGATATTTACCCGCCGTCAGCTGCTTGACGAGCTGTGGGGTATGGAAAAGGAAGTTGACGAGCGTACCGTTGACGTTCACATCAAGCGTCTGCGTGAGCGCTACGGTGACTGTACGGACTTCAACATCGTCACAGTCAGAGGTCTGGGCTACAAGGCAGTCAAGCTTTAAGCGGAAAGGATAAGGCATTTAATGAAAACCACGCTGCAATTCAAGCTGTCGTTCATGTTCTTTATGGTCATGCTGATATCTGCAACGGTTTCGATATCGCTGCTTTTGCTGATCTTCTCGCCGATAATGCGAAAGAACTCCGAGACACAGCTGTCGGAAATGGCGGTGTCTATCAGCACGCTTGCCGAAAAGCTCGACGAAAAGGAATATACCCCCGAAAAGATAGTTGCACTGGCGACAAACTCGGGATTTACTATAACAAAAGTCGAGAACACCGACAAAAAGGTCATCGAGTCCTCGGCAACTGTTGACGAGAAGGGCTACGAAATACATTCCTCGGGAATCATACCCAAGGCTACGATGGTAATTAAGGTCCGTGGCGAGTTCTTCGTTATCGACTCGTTCTCAAATGACAGTATGTACTGGATAATCAACTTCGTTATCATACTCTCGTTCATCGGCTGTATCGTAATAGGTACGATAATCACAGCGTTCGTCGGAAAAACGATACTCCAGCCGCTTCACGACATCAGCCGTGCAACGTCGGAGGTCGCAAGGGGCAACTTCAAGGTGCGTGTGCGTGTGCCCGACGACATCGAGTACGGCATGCTTGCCAACAACTTCAACAAAATGGCGGTGCAGCTCTCCGAGATAGAAACGCTCAGGGGCGATTTTATCTCCAGCGTTTCCCACGAGTTCAAAACTCCGCTTGCTTCGATACAGGGCTTTGCAAAGCTGCTCCAGGACGAGAATATCTCTGAGGACGACAGGCGTGAGTACACGCAGATAATCATTGACGAAACGTCAAGGCTGACCAAGCTCTCGACGAATATCCTTAAGCTGACTAAGCTTGAAAATCAGAAAACTATCGGCAAAAAGTCCAAGTTTCTGCTCGACGAGCAGATAAGAAAGATAATACTTATGCTTGAGCCTGAGTGGTCCAAAAAGGACATCGAGCTTGATATCGACCTTGAGGAGATAACCTACGTCGGCAACGAGGAGCTTATGGCGCAGATCTGGCAGAATATCATCAACAACGCCATCAAGTTCACCAATAAGTTCGGACATATCGGCGTAAAGCTCTACCGAAGCGAGCAGTGCATAGTCGCTAAGGTCTCTGACGACGGACCGTGTATACCCGACGAGAAGCGTACAAAGATATTTGAAAAGTTCTACCAGGGCGACCATTCACGTTCCACCGACGGAAACGGACTTGGACTTGCGCTCGTGCAAAGAGTGGTCGAGCTGTGCAACGGAAGCGTCTGGGTCGAGAATACTCACCCGTCCGGTGTCTGCTTCACCGTCCAGCTGCCGTATATTATCGAAGATATGTAAAGCGCCGCTGTCAGCGGATAAAAAAGGCTTGGGAGACCAGGCTTTTTTTAGTTTACAAACCCGGGAAGAATAATACAAACTTTTTTTCGGAGGTAAGACGGCCTTGATAGTATTTCAGCTTTTTATGAGGCAAATTTTGCGGTATTACGGAGGGCGATCCTTCTGAGAAGAGTTTTCTTTGAACTTTCTCGGGACTATAAGTCAAAAACAGTCGTATGGGGCTTGCTCCATACGACTGTTTTTAATTAAAAGGTTTCTGGGGGGATGTTTGTCAGCGACCTTTGGTCGCTTGCGAGGATACCTGAGAGGTATCCTCGCAAGGGGGACAGAGTAACCGCCACTGCGGTTACTCCCGAAAAAAGAGTCCCCCTCAATAATACTACAAAGATTTTGCTTCTTTCAAGTTGATGCCGTTAGCGCCGAGCTTTATTTCGTGGTCGAGGCCTACAAACTTGCCGTCCTGCTGCCAGAGCACTTCCTTGACAAAGTTGTACTTCTCGGTATCCCATGTTCTGAAATCGTCCTTTACAAGTCCCCCTGTATCGCCCGAGTTTGCGTTGAAGCACCAGAACGTATGGTTGAGCTTGTTATCCTTGATGAGCTTGCGCATATAGGTCATCCATTTGAGATTCGGATCCTTCATAAAGCCGCCCCACTCACCGATGAGCAGAGGTGCTTTGTTCTCCTTATGGATATAGAACCAGTTGTCCTGCCAGCAGTCCTTCATAAGGCTGTCAAAGTCATAGTCGTCCTTGAACCACGGCTGCTCGTAGACGGTCGGACCGTAATCGTGCGGTGAGTAAACGAGCTTGTCCTGGTACTTTCCGAGGTCGATAGGGAAGTCCTTTACGGCTCTGAGGTTACCGCCCCACCAGTTGAAATAGTAGTCGTCCTTATCGGTCGATGAATAGTCGCCCTTGGAGTTCTTCGGGTAGATCTCTGTGCCCTCGACCATTATCAGCACGTTGGGGTTCTTAGCGAGTATCTTTGCGGCTGCGGTCTCGGCAACGTATTTCCAGTTGTTTGCGTCCTTTGAATCGTTCCAGATAGCGGCATTCTTGCCCTCGTCGGGCTTGCCGTGAGGCTCGTTCTTCAGGTCGTATGCGATGATAGTATCATTGTTGCGGTATCTTGCTGCCATCCACTCCAGAGCCTCATAGAACTTATCGACGCTTATCTTGTCTGTGTACCAGAGGTTGACGTTGTGACCCGAAGCGTTCGTTTCGGCACTGTGGATATCGGGCATTACCTTCATTCCGTTCTCCTCGGCGAGCTTCAGGAAATAGTCGAATATCTGCAAACTGTTGAGGTCGTTGAGCGTGGGGTTATAGGCGTTGTTGTAGTTAGCCCTGGGGTACTCTCCCGATTTCCACTGCAATATAAGCTCTGCGGACATCGGTACTCTGATAAGGTTGAAGCCGTGGTCGGCGATGCTCTTTACAGTCGGGACGAGCTGGCTGTTCCAGAGTCCGTCGAATGTGTTTGTGCCTGTGTTGTAGCCAAACCAGTTCACACCCGTCAGCCAGACCTGCTTGCCGTCCTTGTCGAGTATCCTGTTTCCGTCGGTGTGGAGCCAGTCGTCGCCCTGCTTGGCGTTTTTTGTCCTTGTGAGAAGCTCCGAGGTGTCGGCCTTTTTCTCGCCTTGTTTGGTAGTCTGATTGTTGTCGTTCCCGCCGTTGGAGCCTGTGTCTATCTTGCCTGCCTTGACGGTCATTTCCTTGCCGTTGAGCTTGGCGGACTTTATCGTGAGCTTGTCCTTTGTGCCGATGTTGCAGCCGACGTCCGAAACGCTGCCGCCTTTCTTTATCTCGCCGTTGTGGGGAGCGTTGGAAATTTTGAGCGTGTTGCCGCTTGTCGTAAAGTTTCCGCACCAGCCGCTGCACGATTTAAGGCCCTCGACCTCGAGAACAAGTGTCCAGTTCTTGATGTCGCTGTCGGTGTTGTTGACGATGTTCAGCGCAAGCCCGCTCATTTTCTTGTCGCCGTCCTCCCAGGTGTTGCCCACCGAGTAAGCGAGGTAAAGCCCCTTGCTGAGCTTTTCGACCTTGGTGGTCTCCTTTTCGGAGTCGGACTTGCTGTCGCTTGACGTGCTGTCGTCAGCGACCTTGCTTGCGTCGGTGATGCTGTCGGACGAGCCGTCGCCGCTGTCACCGCTGCTGTCCTCGCTGCTTTGGCTCGACGACGATGAAGAAGCGCCATCCTCCGAGCCCGAGTCGTCTTTTTTCTTGCCCGAAACGAGAACGATTATCACCACGATAAGAAGAATTATTATCACAATGCCCATAGCAGCGAAGCCGATGAGCAGTTTTTTATTAGCAGTGCCGTTCAGGCTGCTGCCAGCCTTGTCCGCACCCGAATCGGTATCGGGTGAGAGCTTGTTATTTTCGTCGTTAGCCATGATACCACTCCTGAAATTTTTACTGAGGAGACAGACTTCCCCCATTTTCACACTTGACAATTATATCACACGATAATTTAAAATACAACACAAATCAAAGAATTGTTACAACTTCACAACTATTTTCTAAGATTTGTGTATAAGAGGCTAGAAGCTTGGGCGGTCAAATCGTCCGTTCCTACTTGTTTAGATCAGGAATACAAGCTTGTACCTCTCGTCTAAGGGGAAAACCCCCAAGAATGCTCCTGCCTCTTGCTTCTGAAAGCGAAGCGTTCTTGCTTCCAGAGGGACACATTCTCTATTCACTATTCTTTCATTGAGCCGCTGACAATCGGCGTTCCTGTATCTAAAAAAAGCAGGAGCGTTTCTGCTCCTGCCTGTGTGACTTTTTTGTTTTGTGCCCGCAATGCTCCCTTTAAAAGCTTGCCTGTAAGCCGAGTTTTGTCGAGTACGGTAATCTATCTGGTCCGTGCGTCGCCGCACGGCTCTAGCCACCTATGCCTGCAAGCCTGACGAGCAGCCATTGACTTGCACAGCACCATTGGTGTTGCATCGGATAAGGTTTACATGGCAGCGGCATCACTGCCGCTCCGGTGGGCTCTTACCCCGCCTTTCCACCCTTACCACATTTCTGCGGCGGTATATCTCTGTTGCACTTGCTCGGAGGTCACCCTCGGCTGACGTTATCAGCTATCCTGCTCTGTGATGCTCGGACTTTCCTCATGAACTAAAGCGTTCACGCTACCGCACAGCAAGCTTTTAAAGGAAGCACTGCCGGGACACTTGTTATTCGATCTTTTCGTTTATTCAGCCTGCGCCCGTCTCTCTGGCTGCGCTGCGTGCGTTCTGGGCGATGCGGGCTGTAGCGGTCCTGTGTGCCGCAACACGCGGCCTCTTTCTTCTGAATGCGAAGCGCACGGCTTTGCAGCAGTTGGTTATTGTCACCTGCTTATGGCTTCCGCCCGACTCGCCGTCAAGCGTCCACGATACCTCGCTGTCACAGCTGAATCTGACCTTTGAAGCTTTGAATTTTACAAAGTACCTGTCGCTGAGATTGTCGCTGAGTATCTCTGCGATGATGCTGCTGAGCTCCAGCGGATCCTTCGGCGTTCTGACAAGGACGACCTCGAAAAGTCCGTCGTTGAAGCAGACGTTCTTAGAGATCAGCATTTTCATTCCGCCTATCGAGCGTGAATTTGAGATGAGCCCGACGATAAAGCTGTCGGTGATAGTTTCGCCGTCGTGCTCGACTGTGAGAGTTTGCCCCGATATCTTGGGCAGGCTTTTGAGCGCCTCGACTATGTAGGCGGCGTGCCCAAGCTTATTTTTAAGATCCTGCGGTGTCATATACGATACGTCGGTGAACGCACCGAACCCCGCTACATAAACAAAATTCCTGTCGTTGAACTGTCCGATGTCGATGTCGTGGAACTCGCCGCTGAGTATCGCTTTTGCGGCAAGCTTCATATTCTGCGGTATCCCGATGGAATTCGCAAAATCGTTGGTCGAGCCTGCGGGAATGTATCCAAGCGGTATCCTTACCTCCGGGTCTTTCTCACGAAGCGTCATCAGTGCGCTGACTGCTTCGGAAAGCGTACCGTCGCCGCCCGATACAACGATAAGGTCAAAGTCGCTCCCGTCGGCAACTATTTTTTCATAGCCGTCCCTCGGCGCCTGTGTAGCGTAGGCTACCACCTCGTAGCCGCCTGCGGTGAACAGGTCGATTATCCCGCACAGGTTTTCCTTTATCTGCCCCTTGCCTGCGTGCGGATTGAACACGAACAGCAGTTTTTTCAGAACTGTCATACCCCATAGTCTCCTTTACGAAATTCTTTGTTCTTTCTTTTCTCTGTCTGTATCATACTTCGCACAAATGACCGACGGTCATTCATTACAATAATAATTATAACACATACTGCATATTCTTGTCAATGAACGAGTTTTGAATTTTGTGCTTTACAACCGCCCTCAAATGTGCTATACTTAATAAGTTAATGTGTTTTGTATCTGAAAAAGGAGTTTTGAAATGTTCACAAAGTATCTTATCACATTTTTTATATCCATGGTCCCGCTTGTTGAGCTGAGGGGCGGAGTGCCGTTCGGTACGGGAATGGACCTGCCGTGGCACTGGTGTCTTATCGTATGTATGATAGGAAATATGATACCCGTGCCGCTGATATTCTTCTTTGCGAGAAAGCTGCTTATCTGGGGCAGCGACAAAAAGGTCGTCGGTAAGTTCTGTTCGTTCTGTCTGAACAAGGGCGAAAAGGGCGGAAAGAAGCTCCAGGAGAAAGCCGGCAAGGGAATATACATTGCACTGCTTCTGTTTGTGGGTATACCGCTTCCGGGAACGGGTGCGTGGACGGGCACGCTTGCAGCGAGCATACTTGACCTTGATTTCAAAAAGAGCATTATCTCGGTAATACTTGGCGTGCTGCTTGCGGGAATAATAATGACCGTACTCAGCCAGGTGGTAAAGACAGGATTCAGCCTGTTCTGACGGGAAACGCCGATTACATCGGCTCAGTGAATAGAGAATAGCGAATAGTGAACAGTGAATAATAACGGTGTCCCTCTAGAAGCAAGAACGCTGCGCTTATAGAAGCAAGAGGCAAGAGCGTTCTTGTGGGCTTTCCGGTCGCCCCTGAAGCGTCCATCAGGACGGTTTGCCCCTTTTCGGGTGCAAAAATAAAAAATTGAAAAGAATTAAAATCAACGGACAAGATTCCCGTCCAAACGTCTTACCTCTTACTTCTTATTTCTTATTTCTAAAGGAGCATCATGCTATGTCAGTGATCCGCAAAAGATACATATTCTACGGCTCGGTGCAGGGTGTCGGGTTCCGCTACCGTGCATACTATGCGGCGCGTGAATACGGTGTTTGCGGCTGGGTGAAAAACCTTTACGACGGCAGCGTTGAGCTTGAAGCAGAGGGCAGCCCCGAGAGCATCGAGGCTATGCTGCTTGCGATAGAAAAGGGCAGGTTCGTGCGCATACTGGACTTTAAATGCGAGGAGATACCCGCAAAGGGGGACACGTGCTTTGAGATCGTCGGCTAACGCCGGCGATTTTTTTCTATGGTAAATGGATTTAGGTTCAAAGCTCGTCTGTCAAGCCATAAATGGCTTGAATATGCCGAGTTCTGCACGTACCAAGGGGCAGCCCTCTCTTACAGGGCATGCCCCTCTTTAAAAACAGTCCACAGGACTGTTTTTAAATTCACCCTGTGCGGAGCGCACGCTGTAAGGGAATTTCGCTCTCTGCGGAGAGCGACTTGGGCTCTGCCCAAGACCCGCAAGCCTTTTTTACGAGAAAAGGCTTGACCGAAAAACCTGTGATTATTTGTTTTTGCAACTTTGCGAACGATTACCCAGCAGTCCGGGCATTTTTTTATTCCATTTTTTCTTTCAGCTTTTCAAGCGCTTTCTTCTCTATTCTTGAAACGTAGGAACGTGAGATGCCCAGCTTCTTCGCCGTTTCACGCTGGGTCAGCGCTCTGCCGCTGTTCAGCCCATAGCGAAGCCGCACGACCTGCTGTTCCCGTTCGTCAAGCTCGCCGGCGATAAGCCTGTAAAGCTGTTCGCTGCGCACAAGCAGCTCGATGCTGTCCCCGACGTCACAGCCGTCGGCTATCATATCCGCAAGACACAGCCCACTGCCGTCACGCTCCGAATCGACGGGATCGTCAAAGTGCCTGTCAAGAGCCGTCTTTTTAAGGCTCCTGAAATGCATCAGTATCTCGTTCTCGACACAGCGTGAGCCGTAGGTCGCAAAGCGTGTGCCTTTGGTGTAGTCAAACGTGGAGACCGCCTTGATAAGCCCTATCGTGCCTATCGAGATAAGGTCCTCCTGGTCGCCCGAGGCGGAATAATACTTCTTGATGATATGGGCGACAAGCCTCAGATTGTGCTCGATAAGCTTGTCACGGGCTTGCTTGTCGCCCTTTGCCATAGCCTCGAAGCAGCGCCGTTCCTCCTTTGCGCAAAGCGGCTTGGGGAAGCTTGAACCGCTGTCAAGGTGCAGAGCAAGGAACAAAAAGTTTGAACACAGGAAACTGAGCAGTTGAGCGAGCATAGTATCACCTCTGAACGTAGTGTTCAATTATATTCGCCGGCGGTGAAAAATAGAATAACGCCGCTGGAAGCAAGAGGCAAGATCATTCTTGGGGGCTTTCCGTCCTATCTTCTTGTTTCTTGCCTCTAACTATCTTTCTTCTAAAAGGGACGGGCTTGCCCCGTGCCCTTTGGGTGCAGTCTTTGCGGCGCTATTGCTGGTGAATTAGCTCAAAAACGCTTGCGGCTGTTTGTGCAAAGTGTACAGTCGTGGGCTTTTGAACAAAACTTGTGCAGAATTTATACAAAAATGCTTGATAATATGATGAGAATATGTTATAATTGCTGTGTACACCTAAGTTATATAAGGGAGGGTTACGCATGGATCTCGCAAAGACTGTTCTGATCGCAGACGATGCTTTTATCAACCGTGCCTTGCTTAAAAAGATTCTTTCTGATAATTATAATATAATCGAAGCCGAAAACGGCAGGGTAGCTATGGATATCCTCAAAAACGGAAAGGAGCATATCTCCTGCGTTTTGCTGGATCTCGATATGCCTGTTATGAACGGCTTTGAGGTCATCTCTGCGATGAAGGTCAACGAGAAGCTCAGCCAGATACCCGTTGTTGTCACAACAGGAGGCGACGACGCCGAGAACGAACTGAAAGCCCTTTCGTGCGGTGCCTGGGACTACATCAAAAAGCCCTTTATCCCGCAGGTGCTCAAATTCAGGATCAAGAACGTTATCGAGCGCAGCCAGTATTCTGCTTTTGAACAGCTCAAATATATGGCGGAGTTTGACCCGCTGACAGGCATAAACAACCGTGAGATGTTCTATAAGGAGGCTCAGCAGCTTATTTCCGATTACCCGAACAAGCGTTTTGCGATCATAAGGCTGGACATCAACCATTTCAGTCTTATCAACTCGTTCTTCGGCATGGACGAGGGTAACTCACTTCTGAAATACATTGCAAAGCATCTGCGTGTGAACACGGCGGATTTCCTCGGCTCTGCATTCGGAAGAATGGAGGCTGACATCTTCGGTATCTGCGTGCCGTTCACGGACAAGCAGGCGGTGGAGCATTTCGTTATGCGAAGCATGAACGCTTTGCGGAATTTCTCCAGCGCTTACTACATCGTGCCCTGCTTTGGCATCTACATAACGGGCGAGGAGGATATCCCCGTATCGATAATGTTTGACAGGGCGGCGCTTGCGGCAAAGAACTGCAAGGGCAACTATGTAAATTACTTTGCATACTATACCGCCGATATGCGCCTGCGCATCGAGAAGGAGCAGGAGATAGTCAACGATATGAACATCGCTTTGCAGGACAGGCAGTTCACTATCTACGTTCAGCCAAAGTACGATGTTATGACGAACAGCCCTGCCGGCGGCGAGGTGCTCGTCAGATGGATACACCCCAAGAAGGGTATGATACCTCCGGGAATGTTCATTCCGCTGTTTGAGAAGAACGGATTTGTCGTCAAACTCGATGCTTACGTCTGGGAAGAAGCCTGCAAGATGATCAAGCGCTGGCTCGACCAGGGCAAGAAGCCGAACCCGATATCCGTTAACGTTTCCCGAGTAAATATTTACAACCCGCATTTTGTAGACAACATTGTCAAGCTCGTTGACAGATACCAGATACCGCACAACCTGTTCAACATCGAGCTTACCGAAAGTGCATATACCGACAACCCGGAAATAATGGTGAGGGCGATAGACAAGCTCCAGAAGCTCGGCTTTTCGATAATGATGGACGACTTCGGAAGCGGTTACTCGTCGCTGAGCATGCTCAAGAATATCCCTGTGGATATACTCAAAATAGATATGAACTTCTTTGTTGACGCAAACAAGAAGAGCCGCTGTGAGAGCATCGTTGCTTCGATAGTAAGAATGAGCAAGTGGCTGAGCATACCTGTTATCGCAGAGGGCGTTGAGACAGAGGAACTTGTAAACTTCCTGCGTGAGGTAGGCTGTGACTATGTACAGGGCTACTACTATGCTAAGCCCATGTGCGTCAAGGATTACGAAAGATACGCATTTGCGCCCGATTCAGCTCTCGGGGACCCCGGGCTTTCGGGTGCTGATCCGGACGGCATAATGTCAAAGATAGACGAGCTTCTCACTATAACAGACAATCTTAAGCCTGCGGCTGTCGTGGAGTGCGATACGGAGATGCCCGAGGATATGGAGGTCATAAGGGTCAACGATGCGTTCTTTGAAATGCTCAATTCGCCGGCGCACGTTCTGTATAACTATTCTCCGCTTAACATCGTCTACGATAAGGACAGATGGAAGGTCGTCGAGACGTTCAAGGAAGCCATTGACAAAAAGGGCGCTGCGAGCTGTGAATACAGCAGGTTCGTAGCATTTACAAACAGCTACAAGAGCATACACGCCGAGGTGGAGTATGTCGGCAGCATAGGTCACAAGAGCGTTCTGATCGCAAGGCTCGAGGACGTTACCGTTGAGAGAGAGTTTGAAAAGAAACTCGACAAGCTCAGACGTTCGATGCACGCCGAGTCGGGAACGACCAACAGAATGCTCATAGTTGACGACAACGAAATCAACCGGGATACGCTAAAGTCGTTCTTTGAGGGAAGGTTCAAGATATATGAGGCGGAGAACGGACAGGAAGCGTTCAATGTGCTTGGTGACAACAACATCGACATTATCCTGCTCGACCTCAATATGCCGATAATGAACGGCGAGGAATTCTTAAAGGTGAAAAACGCCGACAAGAGATACCAGGGTATACCTGTTGTCATAACAACTGCGGAGGATTCCCCGAAGCAGCAGCAGGCTATGCTCAGCCTTAACGCAAACGACTACATCGTCAGCCCGTTTATAAGGGAGACTATAATAAGGCGTGTTGACAATGTGCTTGAATCGGACAAGTATTTCAAGGACGTAATATCAAAGCACAGCAATCCGAACAATGTTGTCAACGACTACACGACAGGCATTTACAACCGTTCGACTGGCGAGCGCCTTATAAACTCAATGGCGGCAGAGCAGATAGGAATGTACTCGTTCATGATTATCGAAATGAACGGATTTGGTGAGATAATCGAGGAAAACGGCACGCAGTACGCCGACAGGATGCTGTTTGAACTTGCACAGCTGCTGACCTCGATGTTCCGAACGAACGATATCGTTTCAAGGATAGGCGACGACAGGATAGGCGTGCTGATGAGCAACATCGGCAGCGAGGAGACTGTTGAGAGCAAGTGCCACCAGATAACCGACAAGGTGTCCACGCTCGACCTGAAGCTTACCGAGGCTTATCTGAGCTGTACTATCGGTGCGGTCATTTACAAAGAGCCTGCAAGGTTTGATGACATGCTCAAAAAGGCTGAACAGGTGCTCGAACAGACGAAAAAGGACGGCGCAAGCTGGGCGGTTAGCTCTTAGAGGTAAGATGTAAGATGTAAGAGGTAAGACGATTTGGAGGAAAATCTGTCGTGTGATAATACATTTTCTTGCGTCTTGCATCTTAAAGCGAAGCGCTCGTGCAACTAGAGATAAGAGGTAAGATGTAAGAGGTAAGACGATTTGGAGGAAAATCTGTCGTGTGATAATACATTTTCTTGCGTCTTGCTTCTTAAAGCGAAGCGCTCGTGCAACTAGAGATAAGAGGTAAGATGTAAGAGGTAAGACGATTTGGAGGAAAATTAGTCGTGTGATTACACATTTTCTTGCATCTTGCATCTTAAAGCGAAGCGCTCGTGCAACTAGAGATAAGAGGTAAGAGGTAAGAGGTAAGACGATTTGGAGGAAAATCTGTCGTGTGATTACACATTTTCTTGCGTCTTGCATCTTAAAGCGAAGCGCTCGTGCAACTAGAGGCAAGATAATCAGAGGCAAGAAGCAAGATACAGTTAAGGCAAGTTTTGTCGTGTGATAACACATTTCTTGCATCTTGCATCTGAAAGCGAAGCGTTCTTGCATCTAGAGATAAGAGGTAAGACGATTTGGAGGAAAATCTGTCGTGTGATAATACATTTTCTTGCGTCTTGCTTCTTAAAGCGAAGCGCTCTTGCTTCTAGAGGAGGTTCGATAGTAAATGGAAGAAAAACTGGATAAACTCCGGCAGCTCGGCTGCGACGCCGACGGTGCTATCGCCCGCTTTATGGACGACAGGGCTGTTTTCTTTGAGTGCTTCGCCTGCACGCTCGACGACCCGACGCTCGGTCAGCTCGGTGAGGCGCTTTCAAAAAAAGACTGCGAGGCTGCCTTTCACTGCGCTCACAAGCTCAAAGGCGTTTATGCGAATATGGGTCTGACCCCGCTCCTGGACGAGTGTACCGCTATCGTCGAGCCGCTTCGCTGCGGAGCGTATTCCGACGAACTGCTGACACGCTATAATAAAATGACAGAGCTTATGCAAAAACTTAAACAGATCTGATATCTCGGGGAAAACTCTTTTCACAGGAACTGTCCCCAACAAATCATTTATAAAAAAGCGAATGCCCGATACGGTTTTGACATACCGTGTCGGGCATTTCTGTATAGTGGGGTCGATACTGGCTGTTGTTTTATGCGAGGCAGGGGAGGCTGTTCTTTCTTCTTTCTTACTTCTTACCTCTTACCCCTTACCTCTGAAAGCTTACGCCTTTTCGGGCAGCAAAACGGCTGCGATGATATAGGCAAGGATACCTGTACCTGTGCAGGCGAGCAGCACTGTTGCTATCCTTACTGCATTGGGGTCAATGCCCAGATATTCACCGATACCGCCGCACACGCCGAAGAATATGCGGTTGTTTCTTGCTTTGAAAAGTCTCTTTTCTTGTGTCATAATATATATCTCCTCTCTTTGTCTCTTTTGTTCTTTTGGCAAGGGTGCGGTCAGTTTTTGCCGTCCTCGCTGACGAGGCACGTACCCAGCAGGATCAGCAGAGGTATTGCTGAAAGTATCATAGTATTGTGCTCCTTTTTGCTGTCTTAATTTTGTTCAGTGTCATATCTGAATCAATCTATAAAGCTTATATCTATATCGCCAAGTCCGTTGTCGGCTTTTATCTTGTATTTTGCGCCGCTGCCGCCGAGCTTGCCTTTGATGCTGACATCGTCATCGTCGCCGGAGAACCTGTAATCCTCGCTGTTGCCTTTGATCTTAAGATCTATTTCGCCGATGCCGTTATCGATGTCGATATCGCCGTTTATCTCGCTCTTTACAGTTATAGAGCCGATGCCGTTCTCGATATCGGTGTTTCCGAAGTCGCAGCTGTTGATGCTAAGCTCGCCGATGCCGTTTTCGATATTTGCCTTATTAGCCTTGCAGTCGTGCAGAGTCAGCTCGCCGACGCCGTTTTCGACGTTAAGGTAATCACAGCTGATGTCAACGATCTTGGTGTTGCCTACGCCGTTGTCTATTTCGACTCTGTCAAAATCCTTTTGCGGTATCTCGATCCTGATCTTAGCCTCGGGGTAAACGTCTTTGAGGAAGGGGATGCTTGAAATTCCCGACCACATAAAGAACTGGAAACTCTTTTTGCGCTTTACATAGAACTTACTGCCCTGCTTGCCGAAGGTAAGCGAATTCTCGGGAGCGTTCTTTATTGTAACGTGTATCTTGTCGTCGGAGGACTGTGTGATCTCTGTTTCAGCATTCCCCAGATCGAATTTAAGATCCTTTATATCGTCAACTGTCTGGTCGGTATAGAGATCCTCGGTCTTAGCGTACTTTTTAAGGTCGGTATTCAGGCACCAGATAAATCCGGCTGCTGCAACGACAACTCCCAGAAGCATTATCCACAGTGCGATGGGAACACGCCTGTTCACCTTATCGCCCATTGCATCGTATTTAGCCATTCTCGCTCACCGCCTTGTTTGAATTTCCGCCGCCGAAGATATTTCTGACGGTCTTTCCGACCCAGCCGAAGAACTTTTTAGCAAGCCCTATTGCGCCTCTGCAAAGCGGCTTGAAGATAAGGAACCCAAGACCTGCAAGGAATACTCCCACGCCTATCAGCAGTACGCCGACAGGAGGAGCGGTCACACAGGTAAATGCGCCTGCGACAAAAGTTGAAACTCCGGCAATGAATATTGAAAATACAACAGCGACCATTGCAACTGTGATAGCAAACACAGCCGAGAGCAGCCCTATGGTGATAGGGAACCAGATAAAGCATGTGCATATAGCAAGGATTATCAGAGCTTTCTTTCTGTTGTCGGGAGCGATGTCATAACTGCCTGCCGAAGCGGTATCCTTCTGTGCGTTCGGGTCGGAGTTGTTTATCGCATCGTCCATTTTGTATTCGGATCTTACAAATCCCACAGAGCCGTTCTCTGCGAGTATCTGTGCGGCGAGCTTTTCGGGGTCGCCCAGGTTCTGAGCTGTCTTTTCCTCGTTCTCGTAGCCTGCGTCGAGGAACAGCTCCTCATAAAATTCAAGTGCATCGTTTATTTCGTCGTTGCTCAGACCGCCTTCAACAAGCTTCTGTCTGAGTATGCTCATATACTCTAATCTTCTCATAGTCCCCACTATGCCTCCTGCGGAAGCACTTCCTCCTCTTCTTTTATTTTTTCTTTATTACCGATGGCGTCACTCATCAGTATACTGTCTACCTTAGTTTTGTGTTCGACCCATTCGCTGCGGTAATTGCTCAGCTGCGCAGCGCCCTTTGAGGTCACGTGGTAGTACCTTCGGTTGCGCCCCATATACTCCTTGTCGTAGGTCTCAAGCATCTGGCTTTTCTGCAGCCGCTTGAGGACGGGGTAGAGCGTGGATTCGGAAACGTCCACCGCCTTTCGCATCGTCTGCGTGATCTCGTACCCGTAGGTATCCTCGCTGCTGACTATGGCAAGTACCATTGAATCGAGCAGCCCTGCACTTATCGGGAAACTCATCGTGTCAACTCCCTTTCCTTGTGATTTTTGTGTTTGTTGTCTTTTTTCTTTTGTGCTACAATATTTTTTGTTCTGTGATATTTTTTCTTATAAGATATCTTTTTGTTTCTAATACTCTATCACAGTATATATTATACGTCATATAATATTATTTGTCAATAGGATATTATAATTTTCTTCTGTTTTGTATATCTGCACAAAGCGGAGGGATAATCAGGGAGCGCAGCTGCGTATTTTTCACAATTAATTACTGTGTCCGGTCGGTTTGTCCGTTCCTACTCATTTATTTAGGACTAAGGCTTGTACCTCTCGTCTAAGGGGGAAACCTGTGCGGAGCGCCTGACGGGCGGGGATTTAGGGCTCTGCCCGAGTACCCCGACTGTCCGCAGGACAGTTTGCCTTTCTTTTACGAGAAAGAAGGCAGAGAATGGCTGCGCCATTCTCTAAAGTAACCGTTACCACGGTTACTTTAGGACAGAAAAAACCTGTAAGTTTTTATCTTCTAAGAATTGCTCGTAAAAAAAGAAGCTCGGTTTCCCAAGCCTCTTTGTTCCTGTATTCTTTTGGTTAAGCGCTCGCTATTTGAACACTACGTCCTTCGGCGAAAAGCTGTTTATCACGACGGGGTAGATATACACAAGCGCAAATATCAGCACTCCCAGCACGATGACCGTATAGGTGCATACCTTATATACTATATCGTCCAGTTTGACCTTCTTTCGCAGTATGAACAGCCCTGCTGTCAGCACTGCGCCCACCGCTGTCATAACAAGTCCTGCGGTGATGCCCATAGGTGTATTGGTTATCTTTATATCGTTGCTGCCGTCTTTGAGGTCGAACACCACAAAGTCGTCGCAGGTCTTGTCAAAGCTTACGTTCTCGCCGTTGATCTGCACGTTCAGTGTTTTTTGCCACGGAATGGTCACGATACACTTTTCGCCTTGCTTTGCATCGACGCTGCCTGTGATAACTCCGCAGTCCTCGTTGAGGTCGGCGGTCTTTGCTTTGCTTACGGCTTTATCGAGTTTATCAAGGTCAAGTCCGTAAACGCCGAACGACGAACAGGAAACGTTTTGCATAATGTACACCTCGACCTTTACGGTACAGTTCTCGTACTCGCCGAGGCGAAGCAGTCCGTTGGAGCCTTGCGAGGGGTAGTTGGACTGAATGGTGAATTCATTGATACGGACCTTGAAGCTGTTGTAGGATCTCTCGGAGAGGTTGGTCGAGGGCTTCTCGAAGCAATCGAAGTAAAGCTCCTGCCTGCCGTCTACACGGAATTCGTAGACAAGCTTGTTCCTTTCGCCGACAAGCGATATGACCGTTCCGTCGTCGTCTCCCTTTACGATAACGTCGCCGTGCTCGACAGGCTCGTACTTTGTCATTATCTCGTCGTCGGGGTCGTCGGCAAGGAGCGTCTGATAGAGCTTCTGCTGGACGTCAAAGCGGTTCACGCCGTCAAAGCTTTCGATATCCGAGATATCCCTGTCGGTGATGAGCCCGAGTCCAAGAGTGTTTTTGCGTGGGTATATCGCATACTTTTTGCCCTTGAAAACGGCGCCGTCCTTTTCGACGTCGAGTGCGGAAATGTTATACTTTACGCTGAGCAGGGCGTCGGTAAGCTCTGTTCCGCCGTGAGAGCCGACCTCCATCCAGTAGGACGAATAGCCCAGTCTTTTCATTGCGTAGAGATAGCCTCTGTCGGTGAGCGAGGTATAGTGGCTCATACTGCGGTAGCCGAGCGCACCCAACTCGTTGACGTCAAACTGCTTCATTGTATTCTTGACTCTGTAGAAGCTATTGTCGTTTATCTTGCCTTCAAGCTCGTAAAGCTCGCTGACATTGTGTGCGGTCTCGTAGGTATACTCCTTTGAGCCGACGACAAAGACGTTCATAGCCGTTACCGACTGGAAAACAACAAAGCAGGCGAGAAGCACGGTAAATGCATTTCTGACGAGCTTTCCTCTTTTGTAAAGCGCAAACACTCCGCCGAAGCACACAACGGTCACAAAGAATATCTTGCACTGAAGGGCAAAATACTCCTCGTTGACCCAGAGCTGTCTTGAATACTTATGGATATCCACGCTGTTGCGGGAGATTATAGTCTTAACAAGCAGTATCCCGACCGCAAGCAGGACTCCTGCGAGGGATATCCACACCGCACTGCTGAGCCTTGAGGGCTTTTTTTCGTCGGCGGGGACGTCGGTGCTGCCGCTGCCGAGTATACCGCCGCAGCATATCAGCATCACGAAAACGGTCATAAAGGAGAACCTGCACGGGAAGGACATATAGCTGCCCGTGTGCCACATAAGGTTTATCGGCTCGACGAGGACGGGTATCAGCAAAAGCGCAAGGATAATGTAAAACACCTTGTCGGTGCGCTGAGCGAGCTTTTTGCCCGACAGCGACATAACTATCATCACCAGCGCACAAGCCGAGTACATAAGCAGCGGCAGGGTAGTCTGATACTCGGTGAGGAAGCTTGCATTGAGCAGATTGTCGTTCAGCGAGGTAGTTCTTCCGCTGACGAAATACTGCAATAGGCTCGGCAGCCATACAACGGCTGTGATAAGTGCCGAGCACAGGCTTCCCGAAAGGAACAGAAAGCCGGTCTGCATATTTTCCTTTTTTCTGTCACGTACGCACAGAAGCGCAAAGAACAGTATGCAAAACAGCGCCACCATATAGCATATATAATAGTTGACTATCGCCATAAGGCTGAGCGTTATGATGTAGGGCGCAAGCTTCTTTCTGGTCACCAGACTGTGTATGCCCATCATAAGAAGCGGGAAAAGATACATAACATCGAGCCATATGCTGTTTTGGAAATACATCATCGGGTAGCCGCAGAACGCATAGGATACACTGAATATCGCCGCAAGCGGTGCGCTGACGTTTTTCATGCACCTGCGGAAGAAAAGCATCGCAGTCATTCCTGCCGCCATGAGCTTGAACATGGTAAGGATATTTACGAACACAACAAGATCCTGCTTCGGAACGAGCAGAGCGAGAAGATTGAACGGGCTTGCCACGAAGAAGAACAGCACGCCTATCATATTCATTCCGCCTGCGTTCTGGAGATTGAGGAAAAGCCCCGCCTTGCCCGTGAGAATGTCACGCAGATCGGCGGTGAGGGGTATGACCTGCTGGGTCATATCGCACCATGCGATAGTTCCGTTGCCGAAAGGATAAAGTCCGTGACGCATAAACACAACGGACACGATAAACATTATGAAAAGCGGAACTCCGAAAACGAGCCCCAGCTCCTTAATAAGCTTTTTGTTCCTGTCGTTCATTTCGATACTTCCAATTCCGTAATTTTTCGCCCGCAAGCGTACCGATTAGAATTATAACACATATTGCGCCCCAATGCAAGCATAAAAAGGTTTTTCGTGTCAAATAGCTTGACAAAACAAAGAGGGTGTGCTATTATAATAGTAAGGACACCCCCGGAGGGGGGTGGGGAGGGTAGGCGATAATGTATGCAAGCAGATAAGGACAAGGTCAGCAACCTTCTGAAAACCGCAAGGGGTCAGATAGACGGGATACTGAGAATGATAGACGAGGGCAGGTACTGTATCGACATCTCAAATCAGATATTGGCGATAGAGGCTGTGCTCAGAAAAGCTAACAACGAAGTACTTGCGGCGCACTGCAAGAGCTGTGTTGCCAACGCTTCGACCCCGCAGGAAAAGGAAGAGAAGATCGAGGAGATAATTGCGCTGTTGTCGAAAATGAACAGGTGACTTTTTGCGGTGCTCCCCGGATCACGGGGTTAGAAAGGCTTTTGAAATGAAAAGAAAATTTGATGTTACGGGTATGACCTGCTCGGCTTGCAGTGCGAGGGTCCAGAGGGCTGTCGGCGGTCTTGAGGGCGTGAGCGAGGTGCAGGTGAACCTGCTCACAAACAGTATGAGCGTTGATTACGACAGCGCTTGCCTTGACGATGCGGGGATAATCTCGGCGGTCGAAAAAGCGGGCTATGGCGCATCGGTAAAGGGCGAGAGCAGGGCGAAGCCGGACGACAGGGAAAGTGCTGTGTCCTCGGCGAAAAAGGCTCAGCTTTCGATGAAAAGGCGGATGGTGTGGTCGTTCGTATTTCTTGTACCGCTGATGTACGTTTCAATGGGGCATATGCTGTCCCTTCCGCTGCCGGACTTCCTGTCGGGTGCAAAAAACGGCGTAAGCTTTGCGTTTGCGCAGTTCCTGCTGTGCCTGCCCGTTGCGTTCATCAACTCGGGCTATTACACAAGAGGCTGGAAAAACCTTTTCAGGCTTTCACCGAATATGGACTCGCTGATAGCTGTCGGCTCGACGGCATCGCTCGCCTACGGTATTTTCGGCATCTTCCGAATGAGCTTTGCGCTGGGACAGGGCGACATCGACACCGTCGAGCGCTATATGCACGACCTGTATTTCGAGTCGGCGGTGATGATACTTGCGCTGGTGAACCTCGGAAAGTACCTTGAAGCCAAGTCAAAAAGCAAGACCAGCGAGGCTGTCACAGGGCTTATGGACCTTACGCCAAAGACCGCAGAGGTCGAGCGTGACGGCGGGACCGCTGTGATACCGACCTCGGAGCTTCAGGCAGGCGATACCGTCCTTGTCAGGGCGGGGCAGAGCATACCCTGTGACGGCGTGATAATTCAAGGCGCTGCGAGCATCGACCAGTCGGCGATAACGGGCGAGAGCATTCCCGCAGAAAAGGCCACGGGCGACAGCGTTATCGGTGCTACAATAAGCAAAAGCGGATTTTTCAAGTACCGTGCAACTCGGGTCGGCGGGGACACAACGCTTTCAAAGATAATCGAGCTGGTCGACGAGGCTTCGTCCTCGAAAGCCCCGATAGCAAAACTTGCCGACAGGATAGCAGGCGTGTTCGTGCCGATAGTTATGTTCATATCGCTCGTCACAGCGGTCATCTGGCTTCTCGTCGGCGAAGATGCGGAGTTTGCGCTGTCCTGCGCTATCTCGGTGCTCGTTATATCCTGTCCGTGTGCGCTCGGGCTTGCGACACCCGTTGCGATAATGGTCGGCACGGGAAAGGGCGCAAAATGCGGTATCCTTATAAAGTCGGGCGAGGCGCTGCAAACGCTTCACAGCGCAGATACTGTGGTGCTTGACAAGACGGGCACCGTCACACAGGGCAAGCCGTTGGTCACAGCCGTTTTCCCGATAGACGCTTCGCAAAGCGAGCTTTTGCAGATATCGGCGAGCCTTGAAAAAAACAGCGAGCACCCGCTTGCTTCGGCTGTCTGCGAGTACTGCAAAGATGTGCCCACGCTTGAAGCAGAGCGCTTTGAAACACATTCGGGACTTGGCGTGAGCGCTGTTATAGGCGGAAATGAATACTTTGCGGGGAACGAGAGATTTCTGCGTGACAGTGGCGTTTTCCGCCCGAGCGACAAGCTTTCGCAGGCGCTTGCTCAAAGCGCAACACAGCTTATCTTTGCAAGCCGTGAGAAAATGCTCGGCGTTATCTCGGTCGAGGATACCCTCAAGCCGGACAGCGGGGCGGCTGTGGCAGAGCTTAAAAGGCGTGGCATCGAGGTCGTGCTGCTTACGGGCGACAACGAGCTTGCTGCCGAAAAGACCGGAAAGCTTATCGGTGCGGACAGGACGATATCGCAGGTGCTGCCTGCGGACAAGGACAAGGTCATCAGCGAGCTTCAGGCGCAGGGAAAGACCGTAGCTATGGTCGGCGACGGTATCAACGACGCTCCCGCACTCGTCAGGGCGGACGTCGGGATAGCTATCGGCGCAGGTACGGATATCGCTGTTGAGAGCGCAGATGCGGTGCTTATGAAAAACAGCCTTGCAGATGTCGTGACGGCGATAGACCTCAGCAGGAGCGTTCTTCGCAACATCAAGCAAAACCTGTTCTGGGCGTTTTTCTACAATGCCCTTGCGATACCGCTTGCGGCGGGCGCTTACTACAAACTTTTCGGCTGGCGGTTAAGCCCGATGATAGGCGCTGCGGCAATGAGCCTTAGCAGTATCTTCGTCGTAATGAATGCGCTGAGGCTGCGTCGGTTCAAGCCTGTAACGCTTGCAGGCGGTCCGGCGGCGGGAACAACGAATGTGACAGACGAAACACAAAATACAACAAACAATGTACAAGAAAACAAGGAGGAAAAGCAGATGAAAACCTATACTATGAAGATAACGGGAATGATGTGCCAGCACTGTGTAGCGCACGTAAAAAAGGCACTTGAGGGACTCGGAGCACAGGCGGAGGTTGACCTTGAAAAGGGCGAGGCTGTTGTTAAGGCAGACGAGAGCATTGCACCCGACATGCTGAAAAATGCAGTCACCGAGGCGGGCTACGAGGTGACACAGCTGCAATAGCACACAAAAAAGAGGTAAGAACAAAGCGGTGTTCTTACCTCTGATTTTTTGATATTAACTAAAACAACGGGCGTCGAAGCTCCCGCTGTTCGCCTGCGGCTAAACGAGCTTGTCGCATATGTACGTCACAAGTGGGAGGGTCAGACCGCTGAGGACGGTAGTTGCGGCAAAAAACTCCGACGACTTCTTCGGGAACCTGTCCATCGTTATCGCAAACATCGTTCCCGTCGTCGCAACAGGACAGCCTGCTGCGATAGTCACTACCATTTTCACCATAGCGGGTGCGCCGAAAATGCTGAGTGCCGCAAACGTCACCGCAGGCACGAGTAGAAGCTTGCCGATGCAGACCCTGTACATTGCGATCCCTCTGAAAGCTTTGAGTATGTTCGTCTGTGCGACGGTCGCTCCCGCTATCAGCATCGCAAGCGGCGTGTTCATTCCGCTGATAAGCTCCATTGACGATGCGGGCACCTCGGGAAGCCTTATGTTGGTAACGTAAAACACAAAGCCCAGCAGGGTAGCGATAACGCATGGCGAAAGCACCGCCTTGCGCAGTGAGGAAAAGTCACGCTCGCCTTTCATAAGTATAAATCCGTGTGTCCACACAAGCAGGTTGAACACGGTGATATAAGCCGTGAGGTACAAAACGCCCTCGTCACCGTAGATGTTCTTTACAAGCGGGATACCCATGAACCCGCAGTTTGAGTATATTATCGAAAAGCGCTGTACAACGCTGTATTCGCTCTTTTTGGGAACTATCAGCATCGCAAGTGTTATTGCCAGCGCAAACGACACCGCCGACAGAAAAAACGACCACAGCAGACCTTTCATAAGCGCGGGCTGATAGTCGCTCTGGTAGGACATAAATATCAGTATCGGGTTGACGATGTTCAGTTCGACCGCAGAAAGGCACTTTGTGCCGTCCTTGCTGATAACGCCACGCATTTTGCACACAGCGCCCAGCACGAGTATAATGAACATTATCAAGATCTGCTTTCCGATTATCAGACCGGCATTCAACGAAATTCAACACCTTTCAGCTGTTAGATGTAAGATGTAAGAGGTAAGAGGTAAGAGAGCTGCGTTTTACGGACAAGTTTGCCTTTCAAGCTTCTTGCTTCTTGCCTCTTGCTTCTACAAGGGGAGTGCTGCCCCTTGGTATGTGAGAACTCTTTACCCTCAAGCCATTTATGGCTTGACAGACAAGCTTGCCGACCAAGCTTCTTGCCTCTTGCCTCTTGTTTCTTGCCTCTTGCTTCCAGAGGCACAAAAAGCCCACGGCAATCGTTATATTACCGTGGGAGTGAAATCAATATTCGGTTCCTTGATCTGCCTGAGCTTTTGCAGCAAGGAGCTTTTTTAATTACACCGTTCTTTTTGCTACTCTCTTTTGCTACTCTCATTAAACAGTTTCCCGATAATATTTCCCTCTATTATCGGACAATGACAGTATAGCATAACTATTATTTTATGTCAATGTTTATGAGGGCTTATGATTGCAAAATTGTAAACTTGTTCAAAAACGCTGCAATAACGATAACGTTTATTAGTGTAATATGTTCAATAAAACTGCGAAATGCTTATGTTGCAGGCTCAGAGGGGTTTGCGTCGTCTGCACCGTCTGTGGTGTTATCGGGCGAAACGCTGTTATCGGGCTGTGCGCCGCCGTCCTGATTATCGGGCGGGACATTCGTGCTTTGCCCGGCTTGCTCTGGCTGCTCTGTCTGCCCTGCCTGTTCGGCTTGCTTGTTTGAAACATCGACACCTGAGAATCGGGCGGCTCGTCTGGCACGCCGTTCCTCACGCAGTTTTCGGTAGATATCCCTGTTCTTTATCCTGTCATCGACGATCTCGCTGAGTGCGCTGTAAATAACCGCACAGATAGGAACGGAGATAAACATTCCCAGAACTCCGAACGCTCTGCCGCCGACGGTGACAGCGAAAAGCACCCACAGAGAGGGGAGACCGACGGAATTTCCGACAATTCTGGGGTAGACGAAATTGCAGTCTATCTGGATAAGTACCAGCAGGAAAACGACGAACCAGATAGCCTGTGAGAAGCTATGGACGCATATCAGCAGGAAGCCGACGCCCATTCCGACACATGAGCCGACGATAGGGATAAGTGCGGCAACTGCGATAACGACGCCGATGAGCAGTCCGTCGGGGAAGCCCAGCAGGGTCGTGCCCAGTGCGGTGAGAGAGCCAAGCAGCAGGGCGTCGAGGCACTGTCCCGAAAGGAACTTGCCGAACGTATCGACTGAGCGCTGTGCGATCCTTGAAAATCTGTTTGTTGACTTGTCGGGGAAGAAAGCCGAACAGAACTTTGTAGCTTGTCTTTTGAGCTTTTCCTTTTGTGCAAGGAAGTATATCGCAAAGATAGTGCCAAGCACAAAGTTGACGATAGACGAGAATATCGAGGTCGCAAGCGAGACAGTCGAATCCATTGTCTTAACTGCGCTTATGCCGCCCTTGAGCCAGTCGGTCAGACCGTTTACGATAGAATCCTTGGTGATATCGAGATTCTTGAACAGCGAGGACAGAGCCTTGTTGTTCTCGATAGTTTCGGAGATGTGGTCAACGATAGTCGGGACGTTCTCCGAAAGCGAGGATATCGTTTTTGCGATCGATGGTATGATAAGCACCAGCAGCAATACTATGACGCCGACGGCAACGAGCAATGTCAGTGCTATCGAGCAGGGTCGCTTGATGCTTTCAACGAGCTTCTGGCGCTTGGGGTTTTTCGGCGGCTTAAAGAATTTCTTTTCGATAGCCGACATCGGAACGTTGAGGATAAAGGCTATCAGACCGCCCAGCAGCACGGGGAACAGGATATCGTAGACATAAAACAGGATGCTGAAGAACAGCTTATAGTTCGTCAGCAGGAAATACAGGAGTATACCTACGACTATCAGCATCAGGCTTTCTCTGAATTTTTTAGACGGGGTCATTTCACGACACCTTCTTTTAGAGTATTAGATGTAAGAGGTAAGAGATCCGGATCCCGGGTTTGTCCGACAAGCCGAAGCGGCTCGGCGAAAACCTGTAATGATCACACGTTCAGGTCTATTTCCATTATCGGCTCGCTGACGTCTGCTCCTGCGGGCACCATCGGCAATACGTTGATGTCCTTATTTATCACTACATCTATAAGGCAGGGTCTGCCGCATTTGAGCGCCTTTTTCAGTCCGTCCTTTATCTCGCTTTTTTTGGTGATGCGTATGCCCTCGATGCCGAAAGCGTCTGCAAGCTTCATAAAGTCGGTATGGCGCTGGATATCCGTCTGCGAAAATCTCTTGCCGTAGAACAGTCTTTGCCACTGTCTTACCATTCCGAGCACGTCGTTTTCAAACACCAGCTCGATAACGGGGATATTGTGCTTTGCAAGGCTCGAAAGCTCGTTGCAGTTCATAAAGAAGCTTCCGTCGCCTGCGATGTTGATGACTGTTCTGTCGGGATTTCCTATCTTGCTGCCTATCGCTGCACCGAGTCCGTAGCCCATAGTGCCGAGTCCGCCGCTTGATGCGAAGCTTCTTTCGCACTTGAAATTATAGAACTGTGCAGCCCACATCTGATGCTGTCCGACCTCGGTGGTGATTATCGCACTGCCCTTTGTGAGCCTGTCAAGCTCCTCGATAACGTCCTGCGGCAGCACCTCGTCCTCGTTCTCTATCGGTACCATTTTAAGTGCATACTGCTTTTTCCATGCCTTTACCTGCTGCATCCACTTGGTATGTGTCTGCTGCGGCAGAAGCTCGGTCATTTTAGCGATAATGTATTCAAGGTCACCTGTGACGTGGTGATAGACGTCGATATTCTTGCCGATCTCGGCGGGGTCTATCTCGATATGAATTATCTTTTTGCCGTTTGCAAAAGTATTGGGGTTGCAAAGCACTCTGTCCGAAAAACGTGAGCCGAGCACTATCATAACGTCGCACTCGCTGAGTGTGAGCGCAGCGGTCTTTGTGCCGTGCATACCGAGCATACCGATATATTCTTCCTTTGAATTGTCAAACGCACACTGTCCCATAAGCGAAAGTGCGACAGGCGCATTGACTTTTTTGACGAACTCAGCCATTTCGTCCGCTGCGTTGCAGGACACCACGCCGCCGCCTGCGTAGATGAACGGGCGCTTGCTTGCCTTGATTATCTCCACAGCCTTATCTATTTCGGCGTTTACGGTGTCGGGATTATGGTTGACTATCTTTTTCGGCTTTTTCTTCCTGTACTCTATCATCGCAGCGGAGATATCCTTCGGTACGTCGATGAGTACGGGTCCCTTTCTGCCCTCGTTTGCGATATAGAAAGCCTCTCTGATGATGTCGGGGAACTTGTCGGGGTCCTTAACGATATAGTTATGCTTTGTCACGGGCATAGTTATACCGCAGATATCGACCTCCTGGAACGAGTCGAGTCCAAGCAGGCTTCTTGGAACGTTGCCTGTTATAGCGACAAGCGGGATAGAGTCCATATAAGCGGTGGCGATGCCTGTAACGAGGTTTGTCGCACCCGGGCCCGAGGTCGCAAAGACAACGCCTGTTTTGCCGGTCGTCCTTGAATAGCCGTCTGCAGCGTGGCAGGCAGCCTGTTCGTGAGCGGTGATAATGTGGTGTATCCTGTCGGAATACTTGTAAAGTGCGTCGTAGATGTTCAGCACAGCACCGCCGGGGTAGCCGAAAACAGTATCCACGCCCTGCTCGAGCAGACATTCCATTATTATATCCGATCCGTTGAGCTTCATAAAAACACTCCTTCGATAAAATCCAATATATTATGAATACATATATAATCAGTATACAACATCTTGTATGAATTGTCAAGACAAAGCTGGTAACTCCTGCCTTGTTTTCGGCGGTGCGGGGGAGTATATGCGCTGTGCGGGGAAGCTTGTGCTTTTGGCTTGACAATTCCGGTTTTATGTTGTATAATATCTGCGTATGTGATTTTGTTTGCGAAACAGAAAAGAGAGAACAATGGACAGGATAAAGAAAACAGTTTTGACCCTTGCGGCTGTGTGTGCTCTGCTTGTGACAGGCTGCGCAAAGAAAGGCAGCTCATCGAGCGTCAGCGACAGCTCGTCGGCGTCGGAGCAGTCGTCTGCTGCTGACAGCCAAAGCGACAGCTCGCAGGAACAGGGCGACAGCTCGGAGCCTGTAAAGAACGAGCTGAGCGATAATATAAAAAAAGCCGCTGCGTTCTTTGACGGCGAAAATTACGAGTATGTCTGCAAGGTTACGGGCGACCCGCACGATGCGCAGATAACGCTCATCAGGGACGGGAACGTGTGCTTTCAGTCCACCGCATACAAGGGCGGCGAGGCTTTCGTTTACTGCGACGGCAAGGACACATACAGATTTGATACATTCACTATGACCTATCAGAAGGAAAAGGGCAAGGTTACGCTTTCGCCCTCGGGCAATCTGATAACCGAAGCTGTCAAGAAGGAGCTTCCTGCGACCAAGACACGCATAAGCAGCTTTGACACGGAAAAATACAAGGTCGAGGAATATACCTATACCGCACCGGCATATATTACAGTACTGGATTTCTGCTTTGACAAGACTACGGGCGAGCTGAAAAACTATACTGCGACCTACTCGGTCGAGGGCCGTGACAACGAGGTCCAGTACAGGGAAGTGCTGAAAATGGTCTCGGGCGGCGCAAAGGTAAAGGACATTTCCGCCGAGACTATAACAAGGGATTACACCGAGCTTGCTTCGCTGAGCGAAGAAAAGCGTGAGGAGCTTTGCAGAAAGCTCTTTATCGAGTACAACATCAAAAACGAGGATCTTTACGAAAACGGAGTTACGCTGTACGACCTCAAAACGATAAAGTATACTGACCTTGCGGGCGCTGTTATCGCCAACGCTGCCGATGCACAGCCGCTTAAAAAGGACAAAAAGGACGACAGCTCCGAAAAGGACAGCAGTTCCGACAAGGACAGTAGTTCCGTTAAGGACAGCAGTTCCGACAAGGACGAAAATTCCTCAAAAGACGAAAGCTCCAAAAAGGACTGAGCGTACCGCAGCTTTGCGGCCGGCTGTTTCAGCCCCGATAACGAGCGTGAACGATGAACGTGCCTTTGGCTTTGCCCGAAAAGCATTGTAAAAAAGGCGGCAGGACGCATACAGACGTCCCGAATAACAACTGACAAGAGTGACGATATGAATATTATACAGCTTTTACACCCGAAGGCTCTGATAGACTATGTCTACGACGACACGACCTGCCGTCAGGCACTTGAGATAATGGGCAACCACGGCTTTACGGCGGTGCCCGTGATAAGCCACGAGGGAGAATATATCAGGACGCTCGCTGAGGGCGACCTGCTGTGGTTTATGATAAACAACGAGCTTGGCGGAAGAAAAGAACTTGAACAGTATTCCATCAGCGATGTGAACATCAAGCGCAACGTTCAGGTGAAGCCCGTGTCGGTGGCTTCCTCGATAGACGATGTGCTTCTTATGCTCATCAATCAGAACTTTGTGCCTGTCATTGACGACAGGAAAATGTTTATCGGCATAATCACACGAAGCGATGTGCTAAAATACTGTCACGGACGGCTGAAAGAGTCCGCAGGCGCAACAGACAATAAGGAATATGAAAGGGCTGAAGGTTTTGAACAGGATGAATAAAAAGGGGAACGCCGCTATGGTGGCGCTGCTTGTGATGATAATTATAGTCGGAGTTGCGGCTATCGTAATGGTGCTTGCGGGCAGGAATTCCATTGATGAGGAGGAAAAGTTCAAGCAGAACAGCACCACCTCAACACAGACGACGGCTCCCGTGGTGACCTCGGCTACAACGCCGACCACCCCCGCTGTGGTAGACCTTTACCCCAAGAACGATCCGAGCTTCAAGAATACCAGCATCAAGGACTTCAGTTCAGATGCTTCACTTCTCGTTGACCTTGATACGGATACGATACTTGCGGGAAGCAACATCAACAAGCGCATTTACCCTGCCTCTCTCACAAAGGTAATGACTATACTCGTTGCTGCTGAGAACCTGAGGTCGTATGACGATACATACACGTTCAAGGATTCCGATTTCACCAAGCTCGTCGAGGAAAAGGCTTCTATGGCTGGCTTCAAGCCGGGCGAGAAGGTAGTCGCAAAGGATCTGTTCTACGGAGCTATCCTCCCCAGCGGCGCAGACGCGGTAGTAGGACTTGAAAACCTCGTTGCAGGCTCGGAAAAAAGCTTTGTGAAGCTTATGAACGACAGAGCAAAGGAGCTCGGCCTTAAAAATACCCACTTTGTAAACGGCACGGGAATACACGACCCCAATCACTACACGACCGCAGCCGATATGGCAGTTATAATGAAGGTCGCTAACCACAACATCACCTGCAAGAACGTCATGAACACGTTTGACTATACCACGTCCAGAACGACGCAGAACCCCGAGGGCATACACCTTACCTGTCTGCTCGGCGGAAGGCTCAGCGGCTACTACGTTGATAAGAACGGCAACGGCGCTAACGACGATAACGTAAAGATACTCGGCGGAAAGACAGGCTTCACCAACGAGGCTTGCTACTGTGTTGCAACGACTTGTGAGGATACCTCAACGGGACATACATTTGTCTGCATCACCATAAAGAGCCCTACCGACAAGCAGGCGATACTCGACACTATCTCGATGTATGAAAAGTATCTCCCCGGAAGCAAGGCTAAGATACCCGATGCCGAGGTCACAACGACCGCTGCGACTGCTAAGCAGGAGGGCTTGACCACTGCGGCGACCAAGAAGGCTGCTGCTGTGACTACAAAGAAAAAGGCTGCCTGATAAAGGCTTTAAAAAAACGGACTGCTCTTATCGAACGGTCCGTTTTTTTGTACATATGTGCCGTAGATTTACTGTGCGGTGTATATGATATCAAGCGTGAAATCGCTGCCGTTATAGTCCACCGACAGCACCGATTCGGGCGGTACGTCCTCGGCGATGAGCTTTTTGGCGATAAGCGTTTCGATACGCCTCTGGATAAACCTTTTCAGCGGTCTTGCGCCGAAATTCTGGTCATAGCCCTGGCTTATGACAGCTTCCTTTGCCTTGTCCGAGACCTCTATGCTGAGGTGCTTGTCGGACAGCCTCTTTTGAAGCTGTGACAGCATAAGGTCAACTATCCTGCCTATCTCCGATCTCATCAGCGGCTTGTAGCATATTATCTCGTCGAGACGGTTGAGAAATTCGGGTCGGAACTGCTTGTGAAGCAGCTCATCGACCTGGCTGCGTGCGGCTTCGGATATCTCGCCGTTTTCGTTTATGCCGTCGAGGATATACGGCGAGCCGAGGTTAGATGTGAGAATGATTATCGTGTTCTTGAAATCGACCGTCCTGCCCTGAGAATCGGTGATGCGTCCGTCATCGAGCACCTGTAGCAGGATATTGAACACGTCGGGGTGAGCCTTTTCTATCTCGTCAAGAAGCACTACCGAGTACGGCTTTCTCCTTACGGCTTCGGTGAGCTGTCCGCCCTCCTCGTAGCCGACATATCCCGGAGGCGCTCCTATCAGCCTCGATACGCTGAATTTCTCCATATATTCCGACATATCTATTCTTACGATGTTGTTCTCGTCGTCAAAAAGCGCCTGTGCGAGCGCCTTTGCAAGCTCAGTCTTTCCGACGCCCGTAGGTCCGAGGAACATAAAACTTCCTATCGGCTGGTTCGGGTTTGCGATGCCTGCACGGGAGCGCAGTATCGCCTGCGAAACAAGCTCTACCGCTTCGTCCTGGCCTACGACACGCTCGTGCAGAATATCGGGCAGGCGCAGAAGCTTATCTCTTTCGCTCTCGACCAGCTTTGAAACGGGGATACCCGTCCAGCGTCCGATTATCCTTGCTATCTCCTCCTCGGTGACCTTGTCACGAAGCAGGGTGTTCTTTGCGGTCGACTGTTCAGCCTTTTCCTCCTCCTGTGCGAGCTGCTGCTGGAGCTGTGCCATTTTGCCGTATTTCAGCTCGGCAAGCTTGTTCAGGTCGTATTCACGCTCGGCTTTTTCGATGTCCTTTGAGCACTGCTCGATATCCTCACGAAGCTTCTGCACCTTTGAGATAGCCGACTTTTCGTTCTCCCACTTTGCCTTCATCTCATTGAACTGCTCACGCATCTGTGCAAGCTCCTTCTGTACATCGTGGAGCTGCTCGACGGCAAGCTTGTCGTTCTCCTTCTTGAGGACTGTCTCCTCTATCTCGTGCTGGAGTATCTTTCGCCTTATCTCGTCAAGCTCGGTCGGCATCGAATCCATTTCGGTACGTATAAGCGCACAAGCCTCGTCCACAAGGTCGATAGCCTTGTCGGGCAGGAACCTGTCGGAGATGTATCTGTTCGAGAGAACAGCGGCGGAGATGAGCGCCTGGTCCTGTATCTTTACGCCGTGGAACACCTCGTATCTCTCCTTTAGTCCACGCAGGATAGAGATAGTGTCCTCGACTGTCGGCTCGTTTACCATTACCGGCTGGAAACGCCTTTCCAGCGCAGCGTCCTTTTCGATGTACTGGCGGTACTCGTTGAGCGTCGTCGCACCGATGCAGTGCAGCTCGCCCCTTGCAAGCATAGGCTTGAGCAGGTTGCCTGCGTCCATCGCACCGTCGGACTTGCCTGCACCGACGATGTTGTGAAGCTCGTCTATGAACAGGATTATCCGCCCCTCGGACTTCTTTATCTCCTGAACGACAGCCTTGAAACGCTCCTCGAACTCGCCTCTGTACTTTGCGCCTGCGATGAGCGAACCCATATCGAGACTGAAAACCTGTCTGTCCTTGAGGTTGTCCGGGACATCTCCGCTGACGATACGCTGTGCAAGCCCCTCGGCTATCGCAGTCTTGCCGACGCCCGGCTCACCGATAAGGCAGGGGTTGTTCTTGGTCTTTCGTGAAAGTATGCGGATAACGTTTCTTATCTCGCTGTCACGCCCGATAACAGGGTCAAGCTTGCCTGCTCTTGCAAGCTCAACAAGGTCCTGACCGTACTTTTTCAGAACGTCGTAGGTCTCCTCGGGGTTCTGGTTCGTGACGGTGGCGTTGCCCCTTACCGACTGAAGCACCTGCAAAAACTCACTGCGGGTTATGTTGAAGGTGTTGAACAGCTTTTTCATTTCGCTGTTCGGCTGATCGAGCATACCGAGCATAAGGTGCTCGACAGACACATACTCGTCCTTCATCCTGCCGGCACATTCCTCGGCGGTGTTGAGACTTCTGTCCAAATCATTGGACACATAGACGGAATCCGCCTGACGTCCGCCCGAGAAGCTGACCTTTGGGATAGTGTTTATCGACTGTGTCACCGCAGTTCTGAAATTCTCGGGGTCGACCTCCATTTTAGTAAGCAGCTGTGGGATAAGCCCGTTCTCCTGCGTGAGCAGAGCAAGCATAAGGTGCTGCTGGTCAACGGTCTGGTTGCCGTAGCTCGAAGCCGCTGACTGTGCGTTTTGAAAAGCTTCCAATGATTTTTGAGTTAATTTCTGAGCATTCATTTTTCTTTCCTCCGTTCTTTGTTTATAGTTTTATCATTTCGATTTGGTTTATTACAGTATCAGCACACCTTGTTTCAGATAGTTGGTATACATCTGCTCGGTGAGGCTGGCAGCGTGCTTGGGGTCGTCGAGATTGTCAAAATAGTTCTTTATACAACTGTCGATAAGCTCGATATACCGCCCGATAGCGTTTCCGATGTCCTCGTCGCTGAGGCTCTCCTGCTTGGGCGAGTAGAAGTCCCTCGTGTAGCAGCCGTTTGACAGACTGCACGGGAAACCGCCCTCAAACATCTGCGAGAGGTTAGAGCGTTCAAGCTTCTGCCACAGGCGGAAAAAGCTGTTCATCGCACTTATCAGACTCTCCGAGGTCGTCCTGAAGCGCACTTTGAGCCGACCGACCTTTCCGCCCATATCTCTTGCGAGCTCGACGCTGTAGCGTATCGTCGGGCGGTACTTGTATTTCAGCAGGCTTTTCATTGAGAGCATCGACCCGCCGGTCTGCTCGACAAGCTGGAATCGGCTGTCCACAAGGCTACGCATCGCATCGAATATCTCTTTCATACGCATCTCGGGCGTGTTAAGCTCAAGCTTCTGCGCAAGCAGGGTGTTGATAAGATTGCTTCGGCTGGTGTTCATACGGCAGGCGAGCTTATCGACCTCGCTGACGACGTCGTCGTCCAGCACAAGGCTGTAAACGCTTTTGGACATATCGTGACCTCCTTTAACTCTATTGTTCATTAATATTATAACACAATTATATAATTTGTCAAGTGGATTATATAATTTATCTTGCGAATTATTTAGAAATAAGCAAAAAAGAGAGGACAGGCCTTATAGACCGTTCCCTGTCAGATGCCGCAGATAAGAAGCTTTGGCGGCTATTTTTCCCACAGTAAAGCTATTTTTACCTCTGAAAGCGCAGATAAAAGCTTTTTTGCCAACAAGACACTAAAAATCTGCGGCGAATATTACCTAAATTTGTGCAATATTATTTGATATAATATTTGCATTTTACGTATAAATGTAGTATAATAGTACTGTGTATTTTGAGAAGTGCGGTCAAAACACGGTCTTGCGTGCGCAAACAGCGTATTTACCGCATATGAAAAGGATGAGACAGATGTTATACGATCTGCTGCAAAAGCTTGGCAAGGACTTTCCCATCAAGGGCATAGCGCTTGTAACGGTCTTTCTGACGGGCTTTGTGCTTACTTTTATTTGCCTCAGGGTGTTCCGCAAGCTGCTCCCGAAGGATCAGGGGCGTGAGTTTGCGGTGAACGGCTCGCTCTCGGAGGGAAAGGCAAGAGGTGCGGGGCTTATCTTCGTGACCTGCTTCGTTTTCCTGGCGGCGCTGTTCATTCCGCTGAATGTCGAGCTTGTGCTTTATATGGTCTTTATCTATCTTGCAATGCTCAGCGGTTATTTCGACGATGCCGCAGAGGTGCCGTGGGGAAATCTCAAAAAGGGTCTTATCGACCTTGTGGTGTCCTGCGGGATAGGTTATACATATTACCATTTCAACTCGTCTGATATTACTATCGGTCTTTTCAACTGGCATATCCACATCCCGCCCGTGCTGTTCGTGATACTCGCTTCGGCACTGGTCTGGGCTTCGATAAATGTTACCAACTGCGCTGACGGCGTAGACGGACTTTGCGCAACGCTGTGCATAGTTTCGATAATGCTCCTGGGCAGGCTTCTTGACTCCTCGAATATGATGTCCATGTGTATCATAATGGTCGGCGTGCTTGCGGCTTACCTGTGGTTCAACGCTTCACCAAGCACTATGCTGATGGGCGACGCAGGTTCAAGGGCATTGGGAGTTTTCCTTGCGCTGCTTGCACTGAAATCGGCTATGCCTATCGCATATATCCCGCTTTGCATAATGCTGATAATAGACGGCGGGCTCGGACTCATCAAGGTCTCGTTCATAAGATTTTTAAAGCTGAAGGGCTTTATGAAAAATATCCGCACACCTATCCACGACCACGTCAGAAAGAATAAGGGCTGGTCGGACACGCAGGTAGTGCTAAGGTTCGTAATTATCCAGATAGTGATAGGAGTTTGCTATCACCTCGGCGGAATGTGACGGCAGCATCTGCGAAAGCAAAGAATAATATGGAGTGATAGATATCAACAAGAAGGTCAAGTATACGATAAACGTGCTGTTCATCGCAGTCGTCGGCTTCCTTACATTCAGGATACTGTTTGCAAACAAGGAAATGGGCGACGTTATAAATGAGCTGCACAAAGCCGATAAGCTGTGGCTCGCAGCAGGTGCGCTGTGCGTGTTCTGCTTTATCGCAGGCGAATCGGTCATAATAAAATATATGCTGTGGCTGTTCAAGGAGAAAACACCGTTTCTGCGGTGCCTGAAATACTCGTTCATCGGCTTTTTCTATTCCTATATCACCCCGTCCTCGTCGGGCGGACAGCCTGCACAGATGGTCTATATGAAAAAGGACGGCATCTACTACGGCTATTCATCACTGATAATGCTCGTGGTAGCGGTCGTTTACAAGGCTGTGCTGGTGCTTATGGGCTTGTTTTTCTACATCTTCTACCACAGCTACGTTACCGAGCATATCGGGGACTATATGTGGCTGGTGTATCTGGGCTTTTTGCTGAACATAGCTTACATCGCACTTTTGCTGGTCGTATGCCTTAAACCGCTTTGGTCAAGAAAAATGGGCATCAAGGCTATAAACCTGCTCACAAGGCTCCACGTATTCAGACCCGACAAGGCTGAAAAGATGATAAAGCGCCTTACAAGGATATTCGATAACTATGTGAAGGCTTCAAAGTATATCAGGGACAACCTAAGGTCGCTGTTTACGATAACCGTGCTCACCACGATACAAAGGCTGTCGCTGTTCGCTCTTACCTGGGTAGTATATAAAGCCTACCACCTGAGCGGAACGGGCTTTATGGAAATAGTTGCCCTGCAGGTGCTCATAGGCATCGCAGTCGAAATGCTCCCGCTTCCGGGTGCTGCGGGCATAACCGAAGCCTGCTTCATCAAGTTCTTCGAGGGCGTGTTCGCAATAGAGCTGATAAGTCCTGCGATACTGCTCAACAGAGGTCTGAGCTTCTATGCCGTCATCTTCATAGGCGGTCTGGTAACTCTGGGAACACACCTCATAAATATCAAACGCTACGGAAAGGATACCGACAAGGAAAAACAACAGGCCGAGCTTGAACAGGCAGAGGTCGCCGATATCCCAAGACCGGATAAAAAGGAAGATAAATAAGGCTAAGCCACATAAAGGAATAAGGTGAAGAAATTGATAGGATTTTATAATTATACCGTAATATTGACCTACCTGAGCCTGTGCTCGGCAGTCGTCGGCATCACGCAGACGTTTGAAGGACACGAGCGCATAGCTATACTGTGCCTGCTTGTTTCGGGCATCTGTGACCTGTTCGACGGCAAGGTCGCAAGACACAAAAAGGACAGAACCGACCAGGAAAAGCTCTTTGGCATACAGATAGACTCGCTCGCAGATATCGTCTGCTTCGGCGTTCTGCCTGCGTGCATCGGCTATAAGCTCGGCTTCAACTACGGACTTGGACTTGCATCGTCCATCCTTATCGTGCTGTGCGGTCTTATCCGCCTCGGTTATTTCAACGTTATGGAGGAGGAAAGACAGAAAAGCACCGCCGAGAACAGAAAGGAATACCAGGGCCTTCCTATCACGACCTCGTCTATTATCCTTCCGCTTCTGTTTCTCGCTAAGAAGAATATCCCCGACGCTGCATATCCGTATGTGTTCCAGAGCTTTATGCTCGCACTTGCGATACTGTTCGTTGTCGATATCAAGGTCAAGAAGCTCTCGGCTAAAAGCATCTTCATTATGTTTACCCTCGCAGCCCTGGTGATAATCGGGCTTTGGACTATCGCACCGTCAAACTGAATTGACTGAAAGGGGTCGGACTTATGAAATACCGCAACAGACAGGGACAGGAATTTGAACAGACTACGGGACAGGACAAGCTCCTGCGCAAAATGTATGACAGCTATTTTTGCAGAGCGTTCCTCAGATTTCTCAGTATTCCCGTTTTTTCCAAGCTCGCAGGTGCTGCGCTGGACAGCAAGCTCTCCGCAAGCTTCATTTCCGACTTTGCAGAAAAGAATAATATCGACCTCTCGGACTATGAACCGAAGGCTTACCGTTCTTTCAACGACTTCTTTATCAGAAAGGTGAAAAAAGGCGGCAGACCTCTCCCCGAGGATAAAAGCCTGCTGATCTCACCCTCCGACGGAAAAATATCGGCTTACGAAACCGATAAGGTCAACGGCTTCGTAATAAAGAACTCGGTGTATTCCGTCCATAGCCTGCTTCGTGACAAAAAGCTCGCAAAGCGCTTTGAGGACGGCTATGCCGTGATAATCAGACTTTCACCCGACGACTACCATAGATACTGCTATCCCGCAACAGGCATCAAAAGCCACGACAGAACGATAAAGGGTGTGCTCAGCACCGTCAACCCCGTGGTGAACGAGTATGTGCCCGTTTATAAGGAAAACTCCAGAAACTATTGCCTTATCAGAACAGAAAAGTTCGGCGATATCGTGCAGATGGAGGTCGGCGCTCTTATGGTCGGCAGGATAACCAATATGCACCCCTACGGCAGAAGGACTGTGCTCAGAGGCGAGGAAAAGGGCTACTTTGAGTTCGGCGGTTCAACGATAATACTGCTTGTGCAAAAGGATAAGGTAGAGCTGTGCGAGGACCTGCTCACCAATACCCGTGAGGGCTATGAGACCAAGGTAAAACAGGGCGAAGCAATAGCAAAAGCTCGGCTGTAACGCAACGGGAGAATACTATGAGCTATTCGGCTATGTCTGTTTGTTCCGGACTTTATAAGGCTATGCCCATCGTCTTTTGTATAGCATTGAGATAGCTCTTTTTGAAAAGAATATTCTCTGAGCTCTCTTAGGACTCTCAGTCATTTTCGCCCATAGGGGAGCAACAGTTTTTCAACTCCCCTATGGGTGAAAATAATTAAAAGGTTTCTGAAAGGGGTTTGGGGAAAACTCTTCTCCAAAAGAGTTTTTCCCAATACTAAACAACAGGTGGTGAACACAGCATTGTACAGATTGAACTACAAATGGATAGACAGTGAATACTACTATGACGGTGACGATCTTGGCGCTGTGATACATCACGACAAGACGGTATTTAAGACCTGGGCGCCGTTTGCTACGGCGGTATACCTCAACCTTTACCTTGACGGGACGGGTGACAACCGCATTGAAAGCCTGCCTATGGAGCAGCTTGACAAGGGTGTCTGGTACGTTGAACTGCTAAGGAACTGCGACGGCGAGTTCTACACCTACACTTTTGAATACAACCATAAGCGCCTCGAAGAAACGATAGACATCTACGCAAAGGCGTGCGGCGTGAACGGCGACAGAGGCGCTGTGGTCGATTTCTCCACGACCAACCCAAAGGGCTGGGACGAAACTCCCTCCCCCGAGTGCAAAAACCCCTGCGACGCCGTTATCTATGAGTGCCACGTCAGAGATTTTTCGATAGACGAGTCGTCGGGAGTTGCCTATCTTTACAGGGGCAAGTTCCTCGGAATGTGCATCGGCGGAACTAAGTGCGAGGGCGTGAGCACCTGCCTTGATCATCTGAAAGAGCTCGGCATCACACATGTTCAGCTTCTGCCCGTCGAGGACTACGCCACCGTTGACGAGGCTCACCCCGAAAAGGAGCAGTATAACTGGGGCTACGACCCGAAAAACTATAACTGCCTCGAAGGTTCCTATTCGACCGACCCCGCCGACCCGAAGTGCCGTATCAGAGAGTTCAAGCAGTTGGTGCAGACGCTTCACAAAAACGGCATCGGCGTTATAATGGACGTCGTGTACAACCACACATATTACACCGAGAAATCAGCGTTTGAGCGCTCGTTCCCGTACTATTATCACAGAGTTACCGAAAATGGCAAGTTCACCAACGGCTCGGGCTGCGGCAACGAAACTGCGTCTGACCACCTAATGATGCGAAAGTTCATCATCGACTCGCTCAAATTCTGGGTCAAGGAGTATCATATCGACGGCTTCCGCTTCGACCTTATGGCACTGCACGACATCGAGACTGTGAACACTATCCGTGCCGAGCTTGACAAGATAAATAACCGGATCCTTATGTACGGCGAGGGCTGGACAGGCGGAGAATCGCCTATACACGCCGATAAGCTCGCCTATAAGTGGAACTCCTACCAGTTCGGCAAGGTCGGGCTTTTCAACGACAATATCCGTGATTCCGTCAAGGGCGGTACATTCAACCCCTATGACAAGGGCTTTGTCAGCGGCAACAGAAACGCCGTAGCTACGCTGAAAAGAGGCATTGTCGGCTCTGTGCCGCACCACGAGCTCCACGACGCAAAGGAAGCTTGCTGGGCGTTTGAACCGACGCAGGCGATAAACTACTGCGAAGCGCACGATAACAATACCCTGTGGGACAAGCTTTGCATCTGCGCAAAGAATGACAGCGAGCAGATACGTATCAGAATGGACAAGCTCTCGGCTGCGATAGTCCTGCTTTCACAGGGCGTACCGTTTTTACAGCTCGGACAGGATTTCCTGCGCACCAAACCAAGACGCCTCAAAGAGGGCGAAAAGCCTAACGACATCAACGTATTTGAGGAGAACAGCTACAACTCTCCCGACTTTACCAACGCTGTGCGCTGGGACAGAAAAGCCGATTATTTCGAGGTATTCAGATACTACAAGGCGCTGATAAAGCTCAGAAAGTCAAGCAGCCTGTTCAGAATGTCGATGAAATGGGAGGTCGAGCAGAAGCTTTCGTTCTGGAAAAAGAACGACGAGAGCTTTATAATATTCAGTCTGTTCGATGATAAGGAGAGCTTTGTTATAGCTTTCAATCCGTACGAGGACGACAGACATTTCAACCTTCCCGACGGCGAATGGTATCTTTGCTGTGACGAGGACGGCGGAGAGCGTGACGAGCCGGTCAGCGGAACGGTCTGCTGTCCGGGCATAGCTGCCGTGGTCTATAAGCAAAAGCACAGCTGAACAAAATGAAAAAAAGCAGGACGAAAGCCCTGCTTATTCTTTATGCAGATAAAAAAAGAAGCAGGAATAATATCCTGCTTCTGTTGTTTTAGCTTTTGTATTTGCTCGTTATACCGAGGTATTCTTCAAGGCTCAGCCCGCTTGCCTCTATCTGCTTGCAAAGCTTTACATTTCCCAGATACCTTATGTGCCACGACTCGGGCATATAACCCGTAGAGCTTTCCTTGCCCTTCTTGTAACGGATTATAAATCCGTAATCCGAGCAGTGCTTTGCCAGCCACTTAGCCTCGGGCGTATTGTCAAAATAGCTCGATGCCATATTGATATCGGCGGCAAGCCCAGTCTGGTGCTCGCTGTATCCCGGTCTTGCGGAGTACCTGTCCGCTGCTGCGTAACCGTCACGGGCTGCATAGCTGTTGTACAGATACTGCTGTGTCGAGTAGCTTCTGTATCCCGAGCATACAAACAGGCTTATGCCCTCCAGTGCGGCTGCCTGCTGCATTTTCTGGAACGCTGCTGCTGCATTCGGGTCAAGATACTGATAATTGCCGATAGGCACAAGGTTAGGTACGTAATTCGACGGAAGAGCATAGGTCTTGTTTGCGATGAGTATGCCGTTTACATATGTAACGCCGTTTTTCTTCTGTACGTTTGCAGGTCCGACAGACTCAGATGTCGTCTGCTGTGTGGTAGTCTTTGAAACAGATGTCTGCTTGCTTGTGGTCTGCTGCTCGGAACCGGTCGTGTCCTGCGATGCGCAAGTAGTTGTAGTAGTCCTCTTAGTGGTCTGCTTCTGCGTTGTAGAAGCAGTCGTCTGCTCGGTCGTATCCTGCGTAGTTTCGCTTGTTTCAGAAGTCTGCGATGGCGTGTCGGAAGTCTCATCCGTCTGCTTGGAGGACGGCTCGGTGTTTTCGGTGTCGCTCGACAGCGTGGTGGTATCACCCGTCGTCTGAGCCTCGCTCGATGAGCTTGTTTCGCTCTGCGATGGCTGTGTAACGACAGTCAGCTTGCTGTCAGCATCGGATATCTCGTTTCCGCCGCATTTTGTGAGCATCATCACAGAACCGCCTATCACCGCCACAAGCACCAACACACCGCATACCTGTCTGATGCGGTATTTGTTGCGCTGCGCAAAGGTTTTTTTATGAGCAGCCTTGTAGCCCTCGGAGTGAGCTCTTTGCTGTTTATGCTCATCTTTATTCTCGTTATTGTAATTATCCATTGTTTCCCCTGTTCTCTTTTTTTAACATCTTCATTTGGCGCTGTACCAAATACACAACTATTATAACACATTATATTGAATTTTTCAAGGGCTATCTGACTACATATGCAAATAATATTTGAATAATTGCGAAATACTATTGATTTTTTGTCGTAATAAGTGTATAATATCTGTAATTGAAAAATCAGGGAAGGTAGATCTATGGAGATAATCAACAAGTCTGATAAAAATTTACTCAAGGAATATGAGGAGTTTGCAAGTACCAGCAAGTACGGCAATTTCATGCAGTCTCTGCTTTGGCCGAAGGTAAAGGACAACTGGGGCTGGGACGCTGTTATATCAAGAGGCAAGGACGGAAAGATAAGGGGCACCTGCCTCATCATCATCAAAAAGATACCGATTTTCGGCTGTACGTTCCTTTACGCACCGCACGGTCCTGTGTGCGACTGGCGTGACAAGGAGGTAATGAGCGACCTGTTTGAGGGCGTAAAAGTACTTGCAAAGAAATACAAATGCTATCAGTTCATGTGGGACCCCTGCCATGAGGAAAAGGACAGGGACATTTCCGAAATGATAATAGGCATGGGCTTCAAGCACACCTACAACGCTGCCGAGCTCACAACGATACAGGCACGAAACAACTATATGCTTCGCAACATCGAGGGCAAGACCCCCGACGAGGTAATGATGACCTTCCAGCCCGACTGGAGAAACAGGATAAGAAAAGCCGGAAGAAAGGGCGTTGTCTGCAAGGCTTGCGGAACGGAGGCACTTGATGATTTCTATCCGCTGATGCAGGCTACGGGTATCCGTGACGGATTCTCGATACGTTCAAAGGAATACTTTGCTAAGATGATAAACGGGCTTGGCGAAAAGCATTGCCGCCTGTTCATGTGCTACGTCGAGGAGGACGGAAAGCAGATCCCGCTGTCGGGCGCTGTCACCACGCAGTATGCGGGCAAGACCTGCTATGTATACGGTGCTTCGGCAAACCACCACAGAAATTTATACCCCAACTATCTGATGCAGTGGACGATGATCAACTGGGCTATCGAGGGCAAGAATTACATCTACGATTTCCAGGGCATACCTTTCTATAAAGACCCCGAGCACCCGAACTACGGTGTTTACAAGTTCAAAAAGGGCTTCAACGGCGAGGTAGTGACCTATGCAGGCGAGTTTTTCTACGTGTTCAAGCCGTTTATGAAGAAGATAGTTGACCTGTGCGAAAAGCTTGTTATGTGGAAGCATGACCGCAAGACCAAGAAGCTTCTGAAAAACCGCAATAAGGATATGCAGTAAGCTTTTAGAGGTAAGATGTAAGAGGTAAGAGATAGACGAAAGAGGTAAGAGTTATCTTGCCTCTTTTTTTGTTTGACCGTAAAGTTTGTCCGCTGCTTTTCAAAGCTTATGCCCGAAAGGCTTGTTTAAACTGCTTTGCCGCAAAAAACCGCCGGCTGAAAGCGGCGGTCATCGGTCGGTGTCATTGTGCATCTGTTACGGTGAGTGTGTTGCCCCGGACTCTGAACTTTATCTCCAGCCCTGCGAAGCCGAAGCCGTAGATACGCTGTTCGTCGTCGTGGTAGGCTGGGCGTGGGTCGAGCGAGAGCACCTCGCAGAGCGCTTCACGCTTATCGGCGGGGACTTTGTTCAAAAGCTCCTCGGGAAACTCCACCGAAAGCCTGTCGGTACTGTGCTGTGAAGCGAAGCTCCCGCTTGCGTCGGGGATACTGTCGGCGTAGGGGATATACGGCTTTATGTCAAGTATCGGAGTGCCGTTCATCATATCTGCGCCTGTGACCTCCAGCACGGTTTCGTCATTTGTTTGAATGACTCTTTCGAGTTTCACGCAGGAAAGCCCTATCGGGTTGGCACGGAAAGGCGAGCGTGTCGCAAAGACGCCTATGCGAACGTTCCCGCCGAGCTTTGGCGGTCGGACTGTCGGGGAAAACCCGCTGCCAACGCTTTCGGAGAACACCCACAGCACCCAGAGGTGTGAGAACTCCTCTATACCACGAAACGCATTCGGGTCGCTGTATGGTTTATGAAATACCAGCTGTGCCTTCAGCGAACTGCAAAGTCCGCTTTGGCGGGGAATACCGAACTTAGTCGTGAAATCGCTCACGACGTGTCCGATGATGCAAAGTTGAGTTTGTAGCCCTTCCATAGTCTGCCTCCCGAAAACTGTCCCGATACGCCGATAAGCCATACAGAAAAAGGCTCTGTATGGCTTCTTGGCGTATATAAGAGTTTGTATAGTATTAATCTGCAAAAAGTGCAGTTGAAAGATATCTGTCGCCTGTGTCGGGAAGAAGCGCAACGATAGTCTTGCCCTCGTTCTCGGGGCGCTTGGCAAGCTCGACAGCCGCAAACACCGCAGCACCCGAGGATATCCCGACGAGCACGCCCTCTTTCTTTCCGACGAGAGCGCCGTAGGTGAAAGCGTCGTCGTTTTCAACAGCGATGACCTCGTCATAGACCTTTGTATCAAGAACATCGGGAACGAAGCCTGCGCCGATGCCCTGTATCTTGTGAGCGCCTGCCGTACCCTTTGAAAGCACCGGAGAGGAAGCTGGCTCGACCGCAACGACCTTTACGTCGGCTTTCTTGCTCTTGAGATACTTACCGACGCCTGTTACAGTACCGCCCGTTCCGACGCCTGCAACGAAGATATCGACATTTCCGTCAGTGTCCTCGAATATCTCCGGACCTGTTGCCTCAAAGTGAGCTTTGGGGTTAGCGGGGTTGGTGAACTGACCGAGGATAACTCCGCCGTCCGTTTCCTTTTCAAGCCTTTCAGCCTCGGCGATAGCGCCCTTCATACCCTTTGTTCCGTCTGTGAGCACAAGCTCAGCGCCGTAAGCTTTCATAAGCTGTCTTCTCTCAACGGACATCGTTTCGGGCATTACGATAATGATGCGGTAGCCTCTTGCGGCTGCGACCGATGCAAGACCAATGCCGGTATTTCCCGAAGTCGGCTCGATGATAACAGAGCCTTCTCTGAGCTTGCCAGTCTTTTCGGCGTCCTCTATCATAGCCTTAGCTATCCTGTCCTTTACCGAGCCTGCGGGGTTGAAGTATTCAAGCTTAGCCAGTATCTTAGCTTTCAGACCAAGCTCCTTTTCGATATGTGTCAGCTCCAGAAGGGGAGTTCTTCCTATAAGTGCGTCTGCTGATGTATAAATGTTAGCCATAATGATTACCTCCGTTTGAATTTAATATTCAGATCTATGAGTCAAAATGTCAGCTGTGGCTGCAACATCGCCGCATTCGTCCAAAACGGAAATTTTCTCTGATAAGGCTTTTGATAATTCTTTGCATAATTTTCGCTCCTTTAACCTACCAACTCGGTAGATTAATAGTATTATAGCACCCTGTTCCCGATTTGTCAAGCCCTTTTTCAAATTTTTTATGCAAAGCCGGGTGAAATGCCCCTGATCGGCGCAGAAATTTAGGCAATACTTAGTTGCCTAAAAAAAGAGGCAAGAACATTGTCCTTGCCTCCGGGCGTGATATTGTCAGTTTGTGCCGTGCTTAGGAACGACAGCGTAGAACAGCAGCTCCTCAGCCGAATCGTTTATAAGGCTGTGGTCATGGTCCATAGGGCAGTAGTGGCACTGACCCTGTTTTACCGACTCGTATTTTCCGTCGTAGTAGACCTTGCCCTCACCCTTGACGATGAAAATTATCTCGCTGGTGCCGATGTGGGTGTGTACGCCGATAGTCGCACCCGGCACAAGTCTGCCGAGCATTATCTTATTTATATCGTCCTCAAAAGCCTTCATACAGTAGCTTTTTTCGCCGCCCTTGAAGTTTTTGAGTTCCTGTTCCTCGAGCTTTGTGAAGTCAATTATCATATTCGTCGTCCTCCGAGTTCTTTCTGAGATAATGTCTGTGTACGAGCAGAACGTGAAGTGCGGTGTAAAGCACGAAAACGCCTGCGATGATACCGAGTGTGATGAAAAACACCTTTGAATGGAAATAGCTCTTGGCTATCTCGACCTTTGAGTTGAACGTAGAGCGTTTTACCTGCGTGGTCGAAACGAGGTCGAGCGTTGCTATCGTTTCGCCGTCGTAGATAAGTTTCATCTCGCCGAGAACGTCGCCCACCTCGACAGGTGCGACTATATTCTCCTTGACGGTGATGACACGCTTTACATCGCTTGTTTTTACATAGGTCGGCCACATTCTGCTGTAACCTGTCTTTGCTTTGAGGTTTGCGTAGTCCTTATCGCCGAACATTACCTCGACATCTCTTATCTCACTTTCCGGGTTGAGAAAATCCGATTCCGAAAGGTAGGTGCTGCACCAGTTGAAAAGATTGATATGGTCGATAAGGCTGTAATAGATATAGTCGTAGGCATAAAGCGAGGTCGGGTCCTCAATGCCTTTTTGCTTGTCCTCCTCGAGCATTTCAAGCGGAGCACCGAGCGTTACAACGATATAGCCTGTAGCGTCTATCACCGCATATGAGCAGCAGCTGCGCCCCGATTCGTTCGTCGTGCTCGTTTTCAAGCCTTTTACGCCGCTGTAATAGTACGGCGAGGCGGAGTTGAGCAGAACGTCGTTGTTGTAAAGGGTCGTGCCGTCGGGGTGATAGTCGGTCTTTTCCATCTTGTGTTCGCTCAGACAGACGATATCCTTCAGTATTGCTGAGTTCTCCATTATGTGGCGGCTGAGCTTTGCAAGGTCACGGGCGGTCGAGTAGTTGCCGCTTGTCCAGAAGCCGTGGGCGCTTGAGAACTTTGTATCCTTCAGCCCCAGAGCCGCAGCCTTGTCGTTCATCAGCTTTGTGAAGCCCGCAAGGTTCTTTCCGATGTTTATCGCAGCGATGTTCGCAGCCTCGCAGGAGGATTGCAGCATCATCGCACAGATAAGGTCGTAGTAGCTGACCTTTTCGTTGGGCTGTATATCCGCAGTGGGAGTGCCCTTGTCAAAAAGCTCATCGTAGGCTTCGGAGCCTGCGCTCGCCTTGGTATTTTTCAGAGTGTGGATATCGGGGTATTTCTCCACGATGATAAGGCTGGTCATCAGCATATTCATAGTGCCTATCGGGAGCTGTTTATCGGCGTTGGATTCGCATATCATGTCGCCCGATTCCATATCCATAACACAGCACGCCTTTGAATAGAGCTTCAGCTCTACCGGCTTGCCCTTTTCGTCGATAGAGGCTATCGGCTTGAAGTTCACCGCAGATGCGCCTATTGCAGGCAGCAGCATCACCACAGCCAGCATAAAGCACAGCACTCTGCGGCATTTTGCTTTGAGTTTCATTTTACCATTCCTTTATATAAACGCATTAGTGTAAGCTTTTAAAGTGATAAGGTCGTCAGACCTGTGACAGTCAAACGATTTTTTCGGGGACTTAGCCTCCGAAGAAAAGAAGCCCGGTCGGCAAGTTTGTCGTTTATAGACCTATATCTTGCCTCTTGCTTCTGAAAGCGAAGCGTTCCTGCCTCTGGAGGTACACATATATTATATAAAATTTCCCGCCTTTTGTAAAGCCTATCGGGCAAATTATTTGTCGGGCGCTGTCAGCTCGATGTGGTTTCCCTCGCTGTCGATGATCTCGGCTACCCAATTTGTCCGTATCTTCGTCAGCTCAAAGCATATCTCTGCGTTTTTCAGCTTCTCTTTGAGCAGATAGAGGCTTTCAAAGCTTATGCTTGGCAGGCAGTTAGAGCCGAACTCGTGCGGTTCGCCTTTCTTTTCATACGCAAACAGTCCGAATCGGAATGAGCCGACCTCGAAAACGCTGTAAACCTCGTCTTTTTCGGTCACGGACATACCAAACAGCCGTTCGTAAAAACTAACCGCCCTGTTCATATCTTTAACACAGATGTAAAGTGAAGCGATCTTGCAGCTCATTTTTCTACCACCTTGTAAATAAAACTGTTGCCTTTTTTGCCGACACGTTCGACAAGCCCGAGATAGTTGAGCACATTCAGCCCCTGTGATGCAAGACTTTTGTTTATCCTGCACGCCTTTGCGTAGTGCGCCGAGGTGAACTCATCGGGCAGGGAATCGGGGATAAAGCGCCTGTAATCCTGTACGCTGTCAAAGCGCACCTCCTCGATAATGTCCCTAGGTATGCGGTCACAGCGGGTCGAGCCACGCTTTTTGTTCTCCGACCAGCCGTTGAGGAAACGTATCTCGTCCATTTCGAGGAAGCACAAGACAAGGTGGAAGCGTGGGTTGTCCAGCGCATATTTTATCCTTATTATCTCCTTGAAAGCGTCGTATATACGGTACTTTTTAGGGGACTTGTGCTTTGGCGAAAGCTCGCCCGAGTCCATATCCAGCCATGCCACGTATTTGAGTGCGGGCAGGGGATAGACGACAGTGACCTCGCAGAACTCCAGAAAGTTGTCCAGCTTTTTTATAAGACCGCCGAAATTGCGTGTCTGTATCTCGATAACGCCCTGCTCGCCGACGATGTCCGCAAAGAACCGTCCGACTTTTATCTCATGGTTTTCCTCGTGAGGCTCGTAGTAGTTTTTCAGCACAGCGTGAAGCGTCTTTTCGCCCAGCGTGCCGATACCCTTTTTAGAAAGCTGAGTGCCGATTTTTTTTTCACACGCTGCGTAAAACGCCTCTTTGTCCATTTTTCTCACCTACGCTCGAAGATGCAAGAAACAAGAAGCAAGAAGAATCGGCTCATTTAATGCTGCCTCTTGCTTGCATATTCTTGCTTCCTCCCACTATCGTTGAAAAAGCCATACAGCTTTGACTGTATGGCTTTTAAAGATTACTTGGTCAATCCCCAGATGTCCTTAGCGTACTCCTCAACAGCTCTGTCTGCGGAGAAGATGCCTGCGCCTGCGATGTTTGCAAGGCTCATCTTTTCCCACTTCAGCTTATCCTTATAGCACTCCGAAGCATATGCCTGAGCCTTCTGGTAGCTGTCGAAGTCCTTAAGAGCCATATACGGGTCTTTATTCTTGAGGTTATCTGCTATCTCGTTGAACTGGTTGCCATTGATGCCCGACTGGAGCCTGTTTACGGCAGCCTTTACAACGTCGTTTTGGTTATAGATATCTATCGGTCTGTATGTGCCCTTGCAAGCGTTGACTTCATCGACATTCATACCGAAGATGATGATATTGTCGTCGCCTACCTGCTCGTGTATCTCTACGTTTGCACCGTCCATTGTTCCGAGCGTGATAGCTCCGTTTATCATAAGCTTCATATTGCCCGTACCGCTTGCCTCTGTGCCTGCGAGCGATATCTGCTCTGAAATATCGGCAGCCGGCATGAGTATCTCGGACAGGGAAACGTTATAGTCCTCCAGGAAGATAACGCTGAGCTTCTCGTTGAGCTTCTTATCCTTTTTAAGCTCCTCGCCGATGTTCCAGATAAGCTTGATTATCTGCTTTGCCATATAGTATCCCGGGGCAGCCTTTGCAGCGAAGATATATGTCTTTGGCACGAAGTCTGCATTCGGGTTTTCCTTGAGGTAATTGTACTGGGCGATGATGTTGAGGGCATTGAGCTGCTGACGCTTATACTCGTGCAGTCTCTTTACCTGAACGTCGAAGATAGACTCGGTATTGAGCACAACGCCGTATTGGTTCTTGACATACTTAGCGAAGCTTGCTTTATTCTCCTGTTTTATCTTTCCGAGCTTTTCAAGCACAGCCTTATCCTTGCTGAACACAGCGAGCTTTGAAAGCTCTGCGGCATTTCTGAGGAAGCCGTCGCCGATCTTATCACGAAGCAGATCGGTAAGACCGGGGTTGGACTGATACAGCCATCTTCTGTAAGCGATACCGTTGGTAACGTTCTTGAACTTGGTCGGTGTATCGAGGTACTCGTCCTTGAAGGTCTCCTTCTTGATTATCTCGGAGTGTATCTTTGCAACGCCGTTTACGCTGTGGCAAGCGTGAACGCAAAGTGTAGCCATTTTGACCTTGTTGTTCTCAACAATAGACATATGCGATACCTTAGCCTCGTCCTGATATCTCTGCCAAAGCTCCTTGCAGTAACGCTCGTTTATCTCGATGATGATAGAGAAAATTCTCGGGCAGACGCTCTTTAACAGGTTGCAGTCCCACTTTTCAAGAGCCTCCGGCATAACGGTATGGTTGGTATATGCAAAGGTGTTTGTAACGATGTGCCAAGCTTTATCCCACGAATAGCCGCAGTCGTCCAGCAGAGTTCTCATAAGCTCGGGGATAGCGAGTGTCGGGTGAGTGTCGTTGATGTGGATAGCGACCTTTTCGTGCAGGTTGTCCAGAGTGCCGTAAACAGCCATATGCTGGTTTACGATATCGCCTATCGAAGCGGCGCAGAGGAAATACTGCTGACGCAGTCTGAGCGATTTGCCCTCAGCGTGGTTGTCGTTAGGATACAGGACCTTTGTGATAGCCTGTGAGATGATGTTTCTTCCAAGAGCCTTAGAGTAGTCGCCCTTGTTGAACATCGACATATCAAATGTAGAAAGCTCTGCCTTCCACAGTCTGAGCTTTGAAACAGCCTCGCTCTTATAGCCCGAAACGAACAGGTCGTAAGGAACAGCCATAACGGAGGTATAGTTTTCGTGTGTTACGCAGTGATACTGGTTATCCCAGTATTCTCTCAGTTCGCCGTCAAAGCGGACCTCAACAGACTGTGTCGGAACGGGAACGAGCCAAGCGCTTCCGCCGGGCAGCCAGTTATCGGGAAGCTCGGTCTGCCAGCCATCCTCAAGCTTCTGCTTGAAGATACCATACTCATAGCAGATAGAATAGCCTGTTGCGTGGTAGCCGTCAGCAGCCAGAGCGTCAAGGTAGCACGCAGCAAGTCTTCCAAGACCGCCGTTTCCAAGACCTGCATCAGGCTCCTGCTCGTAAACGCCGTTTATCGAGATGCCCAGATCCTTGAGCATAGCGATAGTCTGATCCTGCATTCCGAGGTTGTAGATAGAGGTTTTGAGCGAACGTCCCATAAGGAACTCCATAGAAAGATAGTACACCCTCTTTTTGCCCTCGGAGTTATGCTTTACGGTAAACTTTCTTCTCTTGGCTTTGAGTATACCTACAACGATCTTTGCAAGAGCCTCATAGACCTGCTGGTCAGAAGCCTCGTCGGGGGTAGTCTGGAAGTCGTTGTGAAGTATCTCAACAAACTTCTTTTTGAGCTCCGCCTTGGAGATAGTGTTTTCCGAACTGTTTTTTGCCATTATTCTTCCTCCTGAATGTCCTTTCTGACAGGACTGTTATTTTCTCAAAGATATATATCAACGGGCAGACGCCCGAATATCACCTAACCATTATACCATATTTCAGCAGTTTTTGCAAGCGCCGCACTGTCGGGAAATAGGTTTTTTAATAAAAATATCTGTAAATTGACTGATAAATCGTTACAACAAGTAACCATACTTTATTATTATATGTCACTTTTGCATAATTGTCAAGTCCGGTCGTTGTACAAAACGTCGATTTGTGATGATAAACATAAAAATAAAACGTCAAATACAATATTTTAGCATATTAACATAGCTCCGTATTTTCGCTGTATAACTGCACAAAATCGGCTGTTGGTTTTTGTGCAGACAAATGATAAAAGAAAAAATTAATACAAAACTCAGCAAGAGTTGCATAAATCAATGCAACAAAAACGGCAAAAAGCCCTGTAAGTGAGAGAGGCTTTCACAAACACAAGCCAAAAGAAAGGAGAAACACAATGAAAGCATTGACACCAAAAAGGTTTGCACAGCTTTTTGTGCATCTGCGAAACGGGGTCGAGACTGCGGTAAGGCTGGGCTTGCCTGCGAAAGAGGCAAAGACAGAGGCTCCGAGGCTTCTTAACCGACCGTCGGTAAAAAAGGAGATAAAACGGCTGGACAGCTCTGATGAGCAGACCCTTGCATATGTAAAGACGGGGCTGACAAGGCTTGCGTTCGGCTCGGTAAACGATGCAGTGGCACTTATCTTCAGCGACGAGCCCGACCCCGAGGGGATAGCAAGTGCGGACCTTTTCAACATTTCGGAGATAAAGCGTGTAAAGGGCGGCGGCGTGGAGATCAAATTCTTTGACCGTCAGAAGGCTATGGAAAAGCTCTTCGAGCTTGATCCCGATCTGCGTGAGGAGACCAAGGCGGACAGGTTCCTCAAGGCGCTGACCGAAAGCGCACGGGGCGAGTTTCCGGACTGCGGAACGGACGAACGGGAGGACAGCGATGAGCTATGAGCTTTCAGACAGACAGCGTCTTGCGATGACCTGGTGGTGCAACCCTGCATACGAGCGCTTTGACGGAATTATCTGCGACGGGGCTGTGCGCTCGGGAAAGACGATGAGTATGTCGCTGGGCTTTATGCTCTGGGCGATGAGCTCGTTCGAGGGTAAAAGCTTTGCACTGTGCGGGAAAACGGTGGTATCACTTCGGAGAAATCTGCTGTGCGAGCTTGTCGGGCGGATAGGCGAGCTCGGTATGAGGGTGCGTGAGCACAAGAGCGCAAACTATATAGATGTGACCTTTTCGCACCGCCGCAACCGCTTTTATCTCTTCGGCGGGCGTGATGAAGGCTCTGCAGCGCTGATACAGGGCATAACGCTTGCGGGGCTTCTGCTTGACGAGGTCGCACTTATGCCCAGGAGCTTTGTGGAGCAGGCGGTAGCGAGGTGCTCGGTCACGGGGTCGAGGCTGTGGTTCAACTGCAACCCCGACAACCCGTACCACTGGTTCAAGCGGGAATGGATAGACAAGGCGATGCAAAAGAGGCTTATCTATACATCTTTCAGGCTGAGCGACAACCCGTCGCTGTCACCGCAGGTCATCGCACGCTACCGCAGGCTTTACACAGGCACATTCTATCAGCGTTTTATAATGGGAAAATGGACGGCGGCAGAGGGCCTTGTTTACCCGATGTTCGACCCTTCCAAACATACATTTGATAGTGAGATGACTTGCGAAAGGTACGTTGTCAGCTGTGACTACGGAACGGTGAACCCGTCGAGCTTCGGACTGTGGGGTCAGTCGGCAGACACATGGTACAGGCTCGCTGAGTACTATTACGATTCAAGGCGTGAGGGCAAACGCCGCACGGACGAGGAGCATTACGAAGGCTTATGCCGGCTTATCGGCGACAAAAAGGTTGAATGTATCGTATGCGACCCGTCGGCTCAGTCTTTTATCCAGTGCATCAGCCGTCACGGAAAGTTCAGCGTTATGCCTGCAAAAAACGACGTCGTCTGGGGGATAAGGCTGGTGAGCGACTGCATAAGGCAGGACCGTATACGGATAAGCCGCAAATGCACAGACACTCTCAGAGAGTTCAGTCTTTACCGCTGGGACGAAAAGGCAGGCAGGGACGTTCCCGTAAAGGAGAACGACCACGCAATGGACGACATCAGATATTTCGTAACGTCATTTCTGGTAAAGGACGAGCAGTCGTTCTTTGTCCTGTCACTTGACAGAGAACACTGAAAGGAGGAAGACTTTGAGCATTTTTAAAGGCTTAAAAAGCAAAAGACAAACCGCACAGACAAGTGTTGCCAACGCTGACAGATCCGAGCACAGGTTCGATTACCGCATCGCACAGAGCGCCCAGTATCTGCAGGACGATATCTTCGACAGACTCAGATCAAGCGTGCCTGTGATCGACGCCTGTATCGACAAGATCGTGAGGCTCACGGGCGGTTTCAGGCTCGTCAGCGACGACGAGACCTATCAGCAGGAGCTTGACCGTTTCTGTAATGAAGTGCCCGTGGGCATTTCGGGAAGGTCGCTGAACACATTTGCGGATATGTATCTGGACAGCCTGCTGACATACGGCAGGGCATTCGGACGTATCCTTACCGACCACAGGACGCAGAGCATCAGGGGGCTTTATGTGTGCGACCCTACGCTGTACAGGGTAACTCAGGGAAGAACGCCGCTTGACATCAGCATCACAGGTTCATTCAGCGCAAAGGTCTTCAAGGCGGCTTCACCGCAGCAGCTTCTGTACACCACGCTCAACCCGAGCCCGAAAGCGCCGCAGGGAGTATCTCTGCTGCGTGGGCTGCCTGCGATGAGCAATATCCTTATGCGCATCTACGAGTGCATCGGACAGAACTTTGACCGTGCGGGCAACGTTCGCTACGCCGTGACCTACAAGCCTGCGGGCGAGTCGGACAAGGTGTGGGCAAGACAGCGTGCTCTGGATATCGCAAAGGAGTGGTCTGACGGTATGAACGCTTCGAGAAACGGAGTAGTAAAGGACTTTATCTCGGTCGGTGATGTGGATATCCGTGTCATCGGTGCGGACAATCAGGTGCTGGATACACAGGTGCCTGTGAGACAGCTTCTGGAGCAGATAGTTGCAAAGCTGTCGATACCGCCGTTTTTGCTGGGGCTGAACTGGTCTACGACCGAGAAGATGTCTTCACAGCAGGCGGATATGCTCACAAGTGAGCTGGAGTACTACCGCAGGCTTCTGACGCCGGTGATAAAGCGTGTGGGCGACACGTTCCTCAGGCTTTGCGCAGCACCGTGCGAGTGCAGCGTGCAGTGGGAAAACATCAATCTTCAGGACGAGGTGGAGCTTGCACACGCAAGGCTTTACAGCGCTCAGGCAAAGGTGCTTGAGGATAGTTCCGAAAAAACACAGCAGTAAAGGAGGAAATGCGATTGGAAAAAGCATTTGACATCACAGACGAGGTAATGCAAAGCATCAACCGTTTTGCCGTTGAGCCGCTGACGCCCGAGCAGGTCTACTGCTTCAGCGTCAATCTGTGCGACAACGATATCGACAGGGACTTTGAGCGCTTCAGCGACGAGTCGCTGCAGGAGCTTGCAAAGCTGTTCGTCGGCAGGACGGGTATCTTTGACCACGACCCGAAGGGCGCCAAGCAGACCGCACGCATCTTTGAAGCCGGGGTCGAGGAGATCGGGGGCAGGCTCACCCGTGACGGAAAGCCGTACAAGGTGCTGCGGGCAAAAGCCTATATGGTAAGGACATCTGCCAACGCAGACCTTATCAGAGAGATAAGCGGAGGCATCAAGAAGGAGGTATCTGTCAGCTGCTCGGTAGCGAAGCAGGTATGCTCGGTATGCGGCAGCGACAGGAGCAAGTCGGCTTGCTCGCACGTTAAAGGAAAGAGCTACGGCGGAAAGCTTTGCTTTGCGACGCTCGAAGGACCGACAGACGCTTACGAGTGGTCGTTCGTGGCTGTGCCCGCACAGGTCGGGGCAGGCGTCACAAAGAGATTTGAGGCAAGGCGTGAGGAATCAAAGCAGCTCAGAGAATGCCGCAGCGAGCTTGCGCAGGCTTCAAAGGAGCTTAACAAGGCGATAGAAGGCTTGAAGGGCGAGATACTCAGACTGTCTTATTTCTGCAAGCCGTACTACACCTCGCAGCAGGTGACAGAGCTTACAAAGGATATGGACGTTTCAAGGCTGCTGGAGCTCAAGCAGCAGCTGCGTGAGCACATGATAAGGCACTCTGACGAGCTTGACGAGCAGGAGAGAAGTTTTGTCACCGCAGTCGAAACGCCCGAACAGAACAACGATTATACTATCTGAAAAGGAGAAATGAAAAATGTACAAAGACATCAGACTTGAAAAGGGACTTTATTCTATCACAGGAAAGACATTCACACAGGCGCTTGCTGAGCTTGACCCGGACAGCGCTTACGAGAACACCGAGCTGAAAGGGCTTGACGCTTTTGAAAGACAGCTCAAAAGATTTGACATCAAGGTAAAGGGCGCAAACTCTGACAGAGTGGAGAAATTCTTTGTTTCCACCGAGTCCGCAGTGCTGTTCCCGGAGTATGTAAGACGTGCCATCAAGGCGGGAATGAACGAAGCTTCTATACTGCCGCAGGTCGCAGCTACCGTTACATACACCGACGGAATGGATTTCAGAGGACTCAGCGTCACCAAGACAGGAAACAGCGACGTTGTCGCACAGGCAGGCGAGCTCCCCGTTACCACAGTCAGACTTGCAAACACCGCAACTGCACTCACCAAGTTTGCAAGAAAGCTGTCCTGCTCCTACGAGTCCATCAGAAAGCAGCGTCTTGAAGCCTTCGGCGTTATCCTCAGAAACCTCGGTGCGGCGCTGGCAAGGGACGTGAACGGACTTTGCCTTTCACAGATAACCACAGGCATCACACCTTCAACAATAAGCGGCAACACTATCGCTTATTCCGACCTTGCGGATTTCTGGTCAAGCATGAACGAGCACAATATGACAACTATGGTCTGCAAGCCTGCGACTATGGCGAAGATACTCGGCTTCTCTGAGATGAAGTACTGCATCGGCGACTATATGGCAAGCGGAATGGTAAAGACCCCTTACGGCGTAACTATCGTAAAGTGCTCGGAGCTTGCAAGCGATGTAGCAGTCGGTATCGACCAGAGCTGCGCAGTCGAGGCTGTGTTCGGCACGGACGTTATCGTTGACTTTGACAAGCTTATCTCGACACAGTGCGACGAGATAGCCTGCTCTGTGAGCGTAGGCTTCTCCAAGCTCACATCCGATGCGGTCAAGGTGATGAATGCAACAAAGCAGAACTAAACTGTGAGTAAAGGCGGGCAGGGCTAAAGCAGGATCGTGACCGTTAAAAAGCTTTGCCCGTCGGAGGTGAGAGGTAAGAGGTGAGAAATGCTTGCTCAGCCTCTTGTCTCCTGCCTCTTATCTACATATGAAAGGAGCATTCAAAATGGTTAATCTAAACCAGACCAACGTTATCAGTAAATTCAGACAGCTCAGCGAATGCTCGCAGGCGCAGGCTAACGAAGCGCTGTTCATTGTCAGCAATGCCTGCCACCTTATCAGCAGGCTTCTTGACGAGAAAAAATGCACCACAGCCGATATCGCTTGTGCTGAATACGCTGCGGCGACGGTCGCATTTTACGACTATGTTTGCAAGGAAAACGCAAAGAATAAGGTCATCTGCTCGCTGACAGGCAAGGCTTCTGCTAATGTTGACTACAAAAGCCGCATCGAGAGTGCTGCAAGCCTGCGAAGTTCGGCACTTGAACAGCTGCGTCCGTTCACGGTGAGCTGCGACCATCTTTTTATGACAATGGAGGGATAGTATGACACTTGCTATCGAAAGCATTATAAGCACCCTTAACACTAAGCTCACCACAAGCGGCTTTTTGCCGATGAGGGAGTTTTCTGCGGTGGACAGCCTTGTTCACCCCGACGATATGCTCGGAGTTATCCGTCTGGAGAACTGCAGCGTTGCGGGTCAGGCGCTTGAAAACGAGAACCTCACATTCTGCATCGAAACGGACTACAGGCTGGATATACACCTGTTCGGCAAAAGCGGGGACTTTGTCGATTACGAAACGTTCAGCACTGCCTGTACACAGCTGTTTTACGATATTGTGCGTGACGGCAGCCTTATTATCTGCAAAATGGAGATGTCCGGGGCATCGCAGTCGATGCCGCTGAGGAGGCTTGAACGGATAATGAGCGTGACGGTAAGAGCGCTTGAAAGGCCGGGTGTATAGCTTATGTACAGGAAAAACGGCGAACACAGGCTTGTCTGCACGAATAAGAGCATTTTTTACGACAGGCTGTCTCAGTCAGCCGTGCTGAGCATATCGCAGCTTCCGCTGCTTGACGGCGGCTTTTACACAAAGGTACTTGGCACAAGGTACAAAGAGCTTTTGTTTGAGGGCACGATATTTACGACCGACAGAAACCGCTTCGACACGTTCATACAGACGGTATCGGCGTCGGCTGTGACATTGTCCGCGGACAATGTGCAGTACACAGACTGCACGCTTATAAGCAGCGAGATATCGTTTCAGCCCGACAGCAGGTTCTACAAATACGCAATAGTATTCCGGAGGTATTGAATATGAGTGATGAACTGACTATCTGCACGGCAGATCCAAGCGGGAATGTAAAGAGCTTCACAAAAGGCTTGAGGCTGACGTTTGAAAGGGAGCTTTACACACCTTTCGTCAAGCTCAGCGGCGAGTTTATCTGCGACATAAGCGTATCGCTTTCAGACATCTGCTCGGTACGGCTGAAAAAAGGAAACAGCGTTATTTTCCGGGGAATACCCGACAAGGTCTACATATACACAAAGGGCGGCATAAAGCGCATTACATTCAGCTCCCGAAGCTACACATCGCTTGCGGCGCAGAACGAGCCTGAGCCGGGGGTCATCAATGACGTTGATCTTCAGCAACTTGTCAGCAGCTGTCTTGTCCACACCGAGATAAGCGTTGAGCAGAACACGCCGACAGAGAGCTACATTTACGTCAAGCCGTCTTCGAGCCTGTGGGACGCAATAATAGCCTATAATTTCAAGAGGCTGGGGCGTCTGCCTTACATATACGGCTCAAATACGATAATGTCCACAAAAGCGAACAGCGTTGTGCGAAGCTACAGCGGCAAGCAGTTTCTCACGCAGGGCATAGGGGTAAACACGATGACGATGGTGTCTGATGTGCATATGCGGCTTGGCGATGCAGAATATCAGTATTCCAGGATCAATCCCGATGCGGCGGATTACAAGATCAAGCGCTCGAAGTATTATGAGCTTGATTATCAGTGGATACAGGCACCGAATGACGGGCTTTCATACAAGGTAGACAACAGCGAGCGCAGAAAGAACGTTTTGTTCTTTGAGTATATCGGGTTTTGCAACGAGCAGCTTTTTGACAGGGTCAGCGGAACGGGAACAGACTGCGACGGAATGTACATCGACAGGGTAGTGCTCACAGCGGACTCCAAGGGGCAGCGAACGAGGGTATACTGCTACGACGACGCATTCGGCCAAAAGTGAACAAACAAAAAAAGTCGAAACAATTTCTTGTTTCGACTTTTTGATTTCGTATTGACTTATTAACCCTTAACGGAACCAAGAGCAATACCACGGATAATGAACTTGGAGAGGAACAGATAAACTACGATTACAGGGAGAATAGCAAGTACCATGTAGAGGTAGAATATCGCAACGTCTCTTTCAACAGGTCCGGCGTGGCTCATCGCACTAAGCACGAGAGGTACAGTGTACTTTTCTCTTGCGTTGATGATAAGTCTCGGTGTAAAGAAGTTATTCCAGTTACCAACGAAGGTAAAGATGATCTGAACTGCAAATGCAGGCTTGAGTATCGGACGAACGATCGTATTGAACGTTCTGAACTCGCCGCATCCGTCGATACGGGCAGCTTCCACGATCTCCAGCGGCAGTGAAGAAGCCATATACTGCTTCATGAAGTAGTATGTAGCAGGAGATGCGATCGCAGGAATAATAAGCGGGATGTAAGAGTCGATAAGATTGAGGCTGATCATCATTCTGTAGAAACCGATAGCAGATGCCTGAGTAGGAACCATCATTATCAGGAGAATGAATGTGTCAGCGAACTTTCTGAGTTTGAAATGATATACGTGAGTTGCATAAGCGGTAAGTGCGGAGAAGTATACGCAGAGCACAGATGCACATGCAGAAACGATGAACGAGTTGAGCAGAGCCTTGTATACGTTACCGAAGATTGTCTGAGTAGCCGGTGCAAACAGCTTCTTGAAGTTGTCAATAAGTGCGCTGCCCGGATACCACTGGATACCGATCTGAGTCTTGTCACGTGTAGCATTTATGAACAGGAGATAAAACGGAAGAAGAGAAATGAAAACAAGAATTGCGAGCACAACGTATGCTACGATCCTTCTTATCAAGAGAGAGGTTTTTCCGGTTTCCTGTCCAACGATTTCGGTTGATCCGGTCATTATACCTTCCTCCTTTTCTTTTTCTTTTCTCTGGAATCATCCATACCAAACATAGTAATAAATCCGAGAATAGCAGAGATTATGAAGATAACAACGCAGACTGCGCAAGCACGTCCAACATCGGCATCTTTACGCTGCTGGATCTCCATTACTATTGTCATAGCTTTACCCTGCGGATTACCCTGGTCAAGAGTAAGAAGTGCAGGAACATCGTACATCTGCAGACCACCGATCATGGAGGTTACGAGTACGAATGAGAGTATTGGCCTGATAAGAGGCATTGTGATCTTCCAGAATGTCTGGCTTGGTGTAGCACCGTCGATCTGAGCAGCTTCGTAAAGACCCGGGTCGATACCCATGATCGCAGCCATCAGAAGGATGGTCGTATTACCGTACCAAAGCAGGAAGTTGATGAATCCAACTGTTCCTCGAGCACCCCAGACTTTATCCAAGATACTTAGGTAGCCTCCGGCGGCTGATTCGCCTGCCAGCGGACCGAAGAAGTTATACAGCGCACCGTCTCTGATCAACAAGCACGTGAACAGGAAAGCGACGGCTGAAGCCATGATAACGTTTGGAAGATAAATAACAGTCTTGAAGAAGCCCTGAGCCTTGATCTTCAGTCTGAGATCTGTGAACCAGGTAGCAAGAAGCAGAGAAGCAGCGATCTGAGGAATAAATCCGATCACCCACATAATTATAGTGTTAAGGAAGCTCTGAACGAGTGTTTCGTTAGAACTGAATATAGCGGTGTAGTTGGAAAGACCGCCCCAAGTGATGGTTGTAGTCTCTTTAGCGCCTTCTGCAGCACCCCAGATATCGTCGATAGAACCACGGTCGATCTGGTAGGTCATGAAACTGTTATAGAAAGTCTGGATCAAAGGATACAGTGCAAATATGCAATAAACAATGAAAAACGGAGCGAGGAAAATGTAACCCCATTTTGCATAGCTTACACTTTTTCTTTTCATACACGATTACCCTTTCGTAATTGAAAAAGCGTCAATTACAATCCTTTCCGAGAGTATTGAGTTATACGAAAATAAATAGGGGAGGGATTTTGCCCACCCCTATTATTTTCAGAAAGATTAAACTAATTTGAGATTAGATCTCAACAGCGTCGCCGACCTTCTTCTTCAGGTCAGTCTTGAACTTCTCAAGAGCCTTCTCATATGTTGTCTCGCCCTTGAAGTACTCGCCCATAGCACCCTGCATGCCTTCTACACAGAACTGATCGTATGGAGAGATCTTGCCCTTCAGGCTGATCTTGTCTGCGTTGTCGGACATGAGTGCCAGATGGTTCTGTCCACCGAGGAATTCGCTTGTGAATCCGCTTTCCTGGAGCTCCTTGATACCAGCCTTGTTGTTGGTGTAGTCGTTCTCAGTCTTAGTGATATCCTTAGCGCACTCCTTGTCGCATGTCATAACCTTCATGATATCTGTAACGATGTCGAGGTTATCGGTATCGATAGCGCCGCAGATCCATGTGCCGCCCCAGTACCAAGATGTTGGTCCCGGACAGCCCTTCCACTTGCCCTTACCAGCGTCGCCGGAGTTAGAAGCGAGGCAGTTAGGAAGACCCCAAGATGGGAAGAAGAAGCAGAATACCTTAGAATCAGCCTTCTGGTCGTTCTGCCAAGGTGCCTGCCACTGGTCTGTACCGTTGATGTAGCCAGCGTCTGTCCACTCCTTGGTGTACTTGATCCAAGTGTCGATCTGTGGGTCGATTGTGAGCTTGCCGTCTGTTACCCAAGGTGCAGATACGTTAGATGTGAATACACGGTATGTATCAGCGAAGGATGACAGCATCTTGTAGCCCTTAGCCTTCATCTTCTCAGCAGTCTCCTTGAACTTATCCCAGTCAGCAACAGCCTTCTGAACCTCAGCAGGATCGTCTGAGCCAAGAACTTCCTTAGCCTTGTCTACATTGTAGTACAGAAGACCAGGAGTTGCCTGCCATGAAAGACCCTTAACTTCGCCGTCCTTAGAAGATGTAGCAGCATCGAGTGTGTACTGATACATTTCCTTAGTATCGTCAGCTGTGATACCCATATCCTGGATAGACAGAGCAACGTTACCGTCGGTGTACTTCATAGCGTAGTCAGCTTCCATAAGGAACATGTCTACCTTATCAGCGCTCTTAGGCTGAGCCTTGAGAGCTTCGTCAAGCTTGGTCTGGTATACACCACCATCGTTGGTGTTAACAACCCATTCAACCTTCTTGCCATCGATTGTCTTAACTTCTGTGAGCTCTTTGCCGTCCTTGTCCTTGTATGTACCGGTCTCAACCTTCAGCTTTGTGTACTTAGGATAGAACTTGTCAACTCTTGACTTGAACTCTGTGTTCCAGCAGTAGATCTTAACTGTGTTCTTGGACGCATCAGAAGAAGGTTCACCGTGGATTTCAGCGGTGTTCTTTCTGTCAGGATTGGACTCAGCTGTGCTGCTGTCTGCTGTGCTGCTGTCTGCTGTGCTGTCAGCTGCTGAAGAATCAGCCTTGCTGTCTGCAGCAGAAGAGCTGTTAGACTTGCTGGAAGCGTCGCTCTTGGAAGAAGAGTCATCGCCACAAGCTGTGAGCATTGATCCTACCATGCAGAGGCTGAGTGCACCTGCAAGGACTCTCTTAAGTTTTGCCATAATAATTTCCTCCTTAAATATCGCATTATATAATATTGTCTTACAGCGGTATTGCTGTAAAATATTAATGCCGTTGTTTAAAGCTGCTTAACGGAGCCGCCCTCGACGAGCTCACCGTCAACAGTTATCACCTCAGTAAAAGTTGTCTGAGGATCCTCGATAAGTGATATGAGCTGCTGCGCAGCGGTCTCACCTATCTTAGCAGTGTCCTGGGAATATGTAGTTAGCCTTGGAGAAATGAGCTGTGAATAAGCTATGCCGTCGTAACCGACCACCGAAACATCATCAGGTATCGACAGCCCCATGTCCTTAAGGGCATTGTATCCGCCGATAGCGGAGTAGTCGTCCGGCATGAACACACAGGTAGGTCTGTCCTTTTGCGACATAAGCATTTTTGTAAGCTCGTAAGTCTTGTCGGGATTGTGATAATCACCGCAAAGGAGCCATTCGCTGTTTACATTTATCCCTCTGCTGATACATGCTTTGCAGAAGCCTGCAAGTCTTTTGTCCGCCACCGAAGATTTGTTTCCCTGAATGTAAGCCAGCTGTGTGTGACCTTTAGAAACTACGTAGTCCACAAGCTTGTGCATACCCTTTTCGTTGTTGGACATTATCGCTGTCCTGCAATCGAAGATATGATCTATGGTAACTATCGGGATATCCCCGTTGACGACCTCGTAAACATCCTGGGAGGTGAAATCGGTGCAGGCGATTATCACGCCGTCCACATTCCTGTATTTGCAGTGTTCATAGGTGGACATCCTGTCCTTGCCCATGCTCTTACTTATAAAGGTGATATCATAACCCAGCATTTCAGCTTTTGTTTTGAAGCTGTTGAGCAGTTTTGCGAAAAATTCGTGAGTCAGACCGCTTCCGGCTTCATCGAGGAACATAACGCCGAGATTGTGCGTTCTGTTCGTTTTCAGCGCTCTTGCCTGTGAGTTGGGGAAGTAGCCCATCTCCTTAGCGGCTTTGAGCAGCCTTTCTCTTGTGGCTGCCGAAACGTCCTTGTGTCCGTTCAGAGCCTTGCTGACCGTAGCGACCGAAACACCGCAGCGAACGGAAATGTCTTTTAAAGAAACCAATGATATTTCCGCCTTTCACTTGAACAAAATCGTTTTCGACGATCAATCAAGATGCTTAACTTTTCAGCGTTTCCGCTAATATGTAATATACAATATTCCTCATTCAATTTCAAGTCTTTTCTTTTATTTTTTTGCACCCTGTAATAAAATATGTCGTTTTGAACAAATAATCGCCACACAATTTATGCAACATAACCACACATTTATCACATTTGTTACCGTTTTGTAATAACTCTGTTGGTAAAATGTACCAATAAGAGTCCAAAAGCGGGCGATTTTCGTTAAAGATTATATATGTTGTACAAAAACTTGGGTTTTTCATGTGCATTTTCAACATAAAAAGTAACGGAGCGTGATTTTTCTGCCTGCCGGCACAAAAAACGTAAAAATCTGCGCTGATTTAATCACTTAATCGTTTTCGCTCAAAAGGTTACAAATTGAGTACAGAAACATATGAGGATTTTAAAACTGAGGACAAAGTTTTCAACATCTGTTTCGCAGTTGTGAACGTATTTGAAAAATTCCTGGATATGCGCTGTTTTCCGCAATTAATGCAGTTTCTGTGCCCGACAAAGCATTAGTCGTTTTGCACAAATTATGAATAATCTTTATATAGCTTAAGTTGTCTATACGACAAAATGAAACAAGTCATGAAACGTCTATCAGGTGCGGCACATATCCACGAAAAGCGCTGTTATGGGATAATTGTACATTATTTTGTACATAAATTCTGCGAGTTATGAAAGTAACAAAAGTAACAGGCAGCAGGAAAATTCTGTCCTGCTGCACTGTAATTCTGCTTAATGCTATATATATTATAATAGTATACCGGTCAGATCCTCTCGCAGATAAGGTCGCCCATTTTTTCGCAGCCCACAAGGGTCATACCGTCGGACATGATGTCAACAGTTCTGAAGCCGTCCTCGAGGACCTTTTTAACAGCCGCCTCGACAGCGTCCGCCTCTGCGTCCATATCGAACGAGTATCTGAGCATCATCGCAGCAGAAAGTACCGTAGCTATGGGGTTTGCCATGTCTGTGCCTGCGATGTCGGGAGCTGAACCGTGGCTCGGCTCGTAAAGACCGAACTTGGTGTCGTTGAGCGAAGCCGATGCGAGCATACCGATAGAGCCTGTCACCATTGCCGCCTCGTCCGAAAGGATGTCGCCAAACATATTCTCAGTCAGGATAACGTCGAACTGTCCGGGGTCTTTTACAAGCTGCATTGCGCAGTTGTCAACGAGCATGTGCTCCAGCTCGACCTCGGGATAGCTTTCAGCGACCTTGTTTACGACCTTGCGCCACAGCCTTGACGAATCCAGAACGTTCGCCTTGTCAACGCTGGTGACCTTTTTGCGGCGCTTCATAGCGATATCAAAGCCACGCTTTGCGATGCGCTCGATCTCCTTTTCGTTGTAGGTCAGCGTATCAACGGCAGTTTCAAGCCCGTCAACGACCTCGGTTTTCCTTGCGCCGAAATAAAGGCCGCCTGTCAGCTCTCTCATTATCATCATATCGAAGCCGTCGCCGATTATCTCGTCGTTGAGAGGGCAGGCATTCCTCAGCTGGTCAAAAAGCACGGCCGGGCGAAGGTTTGCAAACAGCCCAAGCTCTTTTCTGATCTTCAGAAGCCCTGCCTCGGGGCGAAGATTCGGAGCAAGCTTGTACCAGGGCGAGGTCGATGTGTTGCCGCCGATAGCACCCAGAAGTACCGCATCTGCGGCTTTTGCAGTCGCAACAGCCTCGTCGGTGAGGGGCACTCCGCAAGCGTCGATAGAGCATCCGCCCATAAGGATATCGGTGTACTCGAACGAGTGACCGTACTTTGATGCGACCTTGTCGAGTACCTTCTGCGCCTGTGTAACTATCTCCGGACCGATGCCGTCGCCTTTTATGACTGTGATTTTCTTGTTCATTCTGATAACATCCTTTCATTTGATTAGGTTTACAGATCCTGTGTTCACAAGCAGCAATGCGTTACTGTTGAACAATCATTATTTAAACACAAAAAATGCTATGCCTTACGACAATAGCATTTTTATTACTGTAAACACGCTTATTTCAGCGAATTGAGCAGTCCGTTGGAGTTGATGATATTGATAAGGAACTCCGGGAACGACTGTCCCTGATATGTTTCGTTCTTTGTATGGTTGGTGATAACGCCTGTCTCAAAATCTATCTCTACATCATCGCCGGCGCTTATCTTTTCAGCTGCCTCGTCACACTCGATGATCGGCAGCCCGATGTTGATAGCGTTTCTGTAAAATATCCTTGCGAAAGTCTTTGCGATAACGCAGGATATGCCGCTTGCCTTGATAGCCGCAGGTGCGTGCTCTCTTGATGAGCCGCAGCCGAAGTTAGCTTCTGCGACCATTATGTCGCCTGCTTTGACTCTGCCTGCAAAATCTATGTCGATATCCTCCATACAGTGTTTTGCAAGCTCCTGCATATCTGCTGTATTGAGATATCTTGCGGGGATTATTACGTCGGTGTCAACGTTATCTCCGTATTTATGTACTGTTCCACGAGCCTTCATCGTGATCTGCCCCTTTCGGTCATTTTAAATATTCTTTGGTATTGAATACGTTTTCGCCCATAGCCTGGCGCCGCAGTTCATCATATATCTGATCCATATAATCGCTGTCGAGGTTGTCCTTCTTACGTGTAATGAAATAGCGCACTTTCGCCTTATGGAACATACCTTCCTTGACGAATCCGATAACGGACTTTCCATCTATCTGGGTGGTATAGAACGTATTGAAACCTTTTTGGTCAATAAGCTTCTGCGCCATTTCCACGGAATAGGAATTGGAGTCGTGAAGTATCCTTATCATCTCGTCTGCCTTTTCCTCACGCTGACGGTCGGTCATAGAGCTGCCGTACTTTTTTGTAACAAGGCTTAGCACCGTATCGTTGAAAACAACTTTAAGAAAATTATCCATTGTTACCTCCTGTTCACAGTCCGGCGCTTACCCTTTCCGTCAGATGTCCGACGGCTGAGCTATTTTGCCTGCAACTGCACTTGCTGCTGCAACATACGGAGAAGCGAGGTATACCTCCGATTCGGGGTGTCCCATTCTTCCCACGAAATTTCTGTTTGTTGTCGCAACAGCTCTTTCTCCCTTAGCCAATATGCCCATGTGTCCTCCGAGACATGGTCCGCAGGTCGGTGTTGAAACTGCACATCCTGCGTTTATGAATGTTTCGAGCAGACCCTCTTTCATAGCCTGCATATATACCTTCTGAGTTGCGGGGATAACGATGCATCTGACATTTTTAGCGATATGTCTGCCGCTGAGGACCTCCGCAGCGCATCTGAGATCCTCGATGCGTCCGTTCGTACAGGATCCGATAACGACCTGATCTATAACGACCTCGCCTATCTCGTCAAACGTCTTTGTGTTTTCTGGCAGGTGCGGGAAAGCGACTGTCGGCTTTATCTCGCTGAGGTCAATGGTATACTCAGCCTCATACTCTGCATCGGCATCTGCTTCGTACACCTTGTACTCTCTGTTAACCTTGTCCTTTATGTAGTCAAGCGTTACGCTGTCAACTGCAAAAATGCCGTTTTTAGCGCCTGCCTCGATAGCCATATTCGCCATGCACAGTCTGTCCTCCATCGACAGGTTCACAAGTCCCTCGCCCGAGAACTCCATAGACTTGTACAGTGCGCCGTCAACGCCTATCATTCCGATTATATGCAGTATAACGTCCTTTGCAGCACTGTATTTCGGCAGCTTGCCCACGATGTTGAATTTAATTGCTGCGGGCACCTTGAACCAGGTCTTTCCCTTAGCCATTCCCGCACACATATCGGTCGAGCCGATACCTGTTGAGAAAGCGCCGAGAGCGCCGTATGTACAGGTGTGCGAGTCTGCACCGATAACGCAGTCGCCCGGAGCTACAAGACCTTTTTCGGGCAGCAGAGCGTGCTCTATGCCCATATCTCCTACATCAAAGAAATTGGTTATATCGTACTTTCCGCAGAAATCCCTGCACTGCTTGCACTGAGCCGCAGCCTTGATATCCTTGTTAGGTGCAAAGTGATCCATTACCATAGTCACCTTGTCCTTGTCAAAAATATCCGTGAAGCCCGCCTTGTTGAACTCGTTGATAGCGACCGGCGAGGTAACGTCGTTGCCAAGCACGAGGTCGAGGTCTGCCATTATAAGCTGACCTGCCTTTACGCTTTCAAGTCCGGCGTGTGCGGCAAGTATCTTTTGCGTCATTGTCATTCCCATTTGAAATTTGCCCCTTTGTTAAATAATGATTACTTTTTATCAAAATAATTATAACACTTTTTGCAGTTAAATGTACAAAACAATTAATAATAAATTGTTAACATTACTTGACTAAAACGTTTAAGAAACGCCGGGTTGTACGCAAGTTGTATTATCCGGCAGAAAGAGCCGGAGATGTAATAAGCAAGTGCCCGGTATTTCAAATTGTTTCTTGTAATAATATACCCGCTGCGGAGAAAAATAATAGCGTGGGGTGAAGAAAATGAAGATTAAGACGATAGTAACAGGCGCTTCGGTCTGTGCGGCGGCAGGAACAGTCATCTATGCTATCGCATCGGCGTCGAATTCCGAAAAGAGGATGCTCAAAAGGAAAACGAGCAAAGCGATGTATGCCCTGGGAGAAATGGCGGAGGGCATAGCACAGATAATTGGCTGACGCAAAAGCGGTGGCACGAGGTCACCGCTTGTACATATATAGATTCAAGAACGATTCGCCTCTAGATGCAAGAACGCTAACGCTTTCAGATGCAAGAAGCAAGAAATATGTTTACAGCGGACAAACTATCCGCCCAATCTTCTTACCTCTTATCTCTTACATCTTACTTCTGTTTTGTGGGCTTTCCGGTCGCCCCTAAAGCGTCCGTCAGGACGGTTTGCCCCTTTTCGGGTGCAAAAACTAAAAATGGATAAGGACTTAAAAATCAAAGGAGAATTTTACCGTCCAATCATCTTGCTTCTTGCTTCTGGTCATCTTGCTTCTTTAATCCCAAAGCTTGACGGGGTAGATCCCCTTGTCGGTCAGCTCCTTGAACCTCGCTTTAACTATCGGAGTGTCCTGTGCGTAGGTCACGCCGAACCACTGGTCGTTGCTCGTCACAACATCACAGCTCAGCTCGCCCGCTTGTATCATATCCTCGATAGCGCCAGGCAGGAGGAACTCGTCTGTGACCTTGTCATCACAGTTTTCAAGAAAATCGGTGAAATGCTTATCCAGCCTGTCGATAAAGCCTGCGGGGCAAGCCCATATGTTCATTGAAACACAGCTGTTCTCGTCAAGCAGCTTATCCTCAGTCTTTCCGCTGTGTACCTGTCCGTCGGCTTCACGGCGGATATTGTAGGTCTCCCTGATATGCTCCAGCTTTCCGCCGCTGACCTTGCAAACGCCTCTGTTGACGCTTCCGAAGTCGCTGAGCGTGTTTGCGAGCCTGAAGCCTGCCATTGAGATAGTCATTTTATCGCTTTGCTGCTGCATTTTTTCAAGCTGTGCGTAAAGCTGGACAAAGGCTTCCTTGCCGTAATAGTCGTCGGCGTTGATGACTACGAACGGCTCGTTTACAACGCCCTTGCAGCAGTAGACTGCGTGACCGTGACCCCAGGGTTTCACCCTGTCGGCGGGACACTCAAAGCCCTCGGGCAGGCAGTCAAGCTCCTGGTATACATAGTCAACGTCGATATGTGCCTTTATCCTGTTGCCGATCATACTGTCGAACGCTTCACGGATATCCTTTCTGATAATGAAAACGACCTTGTCAAAGCCGGCCTGCTTTGCGTCGTATATAGAATAGTCCATAATTATCTCGCCGCTGGGACCGAGTGGTTCAAGCTGCTTGATACCGCCTTTGAAACGGCTTCCGAGACCCGCTGCGAGAATGACTAAGGTTGCATGCATAATGTGTTCCTCCGTAAAAATGTTTTGTACCTCTCTGAATATTATCTCACATTACGTCTGTATTGTCAATAGTATTGTAAAAAAATGTACAAACATCTTTTTAAATTACACATTTTTTCGTTGACAAGAGTTTTTTGTATATGGTATACTTTCAGACAGAGAACAAAGAATTGAAAAAGGAGGAATTTAACTATGGCAAAAACAGCGCTGATAACAGGGGCAAGCTCGGGCATCGGACGTGAGATAGCGAGAAACCTTTACGCAAAAGGCTTTCGCTGTATCCTCTGTGCACGCAGAGAGGACAGGCTCAAAGAGCTTGCAGCGGAGCTTGGCGAAAACACAAGGGTAGTGGTGTGCGACCTTTCAAAGCGGGAGGAGTGCTTTGCGCTTTATGAGCAGATCAGGGACGAGAAGATAGGCGTGCTGATAAACGGAGCAGGCTTCGGGCTTTTCGGCAGGTTCTGCGACACAGACCTTGATACCGAGCTGCGAATGATAGACACGAACATTACGGCGGTGCATATCCTCACAAAGCTGTTTCTGAAAGACTTTATTGCAAGAAACAGCGGATATATAATGAATATCGCATCGAGTGCGGGGCTGATGTCCGGCGGCCCGTATATGAGCACCTACTATGCGACAAAAGCCTATGCTGCGGACTTTACGAGCGCAATAGCAAGGGAGCTGGAGGAGCAGGGAAGCAAAGTCCACGTCTGTGCACTCTGCCCCGGGCCCGTTGATACCGAGTTCAACGACGTTGCAAACTGCACATTCGGAGTTAAGGCTATCAGCGCAAAGGAGTGCAGCGACATCGCAGTAAAGGGAATGTTCTCGGGCAAGACGGTCATAGTGCCGTCAGCAGCGCTGAAGCTTGCGGCTGTCGGAGCAAAGCTGATGCCGAGGAAAATGCTCGTCGCCGTCACCGGCAGAGTACAGAGCAAAAAGGGAGAACTGGAATGAAACACCGCCGTTGGCGGCTCAGTGAATAACGAATGGTGAATAGTGAACGGTGAATAATAGCGGTGTCGGCTAACGCCGACTAATGCCCCTTCGGGCACAAAAATCATAATATGATATGAAATGAAAAATAGAACGTACAAACTATCCGCCCAAGCATCTTGCCTCTTGCATCTGAAAGCGAAGCGTTCTTGCTTCTATTTGGGGGCTTTCCGGTCGCCCCCAAACCCCTTCGGGTACAAAAATCATAATATGATATGAAATGAAAAATAAAGCGGACATACTTTCTGCCCAAACATCTTACCTCTTACCTCTTATCTCTTACTTCTAAAAAGTATCTTTTTTAAAGAAAAATGCAAAAAGGTATAGACAAATTGAAAATAATATTGTATAATAAATTCATATATCAGGTGAAATAGTGATGTTTGCCTTGTGGAGTGTGCTATGAGAGTTATTACGGGAAAATGCAGAGGAAAAAAGCTTATAACGCTGGAGGGGCTGGATACCCGCCCTACGACCGATATGGTCAAGGAGGCTGTTTTTTCCGTGATACAGTTCGATGTGCCCGGCTCGTCGGTGCTCGACCTTTTTGCGGGCAGCGGACAGCTCGGTATCGAGGCTCTGAGCAGGGAAGCGAGCCACTGCGTTTTTGTGGACTCAAACCCCGAGGCTGTTAAGATCATCAAGCAGAATTTAAGCGACTGCAAGCTGCTTGCGGAGTCAAGAGTGCTTGGCATGGAGAGCCTTGAATATCTGAAGCTCTCAAAGGGCGGATTTGACATCGTGTTCATCGACCCGCCGTACCGTCTCGGACTTGTTCACAAAGCGCTTGAACTGCTTGCGGGAAAGCTGAACAGCGGTGCAGTGATAGTCTGCGAGCACGAGAAGGAGCTTGAGCTTGAGGACTGCTACGAGGCGTTCAGACTGCACAAAAGATATAAATACGGAAAGACGGCGGTGACTGTTTTTAAAGTACCGTCTGAGGAAGATATATGAAAAGGATCGCTGTTTGCCCGGGTAGCTTTGACCCGATAACAAGGGGGCATATAGATATCATCAACCGAGCGTCAACGCTTTTTGACAAGGTCATAGTTCTTGTCTCGTTCAACGCCGCAAAGCACGCCGCTTTCACGGTCAGCGAGAGAGTTGAGATGATATACAGCGTGGTGAAGCATCTGGATAACGTCGTTGTGGACTGTCACGACGGTCTGCTTGCGGACTATCTCAAACGCACAGGCGCTACTGCTATCGTAAAGGGCCTGCGTGCTGTATCGGACTTTGAATACGAGTTTCAGATGGCACTTGCGAACAAAAAGCTTTACGACGGTGCCGAAACGGTGTTCCTCACCACAACGGGCGAGAATATGTTTTTGTCGTCCAGCGTCGTGAAGCAGATTGCTTATTTCGGCGGCGACATTTCGGGCTTTGTTCCGCCCGAGATACACGACTTTATCAAGAACAGGCTGCTAAAGCCTGACGATATAAAAAGATAAGCCTTTATAGGTGTAAGAAAGGATGTTATATATGACATACGAAGAAGGACTGAACAAGCTTAGAAACGCACTGATGACTGCTCCGGGAGTTCCGCTTTCAAACAAAAAGAGAGTGGACGCTGAAATGATGCTGGAGCTCATTGATGAGCTTACCGAATCTATCCCCAAGGAGATCAATGCCGCTAAGGAGATCGAAAAGGAAAGACAGAATATCCTTGACGATGCAAGAAGACAGGCTAACCAGATCATCAAGGACGCCAATGCTCAGGCTGAGATCCTTATCAGCGAGCAGGAGATAGTTAAGCAGGCTCACGATTACGCTAATGCTGAAGCTCAGAGAGCTAATGAGGAAGCAGAGAAGATAATCTCCAACGCAAAGGCTCAGGATCTGGCTATAAGAAAGGCAATGGTAGAGAAGCTGAACATCTCGCTCGGCGAAGCTCACAATGTGCTTTCAAAGTGTATTGCAGACGTTACCGCTACACACGAGGCACTTGAAAAGATAGCAGGACCTTCCGACACACCTGCCGCAAAGGGACCAAAGATCACACCTGCGCTGGATAAGTAAAAAGCTATGCTCCCCGTGCCGTGCATGGGGAGTTTTTTGTCGGCAAAAGCAGCAGTGCCGAAGTGTGAAAAAGCAAAAGAGCCGCCGCATTTTTTGCAGCAGCTCTTTTTTTTACCCCGTGTAAAACGTACGGGCCACGGCAGTATTACTTGTTGTTGCCTGCCTTGTAAGAGTCGATCATCTTCTTGACCATCTGACCGCCGACCGAGCCAGCCTCACGGGAGGTAAGGTCGCCGTTGTAGCCCTGCTTGAGGTTAACTCCTACCTCGTTAGCAGCTTCCATCTTGAATCTGTTGAGGGTCTCTCTGCCC
>CADAES010000009.1 GCA_902786975.1 uncultured Ruminococcus sp.
TGAAAACTATATCAAACGACTTCAGAAGCTTGAGGAGATCTGTACATCGTATGACGGCGTAGAGAAATCCTTTGCAATTCAGGCGGGCAGAGAAGTCAGAATAATGATCCAGCCTGAAAAGATCAATGATGAGAAAATGGTACTGGTCGCTCGTGAGATCGCTAAGCGTATCGAGGACGAGATGGATTACCCGGGACAGATAAAGGTAAATCTTATCCGTGAGAGCAGAGCAGTCGAGTATGCAAAGTAAAAAAATAAGGCGGACAAAAGCTTTTTTTGTCCGCTTTTTTAACATCAAAAGTACGCAGGACGTACAATGGAGGTCTGTTTTATGGCAGAACGTAAGGTAGAGGAGAGAAAACATCTTTTCGGTACTACGGAAAGATCGGATTTTATCCTTAATATGACTCCGCAGGGGACGCATAAGTTCTGCGGAATGTACAGCATCATAGCGATAGTTGTGCTGCTGATAGTGAATATACCGTACACTTTTGCAAAGCATACATTTGAATATACCGAGGACGAGGTAAGACATTACGGCGACGATATGTTCGCAGACTATATCGGCATTCTTGTCATCGGTGTAGGACTTATCGGAATGTGGTTCTTCCTCGTGGGAAGAATGAAAAAAGAGGTGAACCTGAAGGATAACAGGCTGCTTCTCCTGCCCGCTGCGATAATCGCAGTTTCCGCATGGTCAATGTTCGCTTCGGGTGCGATAAGCACAGCGTTTCTGGGCTATCTCGACAGAAATGAGGGTATGCTCACGATACTTGCCTACTGGGGATTCTTTGCAGGCGGTATGGCTGTGACGAACGACGGGTGGAGAAAGAAGTTCACCGACCTGGTCATCGCTGTCGGACTGCTTAACGCAGTCATAGGTATACTCCAGGCTATCCCCGCTATGTATGATATCATGCCCAATAAGTTCAAGGATCTGTTCGTCAGATTCGGTGCAACAGCCGCTGAAGGAGAGATAGTTACAAACGAGGGTATCTTTGAAAAGGCTTACACCGCTACCGGCCTTCTCATTACACCGTATGCACTTGCAGCGGTAATGACTATCGTGTTCGGACTTGCCGCAGCAGGCTTCGCTTTTGAAAAGTCTGCTAAGAAAAAAGTGTTCTACGGCGTATCGGCTGCTGCTGCAACGGCTGCGGCTGTGCTGACAAAGACTATCGTGGGAATAATCGGTATAAGCGGCGCTGCCGTTGCTTTGCTGGTCATTTCAGCTGTAAAGGCGGGCGCCAAGAAGCAAAAAGCGCCGTTCATAATTGCGCTGTGTACCACTATCGTACTGAGTGCGGGCGTTGCGGGCATAGTCGTTTCGGGAGCTGTGGAGTCCAAGGACGAGCAGATAATCTATACCGATACGTTCTACCGTATGTCTATGGGTCTTCCGCGTGAGAACAAGGATATGTGGATATATCCCTATCTCTGGAACGACGGCGGCTATGTGCTGGAGCAGAATATCCTCACAGGCGCAGGTCCGGATAACTGGGGCGAGATGTATTCCGAGGGCTGTACGACCGACAGATGCTATAACGAGTATCTCGATGTCGGAATGCAGAGGGGCATTATCTGCATGATACTGTATATCGGATTCCTGCTCGTTACACTGGTTAAGCTGGTGAAGGCTCTGAAGCTCCACTTTAAAGACGATAAGGAAACGAGCTGGGTGGCTGTCGGACTGTTCAGCGCAGTTATAGGCTATCTTGTACAGGCTTTCTTCAACAGCGGTTCAAACTATTCGTCACCGTATTTCTGGTTGGTAATGGGTATCTGCTGGAGCTATTTCGCTGTAAAGAAGGTAAAGTCCAAGACAACAGAAGAACAATAAGAAAAGGCGGCTTCGGAGCTTTCCGGGGTCGCTTTTGTATTGTGTGATATTTGACAATTATTCTTTTGTTTTAACTAAAACATCTGTAAAAATAAACGATTTTGCTTGAAATCTATTGACTTTTACTGCAGTGTGTGCTAAAATCACAAACGTTAAAGCAACAAACACTATATCGGAGAGCGTAAAGCACAAGCTTTCCGAGCGATAATGAAAGGAAAGAATTACTATGAAAAAGATTCTCGCAGCAGTATTAGCAGCTGTAATGGTAATGTCATTTGCAGCTTGCGGTGATTCATCAAGCAGCAAGTCTGACGCTTCGTCAAAGTCAAGCTCCAGCAGCAAGGCTGATTCTTCTTCTGCAGCTGACAGCAGCTCCGCAGCAGAGAGCACAGCAGACAGCACAGCAGAGAGCACTGCAGAAAGCACAGCAGATACCACAGCAGCAGGCGCATACGTTGATGCAGCAACACTGGCTGGCGCATGGACAGTTGCAGCAGCAAAAAGAGATACTCAGGATATCACACTCGAAGAGCTTGCTACAGCAAACAATACAACACCTGACACTTACAAGGCAACAATGGTTCTGAACGCTGACGGTACTGTCGTAACATACAGCGAAGGAAAGACCGAGAACGGCACATACACACTTGAGGGTAATACACTCTCTTTAAAGGATGCAAAGGGCGAAGTTACTAATATGACTATCGAGGGCGACGCTATCATCTCCAAGATCGATGATTCTGCTTCTATAGTATTCAAGAAGGACGAGTCCTTCACACCTCCAACAGAGGAGCAGCAGACTGAGGCTACAGAGGCTACTGAGGCTACAGAGGCTCAGCAGACAGAAGAGCAGCAGGGCGGCGAAGAGCAGCAGACAGAGGCTCAGGAAGAGCAGCAGGCTGAAGAATAATAGCCATAATACATAACACTGTATAATTATAAAGTAAAGACGGTATTGGGAGCACCCGATACCGTCTTTGTGTTATATGCCGGAATTTGCGGGGCTGACCCTGCAAATAATGGATCTTGCTGCTATACGTGTGTCAGCAGGCATATCTGATTTGGCGTTTCGGCAAACACCTTTGCGCCGTGCTCTGTGAGAAAATCCTCGGTCCTGAATCCCCACAGCACACTTATACAGTCAAGCCCCGAGTTTTTAGCCGTTTGGATATCTACGTCCGAATCGCCGATATACACACTCTCGTCAGGCTTTGCGCCGAGCGCCTGCATAGCTGTAATGACCGTGTCGGGTGCGGGCTTTTTGTGCACGCCCTCTTTCTCGCCGATGCAGATATCCACCAGCTCGCCGAAATAGTCCCTGCACAGCTCCTTTACGGCAAAATCAGCCTTGTTCGAGACAACGGCGACCTTTTTACCGCTTTCACGCAGCTTTCGCAGCATCTGCATTATCCCGTCGTACGGCTTTGTGCTGTCGCAGCAATGCTGCTTGTAGTGCTCCTTGAACGCTTGGAAAGCCCTGTCAAAGTCGGCCTGTGAAATATCTCCCGGCAGGGCACGCTGCATCAGCTTTTTTATCCCGTTGCCGACAAAGCCGCAGACCGCTTCTTTTGAATGCGGCTCGAAGCCGAGACTCTGCACGGCGTAGTTCGTGCTTTGGGTGAGGTCTGTCAGCGTGTCCAGAAGCGTTCCGTCAAGGTCGAAGATATAGGTCGAGTAAGGCTTTGCGTCGAACAGCACGGGCTGAAAATCCTTGCTCCCGCGGCTGTCCATTATCCTGTCAAAGCCCGCCTTGTCAAATTCTGGTCTGCCCGAGAACATTATCTCGTAGGTCACGCCCTCGTAGCGGATATATCTGTCTGTGTGGCGGAAGCCTGCCGCAAGGTAAAAGCTCTCACGCCTCTTTCTCTGTGCAAAGTTAGCGGCGCTGCTGTCAAGAGCTTCTATCTCCAGCACAGTCTGTTTGTCGGGGTAAAGCCCGCAGATGTGCTTTATTACCTCGCTGCCGAGACCCTGCCCGCGCAAAGCTTTATCTATCGCAAAATAGCAGACATATGCCGTATTGTCGCCGACGCACATGATGAACATACCTGCTGTCTTTTCCCTGTGCATCACCGCATAGACATCGAGTATGCCACGGTCGGCGAGCGACATTATTATATCCAGCCCGAAACGCTCCTGCGGCGGGAAAGCCTCGGTGTATATGCTGTTTATCCTTTCGATGCGGCTGTCACCGCTGAATATCTTTACAAGCTCCAATTTATCACTCTTTTCTGTGTTTATGATACTATGATACCACGCCCTCGATATCCTGTCAACCGTTGACTTGAAGCGTTGTGTGTGATATACTGTGTGTATATCGGGTGAAAGGGGAGAGGATATGGAACTGCTCATCGGTGGTGCTGCCATACTGGGACTGCTGTTTCTGCTCGGCGTCGAGCTTATGACGATAATGTCTGTCGTTTCGGTGATAATGTGTATACTGACATCTCTGATGCTGGTGTTCTTCATCTTCTGCCTGCTTTTGCTGCTGTGGTCGGAAAAGAAGCAAGCAGAGTTCGCAGGGCTTGAAATAAAACAGAAAGATACCACGGACGGGAACGGGCAGGACAGCGGCGGCGTCAACAAGGGAATGAAATTTGCACATTATATCGTTGACGGACAGAAGCTATGCAACTGGTTCCCCGCAGAGGGTATCCTAACAGGAAAAATATATTCGCAGGGAAACTGCACCGTTCGCATCGCAGGAATCGGTAAGCACAGGCTCGTCTTTGACCGCCACAGCGTGGTCATCGTCATTTGCGGAACTGTACTTATGAGCCTTTGCACAGCGGGGCTTATCTTCTATCTGATGCTTGTGGTGAATGCGATGTGAGCGTCATCGCAGGCCGAATTTTTCGTTAATAAGATGTATCTCGCCCGTTCTGAGCGTGACCGGCAGGTCTATCAGCCGCTGGTTCTCGGAGCCTCTGAACGACAGCGAGATATTTTTCTTTTCCTGAACGAACTCGCCGTCAACAAGCACGTCGATAAGCGACAAAAGCTCGTCGGTTGCCTCACAGCGGGCACGGCTTGGCTTTAAAAGCTCCTCGTCGAGCAGATATCCCGTGTAGCACCAGATGTCCTTGTTGGGGAAACGTTCTCTGACCTCACGCACAAAAGGCAGAAGCCCACGCTGGTTGTCCGGCTCGAACGGCTCGCCGCCGAGAAGCGTCAGCCCGTCGATGTAGCTCGGCTCGAGCATTTTCAAAAGCTCGTCAGCGGTCTCACGGGTGAAAGGCTTGCCGTAGGAAAAATCCCACGTCATTGGATTAAAACAGCCCTTGCAGTGGTGGGTGCAGCCCGAAACGAACAGGCTGACACGCACGCCCAAGCCGTTGGCGATGTCATAGTTTTTTATTTCACCGTAGTTCATAATTCTCACCTCGGTAAAAACAGCTGCTGCACGATAGCAACAGCTGTTATTCTCTAACGATTTGTATAATTGTCTATCCGAATGGGGCAAACTGTTCGTTTGCAATCATTTATTGCACCCGCAAAGCCACCGAGAAAAAAGCTTAGGTTCGTGGCTCGTCTGTCAAGCCATAAATGGCTTGAAGACGCCGAGTTCTACACGGGGCAAGGGGCAGCCCTCTCTTACAGGGCATGCCCCTCTTTAAAAACAGTCCACAGGACTGTTTTTAAATTCACCCTGTGCGGAGCGCACGCCGTAAAGAGAGTTTCGCTGTCTGCGGACAGCGACTCGGGCTCTGCCCGAGACCCGCAAGCCTTTTTTACGAGAAAAGGCTTGACCGAAAAACCTGTTAGTATTGGCTTTGCAGTATTACAGATGCATAACTCTATCCTGAATTTCCTGCGTTCTGCCCTGGTTCCAGAACTGAGTCCCGATATAGCCGCAGGTACGTCTTGCGACGTTCATTTTCGACTGGTCCCGGTTATGACACTTGGGACACTCCCAGACGAGCTTTCCGTCGTCGTTTACTATCTGTATCTCGCCGTCGTAGCCGCACACCTGGCAATAGTCGCTCTTGGTGTTCAGCTCGGCATACATTATATTATCGTAGATAAATCTGATGACCTTCAGCACGGCAGGGATATTGTTCTGCATATTCGGCACCTCGACGTAGCTGATAGCGCCGCCCGGGGAAAGATGCTGGAATTTCGACTCGAATTTGAGCTTGGTGAACGCATCTATCTTCTCGGTAACGTGAACGTGGTAGCTGTTGGTGATGTAGTTCTTGTCGGTGATGCCCTCTATCTTTCCGAAACGCTTTTGCAGGCACTTTGCAAACTTATATGTCGTGCTTTCAAGAGGCGTGCCGTAGATAGAAAAGTCGATGTTCTCCTTTGCCTTCCATCTCTTGCAGGCATCGTTCATATACTGCATAATCTCCAGTGCGAAAGGCTCCGCCTCGGGGTCTGTGTGGCTCTTGCCGGTCATATACTTTACGCACTCGTACAGCCCCGCATAGCCCAGCGATATCGTTGAGTAGCCGCCGTAGAGCAGCTTGTCGATAGTCTCGCCCTTTTTGAGCCTTGCAAGCGCACCGTACTGCCACAGTATCGGAGCAGCGTCCGAAAGCGTGCCTTTGAGCCTGTTGTGACGCTCCATAAGCGCACGGTAGCAAAGGTCGAGCCTTTCATCAAATATCTGCCAGAACTTTGACTTGTCCTTGCCCGAGGACAGTGCGATGTCCACAAGGTTCAGCGTAACAACGCCCTGGTTGAATCTTCCGTAATACTTCGGCTTGCCGTTTTCGTCAACGTAAGGTGTGAGGAAGCTGCGGCAGCCCATACAGGTATAGCAGTGTCCCTCGCCGTTTTTGTCTATCTTCAGCTCCAGCATCTTCTTTTCGCTGATGTAGTCCGGCACCATTCTCTTTGCCGTACACCTGGCAGCAAGCTCGGTGAGGTAGTAGTAAGGCGTGCCGGGGTCGATGTTGTCCTCTTCAAGCACATAGATAAGCTTCGGGAACGCAGGCGTTATCCACACGCCGTCCTCGTTCTTAACGCCGAGGATACGCTGGTTGAGCACCTCCTCGATTATCATTGCAAGGTCAGCCTTTTCCTGCTCGCTGCGAGCCTCGTTGAGGTACATGAACACCGTCACGAACGGAGCCTGGCCGTTTGTTGTCAGCAGGGTGACTACCTGGTACTGTATTGTCTGAACGCCTCTGGTTATCTCCTCACGCAGACGCTTTTCCGTCACCTCGTCTATCTTGTCCTCGTCAGCCTTGACGCCGAGAGCTTCTATCTCGTCAAGCAGCTCTTTTCTTATCTTTTCACGGCTGATCTGTACAAACGGCGCAAGGTGAGTGAGGCTTATGCTCTGTCCGCCGTACTGGTTGCTCGCTACCTGCGCGATTATCTGTGTTGCGATGTTGCAGGCGGTAGAAAAACTGTGCGGCTTTTCTATAAGCGTGTCGCTGATGACGGTGCCGTTTTGCAGCATATCTTCAAGGTTCACCAGGTCGCAGTTGTGCATATGCTGAGCGAAATAGTCGCTGTCGTGAAAATGGATTATCCCCTTTTTGTGAGCGTCGACGATATCGGGCGGAAGAAGTATCCTGTTGGTGATGTCACGGCTGACCTCGCCCGCCATGTAGTCACGCTGAACACTGTTTACAGTCGGGTTCTTGTTGGAGTTCTCCTGCTTGACCTCCTCGTTGTTGCACTCGATAAGGGTGAGTATCTTGTTGTCGGTGGTGTTTGACTTTCTGACAAGGTATCTGGTGTATCTGTACTTTACATATCTCCTTGCAAGGTCAAATGCGCCCTTTGACATGATCTGGTTCTCGACCATATCCTGTATCTCCTCGACAGATACGGCTCTGCCCATTTTATTGCACTTGTACTCGACATACTCCGCAATATCCTTTATCTGCTCGGCTGTGAGGTCGTTTTTGTGGTCAGCCTCGTTAGCCTTGGAAATAGCATTTACTATTTTCTGAATGTCAAATATTTCTTCCGAACCATTCCTTTTGATTATCTTCATAGGACCTTTTTCTCCTCTTTATAATTTTTCAAAGCATAGTCAAGTAATATCTCTCTGTTTTTTCTCTTTTTTGTCAAAACACAACATATAGTGTCCGGCTATCTCTTTTGAGTACAGAATACTGTACTTTTGCCGTTTCCTCTTTACGTGTGCAAAAACTAGTTTACTATACTTTGCGAAAAAAGTCTGTTGCATTTGCAACAAAAACGTGGTATAATACAATATGTAGTACACAACTTTGTAACAATGCACAAATTAGAGGGTGATTTTCTATGAAAACGCTATATCCGTTAAGTTCGTTTAACAAAACTGAGCTTGAGGGCTTTGAAAAATGCTTCTGTCCGGTCGTCAGAAGCTACAGCAGGGGAGAGGTGATAATGCGGCTGGACGAGGAGAACAACTACGTCGGGGTGATAGCGTCCGGCACGGCGCACCTTGTCACGACGACGTTTGACGGCACGAAAACGATAATCGACTATTTTGAGCCGGGCAACATTTTCGGCAGGCGCTTTTCGCCCTGCACGCAGATAGACCCGTATCTGGTGACAGCAAAGACAAAGTGCACAGTCTGGCTGGTCGAATACGAGCGTGTGATAACCTGCTGTGAAAAGCGCTGTGAGAAGCATATCCGTCTTATCGACTTGATGATACTTACGATGGCCCGCCGTGCCCAGCTGCACGTAGAGGTGCTCGGAAAACGCAGTATCAGAGGAAAGCTGATGTCGTATTTCTCGCATATCTCACGTTCACGGGAGAGCAGGACTTTTGTGCTGCCGCTTTCCCTGTCCGATCTTGCAGACTATATCTCCGTGGATCGAAGCGCTATGATGCGTGAAATAAAAAATCTGAATAACGAGAAGATCATCGTCTCCCACGCAAATAAAGTAACTATTCTAAAAGACGTAAACGTATAAAACAGAGCCTACAAATCTGATCTATGACAACAAAAAAGCCGCCCTTTACGGACGGCTTTAGATTTGTGATATTATTTGTTGTTCTGAATCCTTGCGAGGAGCTGGAGGACTTTGAGGTAGAGGTAGATAACACCTGTGATAAGTCCGAAGCTTGCGACCCACTCATACTGTTTCGGGAGGCCCTGCTGAACTGTCTGAGCTGCGTTGTCGAAATCGCAGGTGAGGACAGCTGAAGCGAGGAACACGCCGATAACAGCGAACAGGATACCGAGAGGTCCGTTATTTACTCTGATGATAGCTTCTACGATAGCCGAGTTAGGAGCGACGAGAGCCATTACCAGGAAGATAAGACCGCCGATAATAGAAACGAGCAGGGTAGTGTAAACTATCTTTCTGAATCTGCCTGTAACACGGATAATTCCCTTTGTGTAAAGCACGGTGAGCACGCCAATAATAAGCAGTGTAAGACCGAGAGCTTCATAAACGATGCCTTGGTACTCGCTTGCGTAGGCATACGATGTGAAAGTAACGAGATAGCCCATGCACACACAGTAGACCGTACCGAACAAAGCGGTAGTCTTAGGTGCGAATGCGGTAACGATACCTGCGACAAGCGAAAGAATGATAGCGCCGATGTATATAGGGAACTCCTGCGGATACATCAGCTGACCCTCTTCAAGTGCGCTTGAACTTGCGAATGTCGAATGAAGGATAAAGAAAGCTGCAAGTCCCAGAGCAAAGACCATTACAAAATATACAGTCTTTGCAGCGACGCCGTTGAATGTCGAAACATCATCGCCGGCAGCCTCGCCTGCGTGCTTTGAAAGATTCTTGATACGTGGGTTCGCAAAAGAGTCAAAGAACGAGCTTTGCTGTCTCACGCCCTGTCCGTTGTAATTGTTGTACTGCTGATTGAACGGCTGATTGTACTGCTGATTGTACTGCTGGCTGTACTGCTGATTGTAGCCGTTATAGCCGTTGTTCATATTCTGACCGCCGAACATATTTTGGTTGAACTGGGTGTTTCCGTTGTTATAGCCGTTATTGTAGCCATTATTATAGCCGTTGTTATAGCCGTTGTTGAACCCATTTCCGCCGTTGCCGTTGTTGTTGGTAAAGTTCATATACCTACCCCTTTCTTTGGTTTTAAAATCATTATAGCAATACCTTGACAAAAAGTCAAGATGCTTATGCTATTATTCCCCTGTTTTTGGCTTGTAAACAAAAACCCACGGCGTGAACCGTGGATCTTTGCTAAAGGAAGTTTAGAAAAATATGAAGAAAAAATTATGAAGATATCACTTCATTGACTAAATGATATCTTCATAATGTGATAATTAAATGATAGAATTACGAATATCAGCCGAAAATCTTATGCCTGACCGAGGACCTCGTCGTTAGCAAGGCAGTCCTCAAGGTTGAGCTCATACAGGTTGTTGTATGTAGGAGTCTGAACAGGCTCGCCTGCGAGCTGATAGAAGTGGTCTGAGCCGTACTTGGTGATAAAGTCTGTGGTATGGCAGTTTACCTTGAGCTCCTTGATAAGTCTCTTGACCTCAACGCTGTCGGCGCCGCAGCTGTACTCGAAGAATCTGAAGATGTTTTCAAGTCCTGACATAGACTGCTCGGTAACGCTCTTTGCAGCTACAAGCAGCTTATTAAATGCGTTCTGGAGGATCTGAGTACACTTCTTCTTGTTATCGTTGCCCTCGTTGGTACACTTGTCGATGTAAGCGTACAGGTTGTGCAGGATCCAGTGCTGGATCTTCTTGTTGGAAGGCGAGATATTTCTTGCACGGATAGCCTTTTCAAGGTTCTTGTCCGTGTTCATGATATGCTCGGTGAGTATCTGTCTGGAAGAAAGACCGCTGTTGATCTTGATGACAACGTCCTCAAGCATAGGATGCATCTGTCTTATCATCTTCTCCATCTGGATACAGCTTCTCATCGTGTATGTAACGCTGTCTATGAGCAGCAGCATAACTGCGAGCTTCTCATCGTCCTCAGCAGCGTTGTAGTTGTCAACGTCCTCCTGAGTGAATGCGCCCTCGAGGATAGCGTCGATATCGTACTTCTCACGGTAGGTATTGAAATAGTCATAGTATGCGGAGAAGCCGGTGTGAACGTCGTCCTTCTGGAGGTACTGAGCGATAAGGGTATCGTCAACGGGGATACCTATCTCTTCATACAGCTGCATCATTTCCGAAAGGTCTTCCCATGCACGGGAGGTAACTATCTCCTTCTTGTCCGGGTGAACAAGATAATAATGCTCGGGGTGGAGTTTCAGATATGTCATGATGCACGGATGAACGCCTGCATAGTAAGCGTACTCCATCCAGATAGACAAAACAGCTTCGCAGTCAACTCTCTTGAAACGGTCCCATGTAGCCATATCGAATTCAACAACAGATCTGTTGTACTCGGGCGGGTTACCGGCTGTAACGATTACCCATCCGGGAGGGATCTGGTGAAGTCCGAAGATCTTGTACTGCAGGAACTGGAGCATGATAGGTGCCAGCGATGTGGATACGCAGTTGATTTCATCGAGGAACAGGATACCCTCACGGATACCTGTATCTTCCATTGTGTTGTAGATGTTTGCGATGATCTCACTCATAGTATACTCGGATACCTGCTCGTCCTTACCGATATAGTTTCTTGTAACGATGTTCGGAAGACCCATTGCAGATTCTCTGGTCTGGTGAGCCATTGAGTAGGAAATGAGGTTCAGCCCTGTTTCCTGAGCGATCTGTTCCATGATCGCAGTTTTACCGATACCGGGAGCACCCAGCAGGAATATAGGACGCTGGTGCTCGATGCTTATCTTGTAATCACCGAATTCGTCCTTGATCAGATAAGCGGTAATGGCATTTTTGATCTGGTCTTTTGCTTCTCTAATATTCATAACAATACCCCTTCGTCTGTATGCAGCGGGTGATATTTTTTATCGGTCAAGGCAACTGATAAAACCCATTAACCTGCATAAGTTTTAACAAAAATATTATACACTAATCACAAAAATATGTCAACCGCTTTTTTTATTTTGTACGCTTATACGGTCGCAAGTCTGAAAATCTGTACGATATGATAAGAAAAAGAGAAAAAAGTGTTAAAGCACGTTTTCGGGCGTAAAAAGGGCAGTTCCGTAGGGCGCCGCCGATGCCCTTAAGGCGTGTGTGTCAAAATGCACAAAAACCGCAGCGAAATTTCGTCAAATAAGTATCCCGTCTGACAAATGTTTATTGCAGTTGCTTAAAAGAACACTTAACATTTTGTACAAGTTTTAGCCTTGAAAAAGGTTGATAATCGTGGTAAAATAATAGTACATAAGAATATAGTTTATATCAGCGGTCCCAAGGCTTCCGGAGGACCGCATTTATTACAGGTTATGGCACAGCTGCAAGCTGATATAGGAGGTCACGGTTTGAAAAGAAAAGTTAACGATGCTCACGATGCTTTTGTCAGGAGCCTGAATGCAAGCGTCCGCAGGCGAAGACTGAAGATAGCTGCCGTTATAATGGTCATAGTCATCGGTATTGCCGCATTTTTCGTGGTGAGGGCTATCATAAAGCATAATCAGGAGGTCGCAGCCGCAAAGGCTTCGATGGTGCAGATAGACATCAACTCCACCTTCAAGCCTGCCGAGTTCCCGCCCGAGGGCGACTGGGATACCGACGGGATAAAGAATAAGAACGAGAATGAAAAGGGCACCAATGTTCAGAATGAGGATACCGACGGTGACGGCGTATGCGACGGTGACGAGGTAAAGCTGAGTCTTGACCCGCTCAAAGAGGACACCGACGGCGACGGAGTGCTTGACGGGTATGAGCTGATAGCAGGCCTTAGCCCGAAGAGAGTCGCAAGCGATGAGGCTACGGACGATGCAAAGAGAATAATGACTGTTGAAAAGAACGAGGGCGATGCAACGCTGATACTCAAGGGCAACGCAAACGTTGCAGAGGTATCTATCGAGGAACTGGGGCTTGTTGGAATCAGCGCCAACACCAGCGTAGTTTCAAAGGTGTACAGCATATACTCCGACAACAAGTTTGAGGGCGCAACGCTTAAATTCAAGATAGACAAGAGCAAGCTCAAAAGAATGGGTCTGAGCCTGAGCGACATTTCGGTATTGAAATTCGACATAGACAAAAAGACCTATTCAAAGATCAATACCACCGCAAACGAGTCCAACAGCACCGTATCCGCCGAGATAAAGGGGTTGGGCACATATGTTGCGGGCGTTGAAAAGACGGTCAACGTAAAGCCGACCACAAGGGTATGCTTCCTTATCGACAACTCGGGTTCGATGTATCCAGAGAGTATGTGTGCTGGCTCGACCGAGAACGATGTTGAGTTCAAAAGGCTCAGCTTTGCACAGAGCCTTGTCGGCAAGTTTGACGACGACTATCAAATAGCTGTGTGCAAGTTCACGGGAACATATACCAAGATGCAGGACTTCACCTCCGACAAGAAAAAGATAGGCGATGTTTTCAGCGTCATTAAAAACGGCAAGGAGATCTTTAACGGCACACATTCACAGACCGCACTTAAGAACTGCATCAGCGAGTTTACCGACGCTAACAGCACAAAGTATTCAAACATTATCGTAATGCTCACCGACGGCGAGTCTGACGAGACTGACGGTGCTAACATCGAGGAGCTGGTAAAGCTCGCAAAGGACAGCAACATCGTTATCCTTACTGTCGGACTGGGACGTGACGCAGACAGAGTATGGCTGCAGAGGATAGCCTCGGGCACAGGCGGAAAGTATTACTCCGCTTCCGATGCCAACGCTCTGGACGATGTTTACAAGAGCATCGTCACCACGCTCAACTACGAGATAGTTACATACAGCGGAAATGACGAAATCAAGGGCTATTCGCTGTACAATACAGGATTTGACCCCAAGAAGAACGGCTTTGCGTTCAAGAATTTCAGAACGGCTACCACCTCCAGCGTTGACTTCGGAATGGCGGTAATGGCAAGAGACTGGTATATCGGAAAGCTCAGCACCTCCTTGAAGGATATCCTGCCCAACGACGACAGCACGCAGAAGGTGCAGGCGGCAGGTTACGACTTGAAGGGCACGAGGTTCGGAGATATGTACGACCAGCGCAGAGAGCTTCACGATGTCGATTCGGAGCTGTTCAGCGGCAAGTATTCGGACGTCAGAAAGTATCTTGACTATTCAAGCTCGGGCGACAAGCTCCAGATAGACGAGGATTGCTACAACGACGCTATGAGCAAGGGCTGGAAGGTCTACACCGCACCTGTTGAGGGCTCGGCTCTTAAATGGAAGCAGGTCGATCTGCTCTCGCTGGATATAGCAGATTCCATCGAGAAGATAAAGGACGGCTACGGCAAGGATTCCTCGGAGTTTGCAAAGGCTCTGTACAGGCTCAACGCTTTGCAGTGGGACGACAGCAAGGACGAGTTCAAGCTCAACAGCAAGGAAGGCTTCGACGAGCTCAAAAAGCAGCTCAGCCTCGGCGTTCCCGTGGTAATGACCATCGACGGCACACATACCGTCAACGCTATCGGAATGATACAGGATTCGCTTTGTCACAGAAAGTTTATCCTTCAGGTATACGACAACAACTACCCCAACGAGAAGAAGGAGCTTTACATCGAAAAGAGAATGATATGCAGGCTCAACATAGACGACAGCGGTAAGGCTAACGTTATCAAAACAGATTTCACCTACTCCGCCAAATATGAAGGCAAGCTTGTGGGAATATCCTTCTCAAAGGTAGACGAACACTGATACTTTTAAAGGGACTGCCTCAGGGCAGTCCCTTTTTTTGTGTGCAGGGCGCAAAAAAACTCTCCCCGGGATACGGGGAGAACTTTAGGTTTGTATCGTAAGTATTATTCGTCGTCGTAGGAAGGCTTCTTCTTTCCGAACAGGCCGCCGCTCTTTTTCTTTCCGCCGCCGAGCGTCAGAGTGAATATCTTGTCGCTCATGAATATCCTCAGAGCAAGGAACAGGAATATGCACAGCACTATGAACTGATATATCAGTCCGAACGTGTAGACGTCGTAGTGACCGAAAGTTACGTTCTGGTTCGCTACAAAAGCGTGTGTGAACGGGATAGCGTATGTAACGTACTTGATAACGGGAGAAGCTGAATTTACATCAATGAACATAGTTACGAAGTACGGAACCATAGCCAGCAGCATGATAGGCAGCTGGAGAGTCTGTGCGCTCTTTGCGTCCTTAGCAAGTGCGCCGAGTATGATAGATATCGAAAGAACGATAAGTATCGTCATGAACATCTGCAGACCTACGAGGATATAGTCGCCCACGCTCATCGAAAGACCAAGGCTCTTGAGTACCTCCTCGGTGTTCTTGTCGCTTGATATGTCGCCTGTGATGCCCGACATCATTCTGCTCATACCGAACATATAAACAGCAGCCTGGAGTGCGGCAACGATAGCGGCAGACAGCATCTTTGCGGTGATTACCGAAAGTCTTGAAACAGGCGAAGAAAGCAGAGTTTCAAGGGTCTTGTCGAGCTTCTCTGTCGAGATAGCGTTCATTATCATCTGCGAAGAATACATTATCAGCAGGAACATTACGATAGGAATAAACATTGACTGTGAGCTGATGATGCTTGTCAGCTTTGCGCTTTCTACCTTGTCCTGCTTGTCGGAAACGACTGTGTACTCCTCAAGCTTGATAGGATCTTCGAGCTGTTTTACGGTATCTTTGTCAAGCTGGCTCTGTGAATAGATTGTGGACTTGATGCCGCTCTGAAGTACCCCCAGAGCCTTCTGCGAGCCTGTATTGGCGTTTGAGAAGGTAGCGGTAGACGTTATTCTCTGAGCATACTTAATGGTAGCTGTTTCGTGCTTCATTACCTGCTCGGTAAAGCCCTTTGGAATGATAACAATGCTCTTGTGGTCGGTGCTGTTCAGAACACCTGTGTAATCTTCGGAGTCTATATCGACCTTTCTGACCTCGGTGTCCTTGTCGTCCTCAATAGCTTTTATCATAGCTTTTGTGAAATCTGTTTCGTCCTGGTCACAGATCGTTATTGTCGTAGCGTCTTTCTTTACATCGTCAACGGCCTTAGACATCGCCTTTCCTGCGAAGATAAGAACGAACACCATAAGGAACATTGTTGCGATGGTCGTTACGCTGAGCATTTCTTTAAGCTCTTTCTTAAAAAGAATAGAAAATTTCAATGTACCGTCACCACCTTTTCAAATACTTCTTCAAGGTTGGTCACACCGTACTTTTCAACAAGCTCCTTTGATGTGCCTACCTCGAGCAGGTGACCTTTTGAGATGATGCCGACTCTGTCGGAAACGTATTCTATCTCCAGCATATTGTGCGAGGAGAGAAGAAAACTCATTCCCTCTGCGGAAAGCTTCTTTATCATTCTTCTTATCTCAAGAGCGTTGATGATGTCAAGTCCCGATGTAGGCTCGTCAAGTATTGCCAGCGCTGGCTTTGACATGATAGCTCGTGCAAGCAGAAGTCTTCTTTGCATACCTCTTGAATAGTTGGATATCTTGTCGTTGAGCCTGTCGCCAAGCTCGCTTATCTCGCTGCCTCTCTTGACAAACTCCTCGATATCTTCCTTCTTCTTGGCATAAATGCCCGCCATAAAGCGCAGATATTCCGTGCCCCTCATAGTCTTGTAGGCACCTGCTTCATCGGGCAGATATGTGATGCATTCCCTTACCTTTTCAGGCTCTGTGAGAATACTGTGACCATCTACAACAGCGTCGCCTTCTGTGGCTTTGAGAAGCGTAGATATCATTCTGATCGTTGTTGTCTTTCCGGCGCCGTTAGGTCCGATAAGTGCGAATATCTCACCCTTGCGTACCTGGAAAGTGACATCTTCCGAAGCATATACCCCTTTTTTGTACTGCTTGGACAGTCCCTTTACGTCTAATACGACTTCCAAAAAATTCTCCCCCTTTTTTTGTTTTAAGTCAGAATATGACCTTTAACATTATATCACCATTACAGCCCTTCGTCAAGATGTTTGCAGACATTTTTGCCCGCTCGCCGCTTCAGCTATTGCCAAAAACGAAAAAGTGTGTTATAATGACAAAGTATTTATTATGACTAACGGAGGAAAAGATATGTCAGAGGAAAAGCTTTTGAATAATGAAGAAAATAACGAGGCTGCCGCACCGGGCGAGGGAAATGTCCTTGCCGGGTTCGTGCTGCTGGAAGATGCCAATATGGACTGGCAGAGGTTCAAAAAAAATCTCAGAGAGGACTGGGATATCGAGTTTGACGACGAGATTGAGGAGAACGCTGTTGTGTTCAAGGCGGACGAAATGGTAGTTGCTCTGTCGCTGCTGCCGTCGCCCGTGCCCGAAAACGAGGCTGTCGAGGCTGCAAAGCGCAATATCCTCTGGAAGGACGGTGCAGAGGCTGCTGCAAAGCATAAGGCTCACCTTATCGTTGCGGTGATGAACAAGTTTGATCCCGTAGAGCAGCAGGTGTTGTTTGCAAAGGTCGCTTCAAGCGTGCTGAAGCTGGATAACGCTATCGGTATTTACAAGTCGCCGACAGTCTACGAAAAGAAGTTCTTTATCGACTTCGCAATGTCCATAAAGAAAGGCGAGTACCCGATGCCGATATTTGTCTATGTCGGAATGTACCTCGATAAGGAGGGCGTTTGCGCATTTACCTCGGGAATGAGGTATTTCGGCAAGGAGGAGATAGAGGTCATCGACTCAAAGGCTCAGCCCGAGCAGGTGCTCAGCTTTATGTATTCCATTTCCGAATATATCCTTGTCGATGATATCGAGCTTAAAGACGGCGAAACGATAGGCTTTACCGAGGAGCAGAAGCTCCCGATAACTATCAGCAAGGGCGTTTCGGTGGACGGCGATACCGTCAAGATAGGTTTCTGATATAAAAATGGAGAGAAAAATGAAAAGGTTTATTTGTACCGTTTTAGCAGCAGTTCTCTGCCTCGTTATGTGCTCCTGCGACCTTTTCGGCAAAGACAGCAGTGAAAAGGATAAAAGGGGAGACCTCGGCAAGCTCACAGCGCTCACACCCTACGGCTCTACCGTCATCACAGGCATACAGCTGGAGCATCAGGGCGTCTGGCGTGACGAACCGGAGATAGACGAGATAGTCAAAGAGCACGGATTTTCGGATACCAGCGAGTATTACGAGTTTGAGCTTGAAGAGTGGTTTGAGGTGTATATCAAAGCGTCTACAAGAGATACATTCACGAATTATGTCGTGAAGTTCGACGAAAACAAGGACTATAAAACTATCACCGAGGACGAGATAAAGCACTCCTGTATCGACAAGAGCAACGAGGATACAGCGCCCGACGAGAAAAACTACGGCGATATGGGCGCAATGAGCGTCGATAAGAAAGACGGCGGAGATACGGGTGTCTATGCTGTCGTTATCTTCCGTTTCGGCAAGCCCGAGGCGATGATAAAGATAAGGATCGTTCCGAGCACCGCACCGAGCACCTCGGCTGTTCTGAAAGAACTGGAAAAGGAAAAGAAAAACAAACAGTAGCATATCAAAAAAACTGCTTTGGATAACTCCAAGGCAGTTTTTTGGTCGATGTGGTGTGTGGTAACTATATTGGTGTACTGTTGGGAGAGTTCTCTTGGGAAGTGCTGTTTTCTATACTCTCTCTTATACTTTTAGTCAATTTAAGCCATATGGGTCTTGTGCCCATATGGCTTAAATTCATTAAGAGGTTTAGGAAAGGGGTGTCTGGTAAGCGACCTGTGGTCGCTTGCGAGGATACCCAACAGGTATCCTCGGGGGAGAACGGAGTAACCGTTATCACGGTTACTCCCAAGAGAACGGCTTTGCCGTTCTCGACCTTCTTCCAAAAGGGTTTTCCACAGCGGTATTCCGATACAGTTATTCGCCCATTACTTTGACCATAACGGCTTTCTGGGCGTGGAGGCGGTTTTCAGCTTCCTCGAATATCTCGTCAGCGTGAGCCTCGAACACCTTTTCGGTTATTTCCTCCTCACGGTGTGCGGGCAGGCAGTGCTGAACCATAGCGTCGGGCTTAGCAGCAGCCATTATCTCGTCGTTTATCTGATAGCCCTTGAAAGCGAGCTTTCTTTTTTCTGTTTCTGCTTCCTCGCCCATAGAAGTCCATACGTCGGTGAACAGAACGTCGGCGTCCTTAGCGGCTTCAAGCGGAACGTCGGTCATAAAGAACATATCGCCGTACTGCTTTGTAAATTCAAGTACCTCTGCGTCGGGCTGATAGTCCTTGGGGCAGGCAACAGATACCTGCATTCCGACCTTAAGACCGCCCACAATTAGCGAGTTCGCCATGTTGTTTCCGTCGCCGATGTAGCACATCTTCAAGCCGTCAAAGCGTCCCTTGAACTCCCTTACGGTCATAAGATCGGCAAGCACCTGACACGGGTGACAAAAATCGGTCAGACCGTTGATCACAGGGATAGAGCCGTAGTTTGCAAGGTCCTCGACCTCTTTTTGCTCAAAAGTGCGTATCATGATCCCGTCGATGTAGCGGGAAAGTACACGTGCGGTATCCTGTACAGGCTCGCCCCTGCCTATCTGCAGGTCACGGTTTGAAAGGAACAGCGCCTGTCCGCCGAGCTGATACATACCGGTCTCAAAAGAAACTCTTGTACGGGTGGACGACTTCTGGAATATCATACCCAGCGTCTTGCCCTTGAGGATCGGATGCTCGATCCCATTCTTGTTCTCGTATTTGAGCTGATCTGCAAGGTTGAGTATTTCGATTATCTCCTCTTTTGAAAGGTCAAGTAATTTCAGTAAATGCTTCATTTTATTTTCCTCCTTATGCTTGGTCGAGTGTTTCTTTGAGAATAGCCATTCCCTTTTTGATGTTTTCATCGCTTATGTTCAAAGGCGGAAGGAGCCTAAGCTTTTCCTTCGCTGTGAGTACCAAAAGACCGTTCTCTGCGCACTTGGTGAGAATATCCGAAGCCTTTTTGGTCTTGAGCCTTATGCCGAGCATAAGTCCGAGCCCGTCAACGCCCTCGACCTCGTCTATCTGTGCAAGACACTCTCTGAAAAGCTCAGCCTTGCGGTTTATCTCAGCAATGAACTCCGGGTCTGAGACCCTGTCGATAACGACGTTTCCGCCCGCACAAGCAAGCGGGTTGCCGCCGAACGTCGAGCCGTGAGTGCTCTTTGTCAGTACATCGCAGCACTTTTCGTCCGCAAGGCACGCACCGATAGGCACGCCGCCTGCGAGTCCCTTTGCCAGCGTTGTAATGTTCGGCTTGACACCGAACAGCTTTGAGGTCAGCACAGCGCCTGTTCTGCCAACGCCTGTCTGCACTTCGTCGGCGATGGTGAGGATATCATCCTTTGCGCACTCCTCAAATATTGCATCGACAAATTCCTTTGTCAGCGGGCATACACCGCCCTCACCCTGTACGAACTCGAACATTACCGCACAGACCTTGCCTTTGTTTTCCGAAAGCTTTGCCTTTAAGTCGTCGATGTTATTAGCCTCGACGTTCACAAAGCCCTCAACGAACGGGAAAAAGTAGTTGTGGAAAACGTCCTGTCCCGTTGCCGAAAGGGTAGCCAGCGTTCTGCCGTGGAACGAGTTTACCAGAGTGATGATGATATTTCTTTCGGCTTCCTTGCCGTATTTGTCAAAGCTGTATTTTCTTGCGAGCTTTATCGCACACTCGTTAGCCTCTGCACCCGAGTTGCCGAAAAAGACCTTGCTGTAGCCTGTTGCCCCGCAGAGCTTTGCGGCGAAGTCAGCCTGTACCTTTGTATAATAGTAGTTCGAGGTGTGCTGAATGCTTCTTGCCTGCTTGCATATCGCATCAGCCCACTGCTCGTCGCAGTAGCCGAGGCTGTTTGTGCCGATGCCCGAGCCGAAGTCGATATACTCCTTTCCGTCCTCTGCGGTCGCAGTCTGACCGCTTCCCTTGTCCAGAACGATGTTGAGCCTGCCGTATGTAGGCATAACGTGTTCGTTGAATTTTTCTATGGTGTCCATTTTTACTTTCCCTCCAAAAAACTTGATATATCAAAGCTGCCCGATAAGTCACCGAGCCTGTGCGGTCATATGTCCGCCCGTTACTTGCCGAAAAATATCAGCACCGTTATCAGCAGGATAAATGCACTGTACACAAGCACCATAAAAAATCTTGCAAGCTTTTTCTTTCTGATGCAGGTGTCGGTCAGCATCGTGAAAAGTGCAATATAGGCAATGATGTAGTAAAACACATCGCTGACATTTACCCAGCGTGACAGCACGCCCAGCCCGAGTGCGAGCGCAAGACAGCACAGTGTTATGATGCCTGTTATTTTCAGGGCGGCCTTTTTTGTCTTTTCGTCCATAGGCGCTTTTTGTCAGATGAACTGTGTGCCGATGCCCTCGTTGGTGAGAAGCTCGATAAGGATAGAGTGCGGTATGCGCCCGTCGATGATAACTGTCTTCTTGACGCCTCGTCTGACAGCCTCCACGCAGCAGTCTATCTTGGGTATCATACCGCCGCTGATGATGCCCTTCTTTTTGAGGTAGGGCACCTCGCTGACATTGACGGTCGGGATAAGGGTGGAGTCGTCGTCCTTGTCCTCGAGGAGCCCGACGATATCGGTCATAAGGATAAGGTTCTCGGCTCTGAGGCAGGCAGCGATGCGTGAAGCCGCTGTATCTGCGTTTATATTGTAGCTCTGTCCGTCCTCACCGATGCCGACGGTGGAGATTATCGGGACGTAGCCGTTGTTGAGAGCGTCGATTATCGGCTTGGTGGTTATCTTCTTTATATCGCCGACGTAGCCGAGGTCAACGTCACCTGTGAGCTTCTGAGCAACTATCATCTGTCCGTCGCAGCCGCAAAGACCGAGTGCCTTTCCGCCGTGCATCTGCAAAGAGCTTACAAGCTCCTTGTTGACCTTGCCGCAAAGCACCATTTTGACAATGTCGATAGTTTCCTCGTCGGTGTAGCGCAGTCCGCCGATGAACTTGCTTTCCTTGCCGACCTTTTTGAGCATGGCATTTATCTCGGGTCCGCCGCCGTGAACGAGCACGACCTTTATTCCGACCATGTTCAGCAGGACGATATCGTTCATAACTGCGTCCTTCAGCTCGTTGTTTGTCATTGCGTTTCCGCCGTACTTTACGACAACTATCTTGTCGTGGTATTTCTGGATATACGGCAGGGCGTCGATGAGCACCTGAGAACGCATATTGTTTTTAAGCTCCATTTTACATTACTCCTCACTGTCTTGTTTATAGTCCTCGTCCACGGTGAGCAGGGCGTCCATTGTCATCTGGTCGGGAAGCTCCAGCTCGTCCATATCGGCGTTGACCTTTTGCTTGTGAAGCCCCTCGCCGTAGTCCGTAACGATAGTTCTCTGATATCTTCTGTCGGGAGCCGCCGCATTCTTTATTCTGTTGGGCTGGTTCTCGTCTATAAATTCTCTGCGTCTGTCTCTTTCCATAACAAGGTTCCTAATTATCTCAAACGCAGTTGAGTAGTCTCTGGTAAGGTAGATGCCGTTGTTCTGGTACGCACCGCCGAATATCATCGGGTAGTCGGGCGCATTGGTGGCAAAGATAACGTTGCCTTTTTTCTCGGCTCTCTTTTCGGGAATGACATAGATTATGTCGTCGATGTCCGTGATGTCAACGTCCTCACGGTGCCGTGCGATTATCCGCTTATCGGTAATAAGGTACTTTATCTTTCCTATCGCTTCAAGGTCCGGGTTCTCGTCGATAGCGTGCCAGTATATCAGCACAGCCGTTGTATACACTATCGGGAAAGCCAGCGCAAGCACGAGCAGCACCGTTCTTCCCGTGTCGTTTATCCACAGTATGAACAGCACTATCGCAGCGATGATGATGAGCGCCGTGCAGAATATTGACTTGATGTCAAAATACTTGTTGGCTATCTTGGTGTGCCGCTTCTTTTCCTTCGGAACGTCGCCCGCACACTCGAACATCACCTTTTCGTCTTTCAGAAGATAGGCTCTGTAAAGCTTGATTATCCTTTGATTTTCTTCGATGCTGACTTTCTTGTTCACAGGTGAATTGAACATTTTTTCAAGTTCGCCGTTGATCCCGTAATTCTTGTAATACATACTGTTTCCTCCCCATTTTTTATTCTTTTGTTCTGTGATCTTTTTATCTTTGGATATTTGCAGCAGGCTGCTCATATCCTGCCACAGTATCTGTTCGCCCGAAAACAGATATCTTGTAAAATCATATCCCTTTTTGTCTCCCCGTTAGGAGTGAGCTGTATATCAGCTTCTGTAATCTCCGTTTATCTTTACATAGTCGTATGTCAGATCACAGCCGTAGGCGGTAGCCGTGCCGCTTCCGCTGCCGACGCTTACTATTATCTGTATCTCGTCCTCGAGCAGTACCTTCTTTGCGATATCCTCGGAGAACTCAACGCCTGCACCGTTCTCGCAGACGTGTACCTCGCCTGCCCTTGAGCAGAGCTTTACATCGACCTTGTCTATATCAAATTCCGCATCTGCGTAGCCTATCGCACACAGAACACGTCCCCAGTTAGCGTCTGCGCCGAACATAGCGCACTTGAACAGCGGTGAGCAGATAACGCTTTTAGCAATTACTATCGCCGTGTCAACGTCCTTTGCTCCGCTGACGGTGCATTCCAGAAGCTTTGTTGCGCCCTCGCCGTCCTTTGCGAGCATTTTGGTTATGTTCATCATTACGATATAGAGCGCTTTTTTGAATACCTCGTAATCCTCGCCCTCGGCAGTTATCTCTTCATTGCCTGCAAGACCGTTTGCCATTACCGCAAGAGTATCGTTGGTGGACTGGTCGCCGTCAACAGACAGGCAGTTATATGTTATCCTGACATTCTCGTTCAGCGCTTTTTGTATCATCTCTGCGCTTACCGCACAGTCCGTTGTCACAACGTTCAGAGTAGTCGCCATATTCGGGTGTATCATTCCGCTGCCCTTGCCCATACCGCCGAGGTGACAAACCTTTCCGCCGAGCGTGAACTCGACAGCGACCTCTTTCTTCACGGTATCGGTGGTCATTATCGCAGTTGCAGCTTCGAGGTTCCTGTCATAGCCAAGCCCTGCAAAAAGCTCGTCTATCTTTCTTTCGACAGGCTCGATAGGGAATATCTGTCCGATAACGCCTGTCTGTGCGACAAGCACCTCCTCGGGCTTTATATCCATTCTTTCAGCGACAAGCCCGCACATTCTCAAAGCCTTCTGCTCGCCGTCGGCGTTGCAGGTGTTTGCATTCTTTGAGTTGAGAATGAACGCCTGAGCTTTGCCGCCCGTGGCTTTCAGATTTTTCTGCGAAACGGTAACGGGAGCGCCCTTGACCTTGTTCTGCGTAAATACTGCTGCGGCATTGCACATCGTATCAGATGTGACAAGGCACAGGTCGTTTTTCATATTATCTATCGGGCTTTCGTTGCCGTCGGGTGCTGCGTGCGGATCTTTTATCCCGCAGTACAGACCGTTCGCCTTGAAGCCCTTTGCTGCGCATACGCCTCCCTCGATATATTTAAATCCTTCAAATTCGATCTTGGTTATTTCCTTACTCATTTCTGACACCTCGTATGTATATGAATTAATTCGGTTCGGGTGTGCCCGATGGTTTATTTCACCCCACCGGTCCCTTCGTATTCTATGATGTTGCTTACTCTGACGTAGGCGCCGTTGATATATGCGGCGAGGTATATCGTGTGCTTGCCGTTTACACCCTTGTGCAATTGGACATCAAAAGGAAGTTCAAGCTCCTGTTCGCCTGTATTCGGATCGGTTGTAGCACGGTCAAGAACTTGTTGCCCGTCAAGTTCTACGATCCAGCCGAGATTTTCAAAGCCATCGTGGTGGTCACGCACAATAACTCCGTCCGGTAGGCGTGTCAGGTGAAAATATTCAACGACCTTTGTTTCAGCTTTTTGCTTCTGTTTATAAGAGAAATATTTAAAAGGCTTGCCGTCTGCTGTGACATTAGCGGAGCAGCCCTTGAAAGCAAGTCCGCCTTCTCTGCCTATTATCGCGCCAAAGTCGTTTCCGCCGCCCGAGACTTTGCCCTGGACCGAGACATTTGTTATTGTGACATCTCCGTAAGCTTCGCCGCAGGCGATACCTGTGGAGTGCGTGCCCGAAACCTCAGCGCCGACAAAGTTTATATCATGCATATACATATCCCAGCCGTAGCCGATAAAGCCGCACGGTTCGTAGCCAAGGTTGATCTTCATGCCTTTTATAGTATGACCTTTGCCGTCTACCGTTCCGCAGAAAGCGTGATTGCCCGAATGGTACCAGCCCATAGGCTTCCAGTCGTAGCCTGTGAGGTCGATGTCCTTTTCAAGCGTTATATTGACTTTGTTGTAAGTGGGATTTATACCGTTCACATAGTAAACCGCCGATGCCAGCTGCTGCGCCGTGGAAACGTGAAAATCGGGAGCATTGCTTTTTGCCCATTCCTTATCGGCGAGCTGCATTATGCTGCCCGTATCGAACTCTCTTTCCCAGTCGGTACTGTAACTTGATTTGTCTTTTTCATATGCATATTCAGAAGCATCAAAACCCCATGCGCTGTACCACTGGTAAGCGTCTGCGAGCAGGTAAACTCCGTTGCCCTTAGCAGGTGCCGTAACGGTGCATTTCTTGGTATCGACCTTAGCTTCTTCGACTGTGTTGTACGGCTCATTTTCCTTTATGCAGTAAAGCAGTATGATGTTTTTCTCGGGTACTCCACGAAGCTCGTTCTTGTCGTAATAGAATGTCACCTGCGGGTCGTCAACGCCGTTATATTTAAGCTCGATCGGCACGCCGATCCTCCCGACAACTCCGCTGTGAAGAACGTGTCCGGACATATCTGATATTTCAGCGTGCTGCTTGATATCATCGGTGCATTTGCCGGAAAATTCGACCTTGATGACCTCGGGCATTTTGTCGAGTCTGACTGTATCGGTAAAAGTCTGTCTTCCGTCGCTTTCGGGAACAGACGATGATGAAGATGAAACTGAAGATGAAGTTTTGTTCTGCTGAGAAGTAACCATCGTTTTTGTTTCGCTGCTGGATTCTTCCGTGCAGGATACAAGCAGCATAGCTGCACACAATACAGCTGCCAAGAGTTTTCTTTTCAATTCTCTCGCCTCTTTTTGTGATATTTGGTATTGATCTATACCGGTGGCTCAGAGCGCCGTGTTTATGTGTCTATTCTGATCATTTCGGTAATTGCCTTGTTCCTGTAAACCAGATCGGTGCGTTCTGTGAAGCCGACATTCTCCCAGAATGCGTTGCCGTCTGCATTTCTTGAAAATACGACCAGTGCAGTCTTGTTGATGCCCTGCTCCTTCAATGCTTTCAGCGTTTCGTCCACAAGCTTTGAGGCTATGCCCTTATGCCTGTGCTGTGGATGAACGGCGGTGTGGTAGATGTACCCTCGTCTGCCGTCGTGGCCTGCGATTATCACGCCTGCGACCGTCTGATCCTCGAGTGCGACAAAGCAGGTCTGAGGATTCCTGTCAAGGAATCTTTTTATATCCTCTTTTGAATCGTCTAAATTGTTCAGCCCCATTCCCGCACAGGAAAGCCATAGTTCATACACCTGTTCGTAGTCGGAAATGTCCATTGTGCGATATGTTATCATTTTGTTCTCCTTCTATGATCTCTTTCTTTGTATGTATATATGTTTGGTATTGGTTGAATGATAGGTTTTGAATAACGGTATGCTTGACGATTTGTCAGGGCACTCTCTTGGAAGTGTATTTCCATCAACTCTTTTTCTGAACTTTCAACGTGTTTCGGACATATGGGGCTTGATCCATATGTCCGAAACATATTAAGAGGTTTAGGAAGGGGTGTCCGGTAAGCGACCTGTGGTCGCTTGCGAGGATACCCAACGGGTATCCTCGGGGGGACAGAGTAACCGCCACTGCGGTTACTCTCAAAAACGGCAAAGCCGTTTTTGCTTCTTCCAAAAGGGTTTCCCCCGACAAACCGTCGGGTGTGCAGTCATTCAAGACCTGTTGTTTCGTCGATGCCGAGCATTATGTTCATGCACTGGACAGCTGCGCCCGAAGCGCCTTTGCCGAGGTTGTCGAGGCGTGAACAGAGCAGTATCTGCTCGTCATTGCCGCAGACAAATATCTGCATATTGTTTGTGCCTGCAAGAGTGTTTGCCGGCAGGAATCCGTCGGGCAGGGTCTCGCCTCCGCCAAGCTCCATTACCTTGACGAAATGCTGTCCTGCATAGTGCTCGCTCATTATTTCGTGAATGTCGGCGGGCGTGTATCTCTTTGTAAGGCACCTGCTCACCAGCGGCAGGCTCACCACCATTCCCGCATAGTAGTCGTCAACGATAGGGTTGAACATCGGCGGGTATTTCAAGCCGCACACCTTCTGCATCTCGGGGAGGTGCTTGTGCGTCTGACCGAGTGCGTACTGCCTTGGCGACTGCATCTCAAAGGTCTTTGCGCCGCCCTCGATAGCGGCGATCATTTTCTTTCCGCCGCCCGAGTAGCCCGAAACTGCGTGGCAGGTAACAGGGTAGTCCTCGGGGAGCACGCCTGCCTTGACCAGCGGATAGCAAAGTGAGATGAACCCGCTTGCGTAGCAGCCCGGAACGGCTACACGCTTTGAATTATGTATATTCTCTCTGTGCTTCTCGCTAAGCTCGGGAAAGCCATAGTCCCAGTCGGGGTCGGTCCTGTGAGCGGTCGAAGCGTCTATTATCCTAACGTCGGGGTTTGTGCAAAGGCTCACTGCTTCTCTTGCGGCTGCGTCGGGCAGACAAAGAAATGTGAAGTCGGACGAGTTTATCAGCCTTGCACGCTCGCTGCTGTCTTTTCTTTTATCCTCGTCGATAAGCAGTATCTCAAGGTCGTCACGCTTTGCGAATCTTTCAAATATCTTCAGACCTGTCGTGCCTTCCTTGCCGTCGATAAAGACTTTTGTTTTCATTTTACTTTCCCCTTTTATCATCAAGTATCTTCTTGTATTTTATATCCTCGTGGAGCTTTCTGTCACGCTGCTGCTTTTTCTGGATCTGAATAAAGTCCTTGTCTGCGAAGATGTTTCCCACACCGCTTCCGAACAGCATACAAAAGCCTGTTGAAACAAGTACGTTCGGGATAACGGCTCTCAGATTTTCCAAGGCTATGAATTCCACAGCTATTATCGGTATCATTCCAAACGGCATATACCAGCGTATCCCGCATCGCTTGGCGTAGTAAAAGCACAGCGCAAGCGTACAGACGGGGTATATCAGCGTAAAGCCGAGCATCAGCATCAGCGCATTAACGAACACGAAATTCGTCAGCACAAACAGCACATTGAGCAGGACTGCCCACACAGCTATTGATATCACAGCCCACCTCGCAGGGTGGTTTGAGATGTTTTCAGAAAGCTTCGATGTTTTTTTCGACATATCTTATCTGTTCCTTTACCGAATCTGGCGCAGGTCCTCCCGCACTTTTTCTCTGCATAACGCAGGTGTCAAGACTTATCGCTTCGAAAACGTCGGTGCCGAATTTATCGCAAAGCGCCTTATACTCGTCAAGCGGGAGCGTTTCGAGCGTACAGCCCTTTTCGATGCAGATGTGAACCAGAGTTCCTGTTATCTTGTATGCATCTCTGAACGGCATACCCTTCTTTACGAGGTAGTCAGCGCAGTCGGTAGCGTTGATAAAGCCCCTTGCCGCAGCTGCCCTCATATTCTCGGGAATGACCTTCATCGTAGCGAGCATCGGGTCGAATGTCACAAGGCACAGCTTTACGGTATCGACTGCGTCGAAGATAGCCTCCTTGTCCTCCTGCATATCCTTGTTGTATGCAAGCGGAATGCCCTTCATCATTGTAAGCAGCGTCATAAGGTCGCCGTAGACTCTGCCCGTTTTGCCTCTGATAAGCTCGGTGACGTCGGGGTTCTTCTTCTGCGGCATGATCGACGAGCCTGTTGCGTAGGCGTCGTCAAGCTCGACGAATTTGAACTCCCACGAGCACCACATTATTACCTCCTCGGAGAAGCGGGACAGGTGCATCATAAGTATCGAAAGCGCCGAGGCAAGCTCACAGCAGAAATCTCTGTCCGAAACGCCGTCGAGCGAGTTCTGTGTTATCTGTGCAAAGCCGAGAAGCTCGCACACTCTCTGTCTGTCTATCGGGTAGGTCGTACCTGCGAGCGCACCGCTTCCCAGAGGCATAGCGTCCATTCTTTCACAGGTATCTCTGAGCCTCCCCAGATCACGCAGGAACATATTAGCGTAAGCCATAAGGTGGTGCGCAAAGGTGACGGGCTGTGCTCTTTGAAGGTGAGTATAGCCGGGCATTACCGTAAGGGTATGCTTCTTTGCGATGTCGGTAACTGTCTGCGTGAGCTTTTTGAGCAGGGCGATTATCTCAGCGGTCTCGTCCTTCAGCGTAATTCTTATATCAAGGGCGACCTGGTCGTTCCTCGATCTTGCGGTGTGCAGGCGCTTGCCCGTGTCACCGAGCCTTGCGGTAAGCTCAGCCTCGACAAACATATGTATATCCTCGGCGTTGGGGTCAAACGGGAGCTTTCCGCTTTCGATGTCCTCAAGTATGCCCTTGAGGCCCTTGACGATAGCTTCGCTTTCGCTCTTTTCAATGATACCGCACTCGCCGAGCATCGTTGCGTGAGCTATCGAGCCGGTGATGTCCTGCCTGTACATTCTCGCATCGAATTTTATCGACGAGTTGAAGTCATTGACCCTCTCGTCCGCTTCTTTTGTAAATCTTCCTGCCCACATCTTCTGTGACATTTATGAAACCACCTTTTCTTGCATCTTGCATCTTTCTTCTTGCTTCTGACCGCAGGGCTTCATAGATGCTGAAACCTCGGTACTGCACACAGTACTAACAGAAAACAAAAAAACGTATGGGCAAAACGGCTTTTGCGCAAGCCGTCCTGCCCGTTAATGATTATCAGCCGTTTATTCCTTCTCGTGCTGTTCAAGGAGCTTGGAGATGTCTATACCGTTTATCTTCATGCCCTCGATCTTGCAGTCATTTATTTCGACGTTTGAAAGGTCGCAGTGAATAAACTGTGAGTTTTTCAGATCCGGGTTCTTGAACTCTACATTATTCATTATCGAACAGCCGAATCTTGTGTTGCTGAGGTTTACACCGAGAAACTTTGAATCGACCATATAGATATCTGTAAAGTTTGCTCCCCTCATACTTACGTCGTCAAACTCTGCGCTGTCCATATTCACGTCGTTGAATTTAGCCTCTTTGAGGTTTACGTTGCAGAAGGTAGCGCTTCCCAGGTTGACGTCCTCAAATGTCGAGTTCGGCAGGCTGTCGTAGGATATCTCCACTTTCTTGTCCAGTGCCGGCTCAAAGGTGTTTATAGTATCTGACATATCATTTACCTCCTTGTTGAATAAAGTTGATGTATTATGTGTGATGTTACTTATTGTTGTTTCTTTTCTGCTCGAGCTTTGCTCTAACCTTTATCGGCAGACCGAACAGGTTGATGAATCCTGCCGAATCAGCCTGGTTGTAAACGTTGTCCTCGTCGAATGTTGCGACTTCCTCATCGTAGAGGGTATAAGGCGAAGTAACGCCAGCGTTGATGATGTTGCCCTTATAGAGCTTGAGCTTTACGTCGCCTGTAACTGTTTTCTGAGTTTCGGTAACGAAAGCGCTCATAGCCTCACGCAGAGGTGTGAACCACTGACCGTTGTAAACGATGTCTGCGAACTTGATGCTGAGGTACTGCTTAACTCTTGCAGTTTCCTTATCGAGTGTGATAGTTTCAAGCACCTCGTGAGCCTTGTAGAGGATAGCTCCGCCCGGAGTCTCGTAAACGCCTCTTGACTTCATGCCCACCAGTCTGTTCTCGACGAGGTCTGCAAGACCGATGCCGTTTGCGCCGCCCAGCTCGTTGAGCTTTGCAACTATCTGCTTGCCGTTCATCTTAACGCCGTCTATCTCGGTAGGAACGCCCTTTTCAAAGTGGATAGTAACATAGGTCGGCTTATCGGGAGCCATTATCGGTGAAACGCCCATCTCAAGGAAGCCGGGCTTTTCATACTGCGGCTCGTTAGCGGGGTTTTCAAGGTCAAGGCCCTCGTGGGAAAGGTGCCACAGGTTCTTATCCTTGGAATAGTTGGTCTCTCTGTTTATCTTCAGAGGGATATTGTGAGCCTCAGCGTAGTCGATCTCCTCGTCTCTTGACTTGATGTCCCAGATCCTCCAGGGAGCGATTATCTGCATATCGGGTGCGAAAGCCTTGATAGCAAGCTCAAATCTTACCTGGTCGTTGCCCTTGCCTGTGCAGCCGTGGCAGATAGCGTCAGCTCCCTCTTTGAGAGCGATCTCTGCTATCCTCTTGGCGATGATAGGTCTTGCAAAAGAAGTGCCCAGCATATACTGGTTCTCGTAAATTGCACCTGCCTGTACGGTAGGGAACACGTAGTCCTCGATGAACTCCTCGGTGAGGTCCTCGATGTAGAGCTTTGAAGCGCCTGTTTTGAGAGCCTTCTCCTCCAGACCGTCAAGCTCGGTGCCCTGTCCTACGTCGCCCGAAACGGCGATGACCTCGCAGTTGTTGTAATTCTCCTTCAGCCAGGGAATGATGATAGATGTGTCAAGTCCTCCCGAATATGCAAGAACTACCTTTTTGATCTCGTTAGCCATAATTATTCCTCCGTTATTTGTATTTGATCAAACGCATAAAAGCATATACTTTATGCCCGAATGTTTTTGTCAAGTATAATTATACACTTTTATACGGCGTTGTCAAGGGGTTATGCAAATAATTTTGAATATTATACACAAAATAACGTAAATTTATGTATAATCAAAAATAATATGCAGGAAAATATACATTTTCAGGCTTGCCTGTGCAGGCTTTGCGCCAAAGCGGGACAGGACCTGATGATATTCAAGTATATTATACCACTTTCAAACGCAAATTGCAACACAAAAAGCTTGCATTTTCAAGTTTTTTGATGTATAATCTTATCAAAGGGAAGTGTAAAACTTTTAACTGAAAGGCGGTATGGTTATGTCAGACAAAATGACGGAGCTTGGCTTTGAAAAGCTCAGCGGTGAGCAGCTGCTCACACTTGATCTCAATGTGTTCAAAAAGATAGGTCAGGAGTGGATGCTCGTAACGGCAGGCGACAGCAGAGGCTGGAACACGATGACTGCATCGTGGGGCTTTGCGGGCGTTATGTGGGGAAAGAATACGTTTATGACCGTTATACGTCCCCAGAGATACACAAGGGAGTTTATCGACAAAAGCGAGTATTTCAGCGTTTGCTTTTTCGACGAGCAGTACAAGAAGGCTCTGGCTTTCTGCGGCGGACACAGCGGAAGGGACTGCGACAAGGCAAAGGAAACGGGGCTCGTGCCCGTGTTCACCGACGGCTCGACGGCATTCGAGCAGGCTTCGGCGGTGTTTGTGTGCAGGAAGATATACGCACAGCCTATGAAAAAGGAGTGTTTTATCGACACATCTCTTGATGAGCAGTGGTGCTCCGCAGGCGACTATCACATCGAATACATCGGCGAGATAGTTGCGGCATATGTAAAAAAATAATGACGTTTCTTGACAAAAGCCGATGTGTATGTTATATTAGCTTTAATATGTGAAATGCGGTGATGGGAACAAGTAGGCTCATGCTGTCGGCATTCAGAGAACTCCCGGTCGGTGAAAGGGAGCATGCAGGCATTGGCTGAATACAGCCCGGAGCAGGCAGGGTGAACTCGCTGTGCGACAAGTCCTGCACGCTTTGCCCACGTTACGGGTGCAGAGTTGGCTTTTGTCAACTTGTAAAGGTCTGTCTTGCGAAAGCCAGGCGAACATGAGGTGGTAACACGATAATTCGTCCTCTGATGAGCTTATGCCCGTCAGAGGATCTTTTGTTTTCAAGGGGAGCAGAAATGAAAAAGGCAGAAAAGGACGCAGCCGTAGATGCGGTAATGGTGCGAAAGTACCGTGAGGACAGGATAACGAACTGCTGTGATATCTTCAAGGGCATCGTGAGGAGCACAAAGGTCTTTATGCTGGCACAGCTGGTAATATATCTTCTGCTGGCATACAGCCTGTTTATGGGGGCTCTCGGCGCAAGTAAGCTGATAAGACCTGTGGTCTGCACGCTTTTCCCGCTTGCGGGTGCGGTCGTCACGGTCGTAAAAAGGGACAAGCTCGGCAACATCGTCGGCGCAGGGATAGACGTGGCATCTATCGCCATGATACTGTTTTTCAGAATGATGGAGCTGCCCGAGATGATACTTATCCTGGCATCGCTCGTCGTTCACGCCGTGCGTGCAGAAAAGATATACTGCTATGACCTTATCAAGGATCTCTACGGTTTTTCGAGGTTTTACAGCTTCGATATATGCAACAGGGTAGCAGACGACGACTTCAAGGCACAGAGTATCCTTGAAAGCTACGATTCGGTCTTTGACAACGAGCTTATGAAATACGAGCGCTCCAGTCATTACATACCCCCGCTTTTCAAGAGGATACAGACGGCGGCTGTGTGCGCACTGATCGTGGGAACGGTCGCTCTGACGATAAGTATGGCGGTGCTGGGCAAGGCTCGCAAAGCCGAGGAGATAACTGAGCTCGGCTCACGCAAGGGCGGCTCGGTAAAGGGAAGCGTAACGCAGATATTTGATATAAACAGCTTCGGAACGGGGCTTGGCGATGGCGATGAATACTGGGTGCCGATGGGCGGCGAGCAGGTATGCTTCGTTGTTCCCGGCGAGTACAGGGACAGCTTCAGAGCGCTGTATGTTTTCTGTCACCCCGACAAGCAGAGCTCGGGAGAGTTTGCCGAGGTCAAGCCGAAGGAGGACGGTATTAAGTTTACCGGCGAGATATGCAAGGCGGACACGAGCGAATACGCCGAGAGTGATCTGAGACCTGCACCGCAGATGGAGCAGAGGTCAGACCTGCCCTTCAACACAAAATACTATATCAAGCTTTACAGCACGGGGCTTTGGAACATTATCCAGACAGTCGGGATCGTGCTTATCGTGATAGGTGCTGCAGCGTGGGCTGTGGTGATATTCATAGGCAGCCGTGAGAACAACAAGTACTGACGCAGGAGGGGAATATGCATTTCGGGTTTTCATATGTAGGGCTGATATATCTGATAATGCTTTTCACGCCCAATATGGTCTGGAGCAAAAATCAGCCGAAGGATTATGAGAAATACGCCGTGAACGAGAACAAGCTGCTGCTCGGTCTTGAACGCATAGGCGAGGTGCTTGTAAGCGCACTTTGTCTGATATTCTCCGATTTTAACATACGCAGTATAAGGGCGTGGAGCGTTGTTCTGCTGATATCGTTTTTGATGATGGTGCTGTATGAGATATACTGGATACGCTATTTCAGAAGTGAAAAGACTATGGCGGATATGTATTCGGGCATACTCGGCGTACCCGTTGCGGGGGCAACGCTGCCTGTGCTTGCGTTCGGTCTGCTGGCAGTCTACGGCGGAAATCTGCCGATGCTCATAGCAGTCGTTATCCTCGGCATAGGGCATATAGGGATACATCTTGACCACAGAAAAGAATCTAAGAACGCAGATAAATGAAAGGGATGTGCATTTTATGGCGGCGGCCGTAAAGATAGTCTGGACAGTTGTGCTGGGGCTTGTTGTGCTGACGAGCTATCCGGCAGTTATACACGCTTTTATCATCAGGCGCAGGACTGCGGCAAAGCGTGTTAAGCTCGAGCCTTTCGGCAGCAATGCGGTGATAATATACCCGTATCTTTCGGGCGGACTTGCGCTGGCAGGTGTTTACAGCCTTATCGCATTCACAAAAGACAAGGACTGGCTGCACATCGTGGTACTGGCGGCGGAGCTTCTTACGGCGCTTTTGTTTCTTATCATCTGGCTCAGCCGAAACAGTATTTATCTCACCGAAACTCATGTCATACTGCCGGACAGTGCAAGAGATGCCAAACAGTGCAGTTATAGCAGCGGCGTCGGGAAGGTCGAGTTCACATTCGGAACAAAGGTGTCGCAGCGCAGTCAGACTTTCAGCATCGTCGGTGATGCCGAGCTTGCCGAGAGGATCCTCAGGGAGAATTACAAATGTACCGGCAGACTTGTAGAGCTGAAAAATGACGATGATGATACCGAAGAAAACGAAGAGGATAATTAAATCATATAAATCAAAACGGAGGAAATGAAAATGACTTGTTACGAAGAACTTGTAAGGCGTGGGCTTATAGCTCAGGTCACGGACGAGAAAGAGATCAGCAATATGATCAACAACGGAAAGGCAGTTTTCTACATCGGGTTTGACCCGACAGCAGACAGCCTGCACGTCGGGCACTTTATGGCGCTGTGCCTTATGAAGAGGCTCCAGATGGCAGGCAACAAGCCTATCGCACTTATCGGCGGCGGAACCGGAATGATAGGCGACCCGTCCGGCAAGACCGATATGAGAAAGATGCTGACAAAGGAAACTATCCAGCACAACGTGGAGTGCTTCAAAAAGCAGATGAGCCGTTTTATCGACTTTTCCGACGGCAAGGCAATGGTAGTCAATAACGCCGACTGGCTGCTCGACCTTAACTACATCGATGTTCTGCGTGAGGTCGGAGCTTGCTTCTCGGTAAACAAGATGCTCACCTTTGAGTGCTACAAGCAGAGAATGGAGAGGGGACTGACCTTCCTCGAGTTCAACTATATGATAATGCAGTCTTACGACTTCTATATGCTGTTCCAGAAGTACGGCTGCAATATGCAGTTCGGCGGCGACGACCAGTGGGCAAATATGCTCGGGGGTACGGAGCTTATCAGAAAGAAGCTCGGCAAGGACGCTCACGCAATGACGATCACACTGCTTCTCAATTCCGAGGGACAGAAAATGGGCAAGACCGTCGGCGGCGCAGTATGGCTCGACCCTGAAAAGACCTCACCTTACGATTTCTATCAGTATTGGAGAAACGTTGATGACGCAGATGTTATCAAGTGCCTGAAGCTGCTGACCTTCGTTCCTATAGAGCAGATCGAGGAAATGGAAAAGACAATGCAGGGTGCAGAGCTTAACAAGGCTAAGGAGCTGCTCGCTTATGAGCTGACAAAGCTCGTTCACGGCGAGCAGGAGGCTAAAAAGGCTGACGATGCTGCAAAAGCTATATTTGCAAAGGGCGGCGTAAGCGACGATATGCCTACCACCGAGATAGACGCAAGTGAGCTTGACGGTGGAAAGATAGGCGTGCTCACACTGCTTGTAAAGTGCGGATTGTGCGCATCCAACGGCGACGCAAGAAGGCTCGTCACACAGGGCGGAGTAAGCATCAACGACGAAAAGGTCACCGACCCCAAGGCAATGATAGACCTCACCGATGCGGTCATCATCAAGAAGGGCAAAAAGGTGTTCCACAAAGCAGCAGCAAAGTAAAAAGAAAAAGGCTTGGTTTAAAAACCAAGCCTTTGTTATTAGTGCAGGGGTTCTCCGGAAAGAGTCCGTTAGACGGTTTGCCCTCCGGCAAACATAATTTATCTGTGATGAGTTTTCCCCAATAAACTACATAAGCCATGTGAAATTGTCGTCGGTATTAAGAAAATCGACGTTATAGAGCAATATCACCTTTTCAATGCCATTTTTCTTTACATACTCCGAGACTGTCGGTTTTGAGGCGTCGTGATAGTATCTGAGGTCTATCATCGATACGTCCGAGTACATACTTGTAAAATACGGCATAGCGCAGTTTGCGTAGCTGTCCTTCAGGATAAGCACTTTTTTGTTCTGCTGTGCGCCCTCGGACTTTATCTCGATAAGCGGGAAATTGCCGCCGAGGAAGGTGGAATACTTATCCTTTTTATCCTCAAACGAGCTGTCGAACAGGCTGTCCGAGGTCTTGTCCTTGTCAACGTACTCGACGCTGAGCTTTGTGTTCTTATCGGTATAGAGCTTCATAGTTTCTTTTTGCGCAAACGCCGAGGGAGCTTTGGAATAGAGCGTCCCGAGGAAGCCGTTGAGCTCTTTGCAGGAATACTCCGCCTTGAGGGCGTCCTCGCCGAGGAATTTCATAAAGCCGTCAAATGCTGCTCTTGCGCCGTCGGACGTCCAGTGGTGGTCGGTCTTATAGTAAGCCTGCGTGCCGTCGGATACAGCTTTTTTCAGCTCATCCATCGGGCAGTAGAGCTTTATCTTGGCGCTGAGAAGCTCTTTTACCTTGTCAACGGTCTTGTTCTGGTCCTGCGTAACTGCGGTAGAGGGGAGCTTGTCGTCCATTACGCTGATGCTGTTGGGAACGAGCATCATATCTATCTCGGTGTCGGGGCAGAACGAAACGAAGTCGTTTATGAAGCCGACATTCTTTTTTATCTGCTCGGTGTTTTCCTTATAGTCCTGGAGGTAGTAGCCGTCCTTTCCGAAATACACTCCGTTTTGCAGGTCGTGAAGGAGCAGTCTGTCCGCATCGGTCTTGAGCGTTACAAGCTCGTCCTTCATAGGCAGCTGGTCGGAGATGTACTTTTCAAGCTCCTGTGTGAACTTGCCTTCTTTAAGGCTTTTCCAGCTGAAGGTCGGAAACTGCGTGAGGTTCCTGTTCTCCATTTCGGAAAACTCCCTGTCCTTCAGCAGAAAGCTCCAGACAGCGAAGCCGAAAATGAAAAGCAGAAAGACGCTGACCATAATGACTTGAGATATCCTTTCGGTCTTTTTATCCATTACGGTCACCTCCTAAAATCTGAAATAAAGGAAAGGGTTGAACGAGCCGCCTGCGAGGTATGCGGTCGAAAGAATAAGTATCGCTGCGACCATCACCGGCTGCACAACACAGCTGTACACGACGGGGAAGCCCTTGCTGACCGCTGCGCCGAGCTTTTTGACAAGCGGGGTAGATGCAATTATAAGGATAACGAATGTTATTGCGTATGTCGCAAGCCAAGAAAGCGCCTGATCGTTCACAAGGTCGATGCCTGAAAGCCCGAACATATTTTTGAAATTCTGAGACAGCTTGCCGAAATCGTCGAATGCGAAGATGCCCCAGCCGATGACTATCAGTATAAGGGCGTATATGTGTCCGATAGCTTTGGGGAGCTTTTTCAGCCCCTTGAGCAGGAACAGTTTTTCGCACAGCAGTATCACGCCGAAGTACACGCCCCAGATCATAAAGTTCCAGTTTGCGCCGTGCCAGAAGCCTGTTAAGAACCAGACTATCATAATATTGACGCACTGTCTGAGCTTGCCCTTGCGGTTTCCGCCGAGGGGGATGTAGACGTAATCTCTGAACCAGCTGGAAAGCGACATATGCCAGCGCCTCCAGAACTCGGTTATCGAGTTTGAGATGTACGGATAGTTGAAGTTTTCGAGGAAGTCAAAGCCGAACATTTTTCCCAGACCGATAGCCATATCCGAGTAGCCCGAGAAATCGAAGTATATCTGGAATGTATATGCGATTATGCCCAGCCACGATGCAAGCACGCTCATATCGCTCTGCGGGGTATTGCTTATCGTTTCAAACAGAAATCCGATATTGTTTCCGAGAAGCACCTTTTTTCCAAGACCTATAGTAAAGCGCTTCACGCCCTCGGCAAAGTTGCTCATATTCTCTTTGCGCTTTTTCATCTGCTCCTCGACGTCCTTGTATCTTACGATAGGACCTGCGATGAGCTGTGGGAAAAGTGCGACATAGGTACCGAGGATAAGGTAGTTTTTCTGCGCCTTTACGTCGCCTCTGTAAACGTCGATGACATAGGAGAGCGTCTGGAAGCTGTAAAACGAGATGCCTATCGGCATCACGAGCCCGAGCTTTCCTATATCCGAGCCGAAGATGCTGTTTATGTTGGTGATGAAGAAGTTGGTATACTTGAAAAACAACAGCAGTCCCATATTCCACAGCACTGCGGTTATCAGCGCCACTCTCGGCACCCATTTGCTCCTGCCCTTGACGGTCTTGTCTGCCAGCAGTCCCGTGATATACGCCACTATCGTAGATACTATCATCAGGAACACATAAACAGGCTCGCCCCAGGCATAGAACACAAGGCTGAATATAAACAGTATCAGATTGCGGACTTTACGGGGGGCAATATAATAAAGTATAAGTACTGCGGGCAGAAATACAAAGAGGAAGAACGTGCTTGAAAACACCATTTTCTCAGATCACCAAACCTTTAAGGATAAGTAAAGGCAACACCGCACGATCATTGTGCGTCAGATGCGCAGTCAGATTTTTCGTCAGAGTGTATAAATTTGACGCAGGCGGGCTGGCGCCAGGCAAGGAAAAATTGTGTACTATGACGGAAAATATACAAGCAGATGGCGTGCAAAGGCGTTAGCCGGTGGTTGTGCGGTGCTGCCTAAAAAAGTCAGAATACTAAATCAAGCCATGCTCCGCCGCACAGCGGCAGAACATGACCGATAGATACAAAAATATTAGCCGATAGCGTTCTTAGCTGCCTCGTTGTTGTTTGTGAGGAACAGGAAAACGTAGTTGCCGTCTACAACGAGCACGGGGTCGTTGAGCTTGGTCATCTCAGCGGGAACGTAGTCCTTGAATGCGTTTTTCTGGTTCTCGATACGAGTCTCAAGAGCAGCCTTGATCTCGTTTGCAGCGTTCTCGTCGTTAGCCTCGAAGCAGTCGATCTCGTGAGCCGAAGCACCCGAAGCGTCTACATAGCAGACAGCCTCTTTGTAGAGGTCCTTCTTAACGCCGATCATTCTTTCGATCCTTGCGTCGTCAAACTTGGTCATTGTGCCCTTTACAGCATCATCCAGCGAATCCTTTACCTTCTCGGCGATAGCGTTGAGGTCCTTGGCGGTCTTCTGCTCTGTTGTGGCAGCTGTTGTGCTGTCGGGGCTGCTTGAAGACTCAGCGGCTGATGAAGAGCTTGCTGTGCTGCTTGTCTTGGTGTCAGCTGTGCTTGAGGAATCACTGCCGCATGAAGCGAATGCCATGGTCGATGCCAGTGCTGCAGCAACAACTGCACATATTAATTTCTTTGATCTCATAAATACCTTTCCTTTCACTTTTTGATGTTTATTTTTATTTAAGTGTTGTCAATAATGTAATTCAGCCAGTACTTGCAGTACTCTATCGACAGGTGGACGCCGTCGGTGCTCGCCTCCTCGGGAAGTTGTCCGTTATCGTCCGCAACTGCGCTGTCGCACGCCAGATATACACAGCCGTTCTCGTTTGCAAAACGCTGGATATACTCGTTGAGCGTCCTTACGTTCTCGTTGTTTATCGCATCGCCCTGCATAGCTCTTGAACCTGTCACGGGCAGTATGGACTCGGCATATATCTTTGCATCGGGGCTGTACTGACGGATAGTCTGAACAAGCCTTGCGTAGTACTGGATAAAGCTGTCGTAATACGGCCAGCCCATTTCATTGGTGCCGAAGTTTATATAGACACGCCCGAACTTGTGACCCTGTGCGAGTGCATCTTCGACCGTTCCCATATTGCCGTTGTCAAGTCTTATCGACTGCGTTTCAAAGCAGGTCTGTATATTAAGACCGATACTGCAGTAGAAGGTAGCTTTGGGCCTGTCGCAGTTATTGTAAAGACCGACCGTTCTCGAATCCCCTATGAACAGGGCGTCGTCAAGCTCGTCGTTCAGGTCTTTCGGAGCCGAATAGGGGTGAAGGTCTGTCGGTGTATCGGGCTGAGGCTGGTCTGACGCAGAGCTGCTTTCGCTGCTGTCGGAGCTGTCCGCTGAGGGAACAGAGCTGCTGTCGGCAGAGGACGAGCTGTCGCTTTGCGGTAGCGAACTGCTGTTGCTTGCTGTTGAGCTGCTGTTTCTTGAAGAACTGTCGGCGGACGAAAATGTGAAAAACACTGTTCGCTTGCCTGCGGAATGTATCATCCAGCCGACTGCAAAAACCACGCACACGAAGCAGCACAGAGTAAACAGGCTCTGATGCAGACGCACACGGCTGCGCTGCTTAGCGTTTTTATCAGTTTTAGGTCTCATTATATCATTATTCCTTATCGTTCCACATCTTCACATATGATATTATGATACCACAACCGCACGTATTTTTCAAGACATTTTGCTGATTTAACAATTATTTTTCAAAAGAATGTACACTTTGCACAAAAAAGCGAAAAAAATTGGACTGCACTGGTGGAAAAGTACAGTAATTCGGGCTCGCACAGTATGCAGACTGCTGATTTGTCACGTTAAAAAACGGCAAAAGCCGCTGCCCTCAGAAGGGAACAGCGGCATATTGTATCACAAATATCCAGCCCGAGGCTCACTCGTTTTGCAAAAAGCCATCGAGGCGTGCGGCAAGCTCGCTGACGGGCAGACCGACTACGTTATAGAACTCTCCGTCGAGCTTCTCGACGAGAAGCGAGCCCATACCCTGTATGCCGTAAGCGCCTGCCTTATCCATAGGCTCTCCGCTTTTGACGTAGATATCTATATCCTCCTCGGTGAGCTGTCTGAATGTCACTTTTGTTGTGACCGAGAAGGTGAGAAAGCGTTTTTTATAGCCGACAGTCACGCCGCTTATAACGCTGTGTTCTCTGCCTGAAAGCGCACGCAGCATTCTTTTGGCGTCCTCCTCGTCGGCAGGTTTGCCGAAAATTGCTCCGCTGCATATCACGACGGTATCGCAGCCGATGACGATGCTGTCGTCGTAGACATCTGCGATACAGCGGCATTTGACATCGGAAAGGTATTCGGCGGCTTTGAGCGTGGACACATCCCTGGGCAGCCTTTCGCTGCACTCGGGTGGGATAACTCTGAACTGTGGGCAGATGAGCTTGATAAGCTCACGCCTTCTCGGTGAAGACGATGCGAGTATAACATCGTATTCTCTGAGGGTATCACGGATAGACAATGACATTAAAAAGACCGTCCTTTTTAGAAATAAGATGTAAGAGGTAAGATGTAAGAATAAAGAGAATTGCAATAAAAACAGGCGGAGAGCACCGCCTGTTCTGTGGTCATTATTAGAGCTTAGCGCCGCACTGTGAGCAGAACGCAACGCCCGAGGGTTCCTTATGTCCGCACTGCGAGCAGAAAACAAAGCTTTCTGCGGCAGCAGCTGCGGGAGCTGCGGGGGTATCGCTGATGACCGGAGCAGCGGTGGTAACAGGGTCGTCGTTTGTAATTGTCGTTTCGGTGATAGGCTCAGCTGCGGGAGCCTGTGTCATCTCGGGAGCAGCCGGAGCTGTCGGTGCGGGAGCCGCAGCAGGTGCAGCGGTCGGAACAGGAGGAACGGTAGGTATATCGTTCATCGGAGGCATCGGTGCGACAGGAGCCTGAACGGGCTGAGCGTTGTTTGCGCCGGGAGCCATATTTCTGTTCGGGTTGGAAGGCGAGTTGCCTGCGCCGCCGGGAGTGAATGCAGGTCTCTGATTGAAGCCGGGCTGTGCGCCGCCGTTGTTCATCGGCATACCGCCGTTCATACCGTTATTCATCGGTGCGCCGCCCATACCCATAACAGGAGGCTGCTGAGTTCCGCACGACGGACAGAAGGAAACTGCCATAGGTATCTCTGCCGAGCATTTTACGCACAGCTTGTTGCCTCTTGCGCCAATAAGGTCCTTATTGAGCTGCTGGAGCCTTGCAAGGCAGTCGTCGATGTTTTTTGCAGAGTTCTGAACATACTGCTCGTCGGCAAGCTTATCCTTGAGATTGAGCTTTACATATCTTCCCAGATCGGTATACAGCTCGTTGATCTGAGCGTGTGTCTGCTGGATCTGTGTGTTTATTGCCCTTTCCTGCGGGCTGACGTTTGAAAAAAATCCCATAGTATTCACCTCATGATTTATTGTTGTTCGGCGTCCTGTGCCGATTTGGTAACCTTAGTGCTTCCCGGTTTTTCCGGCTGAGAGGTCTGCTGCGGTGCGGAAGTTTCGGGAACTGTTGTCTGCTGCGGCTGAGTGGTCTGTTCGGTAGGCGGAGTAGTCTGCGTCGGCTCGGTCTCTGCCGAATCTGACGAGGTCTCGCTCTGAGTGTCCGAAGATGTTTTCGTCGTTGTCGTTTCAAAGCCGTTGTCACCGGTCTCCTCGGTAGCCTGCGTCTGTTCGCTTTCGGGCAGAGCCTGCTCACCTGTGGTGGTCGTTTCGCTTGCGGTCTGAGCCTCACGCTCAAGCTCCTGCTGAGATTTTTTGCCTCTTTCGACGGCTTTTTTGCTGACGCTTGAAATGCCTATCCTCGTATTTGTGTAGTAATGGGTGAGTATCTGGTCGTAGGTGCAGCCGTGTCTTGCGTACATACAAGCGCCCCACTGCGACATTCCCACGCCGTGTCCCCAGCCGTAGGAACGGAACACGAACCTGTTGTTTGAAAACGTTATGTCAAAGGCTGTGGATCTGAGTCCGAAAAGCTCCTTTACAGCGCTGCCGCTGACACTCTTTTTCCCGCCGATGCTGACGCCGAATACATACTTTCCATATCTAACATCGGTGAGCTTGAACCAGCTTTTCACGTCGTCGGAGAGCTTGACCTTGAATCTCTTTTCGAGCTTTTTCCTTACATCGTCCTTTGAGAACGAGCTTTTCACGCCCCAGTTCGGGTCGGAAGAATCGTATGCGCTCTTAACGCTTTTCAGATAAGGATAGCTTGAAACTATCGCAAGGTTGGAGGGTAGCGTATAGCCTGCGGTCGAAGCGGAATACAGCGTATTTGCGATATGTCCGTTATACTTTACGACCTGCCCCTGGACAGCCTTTACACAGCTTTGCACCTTCGGGGTGTAATTTGTCTTTATGCCGACGGTCTCTATCATACCGATACTGTCCATATATCTCAGACAGGAGTATGCAGCGACTGCCTGCGCCTTTATAGCCTCGCTGCCCCAGCCGTCGCCCACCTCGTTGTAGACTATGGAGCAAACAAGCTCAAAGGCATTCATAGTGACTATCTTACCCGTAGTGATGTCACGCACGGTAAAGAATTCCTTTGAGGTATCCCTTGTGGTGCGCAAATGTGCGGGGCGTGCCATTTTATCTATCGAACTGAATGCCTTAGTGTCCGCCTGCACCTTAAATCCCGACGGGTCGTCCGGCTCGGGTTCGTCATCGACGGGTTCGTCGGGCAGGTCAGCATCGTGCTGTTCTGCGCACACCATATCGTATTCCTTCAGCGGTGCTTTTTTGAAAGCGGCAGTTTCGACCCTGCTCGTTTGCTGTTCCTGCTGCGTTGATGCGGACGTTTCAGCACTGCTGGAGCTTTCGCTGCTTTGTGTGGTCACTGCGGTATCGCTTTTCCCCGAAAACAAGAAAACAGCTGCAGCGGCGGCACACACGATCACACCTGCGCCTGCGATGACAGCCTTGCTGCCGAATCTGACAGACAGGCTGCGGATAGTTGATATCACTTTCATCATAAACCTCTTCAAAGTGCTGCGGCTGACGTTTATCAGCCGTTTATATATACACTATTAATTATAAAAACCGCAGCAAAAAAAGTCAAGACATATCAAAGACACGTCCTGACTTTTCGTCACTTTTAACAATTTTTGACCCAATATACAGGCACATTACACATAACGAAAAACTGCATATTGTGTTTTGTCATTTTACCACGGCTTGAAGAACCTTGCGCTGTCCCAGGCTACGCACAGCTTCATCGACTCGAACCAAGCAGCAACACTGCCGCCGACATATCTCGGTGAATAGTAGTAGACTGCACCGTTGGTATTATCCTCGCCGTTGAGTGCTCTCTTGCAGCAGTTTATGGTGCTTGCGTTGGGCTTATTGCGCTTGGTGTAGTAGTTGCTTATGGCTGTGAACTGGTTGCGTGCGGTGAGCACAGCCTTGATGTTGTTTGCGAACCTTGGCGACTTTACTCTGTTGAGAACGACATTTGCAACGGCTATCTTGTATTTCTCTGCGCAGTAGCCCGCTTCAGCCTGTACGACATAGCAGAGCATATCGAACTCTTCCTGTGTATAGCTCTTTATCTTTGGCGAATTATAAACGGTCCTGACCGTCGGAGCCTTGGTGGTGGTGACCTTTTTTGTCGTAGTTATGGGGCGTGTAGTGGTTACTGCCTTTGTGGTGGTAACTGCGGGTGTGGTCGTCGTGACAACGGGTGTTGTGGTCGTTGTTGTCGTTACAGCCGAAGTTGTTGTCGTTGTCGTTGTAGTCTGCGGCGGTGTGGTAGTGGTCACGGTCTGCTGCGCAGTTGAAGCAGATGTTGTCTGCTCGGCAGTCTGTGAGGTCTGCGGCTGTGAAGAACTTTCGGTCTGCGAAGCGGGAGCCGCAGTCGTAGTCGTAGTTGTAGTCGTAGTCTGCTGAGAGTCGGATATCTCGTACTCGTCAATGCCCGCCTTGTGCCACTTTATAAGGCCGGAGGTGGTCACGGTCTGCTCCGCCTCCGATGTTGTGGTGGCCTCGGAGGTCTGCACCTGTGAAGCGGTCGTTTCCACAGCCGATGACTCGGTCTCGGAGGTCTGTATCGAGTCGCCCGAAAAGGCGAATAATCCGACGGTGCCTATCGTGAGAGCGAGAACACCTGCCGCACCGATGAGCTTGTATATCCTGCTCACTGACGGCTTTTTGCGCTTTTTTCTGTCCATAAGTATCACATTACCTTTCCGACGGCTTTTACAAGCTGTCTGCGGGTGTATAGCGTCACCCGTTGTTTACTAATATGCCCAGCCGAAATAGACTTTTTTGTTGCCTCGTTTCCTTACCCACTGGGAGGGGAAATATATCTCGCTGTCGGGTCTTGCCTTGTAGGACTGCACGATGCTTTCGAGATCGTCATTTTCGGTGAGCTTTTTTGCGACTATCACCCAGCGTATGCCCCAGCACTCGTCCGAGCAGGTGGAGAGGGTGATGTACTTGTCCTTTGCGGTACACTTGATGTCTGAGGAATACCACGAGCGTTTGTTTACCTCGCTTATCCACTCGTCAAACGGCGTTTTCTTATCGGAGAAATCTTTTACCTTCCAGTATTTGAATATCTTTCCGTCGTCCGCACCCGTATAGGCGTTGGTGATAAAGCACCCGACGACGACGTATTTCTGATTTGACTTATCGTATACGGTATTGAAATTGATGACGGGGTTTTTCTTCAGAAAATCGACGCTTTCCTTATACTCGTGTATGCGTGCGAAGCCTGTGCCGAGATTGTTCATGTGGTGGGCGTAGATGGTGATGTTGTCGGACTGTCCGTCCTTGTCTATCCTGCACGAGCTGTCCGCAAACGGCGTGCCCGAAAGGCTGTATTTCCTGTCGAGGTCACGGTAGAGGTACTCGTCGTTGTTCTTGCCCTTTACCACCACGGTATTTATGTATTTCTTGCCGCTGCTGTCGGTGTGTGTGGGAATATCCAGCCAGCCGACCACATCGGGGTTTTTATCAAGAAGCTTCTGCCCCCACGGCTGAACTGTGCGCTGTTCCTTTTTTGGGGGAACGGCAGGCTCGGTCTTTTTGGTGGTATCGGGGGTCTTCTGTGAAGCCTGCGTCGTCTGCAAAGGCTCGTCCGCAAGGTGCGGTGCGTACTCCTGCATCTTTGCGGCAGTCGCCTCCTCGATGCCCTTTTGCCGCAGGAACAGCCCGAGCTGCACCAGCGAGGCGATGAAAACGGCTATCGAAAACAGAAATACTATTTTACGGAATTTCTCGTTCCTGCTATCGCTCTTTCTGGGTATCAGATAGTTCAGGACGCTTTGGAACACCCCGTTGTTCTCATTTTGTGACATAGAATCTATCCTTTTTGCTCTGCCTTGCAGATATCAAGCAGCATTTCAAGTGCAAGCACGGAAGCTGTCCGCCTGACCGTTTCTCTGTCAGGCTCGCTGCAAAGCTCGTATATCTTCAGGTCCTTAACGGTCTGCTTATTTTTGTATCTTACGCTGACATATACCGTGCCGGCAGGCTTGCCCCCGACACTGCCGGGTCCTGCGATGCCGGTTATGCCTATCGCAGCGTCTGCGTTAAAAAGCTTCTGTGCGCCCTCGCTCATCTCGATTGCGACCTGAGGCGAGTAAACTGTGTATTTATCGAGAGTTTCTTTCTTCACGCCGAGTATTTTCTGCTTTATCTCCTCGGTGTAGCTGCACACTCCGCCTTTGAATATCCCCGAAGCGCCTGCGACAGAGGTGATGAGCTCGCTCACCATTCCGCCCGTACAGCTTTCGGCAGTACACACGGTAATATCATGCTCCAACATATATTTTACTACAAAATTGGTTACAGTGTCAATACTTTTTGTTACCAATTTGTCATTTTTATTGATTTGCATATAAAATCAAGCTCCTTTTATATCGTTTTGCACATAAAAAAGCATATGTTTATTTCACGTTTGTTAATTGAAAATATAGAAAACCGTACTCTGAAAAGCAAAAATGCGGTTAATGACTAACCGCATTGTGAGTCCCGGGTGACTCAATCTAATCTTATCATTTTTACGGTGGTATTCTCGACTGCCTGCTGTATCATTCCCTCCCAGTCGCACAGAGCCTGCGCCTTTTGGACCGCTTCAAGCGAGGGGCGGGTCTTGGGGTGCTTGGGGGTGAACACGGTACAGCAGTCCTCATACGGCAGTATGGACGTTTCAAACGTATCTATCTTGCGTGCTGTCTCGATTATCTCGGTCTTGTCAAGACCTATGCAGGGTCTGAAAACAGGCAGTCTGCACGCCGCATCGGTGCAGACCATAGCGTACATGGTCTGGCTTGCGACCTGCCCGAGGCTTTCGCCTGTTACAAGAGCCTGTGCGCCGTTTTTCTCCGCAAGGCGCTGGGCTATCTCCATCATAAGCCGTCTCATCAGTATCGTGAAATACTCCTCGGGGCACTTGTCACGCAGAGTTTCCTGTATCTCGGTGAACGGCACGCAGTAAAATGCGATATCGCCACAGTAGTCGGTGATTATCTTTGCGAGCTGCTCGACTTTCATTCTCGCTCTGTCAGATGTGTACGGAGGCGCTTCAAAGTGTACAGCGTCTATCACTGCGCCTCGCTTTGCCATCATATATCCCGCAACAGGGGAGTCTATACCGCCCGAAAGCAGCAGCAGAGCCTTTCCGCTGGAGCCTACGGGGATACCGCCTGCACCGTCGAGCTTGCCTGCGTAAACGTAGGCGTTGCTCTCACGCACCTCGACCATAACGGTAACGTCGGGGTCGTGAACATCGACTTTGAGGTGCGGGAACTCCTGCAATATCTTTCCGCCGAGCTCGATGCATATCTCGGGGCTTTTGTACGGGAATTTCTTGTCGCTGCGCTTGGCATCGACCTTGAACGTCCTTGCGCTTTCAAGCTGCTCACGCAGGTAGCCGATGCTGTCGCCGAGTATTGCGTCCATCGACTTTTCGAGTACGCAGCTGCGGCAAAGCTTGATGATGCCGAATATCTTTGACAGCCTCTCAACGACCTCGTCAACGTCGATGTCCTCGCTCAAAGGCTCTATGTAGACGGTGGACTGCGCCTTTGTTATCTTCATCTCGCCGAACTTTTTGAGCCTGCGGCGTATGCTTTTCATCATCATCGACTCAAACGTGCTCTTGTTCAAGCCCTTCAGCGCTATCTCACCGTATTTGCAAAGTATTATCTCTTTCATTTCCATCTTTCCTTTCATCTTCAGCCGTATGTAAAGTATCTCGCCAGCGCACAGTCAAACCTTTCAAGATACTGCGTGTAGTTTTGCGGAAGATCCTTTATCACCGAGCTGTCATTGGGGTCAAAGTGATATATTATCTCCTTGAGTATGCACTGATAGATGTACGTTACCGTCCTCGTCATTTCAAGGGATATTTCTTCCTGCGCAAGCTTTTCAACGCTTTGGCACAGCTCGTCAAACCTGTCCGCACGGAAAGTATATCTTTCGTGAAGCCAGAATAAAAAGCTGTCATTTCGTGCATACAGATTGTCCTGTATCACGTTTTTGTATGTGCTCACTTTCTTATCCTCGCAAGCGAGCCTTGTGCTTCGGTTATTGCGCTCATAAGTGCGTCTATGTCCTGTGTTGTCGTGTCCGTCGAAAAGCTGATGCGAAGCACGCTGTCGGAGAGCTTTTCGGGGACTCTGAACTCCTTTATCACCGAGCTTTTCTTGCCCTTTGAGCAGGCAGAGCCGCTTGAAACGAAAATGCCCTTTTTCTCGAGAAAATGCAAAAGCACCTCGGATTTCAGACCCTCGACGGCGATGCTCGTGATGTAGGGCGAGCCGCCTGAGAAATTGACAGCTATGCCGCCGTTTTCGCCGCACTTTTTAACGAGGTAGCCCTGAACGGCTCGTGCGTTTTCAAGGTTTTCTTCCACCTTTCCCGAAAGAGCCTTTACCGCTGCGCCGAAGCCGCATATCAGCGGGACGCTCTCGGTACCCGAGCGAAAGCCCTTTTCCTGTCCGCCACCGAGCAGGAATGCAGGGATATGCACCTTTGCCGAAACATAAAGCGCACCGATGCCCTTGGGCGCATATATCTTGTGACCGCTGAGCGATATCATATCGGCGTTCAGCTTTTTCACCGTGAACGGCAACTTCATAAAGCCCTGCACGCAGTCGCAGTGGGTGAGCACCTGCGGGTATTTTTTCTTTACCGCCGAAAACGCACTGCCGACGTCGAACACAGCGCCTGTTTCGTTGTTGACAAGCATCATGCTCACAAGGAATGTGTCATCATTGACCGCTTCGAGCACAGCCGAGGGAGTTATCTGTCCGTTCTCGTCGGGAGAGAGTCTTATAACCTCGCAGCCGAGCTGTTCAAGCTTGTTTATCGGGTTTGTGACGCTTGGGTGCTCTACGGTCGTTGTGACGACACGGTGCTTTCTTTTGCCGTGTGCTGCAAATGCCCCGAATATTGCAGTATTGCTGCTTTCGGTCGCTCCCGAGGTGAAATATATCTCCTTTGGCAGGCAGCCTATCGCATCAGCTATGACCTGTCTTTGCTCGCTGACGAGCGTTTCAGCTTCAAGCCCGAGACTGTGCAGGCTCGACGGGTTGCCGAAGCACTCAAGCCCTTTCATAACAGCTTCGGCAGCCTCTTTGCAGGGCTTTGTCGTAGCTGCGTTATCAAGATATATCACGTTATCCATTCCTTTCGTTTTATGCATTAAATTTTATTATAGCATAATTTGCTTTTCATTTCAACACAAAAACGCCGAATTGAAAAAATCTTTGCGGCGAATGCATATCCGGGCAGTTTCTGCACAAGCTTATTGCGAACGGAGGAATGAAAATGAAATGCTCAAGACGATGTCTGATAAGGCTGTTCAGCTTTGGGATATTTGCATTGGTGGTGCTTATCGCACGCAATTTTATCCTTATGGGAGAGGCTGACCGAAGCAGACTTGCTTTGTCAAATACCTATGCGTCTGCGGTGGAGCAGCTCGCTGACTCCTGCCGCAACATCAGCCAGACACTTGAAAAGGAACTTTACGCAGGCTCGCCCGAGACGCACAGAGACCTTTCGGTAAAGCTGTATCAGCAGTCGGGTGCCGCAAAGGCTGCGCTTGCACAGCTGCCGTCGGACAGCTTCGGGCTGGACAACACCTACAAGTTCCTGTCGCAGGTGGGCAACTATTCGCTTGCGGTCGCAAAAAAGCTTGAAAAAGAAGAGAGGCTTTCCGACAAGGACTACGAGAACATCTCAAAGCTTTACGACTTCTCAAAAAAGCTTTCCGAGGATATGTGGGAGCTTGAAAGCTCGCTTAGCGCAGGCGAGATAGACATCTCTGCCGCAGAGGCGGGACAGACGCAAAAAACGCCGTGGGTGGTGAACGGCTTTTCGGATTTCGAGGAGAGCTTTGATAGCTACCCGAGCCTTATCTACGACGGTCCGTTTTCGGACAACATTATGGAAAAGGAGCCTAAGATGACGTCGGGCGCTGCCGCGGTCACTAAAAAGCAGGCGCTCGAACGCTGCTGTATCGCACTCAATTCCTCGGCAAACGATTTTACCGAGGTCAGCGAGACAGGCGGAAAGATGCCCGGCTGGAGATTTTCAAACGCAGACCGCACGGTGAGCTGTGAGGTGACTAAAAACGGCGGTTATCTTGCGTATTTTCTTAAAAGCCGGGAGGTCGGCGACGAGAAGCTGAGCCGTGAAAGAGCCTTGAAGTACGCCGACGATTTCCTTGACTATCTTGGGATAACCTCGATGAAAAAGACCTACCACGATATACTGGGCGGCGTTATGACCGTTAACTACGCTTACAACGACCTCGGGACCTGTGTTTACACTGACCTTGTCAAGGTGAGCGTGGCGATGGACAGCGGCGAGATAGTCGGCTGCGACACAAGGGGATTCCTTGTGAACCACACCAAGCGAGGACAGCCAAAGAAGCTGTTTTCAAGGCTGCGTGCCGAGAAGTCCGTGTCGCCGCATCTGAACGTGGTGAGCAGTCAGCTTGCCGTGATACCGACGGACAGCCTCGGGGAAAAGCTGTGCTACGAGTTCAGGTGCACCTCGGGCAGCGGCAGGGACGTGCTTGTATATATCAACGCCGAAACGGGCAAGGAGGAGCAGATACTTCTGCTTGTCCAAACGCCCACGGGAACGCTGACAGTTTAAAGGAGATGTTAAAAATGGAGTTCAGGGATTCAAAAACGATGCACAACCTTATGCGTGCGTTTGCGGGCGAAAGCCAGGCTAAAAACCGGTACGCTTTCGCACAGAAGGCGATGACCGCACAGAAGCAGTTTGTGCTTGCGGACCTTTTCAGGTGGACCGCCGACCAGGAGGAGCAGCACGCAAAAATATTCTATTCGCACCTCAAACAGGGCGGAGTGCAGCAGGTCGAGATACAGGCAGCTTTCCCTGTTGACAAGGACAGCTGTGATACGGTGTGCGAGCTTGAAAGTGCGGCGCAGCACGAGTTCGCAGAAAACGGGGATATCTACCCGTCCTTTGCGCAGACTGCCCGTGACGAGGGCTTTTCACAGATAGCACAGGACTTTGAGAATATCGCAGGCATCGAAAAGACACACGGCGAGCGCTTCACCCGCTTTGCACAGCTTGCAAAGCAGGGTCAGCTTTACTCGAGCGACGAAAGCACAAAGTGGGTTTGCACCAACTGCGGATATATCTATGAAGGCACACAAGTTCCTCAGAGCTGCCCTGTCTGCCATGGCGAGCAGGGTAACTATATCCGTCTTGATATGGCGGACTGGGGCTTGTATAAATAAATGTTTGTGCTCCCAGCAAAGGAGCAAAAACAAAGGACATTCCCGCTTTTGGAAATGTCCTTTACATATTAAAAGGTTTCTGAATAGAGTTTTCCCGATTATCAGCTGATAGATCCTGCGTTTATCAGTATTCGTATTTGCTTTTGCCAATGAACTCTCTGATCAGCGAATCGGCGGGGATACTGTCAAGGGATATCGCACCGATCTCCTTCAGGGCCTGGACTATCGGGCTGAAGCGTTCATATGCGGGCTCCGAGGCGATGGCTTCCTTGAGCTTTCCGAGGATAAAGCTTTTATACGACGGAACCTCGTACGGAATGAACGAATCCACCGAATATTCAGCGGTGTTCTTGTAGGGCATTATATACCTTACCTCGCCTCTTTCCACGCTGTCGAACATATCCAGCGTTGCGGTCAGCTCTCTGCCTCTGAAAAGCAAATCTCTTATCATTCTGCGCATAAGTCTTATGAACGCCGGGTCGAGAAGCCTGTCGTCCTCGCCCTTTACATCGTACTGGAGCCTTGTTCTGACGCTGACGTACATTTTGTGGGCGTACTGTGCGATATCTCCGATAACCATCGGGTTGAGAGCGTGGGTGCCCTCGAAGATGAATATATCATCTTTTTCACGCCGGAGCTTTGCGCCCCAGTGCCTTGACTGGTCGGGAAAATTGAACACAGGCAGAGTTATTTCTTCTCCGTTGAAAAGGTCGGTCAGCTGCTGGGTGAAAAGCTCCTTGTCAACGTGCAGGGGAGACTCGAGATCGACCTTGCCGTTTTCGTCAACGGGGAAGCGCTCCTTGGGCAGAAAATAGTTGTCAAGCGAGATGTTGTATGTTATTATTCCACGCTCGAGCAGTATCTCCCTTATCTTCAGCGCAGTCGTCGTCTTGCCCGAGCCCGATGGTCCCGCAAGCAGGAGTATCGGCTTTGTGTCCTTGGAGTTTTCGATATTGTCGGCGATGGAGATGAGCCTTTGTTTATAGTTATTGTCACTTTCGGCGATGAATTTTTTTTCGTCCTGCAAGATGCGGTGGTTAAGTGCGTTTACATGGAGTATTTTCATCTGCGGTCGGTTCCTTTCGGTTGTTGTAGTTTAATCCTCCCACTTGGAGCAGAGGTTGTTGAGGGTATCGGTCATTTTGGCGAGCTCCTTATTGGTAAGACCCGAGCTGCGGTTGACAAGTGCGGTAAGTCTTTCAAGAGAAGCAACAAGGCGCTGGTAGCTCGGCGAATAGCCCTTTGACTTTTTCTCGACGGGTATCGGTGCGGCGTTGGTGAACTCGCCGCTGATGATATCAAGCACTGCACCGCTGTACGGAGCGTATGCTTCAAGCCTGTAATCGTTTCTGAGATGTGCGGTGAACTCGTCTGCGATAGACGCCTCGGAGTGGTTGACAAACACCTTTTTGACGCCGCTGACGTGCTGTATCCAGGCGTTGAGCCCGTCAACGTCTGCGTGACCGCTTATGCCGGCAAGCACGAGTATCTCGGCTTTTACGGTGATATCCTCGCCGAAGAGCTTGACGTTCTTTGCGCCCTCGACAAGGCTTCGGCCGAGCGTATTAAGAGCCTGATATCCGACGAACAGAACCGTGTTCTCGGGCTTCCAGAGGTTGTGCTTGAGGTGGTGCTTGATGCGTCCCGCCTCGCACATTCCGCTTGCGGAAATGATTATCTTTGGCGTATCGTTAAAGTTTATCGCACGGGATTCGTCGCTTGTGGTCGCAAGAGTCAGCCCGTCAAATGCGATAGGGTTGATGCCCTTGTTTACGAACTCCATTGCCTCCTTGTCAAAGCAGGAGCTTTTGTTCTCGTTGAATATCCTCGTTGCTTCGATAGCAAGCGGCGAGTCAACGTAGACGGGGAAGTTTGCGTGCCCCTTGATAAGTCCGTCGGCTTTTATCTGACGCAGGAAATACAGCAGCTCCTGTGTTCTGCCGACTGCGAACGACGGTATAACGACGTTTCCGCCACGGTCAAAGGTCTTTTGGATTATCTCGGCAAAGGCGCTGACATAGTCCTTCGGCGGGTCGTGGCGTCTGTTGCCGTAGGTCGCTTCCATTACGACATAGTCAGCCGTGTCGATATACTGCGGGTCACGGATAAGCGGCTGCTTGTGGTTTCCGATATCGCCCGAGAAAAGCAGCTTTCTTGTTTCGCCTTCCTCGGTCAGCCAGATCTCGATGCTTGACGAGCCCAGCAGGTGTCCCGCATCGGTGTAGCGGATCTTTATGCCCTCGCAGATATCTATCTGCATATCGTATTCGTGAGGCACGAAGCAGGTGATAGCGCCCTCGGCGTCAGCCACTGTGTAAAGCGGCTCGACCTCCTCGTTTCCTTTACGCTTGCCCTTTCTTGAACGCCACTCGGCTTCAAACTCCTGTATGTGAGCCGAGTCACGCAGCATTATCGAGCACAGGTTGCAGGTCGCTTTTGTAGCGTGTATCTGTCCCGAGAAGCCGCCTGCGTAAAGAAGCGGCAGCAGTCCGGAGTGGTCGATGTGAGCGTGCGTGAGCAGCACGAAATCTATGCTCGACGGCGGGCAGGGGACTTTTTCGTTCTCAAAATAGTTTATGCCCTGCTCCATTCCGAAGTCAACAAGAAATCTCTTTCCGCACGCTTCGATATATGTGCAGCTGCCCGTTACCTCGTGGGTAGCGCCCAGAAATACAAGTTTCATAAGAACTGTTCGCCTCGATTCATATATTTGAACTAATTATACCACACCGGAACTGATTTTTCAAGCACTTTGCACAAATTTATTAAATTATTCACCTTGAAAATGTGCAAAAAAATAGCCGCAGATGTCAGTCTGCGGCTAAAATTGTTATCGGTGCTTTCGGGGGCGGGAGGAGAGCCTCCATGCCCTCGGGGAAGAGCCTTGACGGCGGATCCCGTCTCAAATATTTCAGCTTATTCCTCGGTCTGAGCGAACTGGCTCTCGTGACGTGTGAAGAAGTCTGTTCTCGGCGGGAGGAACTTGAGCTTATGACCCTCGCCGACAAAGTAATTCACCGGCTCGAAAACGTGCTCCCAGCTCCAGAAGCTTTCGTCTGCGCCGAGGTACTCACGCACCTTTTCGGTGCCTATGGGTGCCATCGGGTGAAGCAGTATCGCAGCTATCCTTATGATATAGAAAATATCTGCGAGCGCCTGTGAAAGCTCCTCCTTTGACTGTCCGTCGGGTTTGAGCGCCTTAGCCATATACTTGCTTGCGTTTCTTATATAGCTGTCAAGGACGTAGGTACACTGGTGGAAAGCGAAGCGTGACATATGACGCTCGTAGTCCAGCACAGCCTTCTTGCCCTCGGCAAGTATCTTCTCGCTCGGGGCATTTGACGGAAGAACGCCGTCAAGCTCTTTCTGTGCGGTGTAGAACGCAGTCCTGATGATACGGTTGTAAACGTTGGAAAGCAGCAGTCCGTCCTTTACGACAGGGTCCTGCTCGTCGGGCTTTGCGTCGGGGTTGAACGGCTTTGGCATAAAGCTTACCGAGCGCTGTCCGAGTCCCAGTCCCAGCCAGTGCATTCTCAGCTGTTCGGGGGTGTAGTAGTTGAGCAGCTCGTCGGCCATAGGCGGCTTGACCGCACCCGAGCTTGAAGCCTTTTTGTCGAGGAAAAGAATGTGGTGATTTGCAACGATGACGGGCATCTGAAGCTCGCCGTCTGCGGGGTCGGAAGTCTTTTGCTCTGCTGCCTGCTGAGCCATCCACATAGCAGGCTCGGCTATGCCATAGAAATAGATGTTGTCCTGTCCGATGAACTGGTAAACAGCAGCCTCCTTGGAGCACCAGTAGCTTTTCCATTCAGCCTTGTCCCTGCCCTGTGATTCAAGGTAGGTCTGCGTGAACGATATAGGTGCCCACAGCGATTCGGGCCATACCCATACGGTGAGGTCCTCGCCGTTTTCCTCGAATTTCGGTGCGGGAACGCCCCACTCGATGTTGCCGGTAAGTCTGAACGGAACGAGCTTTTTACCGGTCCTGTATCTTATGCCGTTTGCGGTCAGCACTCTGCAAGCCTGCTCGCAGTCTGCAAGTGCGGTGAAAGCGATGGTAAACGAAGGCTTTTTCGGCTCCTCGATGTATTCGTGCTGAGGAAGCTCTGACTGTATCTGACGGTATTTTTCCTCAAACTCACGCTTGACATAGATAACGGGCGGCTTCAAGAACTCGGATATCGTCTTCCACACGACAGGTCGTATGTCCTTTCGCTTTTGCATCTTTTCGACCCACTCCTGCAAAAGCTTTTCGTAGTCGCACAGCTTGAAATACCAGTTCGTTACCGGCTTCATCGACGGCTTTTCGCCTGTGAGCGTGCTTATCGGGTCAACGAGGTTCTCGGGCATATACTGGTGTCCCATATCGCACTCGTCGGCATAGCCCTTTTCGGAAGTACAGCCGTCAACGGGGCACTTTCCGACTACCTGTCTGCCGTTGAGGAAAACGCCTGCTTTCTCGTCGAAAAACTGCATCGTCGATATCTTTTCAAGCTGACCTTTTTGGTAAAGCGAATTGAGAAATTCCTGAGTGAACTCGGCGTGTATCTCTTTGCTGCGGTCAAGTCCCGAAGCTGCGAACAGGTTTGGCTTTATAGCGTACTTTTCGAGCGTTTCAGCCTGCTTGTTGTGGTTGGCTCTTACAAAGTCCTCAAGGCTGCCCTCAAAATCGCCCTTTTCGACCTTTTGTCTCCAGCCTTCGGCGATAGGTGAGCCGTAGCAGTCCGTACCTGTCACGAAGATAACATTTTCCTTGCCTATCCTGTCACGCAGGAATCTTGCGTAGGTGTCGGCGAATACCAGCATACCACCCACGTGTCCGAAGTGCAGCTCCTTGTTGCCGTAGGGCATACCACCCGTTATAACGGCTCTTTTGGGGAACTCCGGACGGGGTATCTCAAAATTCTTTTTGTCCCTGTTATTGTCTTGCATTTGATATTACTTTCCTTTCAGCGGTTTGGTCCCTCTTACGTTGGGAGCAAACTTTTTCTTATAAATGAATGTATACAGGCAGGCAAAGAAAATACCTATCACCATGCCTGCAAGAACGTCTGTGGGGTAGTGTACCCCGACGTGCATTCTCGAATATGCCATGAACAGCGATACTAAAAGTGCGGGTATGCCGTACTTCTTGGGCATCATAAGCACTATGACGAACAGGCAGGAGAACGTTGCGGCGGCGTGCCCCGACGGGAACGACGGACTGTCCAGCGGACCTGTCAGCGGGACGAGCCCGTTTATCACATCGTAAGGCCTTGTCCTGTCAACTATCTTTTTTATTATCATATTTGAAACGACGTGAGTGGTCGCAAGCGACAGAGCACATATACAGCCCGTGCGTCTTGTCTTTGGTATTATCAACAGCAGCAGAGCCACGGCTATCGCAAACTCTCCGTGAGAACCTATTGTGCCCATGAACTTGCATATCGGGTCAAGCACGGCATTTCTCAGATTGTCCTGTATCCAAAGCAGGACATCACCTTCCCAGCCCAACGGTCACACCTCACTTTGATATTGGAGCTATCTTCCAGATATTCTCCGCATAGTCCTTTATCGTTCTGTCAGATGAGAACTTTCCTGCGTTGCACATATTCAGCCAGCATTTCTTTGCAAAGCCGAGCTCGTCCTTGTAATCGCTGCTGCAGCGGAGCTTTGTGCTGACGTAGTCCTCGAGGTCGCCGACAACGTAGTAGTGGTCGGGAACGTGCCAGCTTGCGCCGTCGGTGAGAGCCTTGTAAAGCTCCTTGAAGCTGCCCTCCTGATCCGAAGGTACTCCGCCGTCGTCAAACGTTCCGTCGATAAGCTTGGCAAGCGCTCTGTTTATCTTTTCGTTTTCAAAGATAAGCTTTCTCGGGTCGTAGTCGGGCATTATCTTGGCAAGCTGCTCGACTCTTGCACCGAAGATGTAGTTGTTTTCCTCGCCCGCTTCGCGCACTATCTCGACATTCGCACCGTCGTATGTGCCCAGAGTAACAGCGCCGTTGAGCATGAGCTTCATATTGCCCGTACCGCTTGCTTCGGTGCCGGCAGTTGATATCTGCTCGGAAACGTCTGCTGCGGGAACGAGCTTCTGAGCGTAGGAAACGTTGTAGTTCTGGACGAATACGACTTTGAGCAGTCCCTTTGTCTGCTCGTCGGAGTTGACCATTTTGCCTATCTCGCCCAGCAGCTTGATTATAGCCTTTGCACGTCTGTATCCGGGAGCCGATTTAGCGCCGAAGATGAAGGTCGTAGGTGTGAAGTCCTTTATCGAGCCGTCCTTGATCCCGTAGTAGATATAGATTATCGACAGGGCGTTAAGGAGCTGGCGCTTGTACTCGTGCAGCCTCTTTATCTGGATATCGAACATCGTATCCGGGTCAACGTCAATGCCGTCGTGAGCCTTGATAAAGTCGGCGAGCTGTTTTTTCTTGGCTTTTTTGATGCCGATGAACTCACGCAGTATCTTCTCGTCGTCTGCGTACTTTTCAAGCTCCTTGAGCCTGTCGAGGTCGGTCACCCAGCCTTCGTCCCCGAGGAGCCTTGTGATGAGCGAGGACAGCTCGGTGTTGCAAAGAGCCAGCCAGCGCCTCTGGGTTATACCGTTGGTCTTGTTCTGGAACCTTTCGGGGTAAAGCTCGTACCACGGTTTGAGCGCATCGTTTTTGAGTATCTCGGTGTGTATCTCGGCAACGCCGTTTATGAACGACGAAACGTAGATAGCCATATAAGCCATATTCACCGTACCGCCTGAGACAGGCTGTATCTTTTCAATGGCTTTTCTGTCCATATCCTTGGAATACATATCCTTGATGAACCTTTCGTTTATCATAAGGATATATCTGTAAACGTCGGGCAGGACGCTTTCTACCAGCGAGCATCTCCACTTTTCAAGAGCCTCTGCCATTATGGTATGGTTGGTATAGTTGAATATCCTGTGCGCTTTTTCAAAAGCCGTTTCAAAGTCATAGCCCTCGTTCACGAGCTGTCTGATAAGCTCGGGGATAGCGATAACGGGGTGTGTGTCGTTGAGCTGGATAGTGAGGTACTTTTCAAGCTCGTCGAGGTTCCCGAAGCGTGCCTTGTGCTTTGCAAGCGCATCGCTCACCGAAGCGGCGGAGAAGAAATACTCCTGCTTCAGTCTCAGCTTTTTGCCCTCGTCGGTATTGTCGTTGGGGTAGAGCACACGTGAGATGTCCTCTGCGGAGTTTATCTCAGCCTGGGCGCCCGAGTAGTCCCCGTCATTGAACTTATTGAAATCGAATCCGCCGACAGCTTCTGCCTGCCACAGGCGAAGATTGCCGATGTTGTTCGTTCCGTAGCCGATTATAGGCATATCGTAGGGGACAGCCTTTACGGTCTGGTCTGCGTATCTTACTAAAACAGCGTCCTGCTCACATCTCTTTGACCACGGGTCGCCGTACTTTGTCCAGTCATCTGCTTCTTCTTTCTGGAAGCCGTCAACGATCTTCTGCTTGAAAAGACCGTATTTATACCTTATTCCGTAGCCGTCCAGCGGAAGGTCGAGCGTAGCCGCAGAGTCAAGAAAGCAGGCGGCAAGTCTGCCCAGACCGCCGTTGCCGAGAGCTGCGTCCTCTATCGTTTCCATGTCGTCAAGGCTCCTGCCGTGAGCGTTGAGTATCTCCTCGGCAGCTTCGTAGATGCCTGCGCACATAAGGTTGTTGTGAACAGCTCTTCCCATAAGAAATTCCATTGAAAGATACATCGCACGCCTGCCCGAAAGATGCTTTTCGAGGCTTGCGCTGTGATTCTGTGCGATAAGCTCCATAAATACGGAGGAAACGCACTCGTGGAGCTGCCAGTCGGCAGCCTTTTCTACGGTCGTGTCGTACTTTCGCATAAGGTCCTTTTCAAGAGCCTTTTCAAATATGTTCTTATCCATTAGCTTACTCCTTATCGGGTGATTTTTCGGGCTTTTCGGGAGCCGCATCGCTTTCATCGGGGACTGTGGCGTCCTCCTGTGCGGCACTTGTTTCCTCGCTTGGAGCCTCTTTTTTCTCCTTAGCCTTTTTTCCCTCCTGCTCCTGCTTCTCCTCGGGGCATCTTGCATACAGCCTTGTGAGGTCGGCGAGCCTTTGAGCAAGCTCGCTGTTCAGCTTGGAGAAGTCTGCCAGCCGCCATTTCCAGTTGTCGCCGAGAGTTGACGGCGTGTTCATTCTTGCGGAGTTGTCAAGGCAAAGGATATCCTGCATCTGTGCAACAGCGGTCTGTGATATGCTCGACCAGCACAGCCTTATCATTGCCCACGGCACCTCAGCATCGGTTTTTACACCGAGATATTGCTTACAGTGCTCGGCAGTTTTTTTATCGGCATTCTTTATCCAGCCTGCAACGGTCTCGTTATCGTGCGTGCCTGTATAGCAGATGCTGTTTGTGTTTTTGAAGTTGTGCGGCAGATAGCCGTTGTCTGCACCAGAGCCGAAGGCAAATTCAAGGACCTTCATTCCCGGATAGCCGCTTGCGTCGAGCATCTTTGTGACCTTCTTGGTGAGAAAGCCAAGGTCCTCTGCGATTATATCGACATTGCCAAGCTGTTTGCTGATCTCCTTAAACAGCTTCATATCCGGACCCTTGCGCCACTGACCCTTTCTTGCGTTCTTTGCGCCGTAGGGTATGCAGTAGTAGCTTTCAAAGCCTCTGAAATGGTCTATCCTCACGGTGTCGTATATCTGCGATGCGGCTTGTATCCTCTCTACCCACCAGCGAAACTTTTTCTTTTCGATATAGTCCCAGCGGTAAAGCGGGTTGCCCCACAGCTGACCGTCCTCGGAAAAGACATCGGGCGGGCAGCCTGCGACCTCGATAGGCTTTTTCTCCTTGTCCAGGTAGAACAGCTCCGGGTGCTCCCACACCTCGACGCTGTCGTATGCCACATATATAGGTATGTCGCCGATTATCCTTATGCCGTTGGAGTTTGCGTATTTTTTCAGCTTTTCCCACTGCTGATAGTATTTGTACTGTAAAAAGCACCAGAAATCGATCTTGTCGGCGTGCTCCTTGGCAGCCGCCTTGATAGCCTTGGGCTTGCACATGCGCAGAGAGTCCTCCCACTCGTACCAAGCCTTGCCGGAATGTGCGTTCTTCAAAGCCATGAACAGCCCGTAGGAGTAAAGCCAGTCCTTGTTTGCGAGGACGAATTTCCGAAAGCCCTTTTCTGTTTTCTTGCGGAAACGCTTGTGAGCCTTTCTCAGCACAGCAAAGGTGTTTTCGTAAACGGCGGAATAATCCACCTGTGTCGGGTCGCTGCCCCAGTCTATGCCGCTGAGGTCGCCGTCGTCAAGATAGCCCTCGTCTTTGAGCGCTTCAAAGTCGATGAAATACGGATTTCCTGCGTGTACGGAGAAGCTCTGGTAGGGCGAATCGCCGTAGCTTGTAGGAGACACGGGCAGTATCTGCCAGCAGCTCTGCTTTGACTTTACAAGAAAATCCACGAAGTCGTATGCTTCCTTTCCGAGCTTGCCGATGCCGTATTTGCCCGGCAATGATGAAATGTGCATCAAAATACCGCTGTTGCGCAATTTATGTTCCTCCCTTGCCAAGTATTGATCCGTCTGCGATAATTATACTACTTTTTTTCGGTTTTGGCAATAGCGCAGGTATTATTTTTCTTTTTTATGTGCTATATTTCTATTGACAAACGCTGTACAGTTGTGTAGAATTATATTGTATGCAGATGCAAACAGTAATATTTCGGGAGAAGGTAGGTCGTTAAATGGATCAGGTTGGGCGAACGTGGCTCGTTATCGGTGTTTACGCTGTTCTTACAGCTCTTGTTGCTTTTTTTACTGCCTGTGAGAATGCGGCTGTTGAGATGACCGAGCTGCGGCTGCGAAAGCTGCTTTCGGAAAACAACAGCAAAGCCCGTGTGCTTACGGGACTGCTTGAAAGCCCCGCAAGATTCGTTTCGGCAAATGTCATCTCCCGTTCTTTTATGCTCGCCTGCGCCTGTGCGTTGAGCGTAAGGCACTTTTACCCTATGCTGAGAAAAGCCCTTATAAAGCTTTTCTATGTTGACCCGGGCAGCGGCGCGGGGTATTACGGCGTGTGCCTGCTGAGCTTTGCGGTCGTCACGCTTGCGGCTGTGGTGATACTCACCGTGGTCGGCATCACCGTTCCCAAAAGGCTTTGTACATCGGGAAAGATAGGCGAGCGCTTCATACTTTCGGCAAGCGGAGCATACAGCGTGTGGATAGCGCTGTTCATGCCGCTGGTGTGGCTGGTAGAGGTCATCTCAAAGGGCATATTAAGACTGCTCGGCGTGAAGAAGCCTGCCGACGCAGACGCTGTGACCGAGGAGGAGATACTGCTCATGGTCGATGCGGTCAACGAAACGGGCGGCATCGAGGAGAGCCAGGCGGAGATGATAAGCAACATCTTCGAGTTCGACGATATCGAGATAAAGGACGCTATGACCCACCGTACCGAGATAGTCGGCGTGGAGGAGAACGAGGATATCCGACAGGTCATAAGGCTCGCAATAGAAGAGGGTAAGTCGAGATTGCCCGTTTATTCGGAAAACATGGACAACATCTGCGGAGTGGTGTGCGTCAAGGACCTGCTGGGGCTGGCGCTTGAAAACGACGGAAAGTTCCACTGCGCAAGGGAGTATATGAGGGATATGATGTTCGTTCCCGAAAGCAACAAGTGCGGCGAGCTTTTTGAGGAGTTCACAAGAACAAAGACTCAGATAGCCGCAGTCGTGGACGAGTACGGCGGAACGGCGGGTATTATAACTATGGAGGACCTGCTGGAAACCATCGTCGGAAGCATACAGGACGAGTATGACGACGAGGAGGAACAGATAAAAAAGGTGTCGGAGAACACCTTTGATATGCTCGGAAATACGGACTTTGCCGACGCACTCGAAGCGCTTGGCAGGGAAGTCCCGGAGGGGATGGATTTCGATACCGTGGGCGGATTTGTGGTCGACCTGCTGGGGCATATACCCTCGCAGGACGAAAATGCAGTCGCCGTGTGGGAGGATATCGAGTTCCGTGTGCTCCAGACGGACGAAACAAGGATAGAAAAACTGAGAGCCGTGATAAAAAAAGATAAGCAGCCTCAGGCTTGATAGACCGAATGTGTAAAAATACGGTGCGGAGATATGGATATGGCATTGAAAAGGAAAAACAGAATAATGACCTTTGCGATGACCGCTGTCATAGCTCTGAGCCTTGCAGGAGGGCTATACAGCGGAAGCGGACGGCTGGACGAGGCTTATGACGAGCTGAAGTACTTTTTTGTGTCCGCCGACCCCGACGTCGTTTTCTATAATGAGGCGACCAGAACGACCATCAACTACGAGGTCGAGGACAAGGAACCGTCGGATAATAAATCTGCCGACGATGTCAGCAAGGAGGAGTTCGACAAGATAAACGATGCGTATGTGTCGGAGTATTTTCTCGATTACCTCAGCGCTGCGGAGCAGAAGGTCTACCACCAGCTGTATAAGGGAATATACGATTTCCAGGAGAGCATACCGATAGAGAACAATGTCCTCAAGCAGGACGACGTCGGTGATTTTATCGTGCTTTTCACCTCGGCAAACCCGTACGTCAACTACATCGGCGGGAGCTATACCATATCGCTGAACAAGAAAGGCTATGTTACTGCGGTGAACGTCGAGTATTCGATGTCAAAGCAGGAGGCGGAGGCTCAGCGTGCGGCGCTTGACAAAAGGATAGACGAGATACTCTCTGACATCACCTGGACAATGACGGACTACGAAAAGGTAAAGTATCTCCACGACAGCATCGTTCAGAACTGTACCTATGACGACAAGGCGGAGCAGCCATATTCGGCTTACGGCTGCCTTGTGCAGGGAAAATGCGTGTGCGAGGGCTATACAAAGGCTATGCTCGCACTTTGCGACAGAGCAGGCATAAACGCTATACCCGTTGTCGGACAGGCGGGCGAGACAGGCGAGGGTCAGGGTCATATCTGGAATAAGGTCATGATAGACGATCGCTGGTACAACTTCGACGTGACCTGGGACGATCCTGTGTGCGATATCAGCGACAGGTACGTCAGATACGACTATTTCGGGCTCGATGACGAGCAGTTTGAACGCAACCATCAGCCCGATAAGAACAGATATATGTATTACCCCGGCGCAAACAGCACCCGTGCGGATTATTATGTAGTCAACGGGCTTGTCTGCGATGACGGGCGTGAGGCGGATACGACGATGAAAAAAGCCGTGGATATCGCCATAAAGAGAAACGAGGGCTATGCAAGGATTAAGTGTACCGACAAGGACGCCTATGTCCACGCCTACGAAAAGATGTTCAGCACCGACGACGGAACGAGCCATATGTTCGGGCTTCTCAACGAGGTGTTCGGCGAGACCGGCAGAGATGCCGCAGTCTCTTATTCGATAATCAAAAACGACGAGGTGTACACGATCACGGTAAGATTTGTGAAGTGACTTTTAAATTTATAAAAAAACAGTTGAATTTGATATCGGAATGTGTTATAATGTCTGTTGTGCAGCCGAAAGGGATCGGATTACAGTTAAAATATAACTATTGTGTAAAAATATAAAGCTTCTGAAAGAAGCCAAAGGCGAAAGGATGTTTTCAATGAGTTCTAAGACCAAACGCAGAAAGTCGTCTGCGGGAAAAAATGTGCTGATATTCTTTATCGTGTTCATGATACTTGAACTGCTGATAGTCGTCGGGCTGTCGCTGCTGTTCAAGAACAAGGATTCCACGCCGGGTATTGCGGGCTATCACTTCTACGTTATGAAGTCCGACAAAATGGGCGACGTAGTCCCCAAAGGCTCGCTGGTAGTCGCTTCAAACGGAACGCCCAGCAAGGACAAGATAAACAGTGCTATTCTCTGTACAGATGTCGAGGGTATCGGTACAAGCGTTTTCTGGCTCGATTCGATAGAGTCCAAGGAAGGTCAGGACGGCGTTGAGTACACCATCTTCCAGAAGAACGACCCCGACACCAAGTACAAGATAAAGTCTTCAAATATCGTAGGTATCGCAAACACCTACTACAAGACAGCCGGAAAGATAATCTCCTTTATCACATCGACTATCGGAATGGTCATCTGCATCGCTATACCGCTGTTCCTGCTCATTCTTATCGAGCTTATCATCGCTATCGTTAAGCATTCGTCCGCTGACGAGTATGAGGACGACTACGATGACGAGTATGACGATGAATACGACGACGAGTACGATGACGACTATTACGACGATGACGACAGAGACAGCAGGGACAGGGACGACAGAAACGGCAGAAGGGACAGAAGATCCGATACACCGGAGTATGACGACGAGGATTTCCGCCGTCCTATGAGAAAACAGAGAGATACAAAGAAAAACAGCGTTCAGCTTGACGACTTCCTTTACGGAGGCGACAAGGATCCGGAGAAGATAGCCAAGCGCCACGGCCAGCAGCACAGACCTGCTCAGAACAGGCAGCAGCCGAGAAAGCGTGACGAGGCCGAGTTCTCAAAGAAGCATGACCTTGACAGCGCATATCTTGAGGAAGCCTCAAAGATAGCCGACAAGACCAAGGAAGTGCCCAAGCAGGCTCCCAAGACAAGACCCGCACCGCACAACAAGCCTGCACACAGACCCGCACCTGCACCGCAGAAGAGCACGGGCACAGCTACCTCCAATTCCATTGAAGATCTTATGAAGATGATGGACGAGGAGCAGCAGAAGCTGAGAAACAAAATGGATAACTAATTACTGAAAGCCTCGCAAATGCGGGGCTTTTTCGATTCTTTATAAAAAAATCAAAAAAAGTGAAAAAAGTGCTTGACAAATCGGTTTGTTTGTAGTATAATATCAATGTTGCGAAAACGCAATGGGGGTATAGCTCAGCTGGGAGAGCATCTGCCTTACAAGCAGAGGGTCACAGGTTCGATCCCTGTTGTCCCCACCATGACAGAGGGTGCAGAAGATCGCTCAGATCTCTGCACGGCTCTGGATATCTGATTCTTCAAATGTCGAAGCTCGGCTCGGCAGATTGAAGATATTTTTTTCAATGGCCGGGTAGTTCAGCTGGTTAGAACGCTAGCCTGTCACGCTAGAGGTCGTGGGTTCGAGCCCCATTCCGGTCGTAGATCTCCTATGAGAGATTTGCCTCTGTAGCTCAGTAGGTAGAGCAGGGGACTGAAAATCCCCGTGTCGATGGTTCGATTCCGTCCGGAGGCATCGGGTAATACCCAACAATTCAATATGCGGCTTTAGCTCATCTGGTAGAGCGCCACCTTGCCAAGGTGGAGGTAGCGAGTTCGAGCCTCGTAAGCCGCTTATGCGGGCTTAGTTCAACGTTAGAATACCTTTCTTCCTGAAAGGAGAAGTGAGTTTAATTCTTGCAACCCGCTCCATAAGCAAAAGAGATGCTGTTTTCACAGCATCTCTTTTTTAGTGAATAACGAACAGTGAATAATGAAAAGTGAATAGTTGTTGTATCGCCTGCGGCGATGCTATATTCACAGCCGTTTTCGTGAACCTATGATGTGTATGCACCTTGCCTGCTTGAAATCGTAGTCGGAAAGCCTTTTGCCGAATGCATCGTAGGAGTGCGAGGCGACCCTTATCCCGCCCTCGGTGTCCACGACGAACAGGCTGTGATAGAAGCTCCTGCCGCTGCCGAGCTGCACGACGTCGCCTGCCTGCGCCTCCGAGAGCTGCACAGGCTCGCCGAACGGTCCTTCCTCCTTATTCGTTGTCACAAACCTGTAAAAGAACTCCACGCCCGTCCAGGCGGCGGCTCTGTCCCTCACGGAGATATAGTACCAGCCGAAATCGGGTGTATAATTCATCACCGCACCGCCTGCATAGATGCACTGCGAAACGAAATTGGTGCAGTCTCCGCCGAGCTCCTCAAAATCCGTAAAGGCAGGGTTGCGCCCGAACGCCCATTTGCGGGCATAGGCAATCTCTGCGCTGATATCGAGCTTGTATTCGTAAAGCATTTTCATCACCTATACATCATATGCGCAAAACTAATAAAGCGGGACCTTTCAGAGGTAAGATGTAAGGGGTAAGAGATAAGATCTTTGGAAAACAAAAAAGCTGTACCCGAAAGGATACAGCTTTGTATTTGTATTATAATAGCCTTATTTCTTCTTTGCCTCAATGAAGCCCCATACGCCTGCGCCGATGATAACGAGAGATGAGATTAACAAGAACCAGAATCCTACACTCTTTGTGATTAATGAAGAATAGTAAGCTTCCTGAGCTTTTGTTACGCCTAATGCGCTCTTAAGTGTGGCTGCACCGATTATCCACCAGATAAATGTTAATGCGCCGCTTGCCATAACGCATATGCTTCTTTTAGAAATTGCTGAAAATACCGTAGCAAGAGCAAAGATGATAAGGAAAAACCAATAGAAGGCACCTCTGCTAAAAAGGTTAGCTGAAACGATACCCAATGCTGAAACATATGGAAGGACCAGCGAAAGCAGAAGCAATGCTGCTCCGCCGATTGCCAAGAAATAGGGAATTCCCAGCGATTTGAAATCACCTATATTCTTCTTGAAATCATTAAACATGTTGACTGGGTTGAAATCCATCTGGTTTATTTCCCCATTTGACTGATAGCTACCTTGATTCATTGGAACCTGCTGCTGCTGACCGAGCTGTGCTCCGCATGATGCGCAGAACGGGCTTCCGTCGGGAACTTGTGCTCCGCATTTTGGACAAAACATAATACTACCCCTTTTCATTAGTTTGATTGACGAAAATTATGATTAATAATTGACAGACATTCGTCTAACAGCATTATATCATTAAACATTTGATTAATCAACGCTAAATGGACAAAATCAGCATTTTGAACAATTTACAGCCTTGATTTTGCAAAAAAATATCAAAAGAATTAAATGTTTTTGGTTTATTCCCAGTTATTCCACACCTCGGGGCGGTATCCGACGGTCGCAAGCCTGCCGTTTCGCACGACGGGGGCGGCGATAATTTTTGGAAAATCAAGCAGCTTATTGAACTTTTCGTCCGTGCTGCCGAGATATTTGAAAAGTGTGGCGGCGTCGCCCTTGGCTTTGGGGTCGAGCAGCTTGTCGATGTCCTTTACCGCTTGCAGAACGCTTGTAAGCTCGCCCTTGCTCATTCCCTTAGAGTCGAGGTCGATGTACTGGAAGCTTATGCGGCGCTCCTTGAACCAGCGCTGTGCTTTCTTTGTGTCAAACGATGACGAGCGCCCGAATATCTGAATGTTCATACAAGTATCTCTCCGTTTTTACATTCCAGCAGTATCGTGAACGGTCCCTCGTTGGTAAGCTCGACCTTCATCGAAGCGCCGAACACGCCGTTTGCGACCCTGCCGTTTATCCTTTCGGCACATTTTTCGGAAAATATCAAATACAGGCTGTTCGCCTCGTCGGGCTTGCCTGCGTAGATGAACGAGGGGCGGTTGCCGTGGTGACAGTCCGCAAGCAGGGTGAACTGCGAAACGATGAGCATATCTCCGCCGACGTCGTTTATGGAAAGGTTGGTCTTGCCGTTCTCGTCGGGGAAGATGCGGAGCTTGGAGATCTTGTCCGCAAGCTTCTCGCAGTCCGCCTCGGTATCGCCCTGTGCGACCCCGAGAAGTATCATAAAGCCGCAGCCTATCTCGCCCGTGATCTCTCCGTCAACGGTAACGCTTGCGTGCGATACACGCTGTATTACTGCTTTCATAGTATTCTCCTTTATTTGATTGATATTTGGGGGAAACCCTTTTGGAAGAAGCAAAAACGGCTTTGCCGTTTTTGAGAGTAACCGCAGTGGCGGTTACTCTGTTCCCCCCCCCGAGGATACCCGTTGGGTATCCTCGCAAGCGACCACAGGTCGCTTAACCCCATTTCCTAAACCTCTTAATATGTTTCGGACATATGGAGCAAGCCCCATATATCCGAAACAGGTCAAAAGTTCGGAAAAAAAGAGTCTGTGGAATAACTTTTTCAGAAGAATGCTCCCCAACTATCAGACAAACAAAGCAGGATACTAAGGGAGAATTCATATTCAGCAACGATCAGAAAAGTTTGATATAGTAATAATATCTGTACTCTTCGCCGGCGGGGAGCTGGATAGCGTTGGGCTTATTTTCAAGGTTGGAGAAATCGTCGTCGTAGAACGTCGGCACGGACGTCCACGGCTCGAGGCAGACAAAGCTTGCCCGGTCGTCGCCTGTGGGTGACCATATCGTGATACAATCGCTGACGGGGTACTCCAGTCTGACATAGTTATCCGACTTTTTCGATTTCAGCGAGACAGCCTTTGAGTTGGGATAGCTGAGCGGTATCGAATCGTGGTCGAACAGCGCCCTTGTCATATCCAGCGTTTTGTCGTATTCAACGAGCGTATGTGTTTCGTCGTTTATCTTCTGTGTGATATGCTCGTCCTCATCGAACTCGACGTAGCAGTCCTCAAAGCTCTCGCCGCTGTTCAGCGGACAGTTGAATGCAGGGTGTGCGCCGAGGTAGAAATACATATCGTCCTCGTTGGTATTGGTGACGATATTCTCGACAAGCACGCTGTTATCCTCGATAGTGTACTTTACCTCGAGGCGGAATTTGTAGGGGTACTGTGCAAGCGACTCTTCATTCTCGGTGAGCAGGAAGCTCAGAGAGTTTTCTGTCTGCCCGGTGAACTCAAACTCCATATCTCTTGCGAAGCCGTGATTGGCTTTCATCGTGTACTCCTTGCCCTTTGCGAAGTATTTTCTGTCCTTCGGGGAACAGATGAAAGGGAAAAGTATCGGGGCATAGCGCTTCCACGCATCTCCGCACTGCCACAGGTATTGCTTCCCGCCGAGCGTGAGCGAATGAAGCTCCGCACCGAACGTGTCTGCTGACAGCTCCAGTCTGCCGTTGTTTATCGTATAAAGCATTTCAAAGCCTCCCATACAATATTTACATATTATGATACCACATCTTTTCACATTTTTCAATAGCATTTTGCCTATATGTCCGAAAAAATGAAATATGCAGAACGAGTGAGCGTGAGTGAGAAAAACGGAGAAAAGGGCACGATATATTATTTTAAATGTTCGCCTTTTGCTCCCCTTTGCTCCCCGTGACTTTGCAAAAATCACGGAGTCGTGATATACTATGCTAAACCGAAAGGATAAAGCTTTCGGCCATGCTTGCATAAAGAACGATATTTCGGATACGCCGTTCAAATGGCGTCGGGACGAAAAGAAGCTTACCGTGTTTCGGTGGCTTTCCGATCGCCCACGTGCCCCTTCGGGTTAAATCTTAACGGAAGGGTTCTGAATTATCCGGCTTATCGGCAGGCTGACCCGAAAGGATAAGGCTTTCGGCCGGGAATGTACATTCCGAAATAGGAGAGAAGATCACAGACAGAAAGGAACAAAACCATGAGTGAGGGAAAAGTTATCGACATTAAAAATGGCAGAAAGAGCAAAGCCCCTTTGATAGTGACCATAGCAGTAGTCGCTGTGCTTTTGGGTATTGCGATACTGGCGTCTATCAAGATAGTGCCTGCGGGCTGCACGGGCGTTGTGACGACCTTCGGTGAGGTATCTGACACATCGCTGACGGAGGGACTGCACTTTGTTATCCCGTTCGCACAGAAGGTGGAGATAATCTCCAACAAGATACAGATATACGAGGCAACAGCCGATGCCGTTTCAAACGATATGCAGGCTGTGAACACCAAGATAGCTGTTAACTACCGCATCAGGAGCGAGGCTTCGGCAAGCATTTACAGAGATATCGGTGTTGACTACAAGGACGTTATACTTATGCCGACCGTACAGGAGGGCATGAAGAGCGTGTGCGCAAAGTACAACGCAGAGCAGCTCATAACCAAGCGTGCGAGCGTTGCCGACGAGATAAAGACCGAGCTTGAAGCAAAGGTAGCAGGCTACGGCATCGAGATAGAGAAGTTCAACATCGTGAACTTCGATTTCTCCAAGGAGTTCAACGAGGCTATCGAGGCAAAGCAGGTAGCCGAGCAGAATTATCTCAAGACCAAGACCGAGCAGAACCAGGCTATCGTTGTAGCCGAGGCAGAGGCTAAGAAGAAGGTCATCGCAGCTGAGGCTGATGCAAAGGCTATCAAGGCAAGAGCTGATGCTCAGGCAGATGCGAACAAGACCATAGCTGCTTCGCTCAGTCCTACGCTTATCCAGTATCAGACCATTGAAAGATGGAACGGCGTTCTGCCCAAGGTCGCAAGCAGCGCTAACCCGCTGATATCGCTCGACCTTGACGATGAAAATACCAAGACGGAAAATCAGCAGACAACTCCGAGCACCTCGCAGACCACTCCGAGCAGCTCGGCTCAGAAGACCGAAAAGCAGAGCTAAAATGCAAGGGCCCCGTACCGAAGCGGTATGGGACCCTTTTTGGCGTGTATGAAAAGCTGTAAGGATATGCACTTCCCCGGGGCTGTACAGCTTAACGGCACCGGGCGCTTTGGGAGGTATAGAAAAAGACGGATATCTGTCTATGGCAATAACATAGCACGGCAGGCGCAAAATGTCAATACGAAAAGCCGAATTTTATCCGAATTGTAAATCGACTGTTGCATTTTTGAAATCACTGTGTTATAATTAATGTGGATTCAATGACCGCTGTAATGCGGCTGTTGCCACGAACTTCGTTCGGGAAGCGCAGATTTTTTATGAAACAGAGGATCTGCGCATCACATTTTTTAGCTGCTGAGCAGGCGTGGATCATTACAAACAAAGCATGAAAGGGGCGGTCTTTATGGGCGTCAAGGGAGTTATGCTTATCGTATCCGGACTGATGTGTCTGGTCGGATTTCTGGTCGTGTTTCTCGGGTATAAGAAAAAGAAACGATGCACCGAGCCGGCTGTCGCTGAGATCGTCGATATCAAAAGGTCGGAGGAGACAGATGACAAGGGCGGAAAATCGTTCAGCTACCGTCCTGTGCTGGAATTCAAAGTCGGAGTTGAAACCGTGCGCAAGCAGGCCGGCGTTTCGTCAAACAAGCGAAAGGCGTACAAGATAGGCGACAGGGTCAATATCAGATTCAATCCCCTGAAGCCCAAGGAGTTTATGACCACCAAGCAGAAAACGGGTGCATTCACAGGCGTAGTACTTATGATATTTGCCGCCGTCATAGCAGGCGTTACACTTTATTTAGGATAGCACAAAGCTCTTTGCCGGGACAGCCGGCAGAGAGCTTTTTTTGCGTAAGTTGTAAAAATGTACAGAAATTTGGTCTTCAAAAGCTGAAAGGTTGAATTGATTGCACGTTGACGGGAAAGAATAATTGTGATATAATGATAAAATCAGTAAATTGTACACAGATATACGCATAAGATTATAGATACAGCGAAAAAGAGGGACAGGATAATGAGTAAAAGAAAAAGTCACAGCTCCCACCATCACCACTCTAAAGCCAGGGTCAAGAGATCCAAAGCCAAGGTAGTAGGGCTGATACTTGCTGCATTCGTTACAGTCGTTGCGCTGAGCGCTTTCGTATGGCTTGCTGTGGAGAAATTCGATGTCGGCGGCTCGTCCGATTCGGTGGTTCTCAAAAAGAAGGACAGCTCCTCGCAGGCTCAGACTACACAGATAACCAACGAGAGCAGGGCGGCTTCGAGCACCGAAGCGACCAGCGAGCAGACGGCTGCACAGACCACCGCAGAAACTACCACGGCTCCGGCCGAAACAACACAGGCTAAGAAGCCGGCACCCGCACAGGTGAAAATTGCGTCGGAGGCAGTAGTTTCCGACAACGCTGTCACGGTAAAGTGGGAAAAGACCGACGGCGCAGACGGATATGACGTATACCGCCTGTCAGCGCCCCTGTACGATGTACAGATAGGCGACAGCAAGGCCGATGCCAAGGATAATACCGGCTTTGACTGGCAGCTAGCCGTAAGCATACCGGGCGCAGATAATATCGTATACGACGATACCGATATCAAGCCCGAGATGAAATATATCTATAAGGTAGCCGCTTATGTGATGAACGGCGGGGATAAGCTTTCGGGCAAGGAAAGCAAGACCGTGTCCGCACAGACACCTATAAAGGCTGACGTCGATTATTCCGAGCTTTACCTGCTTTCAAAGGGCACGCCGTGTTACAGCGACAAGCTCGCTGTGACCTCGTATATCCCCAAGGAGGGATATTACACAGGCAAGCCCGACCCCAAGCAAAAGGGCTATGTAAGGATAAACTATATGTTTACCACAAGGCTGGTAAAGAGCGCCTCGGCAAAGAAGGTCAAGGATGCTGTTGCGCTGCCTACGGGCGCTATCGGACAGGAGGGCGGACAGATATACGGAAGCTCTGCCTGCGGTCCGACAACGGCTGCGATAGTCGTTAAGTACGACAAGGACATCGAGTGGAACAAGGACGACCTTATCAGATACACTGAAAAGAACAAGCTCGCCGACCAGGGAAGCATGATGGGCGGTGTCGGAAAGGGCGGAATGAGTGCGCCGATGGTCGTCAAGCTCATAAACAGCTACTCAAAGGGCGAGGTCAAGGCGACAAACATCTATAAGGACGGTATGGACGTTGCGCAGACGCTCAAGTACCTTATTGACCACGGCAAGCACAGCGTTCTGTCGGTAAGGTATGCGTGGGATATCGTTCACCACCCGTATTCGATAATCCACTTTGTCGTTCCGAGCGCATACTCGGTAGAAAAGGGCAAACTGTATTTCTACTATGTTGACACTGCGTTCAGCAACGGCCCCGCAGGTCTGAGAAAGATAGAGGGCGACGAGATAAACCGTTCAGTTGCGACGGTAAATTCAGAGCCTAAGTGCATAATCACCGTTGAGTAAATTCAAATCGGAGCTGGTCTGAAAAGGTCAGCTCCTTTAATTTTTCGTCCTCAAACTCGGCGGTGAAATCCTGCCCGCTGACGGTGCCCTGCTCGATGAGCCTGCCGTCTTCCTTTTTGCAGGTTATGCCGTCCTTTGAGATGAGCTTTTCCACCGCACCGCAGCCGAGGGATACGAGCGAATACTGCGAAAGCTCGCTGCGGTCTGTGCGGTATGTAAGCCCTGAGAACCGGGCGGACAGGCTCGGTCCGTCGAGGTTTATCTTCAGACCCTTTACCGTGTCGGGCTTTGAAAATTCAAGCTCCCAGATGTCCGCAGCGCCTCGTGTCATCACTGCGCTGAACTGTTTTCCGTTCTGGGTGACGGTGACATCGCAGGAGTATTTCTCGCCGATATCGCAGGGCTTGGCTTCGGAGCTGTGCGAGCAGGCGCACAGGCAAAGCGCCGCTGCCGTGATAAGTATAGATTTTTTCAGATACATATTTACCTCCATATCAAAAAAGACTTTCTCCGATAACAGAAGAAAGTCTTTGTTTATTTGTGTTCAGTTGTCCTCAAGAGCCTTCAGATACTGCGGCAGAGCCGTGACAATGTCGCTTGCCAGCAGACCTCTCGGAGAAGCTCCTTCGCACAGCAGCTCTGCCGTGCCGCCGAGGATATCGCTCGCAGCGATGCAGGCTTCAAACGGCTTGCAGCCCTGAGCTGTAAGCGAGGCGGTGATCCCCGCAAGAACGTCTCCCGAGCCTCCCTTTGAAAGTGCGGTGTTACCGCTTCTTATCACAGCACAGCCGTCCGGACTGACCGCAAGGCTCTCGCTGCTTTTGGCAAGCACCGTTACGCCGTATTTCTGTGAAAGCTGCTGCGCACAGCCCAGCGGGTCGTCAAGCACCTTTGAAAGCTCACAGCCGCACAGCCTTGAAAGCTCCTTTAAATGAGGAGTGAGTATCACATCAGACTTTTTCTTCTGCAATACATCTATATTCGCAGCAAGCGAATTTATGCCGTCGGCGTCGATAACAACAGGGCAGTTCGAGCTCTCGGCGAGCTCAGCCACGAGCCTTTCCGTTTCGGCGGTGTGACCCAGCCCGCAGCCTATCAGCAGGCATTGGGAGGTCTTTGTCTTTTCAATTATCCTCTGTGCGTTTGAAGCGAGCAGAAAGCCGTTTTCGTCGGCTTCGAGCGGAGTGTAGATGCACTCGGGGAGTGCAGTGCAGGTCAGGTCTGTGACCTTCTGAACGCTCAAAAGCTCGCAAAGTCCCACACCAGTTCTCAAAGCGCCCGAAACGCTCAGCCTTGCTGCACCGAGGTAGCTTTCGCTGCCGCAGACAGCGGTGAGCCTGCCAAACGTGCCCTTGTGTCCGTAGGGGATACGTTCGGGAAGCAGAGTGCCTGCGATACCCTTGGGACAGAGCGTGACGGGGAAGTCCGTTTCGCCGCCGGTCAGCTCTGGTATACCGATATCGGCAGTGTGTATCTCCCCGCAGTGATATCTTGAGGGCGAAAGCAGCATGCCGAGTTTTTTTCTGTGGAACGTCACCGTAGCATCTGCTTTGAATGAATCGGGGTCGGCCTGTCCGCTTTGCGCATTGCAGCCCGAGGGTATGTCACAGGCTATACGCACAGCCTCACAGGAGTTGGCTCTTTTGAACAAAGCCTTTATCCCGTCTCCGAGAGCGCCGTGAAAGCCCGTCCCGAAAACGCAGTCAACGATGATACCGGTGTTTTCAAGCGCAGCATTGATGTCCTGTGTGACGAGGACGCTTTTGTCAAGCCGTGAATATGCGTTCTTTGCAAGCTCCGTTCCCGGTTCACCGCAGCAAAGCAGTACAGTTGTCTTTACGCCAGAGGCGGCAAGAAACCTCGCTGCGACAAAGCCGTCGCCTCCGTTGTTGCCCTTGCCTGTGAGTATCAGACAGCTGTGTATACCGTTTGAGATACAGCATTTCAGCACATATCTTCCCAGTGCCTCGCCCGCATTGTCCATAAGCTTTGCAAGGCTGACGCCCAGCTCGTCCGAACGCTTCTCGGCATATCTCATCTGCCCGACAGTAAGTATCTGCTCCATGCTCTCACCTCGTTTTCATCGGTACAGGCTCAGTGTATAAGGTCCTGAAAGTCCTTTCTGAGCTCTCTTGGGATATACGGCATCATAAGGTCTATCATCTCTCTGTCGGGAGAGAAGAAAAGAATGGTGTTGCCATAGTCCTTGTATACAAATTCCATATAGTATTCCGGCACGCCGAGTCTGTTGTCGGAGGCAAGGACTATCGTTCTGTCCGCATCGACCTCCATATCGTCGTTCCAGATGCCTATCGAGGTTATGTTGTTGATGTGTACCGAGCAAAGCCTTTTGCGCTTGCTCTTGGCGATTATCTTGTCAACGTCCAGCTCGCCGTTGGTAAAAGCGTATTCATACTCGATGTTGAGGTTCTTTGCGAGCCTGAACGACAGCCATACAGCCGCACCCCCGAGGAACACCGCAAGAGGCGAGGTCTTCGGCAGAAATGCGAGCGACCCGAGTATAAGAGAGAATGCGAGGGCGAATGCCGAGAATTTCACCAGAGCGTCCAGCATCTTGTCACGCTTGGTCGGCTCCTTTTCAACGACCTGTTCTTTGAAAACGTCCATTATTGATATCAGTCCTTTCCGAATTGTAATCATTGTACCACAAGCCGTGCTTTTTTTCAAGAGTTTTGTTGCAATTACTGAAAATGCGCCTGTGCTTGTTGAAAACGGTGCGCAAATGTGATATAATCGTAATGATACGAAAACAGATGAGGAAAGTGATAAAAATGACGATAGATATGCACGTTCACGCATTTGCCGACAAGATAGCCGAAAGGGCGGTCAGCGTACTCGAACAAAGAGCCGGCATCGAGCCTCTTACAAGGGGGTTGATAAGCCAGACGCTCGAACGTATGGACGAGTGGGGGATAGACCGTTCGGCAATACTGCCGATAGCGACAAAGCCATCTCAGCAGGAGGTCATAAACAACTGGGCGAAGCAGACGGACGGCGGGAGATTTATCTGCTTCGGAAGCGTACACCCCGATTCGCCCGACGCTCTTGACGAGCTTGAAAGGATAACCCGGCTCGGTCTGCACGGCATAAAGCTCCACCCCGACTATCAGGGCTTTATGATAGACGACCCAAAGCTCGACACGCTTCTTGATGCGATCGCACAGACGGGTCTGCCGGTGGTTTTCCACGCAGGCTTCGACGTCGTTTCGCCCGAGCTCGTACACTGTCCGCCCGATGCGGCGCTGAGAATGTTCAAGCGCCACAAGGGTCTGAAAGCGATACTTGCACATCTCGGCGGCAACGACCGCTGGGACGAGGTGTACGACACGCTTGCGGGCGTTGACGGGGAGCTGTATTTCGACACGGCGTTCACCTCTCACCGCTGTCCCGACGAGATCATGTACAAGATAATCGACCGTCACGGCGCCGAGAGGATACTGTTCGCAAGCGATATGCCGTGGGACAGCCCGGACAGGATAAGGCGTAAGATACTCGGGCTGAAGCTTTCGGACGACGCAAAGGAAAAGATACTCGGACTCAATGCACAAAGGCTTCTGGGTCTGTGAAAAGGCGGTGAGGAAAATGTCGGTAAAGGAAGACCTGACAAGCTTGCTTGAACAAAGCAGGGGAGAGTTCGTTTCGGGTGAGGAGATAGCGCAGAGGCTCGGCTGTACAAGAGGCGCAGTCTGGAAGGCTGTGCGCAGTCTGCAGGACAGGGGCTTTTCGATAGAGGCTGTTAAAAACAGGGGATACCGCCTTGCGTCCGACTGTGACCTGCTCACCGCAGAGGGCGTAAAAAAGTACCTTGAAAGCGGCGTCGGCGCAGATGTCGAGGTGTTTGACTGTGTGGATTCGACGAACAACGTCGTTCGCAGATACGCTTCAGAGGGAGCGCAGGAGGGAAAGGTCATCATCGCCCAGCGCCAGACAGGCGGAAAGGGCAGGCTCGGAAGGTCGTTCTATTCTCCGCCGCAGACGGGGCTTTATATGAGCTTTCTTCTGAAGCCCGATATGCAGGTCTCGCAGGCGGTGAGGATAACTACCTGCGCCGCGCTTGCGGTATGCGACGCCGTGGAGCAGACCACGGGTCAGAAGCCTGCCATTAAATGGGTCAACGATGTCTATCTGAACGGAAAAAAGATATGCGGGATACTTACCGAGGCTTCGCTGTCGCTGGAAAACGGCGGTGTAGACTATGCGGTGCTCGGTATCGGAGTGAACGTCTACGAGCCCGAGGAGGGCTTTCCTGCCGAGATAAGGGACATTGCGGGTGCTGCCTGCGCAAACAGGCAGGCAGACCTCAGAAATAAGCTCGCAGCGGGCATTATAAACAGCTTTTCGCACTATTACAGCGATATCCGCAGCGGCGGCTTCCGTGACGAGTACAGCCGCAGACTGATGTGGAAGGGCGAGAGGATACTGATGATAAACGGCAGCAGAAAAACGCCCTGTACCCTCGTCGATGTCGATGACGAGTGCAGGCTGGAAGTCGTGCTTGAAAACGGCGAGCATAAGCTGATATCCAGCGGAGAGATAAGCATCAGACGGAACAGCTCATCCGAAGTGTGAGAAAAAGTAGAAAAATGACCACTTACCTATTGAAAAAACGAAAAAAATATGTTATAATTACGTGATAAGACGAGTTGTGAAGGCAGTGTTGTTATGAAAGAGATAAAAAAGGTCGCTGCGATACAGGATCTGTCGGGTATCGGCAGGTGTTCGCTGACGGTCATAATACCCGTGCTCAGCGCTATGGGCGTGCAGGTCTGTCCTGTGCCTACGGCGGTGCTTTCGGCACATACCGGCTACGGTGAATTTGTGATGCACGACCTTACCGATTTCATGATGCCTGTGCTGGAGCATTACAAAAAGCTCGGCGTCAGCTTCGACTGCGTTTACAGCGGCTTTCTCGCATCGAGCGAGCAGATAGACCACTGCCTTGAGTTTTTCAAAGCGTTCCCGAATGCGCTGAAGCTCGTCGATCCCGTTATGGGCGACGACGGAAAGGCGTATGCGACCTATACCGATGAGCTTTGCGCAAGAATGAGCGAGCTTGTTGCGGTCGCAGATATCATCACGCCGAACCTTACCGAGGCGGCGATACTGCTGGGGGAGGATTACCCGAGCGAGCCGCTGAGCAAGCAGAAGGCAAAGAGCTGGCTCGTGAGGCTGTCGGATATGGGTGCAAAGATAGTCGTTATGACAAGCGTTCCATTTGAGGGCGGAAGGATAGCGACCGTCGGCTACGATAAGAACAGCGGCGCTTTCTGGAAGCTTAATAACGAGTATGTCCCCGCACAGTATTCGGGTACGGGAGATATGTTCGCAAGCCTGCTCGTCGGAGGACTGCTGTGCGGCGATGACCTCTCGGTGTCTATTAACAGGGCTTCCCAGTTCACCGAGCACGTCGTAAGGATAACCTACGAGTGCGGCAGACCGTGGACGGAGGGACTTATGTTTGAAAGCGAACTGACACAGCTAAGCCGTCCCGTGAAGATCGACAGATGCAAGAAAATGTGAACGGCGGACTGTGACGATGGATAGTGCGAAAAAACCAAGACTGCATATCGTTCTGGTCGAGCCGAGGATACCGCAGAACACGGGCAACATCTCAAGGACCTGCGCTGTTACGGGTGCTGTGCTTCACCTTGTGAAGCCGTATGGTTTTACGATCACCGACAGTCAGCTAAAGCGTGCGGGACTGGATTACTGGGATAAGCTCGAGATATACGAATATGACAGCATAGACGACTTCTTTGCGCAAAACGACGGAGACTTCTTCTATTTCACCACTAAGGGAAGAAGGGTCCATTCGGACGCCATGTACGATATCAGCAGGGATACCTACCTCATCTTCGGCAGGGAGGACAAGGGCTTGCCCGAAAGCCTGCTTTTTGAAAAGCCGCAAAGATGCGTCAGGATACCGATGAGGCAGACGCTCAGGAGCCTCAACCTCTCAAATTCCGTTGCAATAGCGGTCTATGAGGTATTAAGACAGTGGGATTACCCGGAGCTTGACACAAAGGGTCAGCTCACACAATATAAATGGGAAGACAGTGGGGAGGAGCAGCTCAATGGCTAAGATTAAATTTGTAACCGATTCTGCCAGCGATATTTCAGATGTCTACGAAAAGAAGTACGATATCCTTATCCTTAATTTCAAGGTCGCTATGGGGGATAAAAGCTATACCAGCCGTGTTGACTTTGACAATAAGAAATTCTATAAGATGCTGGACGCCTACGACGGCGTTCCCGTTACCTCGCAGATAACTGCGCTGGAGTTCCTCGAGGTCTACAAAAAGCTTTTCAAACAAGGCTATACCGATATAATCTTTACCTCTATAAACAGCAAGGGCTCAGCTACATACGACAACTCGATAATGGCTGTCAGCATGTTCTACGATGAAGTGCCCGAGGCTCAGGGAAAGATAAATATCTATAATATCGACGGCAGAGGCTATACGGGCGGCTACGGCTATCCCGTTATCCAGGGCGCAAAGAAAGCAAGAAAAGGCATGGCTCCCAAGGATATCGTAGCCTATATGAAGGATTGGATAGATAACTGTGTCATCTTCTTTGCACCGTATACCCTCAAATATGCAAAGAAATCGGGAAGGATACCCTCGGCTGCGGCGTTCGTCGGCGAGGTCATGGGTCTGAAGCCGATAATGAGGATACAGGACAACAAGATAGTCACCGAAACTAAGGTGAGGGGCGAAAGGTCGGTAATACCGAAGATACTCGACCTTACCGTTGAAAATATGATACCCAAGACGCCTTACTGCATCGTCTACGGTAACGATGAGGCGGTAATGGAGGAAATGGCACAGTCTATGATAAAAAAGGTCGGCTACCCGCCCGAAAAGTATTTCCAGATAGGTGCGGCAATAGCCATTAATGCAGGTCCCCGTGTGGTAGGAGTTATTTTTAAAGCGCATCGTTGACAGAAATTTAGCATATTCGGAGGAATATGGTATGGGCGATAAACTATCCTGGATCTTAATGGGCGGAGGTGCCGCCATAGTATTGGTAAGCTGCTGGTGCAGAGTCCTGCTGGATATACCCAGACTCTGGTTCATCGTAGCTATCGTGCTCGGACTGGGCATGATAGTTGTCGGGAAGGTATTGCAGTCCCGACACAAAGACGGCAAAAATGAATGACCTCCTCACGGCCAGGATCCGGATTTGTTAAACGGCGGTGAACAATCAGCGAAATCCCTTGATTTTTTTGCGGCGATATCATATAATAAGAATGTTAAGGTAAACAATGGGGACTTTCCCCAAATTTAATAAAGAGAGGATGTCTGTAATTATGGCAGGTCTAAACAAAGTCAGTGTTGATGACATTAATGTAAAGGGTAAGAAGGTCCTCGTAAGAGTTGACTTCAACGTTCCGCTCAAAGACGGCGTTATTACCAACGATAACAGAATAACAGCTGCACTTCCTACTATCAAGAAGCTCGTGGCTGACGGCGGAAAGGTCGTTCTGTGCTCACATCTGGGCAAGCCCAAGAACGGTCCGGAGGCTAAGTTCTCACTCGCTCCCGCTGCTGCAAGACTCGCAGAGCTGGTAGATACCAAGGTAACTTTCGCAGCTGACGATACAGTAGTCGGCGACAACGCTAAGAAGGCTGTTGCTGAGATGAACGACGGCGAGATCGTTGTTCTTGAAAACACAAGATTCAGAGGCAATGAGGAGACAAAGAACGGCGAGGAGTTCGCTAAGGAGCTTGCAGACCTCGTTGACGGACAGGTATTCGTTATGGACGCTTTCGGCTCTGCTCACAGAGCTCACGCTTCCACAGCAGGCGTTACAAAGTTCGTTAAGGAAACAGCAGTAGGCTACCTGATGCAGAAGGAGATAACCTTCCTCGGCAACGCTGTTGAAGACCCTGTAAGACCTTTCGTTGCTATCCTCGGCGGCGCTAAGGTAGCTGATAAGCTCAACGTTATCAACAACCTGCTTGAAAAGTGCGATACACTTATCATCGGCGGCGGTATGGCTTATACATTCCTCAAGGCTCAGGGCAAGGAAGTTGGTCTGTCACTGGTCGATGACACTAAGATCGACTACTGCAAGGAAATGATGGAGAAGGCTGAGAAGCTCGGCAAGAAGCTGCTTCTTCCTATCGACACCACTATCGCAGCAGGCTTCCCTGATCCTATCGACGCTCAGATCGATGTCAAGGTCGTTGACACTGACAAGATCCCTGCTGATATGGAGGGTCTGGACATCGGCGACAAGACAGCTGCTCTGTTCGGCGATGCTGTAAAGAGCGCAAAGACAGTTGTATGGAACGGTCCTATGGGCGTATTTGAGAACCCTGTTCTTGCAAAGGGCACTATCGCAGTTGCTAAGGCTCTTGCAGAGACAGATGCTACAACTATCATCGGCGGCGGCGATTCCGCAGCTGCTGTTATCCAGCTCGGCTTTGCTGACAAGATGAGCCACATCTCAACAGGCGGCGGAGCTTCTCTTGAATACCTCGAGGGCAAGGTGCTCCCGGGTATCGACGTTATAGCTGACAAGTAATTAGCTTGGGGCAGGCAGGATAATTGCCTGCCCCTTTGATTATCCAGACGCAGATCAAAAGATAAGAACATATGGGGTAAACATATGAAATACTACCGATTTTATCTGAAAGCAAACAGAAAGCTTTTGCTGTGTATGCTGGGGATAATACTCAGCATCGACCTTCTCATATTCGCAGCGGATCTTGAGAACATGGGCGTTGACGGATACTGGAAGCCTTTGCTGATAAGCCTTGGCTTTACTGTGCTGACGATGCTCATTCTGATAGGCTTGATAGTATTCAAGGTCAGAAAGGATAGGGACTTCCTCAAGCTTTACGACAGGCTCGGTCCGTGTCAGGAGACGATAGAGCTTTACAGAAGAAAGCACCCGAAAATGCGTGTGATAGACCACCTTGTCATCTGCACATACTACAAGGCGATGGGCGACCTTGACGAAGCCGAAAGGATAATCAGCTTTGTCAGCTCGTGCGTTATGCCCGATATCAGGACAAGGGCGTACTATTCCGAGATCCTTCTCGGTCTGAGGATACATCAGAGGCGATTTCAGGAAGCAGCTGTTATTTTCAATAACTATAACAGCATGATGTCGGTCTATTGCCGTTCAAACCCGGGAGCGATAGCTGTTGAACACTATTCGCACGCCGCTTTGATGTACGCAATGAGCGGCAACATCAATGCTGCACTCGATGCGATAAGCCTTATGGATAAGTCTATAAGAAGGGAAAGACAGCTCGCCTTTTCAAGAAACACTGCCCTTATGGGCGTGTACCTTATCGGCGGGGACTACCGCAAGGCTGACGAGCTGAAAGCGCTGATGCTGCGTGACGTAAAGGACTTTGACGGGTTCCTGTTCGAGTCAAACAGAGGGATAGTTCTGAAGGATATCGAGTCGATAGAGACTTTGTTTGACCCCAGAGCGAAGGCTCACTAAAGTAAGGAGATAAAGAAAATGGAGTTAATGAACATTTTTGCCGACGACTCGGAGGGAGGAGCTTTAAAGGGCATCTTCTCGGGATGGCAGAGCATCGTCGGGGTAATACTCGCAGTTCTGGCTGTGGGTATGGTCTATGTCGGGATAAAGGTCTATAACGGCTTCAAGATAGATTTCGGCACAAAGGCGAATATCCCGCAGGAGGACACCCACGTTCCGACCACCGCAAAGATACAGAACAAGGTCAAGACCACAATGCCCGATTTCAACGGCAGAGGCGAAAGAGAGATAATCGAGTGGACTATGGTTTACGAGGTGGACGGAGAAAAATACAAGCAGACTATCCCTGACGATGGCTACGAAAAGGGACAGATCATCGACATAAAGTACGAGCCAAGTGACCCGAACGATTTTTATGTTTATGACAAGCAGGCTGAGGAGGCTCAAAGGCTTGCACAGCTCAGCGGCGAGACAGAGCCGGAACCTGTCGAAAAGAACAAGCTCGGCCTTGGAATGGTCGCTCTTGCGTGCCTTCTTATGGGCATAGGGATAATGATGATACTCAGCTGACAGCGGCGAACGGTCGTTGACAAAAGCAGATGTATGCTGTATAATAAAAAGGCTGAAAAACGAAGAAATACGTTAATAATAGGGCGCAAGCCCGAATCAATAGAAAAGGAGTTTTAAAAATGAAAAAATCAGTAAGAAAGGCTATCATCGCAGGAAACTGGAAAATGAACAAGACAAGACCCGAGGCTAAGGAGCTTCTCGAAGCTATCAAGCCGCTGGTCGCAAACGCTGAGGGCAAGGTCGAGGTCATCGCTTGTGTTCCTTTCACAAACCTTGAAACAGCTGTCAATGCAACAGCAGGTTCAAATGTCAAGGTCGGCGCAGAGAACTGCCACTTTGAAAAAAGCGGAGCTTTCACAGGAGAGATCTCTGCTGATATGCTCGTTGAGGTAGGCGTTGAGTACGTCGTTCTCGGTCACTCCGAGAGAAGACAGTATTTCGGCGAGACAGACGAGACTGTTAACAAGAGAACAAAGGCTGCACTCGCAGCAGGTCTGAAGCCTATCGTTTGCGTAGGCGAGCTTCTGTGGGAGCGTGAGTGCGACATCACAGAGGAAGTTATCGCTAAGCAGATCAAGCTCGATTTCTTCGGCGTATCCGCTGAGGATATCAAAAAGTGCGTTATCGCTTACGAGCCTGTATGGGCTATCGGCACAGGCAAGACCGCAACAGCTGACCAGGCTGAAGAGGTATGCGCATTCATCAGAAAGACTCTCGCAAAGCTGTATGATGAGGGTACCGCAGAGGCAGTTACTATCCAGTACGGCGGATCTATGAACGCTGGAAACGCTGCAGAACTGCTGAGCAAGGAAAACGTTGACGGCGGACTCATCGGTGGCGCTTCACTCAAGGCAAATGACTTCAACACAATCGTACAGGCAGCTGTCGAGGGATAAAATGAAGATCAGAACAGGCATTGTTGCTGCGGTGCTCGCTTTTGCTTCGATAATGGCGTGCGGCTGCTCGGAAGGAGCATCGTCCGATACGGACAGCAGCAAAACGGAAAGCTCGTCTGTGAGCGTTTCGGACAGCTCCTCAAGCGACGATACATCTTCGGACAAGGACAGCAGTTCGTCCGATGACTCTGATGACAGCTCGTCGGACAGCAGCAGTAAAGCCAAGAAAAAGAAATCAAAAAAGAAGAAAAGCTCCGATTCAAGCTCGAAAGCTGACGATTCGAGCGCGGCAACGACCGAGAAAACCGAATCGTCTGCTAAAGAGACGACCTCAAAAGCTTCCACGACCACAGCGGCAGAGACCACGACCAAGGTTACCGTTAAGACAACTGCTGCGACTACGGCTAAAAAGCCGTCCGAACAGGCTCTTGTATGGAACTATAACGGGCAGTGCAAGGTGACGTTCCCCGCTTCGTGGAAGGGCAGATATGTTGTTGAGGGAAATGCTGTTTTCTGCAAAAAGGCACATTCAAAAGAAACGGTCATGGGCGAGCTTTTCAGGATAGTCTTTGCTGCCAAACCGGACGATTCCGCAGAGTATAGTTATGTTCTTGGATCTGATAAAAAGAATAATTATTATTTTGCTATCATCAACACGGGACTTGTTGTTGATTATACCGATAAAGCGGCTGTCAGTGAAATGAAAACCATGTATTCCCAGATCGAAAGCGTGATAAAGAATATCCGCTGTGCAGGCACTCCGGCGAGCGAGCCTGTAAAGTACTACGGTCATGCCAATTTTAATTTCAGAACCGGTATGGCAATAGAAGGCTTTGAACCGTCCCTTGACCAGACTCTTACCGAGATCAATTCAAAAAATAAGGGTCTGAAAGTCACTGGTCGATTTAATTCAAAGGATCATAGCTTTACCTATACGGACAGCAAGGGTAAGTCATACAAAGGCTGGTATGTCAAGAAGATCGATGAGAACAATTCGAGCAAGGCTATCCCATTCGGCTTGGTCTTTTTGAACGGCTGTGTTTATGAATACAGTTTCACAATAACTGTGGGCGGTGTTTCTATAGGCAGGCTTATAAGCAACGGAAGCGTTGACGCTTGGGGCTATTATAAGCAAGTGGCTTAAATCAGTATTAGGCAAACGACTTCAACACTATCGTTCAGGCTGCGGTTGAAGGCTGATCCTTTAACGGGAGGAGAATATAATGAAAAAAGCTTTGTTGATCTGTATTGCTGCATTGATGCTCGCAAGCTGTGATGCCGATGCAAGCGTGACGGACAGCAGCAAAACGGAAAGCTCGTCTGTGAGCGTTTCGGACAGCTCCTCAAGCGACGATACATCTTCGGACAAGGACAGCAGTTCGTCCGATGACTTCGTCCGATGACAGCAGCTCGTCCGAGGACAGCTCTGCGGACAGCAGCAGTAAAGCTAAGAAAAAGAAGCGCAAAAAGAAGAAAAGCTCCGATTCAAGCTCGGAAGCTGACGATTCGAGCAGCAAAAAGTCCTCAGACGATTCAAGCAAAAAGGAAAAGTCCTCGGACGATTCAAGCAGCAAAAAATCTTCCGACGACTCGAGCAAGACCGATAAGACCAAGACAAAGCAGCAGAAAAAATCCTATGTCTGGAAATACGGCGACCTCAGCCTCACTATTCCCGCAAGCTGGAACGGTCGGTATGTCATAAAGGACAGCACGATCTACTGCAAGAAGTGCTACGACGATAAAAACGGCAGCGGTGCTTTGTTCCATATCTATACGGCAAAGACGCCTAATCTCTATACACCGTACGGATATCTGCTCGGCATAAGCAGGGACAAGACCTATTATTTCAGCTATGTTGATCAGGGCGTGAACTATAATATCGATAAGCCGAAGCTTGTCAAGGAACACTCGGCAATGAGCAAGGACGTCGGCAGCATACTGAGTTCGGCGAAATCGCCTGCGGGAGGAAAGGCTCTTAATATCGGAAGCTACATAAACAATTTTGATAACCCTTATCTCAGAGGAATGTGGACTGACGCCGACCCTGCTTCAAAGGGCGCACAGCTTGAGCCTACGCTCATTTTCGACGCACGCAAGAACCGTGTTAAGTTTATGGGCTATGCAGGACTGAACGACAGTATGGAAGGTATCTTCATGTATAACAGCAATGCGGCTAAATACAAGTGGAACACCTCAAACTGGGGCGACCACGGGCTTGTGTTCATCAACGGCGGCGTGTATAAGGTCACCTGCTATCTTACAGCGCCCAAGACGCTCAGCTTCAAGCATGTAATGGGAAAAAGGACAGCCGCACTCGAAGGTAAGACATTCGGCTTTGAAAAGGATTACGAGGCTTTGTATCAGTACTGGTAACGGTCTGGTATTGTGTATTTAAAGAATACAGGTTTTAGAAAGGAAATTTATATGTCAAACAAAAAAACAGTTGTACTTGTTGTAATGGACGGTGTGGGCATTTCGCAGACACACCTTGGCGATGCCGTAACAGAGGCTAACACTCCTACTCTGGACAGGCTGTGGAAAGAAGTGCCGCACACGACACTCAAGGCTCACGGCGACGCTGTGGGACTCCCTTCGGACGACGATATGGGTAACTCCGAGGTAGGTCACAACGCACTCGGCTGCGGTCAGATCTATTCTCAGGGCGCTAAGCTCGTCAACGAATCTATCGCAAGCGGAAAGATGTTTGAGTCCGCAACATGGAAAAAACTCGTTGCCAACGTTAAGGAAAACGGCTCGGTATTCCACTTCCTCGGCCTGCTTTCCGACGGAAACGTTCATTCAAACATAGCTCACCTCAAAACGATGCTCGCACAGTGCAAGAAAGAGGGCGTTGCAAAGGTAAGATGCCATATCCTGCTTGACGGACGTGACGTTCCTGCAACAAGTGCTCCTATCTATATCGAGGATCTTGAAAAGTGCATCGCAGAGCTCAATGATGCTTCGTTTGACGCACAGATAGCTTCCGGCGGCGGAAGAATGAAGATCACCATGGACAGATACCAGGCTGACTGGGGCATGGTAAAGCTCGGCTGGGACACACACGTTCACGGCATCGGCAGACAGTTTGCTACGGCTCTTGAAGCTGTTGAGACTCTCAGAGCCGAGACAGAGGCTATCGACCAGGATCTGCCTCCTTTCGTTATCGCAAAGGACGGCGAGCCTGTGGGCAAGGTAAACGACAACGACAGCGTAGTGCTTTTCAATTTCAGAGGCGACAGAGCGCTGGAGATATCTATGGCTTTCGACGGCAAGGACGATTTCAAGTTCTTTGACAGAGGAACAGTTCCAAGCGTTATCTACGCCGGAATGCTCGAGTACGACGGCGACCTGAAGATACCTCACAACTATCTTGTAAATCCGCCCGAGATAAAGAACACTCTCTCCGAGGTGCTCGTAAACGCAGGGCTCAATTCCTACGCAGTTTCCGAGACACAGAAGTACGGCCACGTTACATATTTCTGGAACGGCAACCGTTCCGAGAAATTCTCCGAGGAGCTGGAGACCTGGAAGGAGATACCCTCTGACAACGTTTCCTTCGACCAGAGACCGTGGATGAAGTCCGCAGAGATAACCGACGATATGATCGAGGCTATCAAGTCTCAGAAATACGATTTCATCAGATGCAACTATCCTAACGGCGATATGGTAGGTCACACAGGCTCTATGGACGCAACTCTCGTTGCTGTCGAGGCAGTTGATCTGGGCCTTACAAGACTTCTCAAAGTCGCTGAGGAGTATGACTGCACAGTTCTCATCACAGCTGACCACGGCAACGCTGATGAGATGCTCGAAAAGAACAAGAAGGGCGAGATCAACGTAAGAACAGCTCACTCACTCAACAGAGTGCCGTTCTTTATCGTAAGCAAGGACAAGTACGAGATAATCGATGCTGAAAGCACCAAGTACGGTCTTGCAAATGTCGCTCCGACTGTGCTGAAAATATTCGGTATCAAAGCTCCCGACTGCTGGGAAGCTTCAATGATCTGATGTTTTATTGAGGAAAGTTAGGTTGGCGTTTTGTTGGGGAAAACTCTTTTGGAGAAGAGTTTTCCCCAAGCCCCGTATGATAGTTTTAAGGTAGTAAACCAAAACAACCGAATAGGACAGATAAAGCTCCCTTGCGTTGTGCAAAGGAGCTTTATGTATTATATCGAGTCTTTGTTGTCTCTACTAAAGATGACAGAGATTGATTTTGGCTATTTGTCAAGATAAACTACCATTCTGTGATCATCGCCTCTGATAGATATTACAAGTAAGCCGTTATCATCGAATCGAGCAGTTGCATTATCTACCTCACTGTTGTTGAAATCCAGCACATAGTAGTCCTCTTGCTTTTTCCAGTCGAACTTCAGTGACTTTTTATCATTGCGGTTCAATACACCAAGACCGTCACTTGTAATGGTTGCAGTAATGAATTTGTCAAGACCATAACCGAGGTTTTCTTTGCACATCTCATCGGTGATTATCTCATCATCTTCTACGTACTTCACACAGTGCCACTCGCCTTCGATAGACTTACTGCACCCTGTAAAAAGCATAAGCGATAAAACGATAGTCATAATGATAATAATTGTCTTTTTCATAGTATCCGTCCTTTTTGTTATTATTTGTATTCCGAAAAAAGTTTGATATTAAATGTTTTTGAATTATTTGTCCACTTATTTACGATGCTTTGAAATTCACTGCCGCTGATTGTTTTCTTGTTTCCGCCTATGCTATAAGTATAGGGAGATGTCTCTGAATAAATGTCGTGATCAATTATTTCTTCTGGTTTTTCTGAAGATAATAGTGTGTTTAAAGAATTGTACTTGTCGTACCAACAACTAAATGCTGAAAAGCGATTATACAGAACAATTGAATTATCCTGAGCTATACTAATAGATGAACCTACAAATGTTTTGCTGAGCAGCAATTTGGGTTTATTGTCTACTATTGAGTACAATTCTGAAATTGCTCCGCTGTTCTTTTTTCCATATGATATAATTATCAACAGTTCTTTGATTCCATCATCATTGAGGTCATAAAAAGCATATCCGATTTCATTAGATTTTATTTGTTCACCGAATAATCCATAATGCTGTTCATGTTCAGTATACTGATCAAGTATTTCTTTGTATAATTGTTCATCGGTGGCTTCTTTTATACCGGAATCATCATCCCATTCACAGATAAATGCCATTCCCCCATTATCAGTCTGTTTACCAAAATCTCCATCATTCCATGTTCCATCCGAGAACTTATAATAGAACATGGCATAATCCTCATCACCATTCTCATTATTTGGTTCACCACTGTGCCAGTTCGTATATGATGATGTCTCGCCGTTGATCCATTTCCAATTTCCTTCTTCATCTCTATCTGTAAATCCAAAATATGCAGATTGATAACCTTTTGACTGCATCAGTTTAAAAATCTTATCATTTTCTTCTTTTGATGAAATAGTTGCTAAATGTCCTCCCAGAGTTTCGCAGTATTTCTCAGCTTCGTCAAATGAAGTTATATTTGCAGACTCAATTATCTCATAGATGTGATCTGAATCAACCTTGCTGCTTGATTTTAGTTTCATCTCTGTCAATCCAAACGATGTTCCACCCGATACAGCAATATTATCATAAGCATATATCTTTAGCTCGTCAATGTTATTAACATCTACATCAATATCAAACGGAACAGAATCAGGAGTAAGGCTGTATTTTTTTATTAGTTTTCCATCTCCGTAGAACTCCAATGTTGTATTAAAATTATTTGTGTTGTAACTGTTTATCAGAACGCATTTCCCTGATATATTGCGATATTCTTTGTTCAATTTAAAAACACTATATGCCCATGATTTTTCTTCGGTGTAATTCCATCGGGCTATCCACACTTCAATTCCATGTTTGTATTCTTTTCCGGAAATATCTGTTCTTCCTCTGGAGAACTTGTGTTTCCCTATAGGATATACAAAACTATCTCCCTCATTATCATTGTATTGATCAGATTCAATGATAGATATTTCATCTAAATACTTTGGCGTGATCGCATTCTCCAAAGGCTTATCTTTATTGCTATCTTTTTTTACGGTTTTTGCAAGTTTTATCGTTTCACTTTCGCCGTCATTGTAATAATATACCCCACCATTTATTACTGTTACCGGCTCTTTGCTTCTCCATTCATTATATTCGTTACCCTTACTTACTACAATAGTGTACTTTCCGCCGGGAACGATCAGTTCAAAGTGACCGTACTTATCGGTTGTCACAGTATAAACCTGCTCACCATTTTGGGCAGTCACTTTTGCACCCTCTATTGGTGTTTTCCCGTCCGTTTCATATACCCAGCCAAGAACAGCGCCATTGCTTACATTCTTTGCAATAGTGCTGTCTTTGTTTTTTGCTCCGTCAAAAGCTTTTTCAACCGCTTTCAGACAATCGACTACTCCCCTGTCCTGCTTAGTGTCAGGCGTTTTATATACACTTTTGTTATCAACCCAAGCATTGCAGACGATTTTCTTGACCTCTTCACCGCAGAGAGAATTATCAATGCTCCAGATGTTAGCACATACGCCTGCAACATGAGGTGCAGCCATCGAAGTGCCTTGTGAATATCCATACTTATTTTTAGGAATAGTTGAATAGATTTTTTCTCCCGGAGCAAATATATCAATACGTTCTCCTGCGTTAGAGAAATCACTTATTTTATTTCCTACTGAACCTACAACTATTATTCGATTATACACTTTTTCATACTCTTTTTCATTTGGTATGGCATTCAAAAAAGATGCATATTTAGACTCAAGGTGACCATCTCTATAATCACGGTTGGCAATAAAAGTTTGTTTATCATAGTCTTTAATTCCTATCACTTCATATTTTTCATTTTTGGATTTTTGATAATATAGCTTTCCGTTTTCTTTTTCAACGATTGTCGGAGAGCCTTTTTCATCAAATTCAACGGTATTGTTATTAATTATCGGATATGTCTTTCCATTGTTGTCTTTTTGGCTTTTTAGTTTAACAACAATATCATCAGACTCGTTTCCAGCTGCTGAAACAATTAAAAAATCATAACCATTTTTTAATGTTCGGTTTAAGAAGTCACCGAGTATTTTGCTTTCATTTGTCAAAAAGATTAAAGATGACTCATCATCGTAGTAAGTTGAAAGATTAAAACCGTATGAGCAGTTGATAACCTTAACATTTCTGAAAATCAGCTCAGAAAAGCAGCATTTTTCCGACATTATTGATGCCATTTTATATTGACTTGCTCCTTCCCATGAAGCGCCATACAATTTTCCGTCTGCATAGGGATAAACGCCACAAATACCCTCTTTGTTATTTCCTTTTGCAGCCATTGTCCCTGCTACATGGGCCCCATGAGTCTTGTCGGATACATTAACTCGGTTGTTATAGTTTTCATAGAACATCTCTGCAAATCCAAGATCATTGTGATTAAAAAAGCCGCTATCGATCAGTCCTACATTTACAGGGTTGATCTTGTCTTTGATAAGGTTCATAGCTGTCCATGCTTGCGGTGCTCTGATCGCCGTAACTCCCCATGTTTTTATCTTCTGAGCAACTGCTTCAGCAACCGAAACGTTTTTTTCATATATATTCCATTCTTTGCCCGGATCAACATCGTAATCAACAGACTGTGTTGAAACAGTAAATACAAAATTCTTATCAGCAGATATTATCTTGTCGTTCTTTTTAAGATCACCAATGACATTATCAAACTCGCTCTCGGACATTGCCTTTGAAAAATGCAGCTGATAGTCTCCTGTTTGCTCAATAAAGCCGACGATCTGTGCGTCAATGTCCTTTGCAAGCTGCTCTATGTCAGACTTTGATACTCCGTCTGCGGCAACGATAAGGATCTCATTATCTATGTAGCTTATTCCGTTATCGCTGCCAGCAATATGATTTTCTTCAATCCCCGCACAATACACTTCACCGATATTGTTTTCGTCAAATTTCTTATTTGCATCACTTTTATCTTCACTCGTTTTTCTGTTAACGACAATAAATATAACTGCTGCTATTGCGCAAAGAAAAGCTGCTATGGATGAAAACAATAGAATCTTTTTTGTCTTGCTTTTCACAGAAATCATCCTTTCAACAATGATAAATAAACCTCACTTTATTGTTTAACACTAACCAATAATCACTTTTCATAGCCGCAGTCTTTACATACTCTTATTGAGTTCGGATTCATCTTCCCGCATTTGCTGCAAGTCCATGTTGTTGCAGTGCTCTTTTCGGTCTTCACTCTTGATGCTGGTCGCCTTTCGCCGCATTTCCTGCAAAACTTTGCATCGGGTTTATTCCAGTTGCCGCAGATGCATTGCCAATTATTCTGGTTGTTTTCCTTGCCGCAATTCAAGCATTTCTCGGCACTATTCGGATTGCGCTTACCGCAGGTACAGACCCAGGAATCCTTAGGCGCATGTGAGCTAGCAGCTCCGAGCGGTCTGCTTGCCATAGCCTTTCCGCATCTTATGCAAAACCGAGCACCTATCATATTATGTTCTCCGCATGAACATATCCACGAGCCGTCTGTTGGCTGTTTGATCACTCTTTTTTTACCACAGCTTATGCAGAACAGGGAACTGTCTGAATTAAGTGTTCCGCAGCTGCACTCCCATGAACATTGTTTTGACCTTGCGCCTGTATAGGTCTTTGATGCATCTGTACCCCGTATCGCAAATACTAAGTTCAGAACAAAGCAAACCAGCACAACCCATGTACCAAACGCTACACTTGATTCTTTAGCATCAAACACCACAGAAGAACCGTTTTGATCTATTATTTTTATGAAGACAATCCCAATTCCTGTTATTCCGCACAAAGAGGATATTATTGAAAGTACTCGTTTTTGCGCAAAAGCAGATATTACAAGAACAATCGCAGGTACAAAAGAATAAACATACAGTTTCGACGGAAATGTTTTGAGAAAATATTCTCCATCCTTAAACATATCCCAGAAATGATACGGATAATCTCCGCCAAAGAATCCTCCCCATGTTCCCCACATCGGGAGCAGTATAATACTAACGATTATTATTATCGAAAATACCTTGTTTTTCAAGATTATTCCTCCTTGTATATCTTTATGTTGTATATAGCTGCCAAGTTGCTGCTTCTACTATAATAGCATAATTAATTGTATGGAGGATAATGTCCCAACACTGTTCCTTCCCGGCGTTTGGACCAGATAACAAAATTCTCGTCATTTGGATCTTCTAAAGAATAAGATATATATACATAACCGCTGTTGTTTACGAGTTTCTTGATTTGAGCATATATTTTATCTTTGAAAGGATCGCCTCCACCTGATAATGATTCTACCGATACAACTTCAGTTTTAATATCACTTACCTTTTCACCATCTGCATTTAGATCTGCAATCATATTGGTAATTGTGGTATAAATCATTTTAGCATTGGCATTGGCTGTATTCTCATTATTATCTTCTCTATCTTGCTCACTTGGCTCTCTTCGTTCCAAGGCTATTTGTTTCTTATTACCCTCATACTCATATTCTAATTGAATTCTATCAAAGGTTATCTCAACTATATCATATGTTCCGCCGTCAATCTTAAATGTATTGTTTTCAATAGAATACTCCCCGTAGTTTTCTCCTGTAAATGGGTTGATAAGCTTTCCTGCTTCACCAAATTGAATATATCCTAAATCATGTGTGAAAACACCTTGTGTTTCTTTCCAGCAGCCAATTATCAATTCATTATAATTATTACTGTCACTCGTTTGTTTACTTTTACTAGTTGTTTGTGTTGCTTTAGTGGTCGTATTTTCAGATACGGTTGTGATTTCTTTTGAGGTTGTAGTAGTATTTGGTGCTGAATCATTACTTTTCTCTGAGATCGAATTATCGCTTTCGCTGCAGCCAGTAATTATAAACGAAATAACAAGTACAATGACACAGAGCTTTCTCATAATGTTGATCTCCTTTAACCTATCAATTCATATTTAATTTTATGTTCTTTTGCATATTCTTCAGCATAAGAACCAGATGTACATTTTATCTTCAGCTTTTCACAACCTTCAAATGCAAACATGCCAATAGCTGTAACACTGCTTGGAATGGTAACAAACTCAAGATTTTTACAGATATCAAATGCACCCATGCCTATGTTTGTCACCCCATCAGGAATCACTATATCAGTAAGATTTGTACAATTACTAAATGTATGACTATTAATAGTTTTAACTTTTTCAGGTATATCAAAAGTTGTAAACTTGATACACCCTGCAAATGCATGCGCACCGATATCTTCCACAGATTCAGGAAAATCAATCTTTTCCAATGACTCACAACCACTAAAAGCATACGATCTGATTCTTTTCACGCTATCCGGAATTTTTATTTCTCTTTTTTGTGGTGGGCAACACAAAAGCTCGGTCTGATCTTTATTATACAGTACACCGTCAATCGAACTAAAGTATTCATTATCCTCGTCAACATCAATATACTCTAATCCTCTCTGACCATACAATATTGGATATTCATCTACTTCATTTGGAGCATCTTCTACTATATTCCTAATGCTTTTTGACAGCTTAATCGTTTTTAGTGTTTCACAATTTACTAAAGAAAAAAAGTTAAAGCTATCCAAACCATTTGGTAATACCAATGATTCAATATTTGTATTAGAAAATGATCCCTGTCCTAAATGTATAACACCATCTGATACAACAACACTTTTAATCTTTTCATTATAATCTCTCCATGGAGTTGTATCCACGTTATTTTTTTCAGAATTTCCCCATCCACCACCGATAGCACCTCGATCAATAGGATAATCTTTCATCTTTCCGCTGCCTTCGATAACAAGGAGTCCATCTTCATGCAGCTTCCATTTTACATTATCACCGTTTTCACCGCAATCACCTGAAGCGATCACTTTGCTATTGTTTAATTGCGGTTCATTATCCCTTGAAGTCTCTTCTTCACTGGAAGTATCCAATACAGCTTCGCTATCTGATGAAGTTTTACTATTTTCAATTCTTGAATTATCAACTTCACTTGATAATTTAGCCTCGCTGCAACCTGTAGAAGACAAAGCCATTACAAGTGCCACGATGCCAATAATTATTCTTTTCATAATATTATCCTCCTTGTATTGCCAATCTTACAGTGCCGCCTTGATTTCACTTATACAGGTGTCGCTGTATTTACTTCCGGGGTATGTGCTCAGAATAGTCAATTTAATGTATGTCGTGACCATGCTGCTGTTAAATCTTATGATAGTTGGCTGTTCACTAAACTCACCGCTTAGCGTGTATTCAAATGATGTTCCGTCAGAAAGAGTAATGCGGCACTCTTTGACTCTACTGTTTTTGTAAAACGATTCTCTGTCCGAGCAAAGACCGTTGGTTATCATTATTTTACCGACATTCTGCGGGTTTACTGCTGTAATCGTAATAGATTGTCCCACACCGGTTCCATCAACGCTCTCGCACCAACAAGTCTTGTTATTATTGTCCAGGACATTATTTGCATCATATGTATAGATTGTTCCGTTAGAAGATATAGGTTTCAATGTGCTACTTGCATATGCTGAACTAAATACCGGTTCAAAAGATTCTCTTACAGGCACCGTTTCACTTGTTGTGATTTCACTAATTGAGGTAGTCGTAGTTACGGGTTCTTGCGATGTAGATGTAGTCTCATGAGTAGTTATGTCAATTTCTGAATTATTGCTTCGTGTTTTGGCTGTACTCTTTGCTTTCTCAAGAGTTTCTATTTCTCTGAGTATTCTTTGCGCCTCATCATAGTTATTATCCTTTGGTATCACCTTTGACAGCTTTTCCTTTGCAGCGGTATAATCTCCCTTGTTGTAATAACTAATACCCAACTCATAGTTTGCATGAGAAGCATCAAGTTCTGAACTCTCAGATGATGAACTGCTGCTTGAGTTTTCTATTGAAGTATCTTGCTCTGTGCAGCTACAAAATGATATTGTCATAGAAATTGCTAAAAGAGCGATAAGTATCCTTTTCATATTTTAAACCTCTTACCTTTATTGTAGAAATCTTACAGTATTTATCTTATATTATATCATTAAATGACATATTTTTCAATCGGCGTTTTTGATAGTATTGCACAAACAACATTGTGCAATATGTACTTTAGTTTGTGAAATTGACTAAACTTTAATGCCGTTACACCCATTTTAGCTGCATTTCTGATGCTGTTTCAACTCGATTATGGTCAAAAATATGGTCGCTGCGATATACTTGAATCATCAAATTTGAGGAGGTAATTCTATGTCAAGACGAGGAGATAACATTCACAAACGCAGTGATGGGCGCTGAGAAGGGCGCTACATTTCGGGCAGGAACGAGTTCGGAAAGGCAGTTTACAAATCGGTCTACGCCCGTAGCTACGCCGATTGCTCGGAGAAGCTAAAGCTCGCTCGGTGCAAATTGCTGCCTGTCAGCAATCCGATGACCGTTGACGAGCTGTTTGCAGTTTGGCACTTGAGCCGAAAAAACAAGGTCAAGCAGTCGACCTATGCCAACTACAAGACCTTGTACGAGAACTATTTGCGTGAGCGTTTCGGCTCGATGAAAGCTGAAAATCTCAACGCTTTTATGCTCAACCGCTATGTCGACGATATGCTCACAAACGGTGGAAAAAGAGGGCTTGGGCTGTCTGCCGTCACGGTGCAGACGGTGATGATACTTTTAAAATCTGTGCTTGAATACGGCGAGGTCGAGTTTGAACTGCCCAATGCCGCAAAGCATATTTCAATGCCCAAAACGCACGCCGCAGAAATATCGGTGTTCAGCGAGTTTGAAATTCGCAAGATACGAAGCTGCGCAGACACGGGCAATAGCATTGAGCTTGGTTTCCTTCTTGTGCTGTTCACGGGCTTGCGTATTGGCGAGCTGTGCGCGCTGACTTGGGCGGACATTGACACCGCCGAGCAGCTTATCCGTGTACGGAAAACGCTGCTTCGCATCTCAAATCAAGGCAATTCTGCACAGAAAACCTCGATAGTTATTGACACGCCGAAAAGCAAGACCTCGCTGCGTGATGTGCCGATACCGACCTTTCTGCTTGGACCTATTGCAAAATTGAAAGCAAATCAAAATGACACAAACTACTTTCTGACCTGTTCGCCAAGACCGACCGAGCCACGCACCTACACATTGCGTTTCAAGTCGTTCCTCAAACGGATCGGCGTGCCCTACCGCAACTTTCACGCACTGCGGCACACCTTTGCGACCGAGTGCATCAAAAGCGGTGTCGATGTGAAAACGCTCAGCGAGCTTCTCGGACATTCGAGTGTCAAGATAACGCTGGACAGGTATGTTCATTCGGATATGCAGCTCAAACGCAGGCAGCTTGAAAAGCTCTATTCCAGCCTCTGATAATGGTCAGATAAATGGTCAAAAGCCTCTCTGGATCGGCGTAGATACGCTGATTTCGGGAGGCTTTTCTTGTGTTGATATATTATACGAAACCTGCCGCTGCTTTGATGTTGTATTTTACTCTTGTCGGCGGCAAAGTCAACATCTGAAATGATAACAAAGTCAGTCTGAACTGCAAACAGCATATACAGTTTCATATTCCTTGTCTTCGTCACCTTATAATAATCGTACCTTTTGAAACACTTGTCATAACTTCTGTTTTTCGGGTGACGGTAAGTCTGGTGTTCTGCTGTACAGCGAAGTCGAGGACTCTACCGGCACCCAAAATCTCACAAAGGCTTTACCTATGGTGATTTTGCAAAAAAGTGGCGAGCAAACGGGTGACGGTAACTGCCCGAATGGGTGACGGTAGGGTGCCGGTAACTCTCACATTGTGAGGCGATATTTGTCCGCCCTCTCTCTCGGCAGACAAACAACCCGAGCCGCAGCAACACAACGCCACACAGGGCATTGTAGCGCAAGTGTGCGCATAAGTGCAGGGTATATCTCAAATTTCGCCGAACAACCGAACAAGGTGTTCCAAACGCCGTAGGTATGTCGTTTTTGCTGTTCGTTGACTGTTCGTTTTGCCTCTGCTGTTCGCCGAACCATTCTGCACAGAGAATCTTTGCAATCAGCATTTGCTGTTCGTTATTGTTCGGCGTTGTTCGTTCTGTGTTCGTTTTGAAAAGCTCTTTGAAAGTCCGAAGATGCGCTGAAATCTGTACTTGTTCGTTCTGTTCGGCGAAAAATAAAGATACCCTCTGACATATGTAATTCAGCAGAAAAATGTGGTCGGAGGGATTTTTAAATGTGGTCAAAAACTATACACTTGCCGTTTTACTTCCCATAATATATATAGGACAAGCAAACCTGTGTAGAAACTTTTGGCTCTCTTCTTTTCAAAAATGCTAACATGCTACCAAACCTTTTGAAAAGTCGTAACAGCGTTGTCTGCGCCGTTAGCATTTTGTTAGCACGATTTCAAACAGACCTTTGTTGTTAGCATTCTGGTATACTTTTGGTATCGTTTTGGTAGCATTTCTGGAAACCTCAAAAGTACGCACCAGCGCTGTTAGAGCTTGCTTGGTTGCAAGTTAGCAAAATTTCAGAGGACAGAGCAATTTCTTTTTTGCCATATATTTATTGTAACCACTGTCGTGAACTCGGCGGTGGTTTTTACTTTTCCAAACAGCATAGCTGTCATAAGGTATCAGCCAATGAATACTGCTCCCACTTTTACAGTGAGAGCAGATTTTTCATCAAAGCGCCGCGCAAGGTTCTTGTGACTGACGCGCAGAGAATTTAGAATAGGAGTGAGTCCGATGTAAAAGTCAACGAACAAAGCAGGAGAGCAGAACCAACAATATCTCTTTCTGCCATGATAACAGAAAGGCAAAGCAGTCATTTTGAGGAGGTCAGATGGCAGTCTGAAAACCGCTCAATTCTCGGAATGCCAGCATCGCAGGCGGCAGTCCGCCACCCACAAAATGCTGGCTCGGGGAGAACCCCGGCCCCCCTCATGACAAAAGAAAAAATCTTCAGAAAGGATTGATTAAAATGCTTAAAACAGATCAGGCGAGAAGCAACAAAGCGACAACGAGGAGGAGAATATGGCGAAAACAAAAGAAGAAAGATGGCAGTATACCGATAAAAGAATAACTATCGAGGGACAGACCTTTGATGTGACATTGGCTTTTCCTGTCCCGATGAAACGACAGAAACAGCCGCAGACAAGATAAAACATCTTATCTGCGGAGAAAAAGTTGGCTGAAATGCTGGATAATCAAGCCGAAAAGTGATATGATGTATTCTAAACGCAACAGCAAAATTCGCAATAAACTCGCAGGAGCCGTGATTATTGCGAGTGCGAGATTTAGGGTGATAGTTTTGCGGCAGCGTTTAGAAATACAGTCCTATTCGGTTTGACTCTGTTAAAGCAGCAGCTTCGGAACAGGAGGAAAAATGAAAGAATCAAATACCGAACAGATAACAGCACTCTATTGTCGCTTATCACAGGAGGATATGCGTGCAGGTGAGTCGCTGTCAATAGAAAACCAAAGGAAAATGCTTCAGGAATATGCAGACAGGAACGGTTTCAGAAACTGCAGATTCTATGTCGACGACGGTTTCAGCTCATCGTCAAAGACCAAAGCCGTCTCGGTCGTGACCATCTGGAAACAGACAAGCTGATGGAGCTTGTGTTCCCTGCATATGATGTGCGCTTCATAGCAATCACCGACGGAGTTGACAGTGCAAACGGCTTCAATGAAATGTCGGGCATCAGAAATCTGTTCAACGACATGTATGCCCGTGACACATCAAAAAAGATACGAGCTGTTCAGCGTGCAAAGGGCGAAAGAGGCGAACGAGTAGGAACAACGACGCCTTATGGGTATATGAAGGACTCCGAAAAACACCTTGTACCCGACCCCGAGACAGCACCTGTCGTCAAACGCATCTTTGAAATGAGTGCCGATGGCAAAGGCTCACGCAAGATATGCGATATACTGTCTGCCGAAAGGATACTTACACCAAGTATGTATTCATTCTCAAAAAGCGGCAGCAGAGCAGGCAATCCGAACATCAGCTCACCATACCGCTGGTCGGTCAAGACCGTGCGAAGTATGCTTAAAAACCGAATCTACTGTGGAGACACTGTCAACTTCAGCACATACACCAAGTCATACAAGCTGAAAAAAACATTAAAGAACGACCCCGAAAACATCCTCATCTTTGAGAATACTCATGAGGCTATCGTCAGCCGAAAGCTGTTTGATCTTGTGCAAAAGCGATATGATGGCAGAAAGAAAGCAGACAGCCTCGGAGACACCGACAAGTTTGCAGGGTATCTTTACTGCGCAGACTGCGGTGCAAGAATGTATCTGCGCAGACGCGAGATTAACAACTACTCGTGCAGCGGTCACAGCAAGCGAGGGACAGACTGCACCTCGGCACACTACATCAGAGCGACAGAGATTGAAAGAGTCGTACTTGCGGCACTTAGGCAGGTCACACAATATGCAAGAGAAAACAGTGACATATTTTATGAGCAGGCGATGCAGCGCGGCGAGGAAGAATCGAAAAGGCAGTTGCGTGACACCCAAAAGCAGCAAAACGAGCTGAATGCACGGATAAATCAGCTCGATAACATCATAGCCACGCTGTATGAGGACAGTGTCATCGGCAGGATAACGCCCGAGAGGTACGATCAATTATCTGCGAAATATGAGCGGGAACAGGCTGAAATCAAGGCAAAGCTTGAAAAAATAACCGAACAAATTGAAAGTCAAAAGCTCTGTGAAAGCTGTGTCCATAAATTCATACAAAACGCATGGAGATTTATTGAGATGCCAAAGCTGACACCAGAGCTGCTGCGGACATTTATCAAACGCATTGAGATCCACGAGAAAGAGCATAAATTTTCACGCTCCTGCGGAAACAGGATAGACATCTACTTTACATTTTCTCTCGAAAGTGGTATGATAATAGACGGAACAGCAAGCAATGAGCAGACCGAGACCACATTGCTTGCAAGCTAAGAACACCCGAAAGTCTAAAAAACCTTTCGGGATACATACAGTCAGTTTTTCTACCCTAACGATAACTGACACCCTTTTCAGAAACCTTTTATAGAAATTCGGCGGATAGAGCACACGGCTCTACCCGCCGAATTTGTGTAAGAGCCCTAAAGAGAGATTCAAGGAAAGATTCTTTCCAAGAGGATCTCACCAATAAATCACCAATAGAATTTCTCTTAACAGGACATCAATGTATTAAGCCCAACAAAACAGCTGAGGTTTTTACACCTCAGCTTTTTTCATGCCCCAGAGTCCGTAGGGGTCGGTTTTCAGTGCGTTTTCATAGATCGAAACGACATTCCATATGTCAAAGAACATCACCTTGCAGCTGCCGATATTCGTTTCACTGATAAGTCCTTTTTCATATGCCATCGCCTGTATCGTATACCACGCCTTGACGGGCGGATGACCAGCCTCGATGAACCATTCGCTCGGCGGATAGATGCGGTTTATCTCGTCTGTCGGCGCAAACTGCGCATTGATGTCCTTTGGAGTTATGCCCTCAACGTAGTGCATCGCAGTCAGCTTGTAGATATCCACGCCGAACAGCAGAGCCTTGCCGCCGTTATGCAAAGCGTAGTCGAGCCCGCCTTTGAGCGCTTCGTCAGCGTGTTTTCCCCAGCCGCTTGTACTTATAGTGTCACGTCCCGTTAAGGTGTCGGGCAGCTGTCTGAACGTGTCGGCGACAGCACCCATAGCGGTATGGGGAGCGTTGGGGCTAAGCTTTTTTATCTTGACGGTTATGCCGAGCTTTTTGTCCTCGTCGGTCAGTTCAAACTCCCGGCTGAGTCTGAGTGCAGGCATAAAGATGCTCCCCTGCGGCGTGACTATCTCTTTGAGTGTATCTATCAGCGTCATTTCCCCGCCTTCGAGCCTGCCGAAGCTGCGCAGCGACGAGTGTACCTCCAAAGTCATCCCTTGTTCAACGCCGAGGTCGGTAAGTGCCTGCCTTAGTTGCTGCTTAGTGACCATTTTCTGCTCCTTTTGTTTGTTCTGCCTTGACCTGTGCCGCTAAGTAAAGAGAGCCGCACACAAGTATCATTTCGTCGGGGAAAGTCGTCTGCAAAGCCTTTATCTGCTCGTTCAGCGGCAACTCGCAGGGATGTGCGCTGCCGCCGAGGGTGATGAGCTTTATGGCAAGCTCCTTTGCGCCTATCGCTCTCTCGGAGAAGCCGTCAACGGTGTAAAACTTCTCGACATGCGGAATGAGCTTTTGCACCGCACCGTCGATATTCTTGTCCCTGCACATTCCAATTATCGCACGGCATTTTTTACCGCAGCCTGAAATAACTCTTGCCAGCGCACCGATACCGTCGGGGTTGTGCGCACCGTCGAGCACGGTCAGAGGCTCTGTGCAGAGTATCTCGACTCTTGCGGGAAGAACGGCTTTGGTGATACCGCTTGTGATAGCCTCGCATTTAAGCCCGAGCTGATCTTTGAGAAGCTCACAGCCCTCGATAACGCTCAGCGCGTTGGTTATCTGGTGAAGCCCGCCCATTGACAGCGAATAGCTTTTTCCGCAGTAAACGAACTCCGACCCATCAAGCCCGCACCGCTTGATGCTAAGCCTGCTTGTGTCGGGAATAACGAGCCTGCTGTGCTTTTGGCGTGCGGTGTCCGAAACAACATTTACGGCTTCCTGCGAGTTGTACGCACTCAGCACGCAGGGCACACCGGGCTTGATTATGCCTGCTTTCTGTGCGGCTATCTCGGCAACGGTGTTTCCGAGTATCGCTGTGTGGTCGAGGTCAACGGTCATAATGACTGTGAGCAGGGGAGCGGCTATGACGTTGGTGCAGTCGAGCAGTCCGCCCAGCCCCGTTTCGAGCACGACGATATCGCATTTTTGCTGTGCAAAGTAAAGAAAAGCTATCGCCTGAGTTATCTCAAACTGTGAAAGCTCCATGCTTTCGGGGAAAGTTTCAAGCGCCGTTCTTACCCTTTGTGCAAGCTGTGAAAGCTCGCTGTCGGGAATATCGCAGCCGTTGATGCGGATACGGTCGTTGTAGCGGACGATGTAGGGCGAGGTGAAGCAGCCTGTTTTCAAGCCCGCCTCGATGAACACCCTGTTGAACATTTCTGCCGCAGAGCCTTTGCCGTTCGTGCCTGCGATGTGGACAAAGCGAAGGCTGTCCTGCGGGTCGCCGAGCAAAGCGAGGAGCCGTTTTATCCTGCCTAAGTCCTTTACCGGCTTTCCCGAGTGGGAGAAGGTATTTATAAAGTCTATCCCCGATCTTTCAGATGAATTTTCCATTGTTATTTTCCTTTTCGATCATAATTCGCAGAAGAATTCTATTTCCTCGCCGAGCGGTCCGTAACAGAACGCCATTCGCAGACGGTACTCCGGGTCGGAGGGAATGACCCTGTCGTTGGGCTTGATGAACACCTCGTAGCCTGCGTTTTCGATACGTTCGGCTATGCCGTCAACATCGTCCGTTTCAAACGCAGTGTGGCGTATCGCACCCTTGCTGCGAACTCCGTCATCACCGATGAAGACCTCTATCAGACCGCTGCCGCTGTCTATCATTATACCTCCGTCCCATTGGCGTTTGAGCTTCATTCCGAGCAGCCCGATGTAAAACTCCTTCACCCGTTCAAGCTCCCCGACCGAGGCGCATTTCATTGAGATATGGTGTATGCCTTTTATCATTTCTACTCTCCTACATTTCGTCGATTATATCTTTGAGCTTCTGCGCTGTCTCGGCGTTCACGCCGGCTGTGGCTGCTATCTGCTCAACGGTCGCCGCTTTCATCGCTTCCTTTGTTTTGAAGGTGGTGATGAGCTTTGCCGCCTTTTTGTCACCCACGCCCCTGACCTTTGTAAGCTCCAGCTGATAGGCGTTCCTGCGGTGCTTGTTTGCCTGATAGGTTATTGCGAAGCGGTGTACCTCGTCCTGTATCGCTGTGGCGAGGTTGAACGCACTGCGGCTTTTGGCAATGCTTATCTCGCCGTCGTCGGTCGCAACGGCTCTTGTGCGGTGACGCTCATCCTTGACCAGTCCGAACACGGGGCAGGTTATCCCCATTTCCCTCAGCATCGGTTCGACTGCGTTGACATGACCCTTTCCGCCGTCGAGCAGTATTAGGTCGGGCATCGTCGAAAAGCCCTCGTCGGTCTTGTTAAAGTAATTCTCAAACCGTCTGCGGAGCACCTCTTTCATACATTCGTAGTCGTTTTGCTCCTGTACGGTCTTGATAGAAAAGCGCTTGTAGAATTTTTTGAACGGTCTGCCGTTTCTGAACACGACCATACCTGCGACCATATTCGACGAGGCAAGGTTTGAAATATCGTAGCACTCGATGAACTCGGGCGGTTTTGAAAGCCCCAGCGCCTTTGAAAGCTCCTCGAGCGCAGCGACCTCGTGCCTTGTCCTGCCGACTTTGTTGGAGATGAACTCGGTGGCATTTGACTTTGCAAGCTCGACCAGCTTTGCGAGGCTGCCCCTTTGCGGAACGAACAGCTTGACGCTGTGCCCCGCCTTGCTTGTGAGGTACTGTTCAACGATGTCCATATCCTCAAAGCTTTCCTCTATCAGTATCTCTTTTACTATCTTCTCCCTGCCGGAATAGTACTGCATAAGGAACTGCTCAAGCATATGCGAACTGTCCGTTTTTTCACCCAGAAAGTGGTCGGACTTGTCAAACAGCCTGCCGCCACGGTACATCAGAACGCTTGCGCACGCCATTTCGGAGTTCTGCGAAACAGCGACGATGTCCATATCCTTTATCCTCTCGTCAACTATCTTCTGACTCTGCGCAGCCTTGTTTATCGCATTTATCCTGTCACGCAGCTTTGCCGCCTTTTCAAATTCAAGATTTTCCGCAGCCTCGTTCATTTCCTGCGTGAGCCGCTTTACAGAGTCCTCCGAGCCGCTTCTGATAAACTCGACAGCCTGCTCGATGAGTGCGTTGTATTCCTGCTTTGAGATGCGTCCTGTGCAGACGCCCATACACAGCTTGATGTGCGAATTGAGGCACGGCCGCTGTTTTCTGAAATCCTGCGGGAATCGTCTTGTGCAGGTCGGCAGCATGAAAACTCTGTTCGCCTCGGTGACAGCCTGCTTCACAGCGAACGAGCTTACAAACGGTCCGATGTATCTTGCGCCGTCCTCCTCCTTCTGAAGCGCTGCCTGCAAACGTGGATACTCCTCGTTGGTGACCTTGATGTAGCTGTACCCCTTGTCGTCCTTCAGAAGGATATTGTACTTGGGTTTGTACTGCTTTATCAGTGAGCATTCCAGCACCAGCGCCTCAAATTCCGAGTCGGTAACGATGAATTCGTAATCGTATACGTTCGACACCATTTTCCATACCTTCGGCAGATGGTCCTGCCCTGCACGGAAATACGAGCTGACACGGTTTTTGAGGTTCTTTGCCTTGCCGATGTAGATTATCTCATGCGACTTGTTTTTCATGATGTAGCACCCCGGCGAAACGGTCAGCCTGTGCGTCTTGTCACGCAGATATTCTATCCGCGGGTTGTCATTTTCGGTAATGTACAATGTCTATACTCCTTGTGATAATGGATTTATCCTGTCAGATCCGAATATGTCGATCCAATTCTTTTTGGTAGTAAACAAACTCCTTATCTCGTTTGACTTCACAATAACCCAGCTTTGTATAAAAAGCATTCGTTCTTATATTCCAAAGGGGTGTATCAAGTTTGATCCTCTTGATGCCGGGATAGAAGCTTTCCACCATTTTCATCAAGGAAAGACCATACCCCTTGCGATAGTGAAGCGGGTCTATAAATATTCTGCCGATGTACAATGTTTCACCGTCTTTGTCCACAAATAGAATTGCACCACCAACGATTTCTCCATCCACGACTGCCTGCAGCAAATGTCCTTCATTTTTCATCTGAATATGCCATGCAACAGAATCATAATCAGGAGGTCCGCCTGCATCGGAAGCACCAACATTAATATCGCTATCAAACGCAGCCTTTGATATAGCCACGATCCTTTCAATATTTTTCAATTCTGCATTTTCTAATTTCATTAATTCTTATCCTCGTCAGGTTCCGTTTTGTCATGCTTTGGGGAATACAGCTGTTATCCTCATCTCTCCGTCTTTTTGCTCGGCAAAGACCTCGCCGCCCATTTTGAGCATCAGCTGGCGGCAGATGTAAAGCCCAAGTCCGCTTCCGGGCTTGCCGGAGCTGTTCGAGCCTCTCCAGAAGCTGTCGAAAATGTGTATCATTTCGTTCTCGGGAAGCGAGCAGCCGCTGTTTGCGACGCTTATCAGCATACAGTCCTCCTCGCGGGAAAAGCTTATGCGTATATATCTTCCGTCGCCGTACTTTATCGCATTCTCCACAAGATTCTGAAGCACCTCAACACCTCGCTCGGGTTCGCCTTTCAGGATACAGTTTCCGTAACTGCCGACGGTGAACTCGGTCATACTTTCCGTGAATCTTTCAGTGTAGTTTGCCTTTATAACGTCTATTATCTCGTTTGCGTAAAACTCGGAGTTCTGCACATCCAGCTTAAGGAGATCCTCGCTTGCCGAGCGTGTGAGCTGTGTAACGAAACTGTCGATATCGTCGGCGTTTGAATCGATGTGTGCCGCCGCATTCTTTATCTTCTCGCTGTCGTTGTAAATGCCCTTGGAAAGCCCGCTTGCGTAAAGCTTTATCGCTGAAAGCGGAGTGCGGATATCGTGGGAAATGGACAGTATCAGCGTCTGTTTTTCCTTCATAAGCTCCAGCTCGTGCTCACGCCTGTCTATGATGTTGTCACGCAGCATATTCACGCCCCATACGAATTTTCCGAAATAGCGGTTCCTGCTTTCCTCGACGGGCGTGGAAAGGTTGCCCTTTGAAAGCTCGTAGGGGACTTTGGAGAGCCTGTTGAACGGCTTTATGACCCTTAACCTTATGTACACAACGACGAGCAGTGCGGCTGCTCCTATAACGCCTATGGCGATGTTCATTACCGTCCGCCCGCTGCTTTGGGGCAGTGTGGGTCTGTACTCGAATCGGTAAAGCTTCTGACTTACGCTTCTGATGATACAGTCCTTGTCAGACAGGTAGAAATCCTCCGTGCCGTCGTACTCCGTCACCGAGGTCACATATTCACATGAACTGATATCGGGTATCTCCCCGCTTTGCTCAATGCTTTTGCAAAGCCTGAGTATCTCGACACGGTAGGGTCTGCCGCTTTTATTTTCCCCGTCGTCGAAAAAGATATTTGCAAAAATAAATGTGCCTGCTGTAAGTGCTGCTACAAGCACTATCATTAGTAAGGACCTTTTCATACGAATTTATACCCCACTCCCCAGACGGTCTGTATGCGTGCAGGCTTTTTCGGCTCGTCCTCTATCTTCTCACGCAGCCATTTGATGTGAACGGTCAGCGTCTGCTGCTCCGAAATGCTGTCGCTGCCCCATATCTTGTTGAAAAGATATTCCTTTGTGAGCGTCTTTCCCGGGTTCTCGACAAGCAGCTGCAAAAGCTCGAACTCCTTGTTTGTCATCTCTATCGGAACGTCGTTTTTGTAGGCTGTCTTTTCTGCCTTGTTGAGGCGCAGATTTCCGCTTGTCACCTCGTCAAGGGAGTACCTGCGCTTGAATATACCTGCGATCTTGGCGATAAGAATGTCGATGTCGTACGGCTTTTCGATATAGTCGTCCGCACCGAGGATAAGCCCGTTGAGCTTGTCGTTTTTCTCGCCCTTTGCGCTGATTATAAATATCGGCGTGTCGCTTGTCTTTCTGATGCTCTTGCAGACGGAAAAGCCGTCCATTCCCGGCAGCATTATATCTAAAAGCACAAGTCTTGCGCCGTATTTTTCAAAAATGGTCACAGCCTTTTCGCCGCTGTCCGCCCAGGTGACGGTGTAGCCCTCGGCACGCAGAAAATCGCACAAAGGCTCGGCAAGCTCCATGTTGTCCTCGGTAATAAGTATATCTATCATATCGGTTCACCCCAGAGATCGTATTTGTCCTATTTAAGAATATCATAGCAGCAAAAGCTTGTCAAGCGAAAGCGCACAAAACCCGACAATGACATCTGATGTCATTATCGGGGGTATTTTTTATTAGTATTTACGCAATAAGGCGGAGCAAAGCTCCGCCCCCCCTGACTTCTTATCTCTTACATCTTACCTCTTATCTCTTACCTCTAATTACCAGCCCATTTCCATAAGCCAGTTGTTGAGAGTTCTTTCTCTGTCTCTGATGTTTGATCCGTCAGTGAACTCTCCGAGATGCTTTTCGCCCTTTATCTCACCATCAACGATGAACATTACCCTTGTGCACTTTGCGGCGATCCTCGAATCGTGCGTTACCATCATTATCGTCGTGCCCTCTCTGTTCAGTCCGCACAGCATCTCCATTACCTCGTCGGAGGACGACCTGTTCAGAGCGCCCGTCGGCTCGTCTGCAAAGATTATCTGCGGGTCGTTTATCATGCAGCGGCAGATGCAGGCTCTCTGGAGCTGACCGCCCGACACCTCGTTGATGTCCTTGCCTGCGATCTCGCTGATGCCCATTTTCTTCATAAGCATCTGACCCTGCTCGGCGATCTCCTTGCGTGAGCGCTTCTTTGACTTAGCCTCGGTAGCGGGCAGGATTATGTTGTCAAGAATGGTGAGGTTCTTGAGCATATGCATCTGCTGGAAGATGAAGCCCATTTTTTCGAGCCTTACGTTTGCGAGCCTCTTCTTTGGCAGGGTTGCGATGTTCTCGCCGTCGAGCATGACCTCTCCCGAGGTAGCGGTGTCCATTCCCGATGCGGTGTAAAGCAGGGTAGACTTGCCAGAGCCGGAGGGTCCCATTATTGCGACCATTTCGCCCTTGTCAACGTTGAAGCTGACATTTCGCAGAGCGTTTGTGGGTTTTTTGTTGGTGATATATGTTTTGCAAAGGTCTGTAACGTGAAGTATTGTCTGAGCTGCCATGATGCTTTCTCCTTTTCTCTTACTCTATGCTTGATGTCTGCTGTGCGGTTATCCTCTTGGTGTAGGCTGCCGTAATCCAAACGCTTATCGCCATAAGTGTCATTATCAGTACGGGGTAAGCGACTGCAACTCTGAGTGTGTTCATTGAATACTTGACACCCTGCTTAACGCCCATGAAGCTGAATATCGGATTTCCTATCAGCGTCGAAAGCGGCTTTGCAAGCACGCCTGCGATAACTGCGGATATAACTGCGGTGATGATGAATCTCTTAGTGTGCCACTTGATTATCTTGTTGTCCTTGAAGCCGATAGCCTTCATAGTTGCTATCTCGCTCGTTTCCTTGATGACCATTGACCTTTCCATAAGCACTGCTACCATTATTACAATAGCTGCGGAGAGGATAAGGAAGAATACCTTTATCGTATCGAATACAGGTCCTACGCCCGTGATATCGGTCGCCTGCTGTGCGCCTGTCTTGAAATCGGAGAGCTCGGGGAAAATATCCTTGAGCTTTTCGATGCGGTCTTCAACTTCCTTGTCGCTCGGATCGTCTGTGAACAGTATCTGTCCGGCGAATGTGCCGTTTGAGAAGTTGTAGTCGATGTCCAGATCCTCGTGGAATCTGATGCCCTGTCCCATATTGGTCATAGCCTCGTAGTAGCCCGTGATGGTAAGCTCGTATTTCTTATTGCCTACCGTTACGGTGATAGTGTCGCCTATCTCTGCGCCGAGATCCTTTGCAGTGTTAGGCTGGATAGCTATCTCGTCCTTGTTCTGCGGTGCGCTGCCTTTGGTGTATCTGTGCTCGCTTGCCTTATTGTTGATGCCCTGCAGTGCAAGCTGCTTGGTGGTCTTGCCGTTGAACTCCTGCTTGCAGGATATGAACTCCTCGGCAAACACTCTTGCGGGCATTGCGTTGTCGGCGAGCTTTTTCTCCATTTCCTTAAACTTGTCTGTCTTTATCTGTCTGCCGCTGCCGTCCTGTGTGAATGTGTATGAGTAGTCTTTATCGCTGAATGACGCATCTGCGGGAACGCAGCCCAGAAGTGAGAGCATTTCCTTGTTGTTGAGCGTATCCGAGCAGATGTCGAGGAACTGTATCGGGAGCATCGTCAGAGCGAATACCACGATGATTATAAGAAATCTCTTGGGTGCGCTCATTACGTCGTTTGCTGCCATGAATGATGTTGTGCCGAGCTTTGACTTTGAAAGTCTGAGGAAGCCCTTTCTCTTGAACCTTTCGCCTGTCTGACCGTTTCTTATAGCGTCAACAGGGGAGAGCTTGTTGGCTTTTCTTGTGCAAAGCAGTGCGAACAGCATTATTACCGCTACTACTGCGATACCGCAGATGATGTTTATTATAACGCTGCTGTTTGACTCTACCATTATCGAGCTTGACGAGATCTCTGTGAGCAGGTCGCCGAACGGGAAGCTGAGTGCTGTTCCGATAACTGCGCCGACGATCGAGATAGCGAGGTACTTTACAAGGTACTGGCTGCGTATCTTCAGATTGCCAAGACCGATAGCCTTCATAACGCCTATCTCTCTGAACTCCGAGGAGATAGTGAACGAGATCGTGAATCTCAAAACGATAAGTGCAACGATTATCAGTATCGCACTTACTGCCAGAAGCAACAGGGAAACTATCATATCAAAGATGTACGATGACTTTATGAAATCAGCCGTTCCGTTGAACGCAAAGCTTAGCTCCGATTCGTTGAGGGTGTTGAGCAGGTCGTCTGTGTGATCGGTGTGGATAAAGTAGAACTTGCCGGTCAGACCCTGCTTTGCAGCCTCCTCAAAGAACGGCTTTGCGTCCTCGCCGTTGAAAAGTATCCTTCCGTTGCCCATAAGAGCCGAGCCCATTACTGCGTCGTAGAATGTATCCTTTACCTTGAACTCCTTAACGACATTGCCCAGCTTGAATGTCAGCGTGTCGCCTACCTTTATATCCGACAGGCTGAGGAATTTCTGTGCGATGTATATCTCGCCTTCTTTGATATCTTTTATCTCGTTCTTGTTTGAGTCAAAGTAGGTAAGTCTGGCGTTTGAGAAATCCATTACGTCTATGGTCGCCTTGAAGCCGTTTTCCTTGTTTCCGGGAAGTGTGATGTTCTTGGAATCCATAAAGAAAGCTGTTTCGTATTCTATCTTTGAATACTTGTCTTTATCCTTTTCAAGCACCTGCTCGACGGTCTGTGTCTCGACCTTGTCGTAGGTCGCACACATAATATCGGCTACGCCCGCTTTTTCAAAGTATTTATCCAGCGAAGATGTCGAAGCTATCATGCTGTTTACGGATCCCGATATGAACATTACCGAGATCGTGATGAACAGAAGGATTATCGTGTTCATCGTTCTGCCTCTTTTGAGGTCTTTTTTCAAGATAGTGAAAAACATCTTAATTCTCCTTTTCCTTTGCTCCCTTTTTGCTTGCCTTTCTCAGTACTATGATGCCTGCGATAACGACAGCGGCTGTTCCTGCTATCCATACCACCGACTTGTGCTTTATCTCTGAGAAGATGATCTCCCTTGCGCTGTCGTATATTTCCTGCGCATTGTCAAGGCTGCAATCGAGTGCCTTTGCTATGTCGTCTACGATGAAGTCCTCCTGCGAAGAGCTGAAAACGTTTCTGTCGTCGAGAATGTCAACGGCGATGCTGCTTTGTGTCTGTGTGATGTTTGCCTGTTCTGAAAGCTTCTTTATAAACTGTGTCTTATTCATTTTGTTTTCTCCTTTCGTTTATTCCTGTGCGACTCCTGTTCTCTTACTGTGACTACAGTATAACACAGCATTTATTAAATAATCCTTAAATGCGAAAACAGACAGAAAAACAGCGTATCTGCGCTGCTTTTGCGAGCTTGAAAAATAAAACAGCCGACAGTTTATTAAAAAACTGCCGACTTTATTAAATAGCATTTTCAATAAGGGCATCGCCCCGTCATTCAAGTCACGACAAACCAAGCTTCGCTTGCTACAGCGTTAGTCATAGGTCGTGGTTATATTTTCACTCGTGCATTTTCTTTGCTGTCTGTTCGTTGGAAAGCTCTTTAAGCTCTCTGCCCTTTTTGAGCAGCTCGTGCAATGTCTCACTGTCGTTTGAAGCGATAGCGTCACGGTATTCGCTGAGGTGCCCGATAATGCAGTCAAGCTCGCTGACAAGCGCCTTTGCGTTCATAAGAAACAGCGGCGTCCACATATCCTCGTTGAGCTTTGCAACTCTGGTGAGGTCCTTGAACGAGCCTGCGGAGAATCCCGCCTGCCGCAGAAGGCTCGGGCTTTTTACATAGCTGCTCGAAACGACGTGCGCAAGCTGTGAGGTGTAGGCGATTATCTCGTCGTGTTCCTGTGTGTTTGAAACAACGACTTTTGCAAAGCCCGTCTCCACAGCAAAGTCCGAAACAGTCTTTATGACCTGCGGGGAAGTGTCGCTTGTCGGGGTCATTATAAAGCTCGCCTTTTCAAAAAGGTTGTCCACCGAGTAGTCAAAGCCCGAGAACTCACGTCCCGCCATCGGGTGACACCCCAGAAAGCTGACTCCCGCCTCTGCAAGCGGCTTTTGCACCGTATCGACTATTGCACCCTTTACTCCGCAGGTGTCGATAACGATACCGCCCTTTTTGAAGAAGTCCTTGTTCTCAAGAAGAAAATCCACCGTCTGAACAGGGTGCAGACTGACTATGACGATGTCGCAGGTGTTCAGTTTGTCAGCTGTTATCTCTGCGTCGATAGCCTCCTGCTCCAGTGCGGCGTTGACAGCGTGAGAGCTTATGTCCAGACCGAAGCAGCTGTGAGAGGTGTTCTTTTTTATCGCCTTTGCAAGAGAACCTCCGATAAGTCCGAGACCGACTATTGCAATTTTCATATACGTCCTCCGTTCACTTTTGCGCTTTTATCTATTAAAGGATAGCATATCCGCCCTGTGTTGTCAAGTCCAGAGCTGAAAGGTCACCTGTCAGACTTACCGGCAGATGTCCGGCTCACTTTGTCAGCTCGACTATTGCGTTGGCGTACATATTGAGATTTATCCTGAAAGTTTCAAGGCTGATATGTTCGTCTGCGCCGTGCATATTGTTGTTCTCCCACGGGAACTCTGCGCCGAAGGCAACAGCCCCGGGAGTGCCGTGAACGTAGGTAACACCGCCCTCGGCGATGCACTCGCCCTTTTTGCCGCTGACTCCCTCGTACACCTTTAAAAGCTTCTGCACAAGCTCGCTTTGCTCGTCAACGTAGTGCGGCTCCATACTCTCGACACCCGTGACCTCGAAGCCCGAGGCTTGCAGTGCGTCGGAGATTATGCCTACTATCTCTTTGCTCGTGCGGTCGATAGGGAAGCGTATGTCTACTCCGCCTGTAAGACTTGATTTGTCAATGTTCAGCTGTGTCAGCACGCAGGTCATCTCGCCCGACACCTTGTCGGAGAAGCCCAGCCCGATAGCCTTTCCGCTGTGATCGCCGTGGACAAATACTTTTGAAAGCCTGTCAAATCCCTTGATACCGAGCTTTGCAAATGCCGCTGCAAGTGCGGTAGCCGTGTTCGAGCCGTTCTCGGGGCGTGAGCCGTGCGCCGACTTTCCGACAAGCACACCGCTGAGCAAACCCTGCTGCGGCTCGGTATTGAGTCTGAATTCGTCAAGCCCCTCAAGTGCCTTTGAAAGCTCCTCGCCCGTGACGTTTGAAAGCACAAATCCCGCCTTGCCGGGGACGGCATTTATGACCGTGCCCGCTTTGAGGTACGGCACGCTCTTTTCGCCCTGCTTAAGCTCGCCCTTGAAGGTAAGGTGAACCAGTCCCTTTTCGCAGTTGAGCACGGGGAAACTCCCGTCGGGCGTGAACACCATTTTCGGGAACGGGAATTTCTGCTGATAGTATTTTATATCCTCGCAGCCGCCCTCCTCAAAGCCGCCGAACACAACTCTGAAACTGCGGTTTATCGGTATGTTCAGCTCCTTTATCGCCTTTACTGCGTAAAGCACCGCAACGCTCGGTCCTTTGTCGTCGATAGTGCCCCTGCCGTAGAGGTTTGAGTCCTTCTGTGTCAGGGTGAACGGGTCAAAGCTCCAGCCCTCGCCTGCGGGGACTGTGTCAAGATGCGACAGCACAGCGAGCACAGGCTCGCCCTGTCCGTAATCGCCGTGTACAGCGTAGTTGTCAGCGTTGCAGATCGCCATGCCCAGCTTTTTCATAAAGCTCTCGCCCCACGCAAGCGCTTTTGCCGAGCCCTCGCCAAAAGGCTTTACCTCGCTGTCGGTCGAAGCGACGCTCTGTATCGAGATTATCTCCGAAAGGCTCGCAAGTATCTCGTCCATATGTTCATCAAAGTATTTTTCAAAAGCCTGCTTGTATTCAAGCATCGTTTTCACTTCCTCTGTTTAAGTGTGCAGACCAGTATCTCCGAGGGGTTATTGAGCCTGAATTTGCCAAGCCCTGCGGTAACGACGAGCCTGCGGTCGGTGCCGAAAGTACGGCTGTTGTATATCCCCTTTGTGTAGCGTGGGAAAAACCTTCTTTCGGGGGAGAGCAGTCCGCCTATCAGCGGCAGTCTTATCACTCCGCCGTGGCAGTGCCCCGAGAACGTCACGCTTGCGCCCCAGCGGGCATAGCTCTCAAAGAAGAACGGGTCGTGTGCAAGAAGCAGACTGCACCGCTTCGGGTCGGGCTTTCCCAGACACTTTTGCAGGTATTCGTCCGAGGGCACAGGCAGATGCCGGTAGCTCCAGTCGCTGTTGACGTAATATCTCAGCGGGAGCTGCAAGCCGTAAAGGTCGATGCTGTCTTTGCCCTGAATAAGTGTGGTTTTGCTGTTCCTCAGCACCGTCACGCCGAGGCTTTCAAGCTTCATGCACAGCGCCTGCAGACATTCCGGCTGGAACAGCTCGTGATTGCCGACGATGTAGTAGGTCGGTGCGATGCTTTGAAGCCTTGCCATAAAAGCGGCCTTTGGCTTCATGTCCGTTTCGTCACGGCTGAAAAGGTCGCCGAGAAAGAACACATAGTCGGGCGACTGCGCCCTGCAAAAGCCCATTATATTGTTGAAGTTGTCACCGTAGCGCTTTTTGTGCAGGTCCGACAGCACAAGTATCTTCTTCCCGTCGAAGCTGTCGGGGAGCTTTGCACATTCGAGGTCTTTCTTTGTGAGTGTTATCTCACGATTGTTGACAAGAAAATAGCCTGCTGCGACAAATGCCGCAAGCAGACCGCCAAATGATTTCAAAGACATTTTATCACCTGTTAAGATATTCTTTCAGTTCGTTCATCGCCCATTTTGCGTGTTTATAACCGTGCTGATAGAGTCTGTCGAGCTTTTTCGGGTCGTTTTCTATCCTGCCGACGCCGAAGGTCGAGTGCGGAGTGAAAACGAATAGTTTTCCCTGCTTTTTAAGCTGCATCACCTCGCTCAGCGTCTGATTGTAGCGCTGCGCTCTTGTGAGCATAGCCTTGCAAAGCTGCGGGTATCTGCGGTAACACTTTGCGGTGAGCTTTGTCACCGTGTCTGTCTGCTTGACGTAGCCCAGAGGTCTTGTGAGAACGACGATGTTTTTGTCGCAGCCGTCCTTTATCGTCTGCTTGTAAGGGATACTGTCTGCGAGCCCGCCGTCCATATACTTTTTGCCGTTTATCTCTATCATCGGGAACAACAGCGGCAGTGCGCAGGTCGCCCGAAGCAGCGTCCACTCCGTGTCGTCGCCCGTTTCCTGCATATACTCCGCCTTACCTGTTTCGACGTTTGTAACAACAGCATAGAACTTGCCCGGGTTGCTCTTATATGCCTTGTAGTCAAACGGGAGCAGCTCGTTGGGGACTGTCTCGTAGGCGTATTTCAGACCGTAGTAGCATCTGTTTCTGGGGTTTATGAGGTTTTTCGGGCCCATATACTCACTGCGGTTCATTATCTGCGTTGCGAGAGTGTGGTTCCTGCCGAACTGCTTTGAAAAATAGCTGACTCCGAAGGCAGCGCCTGCCGAAACGCCGTAGCCGATATCAGCCATGATGCCTTCCTCAAGAAGAGCATCCATGACTCCGCAGCTGTAAACGGTCCTGCTCGCACCGCCTTCAAAGATTATACCTAACATAATTATATGTCCTTTCGGTTGGAAATATACCTTACTCTTTTTCCGAAGACGACTCCTCGGAGGTCGCTAAGGTCTTGAACGTTTCTGCACGCATGAGCGAGCTGTCCTCGGCTTTGCTTCCCGAGGTCTCCACAGCCTCAAAAGTTCTGTTGGAATCGGTGAGCATGCTCTTTAAGTTGTCCATAGCATTTTTGGTAGCGTTGTCGTCGGTAATGCGAACAACTACGTTGTCCTTCATCGTGGTAATGGTGGACTTGACTTCCTCGAGAGTCTTTACCGTGCCCTCGTAGATATAGCTGCTGCCGCTTACCTTTATATCGACGTAGATAGTTGGCTCGGCCTCGGTCGTTGTGGTCGTTTCAGCGGCCGATGACGAAGCGGTGCCTGAAGAAGCGCTGTCGCTGCCGGAGGAACTGTCACCGAAGCCGGGGAGCAGTCCGAACATACCCATCAGCAGTCCGCCGCCGCCGAGCAGCAGCAAAAGAAGAAGCAGAAGCAGCAAACGTCTTTTCTTTTTCTTTTTCAGCTTTTTATTCTTTCTTTCAAGCTCGTCGATATACTTTTTTTCGACATCTTTTTCGATACTCATGTTTTTTCTCTCCTTTAATGATTTATTTTGTTGTATTGATCTGAGTGAAATATATATTCCTGTAATTGCCCTTTATGTTAACCAGCACATTCTGCACGGTGTTCACGTCACGGTACAAAACGGTATTGCCGTCGTACATAAATGCGGCAAGGATTATCGAGTCCTTGTCAAGGCCGAACGAGTTGAGCGCCTTTGTTAGATTTTCAGCAAGCTTGTCGTCAACAGCTACCGTCTGCGGCGTGCTGTTGTTCTGCGAAACGTAGATAACGTCACGGTTGTCGGAGAACTTCATTTCGACGGTCACCATTTTGCCGCTGCTGAAGCCGTCAAGTGCATTGTGCATATTCTCATTATCCTGACGCATCTCCTTGTTCTGCTCGTTGATCTTGTCTATCTGCTTTTTGGCATCGTCCTGAGCTTGCTGCACTTTTTTGTCTGCATCTTCTTGCACCTGACTTACCTTGGCGTTAGCCTTGTCTATTTTCTCCTGAGCCTTTTTTTCTATTTCGGAAGCGGAGTTTGAGATATTGAGCATCAGCCAGAAAAGCATTATCAGGATAATATCCAGCAGGCTCGTCAGCTCGATGATTATGCCCTTGTTCTTGCGAAATCCGTTCATGGCTCACTCCCTGTTCTCGGGCGATGCATTCGGGGAATTACGCTCCAGAAAGAGCTGGACATTTTTCTCGTTGTCCTCTATCTTTGAGCAGATAACGCCGTCGAACATCTTGAAGATAATAGAGAATACCAGTCCCCAGAAAGTCGAAGTCAGCGCACCGTAGAAGTTGCCCTGAACGTTAGTCATATCGCTCACCATACCCAGAAGCGAGATGACCGTACCCAGTATTCCCAGAAGCGGGAATATTCCCGTAAGGTTCACAAACAGCGAATAAAGCTTGCCCGTGTGATTTCGCATCTCCACAACATCTGTTTCCTTTAGCTTTGAGACCTCCTGACCTGCCTCCATAGAGGAGGACCTTGCGTCGGGAACGAACACCGTGAGGTGCAGCTTTCTGTAAAGCCTGTCCGCAGAATTTTTGGTAGAATAGTAAACGAACCCTGTAAAGACAGCGACGAGGAATATGATAAGGTCAAAGCCCCACAGGTTCATAAAGATAACCGAGAAAAAATCCTTCATCAGGCAATTCACCCCCAAACTACATAATAGCACATATTTCCCTAAAAATCAAGTCAAAAAGCGCTGTTCGCAGATTTTTTGGCAGCAAAAAAGAGCGCCGCAGCAAAAACTGCGGTGCCCGTGTGGTCTTTATTCAGTTTCTTGACGATTCAAAGCCGCCTCTGTTGAAGAACAGATCTCTTATCGCAAGCGCACAGCCCGAAAGGAACCTGTGCTTGTCCTCGATGATAGAAAGCTCTATCTTGCTTGCGACGAACGAGCCGCCGACCTCGGTGACAGCGTTCTTGAGCTTGATGAACTCCGACTCGTCACGGAAGTTGAAGTTGTGAAGAACTATCTTCTGCGGGTTTGTGGAGAAGTAAAGGTTGTTGAGCAATACGGCAGTAAGTCTGTAACGCTCGTCGATTATCTCCATAACGCTCTTTTCGCCCTTGTCGTAAGCCATATAGATCATTTCCTTGGTGACGTTGGCGAAATTGCCCCTCGCAGCCTCGTAGAGGAACGGGGTCTTTTCAGCGGAAAAGATATCTTTTATCTTGCGCCTTGTAGCGTTCGGTGTCAGCTCGTTCTCAACGCAGCCCCTTCTTCCGCACTGACAAACTGTGCTTGCGTTGGGGTTGATTATCATTTTATCGACAAAGTTGGTTCTGTTGTCGTAGGATATGATAGGCTCGTTGAGGTTGGTGACAACAAAGTGCATGGTATTTCCGTAGTGCAGGAAGGCGATGTTGTGGCGGTTGAGGTCCTTTGTTTTCTGGAAGTCGATATTCGCCATAGCCGTACCCTTTACGGAGTTGTCCAGCACCAGCGGGAGCTGTGTATACTCTCTCAGCTTTGCGATAAGAGTCGAATAGTCAGGCTCCTGGTCCACTACCTTTATGCCGAGCTTTTCGTACATCGGCGGGAAAATGCCGATGCCTATGCCAAGGATATTATCCTGTGTCAGACAGTTGTCCGACAGTATCTCCTTGACAGAGTCCAGTGAAAACTTTTCGATGTCCGCATAAGGCGTTTCGGTGGTTATCTCGAGGTTGCGCTTGTCGAGCACCGCACCGGAAAGTGTCGAAAGACCGATGCTGATGAGGTTTTCCTCGATGCTCATGCCGATAACGAACTTATAGTGGTGGTTTATGTCGATAAGTATTTTTTTCCTGCCTCGGGGAGCTTTCTCGGTAACGTGTCTGTACTCACCTATCTCCTGAATGATGCCCTGTTCGATCATCTCGTTGGTGATTATGGTGACAGCCGCCCTTGTAAGCTCAAGAGTGCCGGCAATGTCTATTCTCGATGTAGGTCCTCTGGTCTTGAGTATCTTCAGGACCTGCATACGGTTTCTTCTTTTAAGGTCAAGCTTGCTAATGCCGTGTTGTTCCATATTTTAGCCTCCGCTTTTTCATCTATGCATAAATACAACGTAATTTGTTTATCCATACAACAAATTATAACAGGCATTTGTGAACTGGCAATTAACATTTAATTATGTTTTGTTAACATATTACAGTTTACAATTTCTTAACATATCAAAGGATCTTGTCCTCGTCGATATCGTCCTCGATCTCCTCGCCGTTGATAAGCTTTTTGAGGATATCGAATTCCTCGTTTGTGAGTGTGACTCCCTTGCCCATTCTTGTATGGTCGGGGCTCCACTCTCTGATGTCGTACTTAGGCTCTCTTTCGTTCCAGCTGACGAGATTGAGCTCCTTTGTCCAGCCCTTTGCGTTTTCGGAAAGGACACCTATCGTCTGTGTGATATCAAATTTGAGTTCTGCCATTTTAAAAACCTCCAAAATTTATTTGAGCAGCAGCGCTGCCTGGTCATCTTATTATCTTGCGCATAAGCCTGCCTATATCGCTGTGGTAAGCGATAACGAACGACGGCACGCTCAGAGCAATAACGAACACCGCAAACAGCGGCGAGTAATAGTATCCCGTGACAGCTGCCATAACGGCGACAGCTATCAGCATATCGGGAAGCTTCTTTCTTATCAGCAGCCTTGGCAGTATCATCAGCGTCACAGCGACAGCACCTGCGAACAAGCCCTGCTCCAGCACGACGAACAGCGTAATAGCGCCAAGCATTATATAGCCTATCAAAGGTTTTTTGATGACTGTCAGCGAAGCGGCGAGCCCGATAACCAGAGCTATAGCTTCTTTTATGCCAAACAGCTTCAGATAGAAATTGACCGCAATTATTATAAGCACTATCATCACGGCGCAGAAGCCGAAAACGTCCTTTACGACCGAAGCGTTGTCGAAATGGTCCGCAAGCTTTTTGGGCAGGAACCTGTGAAGCATCTCGCTGAGCGCCTTTGCGTTGAACACGAAAACTATCGCATACAGCGCAAGCAGAGCCATAACTATCGCAAGGTCGTGGAAGTCAAGCTCTCTGAGGAAGTCCCTTGCGCCGACGTTTATAATGGTCATCATCACAAGGATAATGTTGTTGAAAATGAGCTTGTGCCAGTCTATGCGAAACGGTATCAGCGCACGGGAGTCGAAAACTCTGACGATAAAGACGGTGAAATACGCTGCGACCGTCGAGATAGCAGGTCCGTAAAGACCTATCCTCGGTATCAGCAGAAGATTCAGCCCGACGTTCACGACGCCCGATATAAGGCTCGTGAACAGCGAACGCTTCGAGCGCTTTGTCGCAATATATATCGACCCCATAAAGGTCGTGAAGCAGGAAAACACCGTCGAGTAGATAAGTATCGGGGAATAGCGGATACTGTCGTGAAACTCCTTACCGATAAGTACGTTGGTAAGGGGCTGTATCACGAGCAGACAACCGCCTGCAAGAATGTAGATAAGGCTCTGGTTGAAGTCGAACACCTTTTCGTAGAACCTGTCTCTGTCCTTTGAATCGTTCTCGGTGATCGCCGACATGTTCCACGCCTGCCCGAACACAAGATACACCGTTGCAACGATGTTCGGTATCTTGTACGAGGCGGTGAGGATACCGTTATAGCCGTCGCCGAGAATGCCGGCGGTCATGAACGAGTCGGAGCTGTTGGTTATCAGCCACAGCAGCTGTGCGGGTATCAGCGGTACCGAATACTGCATCATCGTCCGCAGAAGATCCCTGTTCATGTGCTTCATGTCAAAGTGCTGCCACAGCTTTGCGGCGAATATCAGAAAGATTATCGAGATGAAGTCCGACAGAAGCACCGCAAGCAGGTATTTTGCAACAGGCGATGCGAACACTCCGCCGATGCCGAAAAATGCGTGGTCTTTTGGGAATACCATATAAAACAGCACATTGAAAAGCAGAGTGAAAAACGTCGTGATGATGCCGTTCAGGGCAAACAGACGCACCTTTTCTATCGCTCGCACATAGGTCGAATAAAGCGTTTTCATGCTCGACATGAAAATATACAGATACAGTATCAGACTGTAGCTGCCAAGGTACTTTTTCGCCACGCCCGCCACCGTGACGACGAACATTATCACACCGAATATCGCAAGACCGCTCAGACAAACGACGTTTCCTATCGTGAAAACGGCTTTTTTATCGTATGCCTTGTCCAGCCCGAAGCGAATGACCGCCTCGGCGATAGTTACCGAGGCGATAGGTATCGCCCAGTTGGCTATCTGTGTGAGTATGTCGGTGATGCCCATTTCCGTATCGGAAAGAGCGTTTGTGTATATAGGTATTAAAAGTACGACAAGTATTTTTGAGCTGAAGGACCCTATAGCGAAGGTAAGCGTGTTGGAGAACAGCTTACGGTAGCTGCTAGGAGCTTTTGTCTTGGACATATCGTTACCTCGTTCCGAAATATATGAACTCATAGTGTGAAGTTTACAAACATCTGTCTGACTATTATATCACAATCCGAACGATTTTGCAATTACTTTTTTTCTTACACGGATATTTCGGAAAAATCACACCGAAAGGGCTTGAAAAATGAGCAGAAATAGTTTATACTATATAAAAGAGGGAACACAGGATCCTTTTTTTGAGATCGGGCAGCGTTTATTAGACCTTATAGGGAAGGAGTAGGTGACCGCACAGACGGGCACGGTGACAGCTATGGGAAGAAAGATAAAGGTTTGTTTTATTATTTTTGCAGCAGTGTTTGCGGCAGTATTCGCAGCGAATATCATAACGGAGATATTCAAGACGAAGCTGAATAAGTACTATTCGGTAAATTAACGTCAAACAGCAAAGGCAGGAACGAAAGCCCTGCCTTAATTTTTTTCTTCAAATCAAATCAGCTTTGTGCCCGAATGGGCATTAGTCGGCGTTAGCCGACACCTCTATTATTTATTATTCACTATTCACTATTCTCTATTCATTGAGCCGCTGACAAGCGGCGCTCCTGCCTCTTGCTTCTGAAAGCGAAGCGTTCCTGCTTCTAGAGGCAGAACCTATGGCTCCCGATCACGGTCACGACCTGCCGTGAGCGTATGAACTTGTTGCTGGTCTTTGCGGGGTTGTAATAGTAAATGCAGCCGCCTGTCGGGTCCCAGCCGTTAAGTGCATCACGTGCGGCGTTGTATGCCGAGCTTGCAACAGGCTGGTTGAACTGCCCGTCGGTGACCGCCGTAAATGCGCCGTTCTGATAAATTACCCCCGAAAGCGTGTCGGGGAACGACGGATGCTCGATGCGGTTGAGGATAACTGCGCCGACCGCTACCTGCCCGACGTACGGCTCGCCCCTCGCCTCCGCCGATATTATCCTCGCAAGCAGAGAAATGTTTGCCTGCGTCGCCGCCGGTACAGTGCCGATGCTTATTCCGAGAGCCTTTAGCGTTATCGGTCCCGCAATGCCTGTCTGCGAAATGCCCTTTTGCTTCTGAAATGCAAGCACTGCCTTTCGGGTTATCTCGCCGTAGTAGCCCGTGATGTCCGACTTGAATAAGCCCCTCTCTTTGAGCTTTTGCTGTATCGCACGTACCTCTGCGCCCCTCGAACCGACTTGCGATATGGCTTCGATCTCGCCGCCACCCGTGCCGATCGTCCCGAAGCAAGCCATTATTGTCGCTAAAACAACGAAAAGTGCGTTCCTCAGATGTACCTTTTTACTTTTACGATGCTTGTTCATTTTGCTGCCTCCTTGAAAGTGGTAATAGTAATTTTCGCAAAATCAGCTGAAATATACGCTCAGAACGTGAAAAGCGGCGAACAGTTTGTGCTTTTGAACAAATTAGTAAAATCTAACGGGCTGTAATTGTGACTTGTGACAAAATGAAAAAATGTCAAAAAATCTGTTGACAAAGCGGAGGTGTCGTGATATAATAATTAGGCACTCTCCGAGAGGGGAGTTCGGTATCTTGAAAATTGAACAATAAACGAAACGAAACCCTTGTAAATACTTTGAGT
>CADAES010000010.1 GCA_902786975.1 uncultured Ruminococcus sp.
CGGACAGACAGCTGTTGCAACAGGCAAGTTCCCGATGTGGGTGTCGCAGGCTGATAAGTATGTCGATGACGGTATTCTGTTCGGCAGATACCGCAAAGGGCAGGTAACAAAGTAAGGAAAGTATTAAAGATAGTATTCATTCACCAAGCAAGGCCCATAACACTTCACTTTAACGCCGAAGTGCTGTGGGTCTTGAAGGGTTTTAAGGGAGTCGGAGAAAAATGACAACACAGAAAAACAGCAAACTCGCTCTGTTGCTGCCTTTTCGCTGCATAGTGTTTATACTTGTGTTTGTGATAGGCGCAGTTATCGTTGATAAAAAAGTCAGCGATATAAGCAACTGGTGGTCAATAGTCGCCACCGCAGTAAACTTTGTCACGATAGCTGTTGTCCTGCTCGCCGCAAAGCGCTCGGGCAAAGGCTTCAAGCAGTTCATGGGCTTGACAAAGGGCAAGAACACCCCGAAAAAGCTGATACTGCTGACACTTGGGTTTACGGCTGTGGGATACGGCGGACTTAACCTTGCAGGGCTTGTCTGCTACGGCTCGCTGTTCCCGAAGGTGACGGTCGAGCACGTTGTTGCGCCGATACCGTTTGCGCTTGCGCTGATAAACCTTGTTCTGCTGCCTGCAACTATCTCTTTTGCGGAGGACGGACTTTACCTTGGCTGCGGCGTGAACAGCTTTAAGAACAAGTATGCGGCGGTAATAGTCCCGGCGTTTTTCTATGCGCTTCAGCACTGCTTTATCCCGACAATGTTCGATGCAAAGTATATGCTGTACAGATTCATCTCGTTCCTGCCGCTGACGATCATCTTCTGCCTTTTTTATCACAAGAAAAAGAACCCGCTGCCGATAATGATAGCCCACGCCGTGCTCGATTACGCAACGGGTATGATGATACTTATCACATCGGCAAGTTCGGATATATACGACAAAATGTGCACTATGGTATAGTGAAAAGATATAAGGAGGAAAAAATGAAAAGAGAACTCGGGATAGCAAGATGCGGCCTTGCCTGCTGTCTGTGCAGCGAGAATGTGCAGTGTAAGGGCTGCAAGCAGGACGGCTTTATGGATCTTGCGTGGTGCAAGGACGCACAGTGGTGCGAGAACAGAAAATGCGTCATCGCCAAGGGGATCAACGGCTGCTATGAGTGCGAGCCAAAGGATTGCAAAAAGGGCTTGTACGCTGAAAAAATAAAAGCCCGTGCGTTTGCCGAGTTTGCAAGAAGATACGGCATGACCGAGCTGCTCGACTGCCTTGAACGCAACGAAAAGGCGGGCATCGTCTATCACCGTGAGGGGATAATGGGCGACTACGACGAGTTCGACGACCTCGAAAAGCTCATCGACTATATCAGAACAGGGAAGAAACAGTGAGCGTGACAGGTATATATTTCAGCGCAACGGGAAATTCAAGATATGCCCTTGAGGTGTTTTTGAAGGAGCTTGACCCGAGTGCCGAAGCGTTCCCGATAGAGGATAAAAATGCGCCGGAGCAGATAAAGCTGCACGACGAGATAGTTTTTGCCTACCCCGTGCAGTACAGCGCCGTGCCGAAGATAGTCAGAGACTTTATCCAAAAGACTGCCAACCTCTGGAACGGCAAAAAGGTCTTTGTCATCGCTACGATGGCAGCCTTCAGCGGCGACGGCTCGGGTGTGCTCGCACGGCTTTTGAAAAAACACGGTGCAGTCATCACGGGCGGGCTGCATTTGCAGATGCCCGACAGTATCGCCGACGAAAAGGTGTTCAAGCGTCCGCTCGAAAAGAATACTGCGAACGTTGAAAAGTCGGTGCGCAAGGCGCAGAAAGCGGCTCGGGACATCAAAAACGGCCGTTATAAAAAGCAGGGCCTCGGTGTCATGCCACGGTTTCTGGGGTATATCTCGCAAAGGCTGTGGTTCGGGCACAGAACGATGAAATACTACTCAAAGGGGTTGAAGATAGATCCCGAAAAGTGCGTTGGCTGCGGAAAATGTGCAAGGCTCTGCCCGACAGGGAATATCTCGGTGCAGGGCAAGACCGTGAGCAGCGCAAAGAAGTGTACTGTCTGCTACCGCTGCGTCAATAATTGTCCGATGAAAGCGATAACGCTGCTTGGCAGCGAGATAACGGAGCAGACAACGATAGAGAAATATATTTCTGCATCAGGAGAAAAACTATGACCATCAATTACAGAAAAGCAGTTCCGGAAGATGCGCAGATGCTGGTGAATATCTACAACGCTGCATATTACAGCGATCATTTGAGATACGGTGCGTGCCCGGGATATGGAAACACCAAGGAAACAATGGAGAAGTCAATAAAAGATTTCCCCAAATACGTTATACTGTGTGACAACGAGCCTGTCGGCTGCATTTCCTGTAAGCAGATCGAAGCCGGTGTATACGAGATCGGCAACTTGTGCATCGTTCCTGAACATCAGGGCAAAGGTATCGGGACACAGGCAGTTAAGTTTATAAAGACTAAATGTGAGGATTGGAACAAGATCACTCTGGTAACGCCTTTGTCCAAGACGGAAAATGTTAAGTTCTACACCGAAAAATGCGGATTTCGCATAGTATCCACCGAAAAAGACGGTAATGTTGAACTTGCCCGTTTTTTGTTGGAAAGGTAGATACTGATCTGATGATAAAAGCCCGAAAGCAGGAAATAGTCTGCTCTCGGGCTTTTGCTTTGTGTTTATAAGTCGCCTGTGCGTTTGAATTTAATACTTATCAGGTCAAGTCCTGCAAGTCTGAAATGCAGTCTGATGACCGAGAAACGTGAGAAGAAATACGCTTGTTCGATAGTGTGGCTGACAGGCTTTCCGCCGGTCCCGTTCCAGGTGAACGTGCCAAGCGCTGTGCTCATACTGAATATAGTCACAGGCATCTGTGCCAGCTCGCCGGCGTCAGAGCTTGCCGTCAGCGTGATGCTGTAAGCGCCCTCTTTCGCCCTTTCGACAGTAAAGCTGTAATCCATATTGCTTTGTACCTTTACATCGGAAAGGTCTATCTCCAGCTCGTCGTCAATAAAGTATACCTTGCTCGCAGCCTCCGTGTCGATAGCCTCCTCGGGCTTGTTGAGAACCTCGACTTCTTCGTCCTCGCCCAGCATGCGCTTCATTGCGTGGCTGTCAAGCAGGAATGAAAGAACGTTGCCTGCACTTCTCTGAAGCTCGCCCCTTGTGAGCCTGCCGTCCTCCAGCGCCTTCAAAACGTTGTCTGTGTGGTTCTCGCCGTCTGCGCAGACCATGTAAACATCGTTCTGCGCTCTGACCATAGACGCAAGATCGTTCTTGTCAGGCTCCTTGCCACGTTCGTTGATGTTTGCCCACCAGTCGGTCATCACGAAGCCGTCAAAGCCCCATTCGTCACGCAGTATCACCGTGTTGAGGTCAAAGCTGCCTGCCGTCCACAGGTCGTTCACCTTGCCGTATGTGGTCATCACCGAACGGCACTTTCCGTCCCGCACAGCCATTTCAAAGCCACGCAGATATATCTCACGCAGCGCTCTTTCGGAAACCGCAGCGTCGAGAAAATGCCTGTTGGTCTCCTGGTTGTTGCCGCAGAAATGCTTTATCGTTCCCTCAACGCCCTGGCTGTGCAAGCCTTCGAGCTCGGCGCACGCCATGCTTCCCGTGAGGAACGGGTCCTCCGAGAAATACTCAAAGTTCCTGCCGTTGAGTGGGTGACGGTGTATATTCATTCCAGGTCCGAGCAGACAGTCTACCTTGTTGGCTCTCATTTCAAGACCGAGAAAGCTGAAAAGTTCTGTGATAAGCTGCTTGTTGAAGGTCGATGCGATAAGCGTCCCGTTTGGCAGGCTGAAAGCCTTTGTACCAATGTCCAGCCTCATTCCCGACGGACCGTCCGAGCAGCAGCCGCACGGTACGCCAAGCTCTGCGAGCCTTTTTGAAACACCGCCGAAAGCAGCAGCCGTTCCCGGAGTTACCTTCGGAGAGCACATTCCCTCGCCCCTCACAAGACAGTTGAGGTCGGCGTCGGTAAGCTGAGCGATAAAATCATCAAGAGGCTTTTTCCCCTTTGCGACGTCGCCGAGAGTTATCCCCTTGTCGCCCGTGAATGCTGTCTCCTTTGGCAGCGAGCTTGCTCTGCGCTTTTGCTCATCGACCTGAGATACAACCGCCGGTCTGAGGACAGCCTTGCCGCCGTCGTTTACTATGCGGTCGAACTCCTCCGTCGGAGCAAGTGCCTGGGTGAGCTGTTCAACGACCTTTGACTGAGTGAGGTCAAAGCAGCATATCTCTGTGCAGCGCCGCACATCGCTGCCCGCAAAGAACCTGTAAATACCGCTTTCCATTATCCAGGCGCAGGCGTGACCGGTCACACCGCTGTCATCGTACGAAGCGATAGTTTTTTCCTCGATTGTTATCGTAAGCTCCTGCTGCTCTCCCGGTGCAAGAAGCTTTGTCTTTTCAAATCCGCAGAGTATCTTTGAAGCCTTGCCGAGCTTGCCCTGAGGAGCCTCGCAGTAGACCTGAACTACCTCTTTGCCGGATACCTTGCCGATGTTTTTGACTGCTGCCGTGACGGTTATCTTCTCTCCGTCATAGCTTCCGCTTGCGGATATCTCAAAGTCGGTGTAGGAAAGACCGAATCCGAACGGATACCTTACGCTGCTTCTTGCAAACGTTTCAAACCAGCGGTATCCGACATAGATATCCTCCGAATAATAGTTGCGGTCACGGTCATAAAAGTATTTGTCCGAAGGGTAGTCCTTGATGCTGTAGGCTACCGTGTCGGGAAGCTTTCCGCATGGAGAGACCTCGCCCAGAAGCACCCTCGCAGTACCTGTTCCGCCGGTCATTCCGCCCTGCCAGATGTACATAACGGCTTCTGGCTCGAACTCGTCAACAAAGCTCATATCAATAATGTTTCCGACGTTGAGCAGAACTATCATTCTTTTGAAGCTCCGTCTGACGACCGCAAGCAGCTCGTGCTCGGCATCGGTAAGACGGTAAGAGCCTGCGGAGTCACTGTTGTCCTGCTCCTCGCCCGCCGTTCTTCCGATAACGACAACTGCCGCATCGGAGGTCTGCGCCGCCTCTTGCGCAAGCTCGTCCGTCACAGGCATCTCCAGCTGACACCACGGCTCACCGCCCCAGCCCTTGCCGTAATCGTGAGGATTTTCGGCGAGCCAGTCACGGTAGGTCTGCAAAAGCTCCCCGTTGAGCTTTGCGCCCGCCTCCAGCAATCCGTCGGTGATGTTCGTCACCTTTTCGACGTTCACCATTCCGCCCGAGCCTGTTCCGCTTTTATAGTAGTCCAGCTGCGTCCTTCCGAATACAGCTGTTTCGGTATTTTTATCAAGCGGCAGTCCGCCCTGATTGCGAACGAGGACAGATCCCTCGGCATTCACCTGAGCCGCTGTTTCAAGGTATTCGTTCCAGTCGAGTTTTGCCATATCAGCACCCCTTTTTAAGTAAGTTAAAAGCTCTGAAATACGATCGTCAGCGGGAAATAAGCTTTAAGAACCGCTTGTCGTTCATTTGTTCGTTCGTAAGAAAGCTGCCGTCAAAGAACAGCGCATAGTTAGTAACAGGTGTCGGCGCATTCTGCGCATCTTTCTTTGTCTGAAGATGTATCGCCTTAAAAGCCACACCCTGCTGCTTTGCAGTCTGTTCAACTATCGGCACATACTTTGCGTTGAAAGGACATTGGCTCGTGTAGTAAAGCACATATCCCTTTGCGTCTGTGTGCGGTGTCCGGGCACAGGGCTTGAACTGCGGCTTTGGAGCATCTTTTTCAAAAGGCAGATACCACAGCTGAATGCCGCATTCCGATTCGTCGCACACCTCAAACCCCTTGTGCCTGAGGAATTTCGGGTCGGCAAGAAACGGCTTCTTCTTTTCGCTTGAAAGGATACATAAGCCCTTTTTGCCTTTTGCCTTGCTGTCGGCGATGCACTCACCGAGCAGGTCGTTTGAGTAGCCGTGACCTTTCAGAGAGCCCGATACCCAAAGGCAGTCTATGTACATATATCCGTCAGCCTCTATCGGTATCCATGCGTTTTCCGCAGGGATATATTCGATAAAGCACTTTCCCCGTTCAACGCTTTTCAGAAATACGAGCCCGTCGTCAAAGCGTTCGGACAGCCAGGCTTTTTTTGAAGCGACCTGAACGTCGTTGTTGTTTGAGATAGCACAGCAGATGTGCTCGCTTTGAATGTTGTCCTTTGTGACACGGATATAGTCCATAGCTTTCCCCCCTGCATCGCTGCTTATTGTATCTATTATACCGAATTTTCCGCCCGATTGCAATAGGATTTTTGTATAACATAATTAATTATTTAATATCTGCTTCGGTATATAAAAATAGCCTGCATTTTCTTTTTTTCAAAGCTGGTGCAGGCTATTTCAGTGTTCTTTTTTCATCGGTCAGCTCGGTGATGTAATCAAGGCTGACGTTGTAATGCTTTGCGAGGATTATTGCCTTGAAAAGCGGTATCTCACGGATACCCTTTTCGTATTCGCTGTAAACCTGCTGGGTGGTCTGTATCAGCTCAGCGACCTGACGCTGTGTGAGGTCGCTGTCCTCACGTAAGTCACGCAGACGTTTATAGTAATACACTTTCCTCGCCTCCCTTGTATAGTCTGCTTTCTTTCAGAGAAATTATAACATATTTACAAAAAAGCTATTGACTTTACATTAAAATTCATGTAAAATATAGATACATTAAATTTCGTGTAGGAGGCTCGGATATGTATTGCAAGGACTGCGGCAATGAATTGAACGATAATGCAAAGTTCTGTTCAAGGTGCGGCTCACAGGTGGAAAGTGCGGGCGGAAAGCCGATAAAGAACACAGTGGCAGGCGGAATATATGTTGGCGGAGTTTCATTAAGCAGGAATGTTATAATGATAATGCTGATGATAGTGAATTTAGTAGGCATTTTTTCGCCGTTTTATTCAATGCTGGAACAGGATAGGAAAGGGAAAACTTATTCATTTATGGGACTGAAAGACTATCTCCGTATGGGTGATCATTACCGAGATGAAACATTCAACGCTGTGTATACATCTGTCATAATCATTATGTGTATAAATGCAGCGCTGTTGGTCGTATCCATTATTCAACTGATAAACGGGAAGAACTGGAGCACAACTGGGTATAGGAAAATAACGAAAACTCTTTTGTTCGTAAGTCTTATCAATTTTGTGGCAATAGTTGTAATGGCAATTGAAGAGGTCGGTTTTTCCCATGCGTATTTTGCACCAGGCTACAAATTAGGACCGAATGTTTGGTATTTCCTTGTTGGTGGATTGATACTGGCTGCGCTGTTTGCAGAAATAGGTGTACGAAACGCATTGAAAAAACAAGAGCAATAATAATACTCCCCGGCAGATAAAAACTGTCGGGTATTCTTTTTGCCCGAAAAGGTCTTGGTTTTGACAAAAATATCGATATTCTGATATAATTTTATATTATAAAATGGTACTATCAAAACATACAGAGAAAAAGAACAAAAGAACAAAAAATAAAGAAAGGGGAGGGTCGTAATGGCACTTGACAAAACACTGTATAAAAAGCTTTTCACCGTGGTCGCACCTATTGCGTTCCAGTATCTGACCGCCTCGCTGGTAACGGCGAGCGATGCGTTCATGCTCGGCTTCCTCGACCAGGACTCGCTGTCTGCGTCCTCTCTCGCAGGGCAGGTGGCGTTCGTTTTCAGCCTGTTCTACGGTGCGTTCGTTTTCGGCTGCACCGTGCTTGCCGCACAGTACTGGGGCAAGGGCGATAAAAAAACGGTCGGAGAGGTGCTTGCGGTAACGATGAGATATTCGCTGATCGTCGGGCTTATCTTTACGCTCGGCTGTGCGTTTTTCCCAAGCGAGATAATGCGCATCTTCACCTCAGACGAGAACCTTGTCTCGGTCGGAGCGGACTATCTGAGAGTCGTTTCTCTCTCGCATCTTCTGACTGGCTTCACACAGGCTTACTACGGCATAATGAAGGTCTGCGACAAGGCAAAGCTCTCGTCGCTCATCGGCTCGCTGTCCGTTGTCGTGAATATTATACTGAATGCCTGCCTTATCTTCGGGCTCGGGTTCTTCCCGAAGCTCGGGATCGAAGGTGCGGCGCTGGCGACCGTGCTTGCAAGGGTCTTTGAAACGGTATTCGTGCTGATCGTCGTTGTGAAAGGCAAATGCATAAAGCTTGACGTAAAGCTGATATTCAGACTTGAAAGCAAATTCCTGCACCGTGATTACTGGAGATATACCGCACCTCTGCTCATCAATCAGATAGGCTGGGGCGGGGGAGTCACGATGTACTCCGTCATAATGGGACATCTCGGGACGGACGCAGTCGCTGCCAACTCGATAGCGAGCATCGTAAGAATGATGATAGCAAGCCTCTGCTGGGGCATATCCTCGGGCGTAGGCATAGTGCTTGGCGGAATGCTCGGGCGAAATGAGCTTGAAAGAGCAAAAAAAGCTGGCGGCAGTTTTGTGAGATTTTCTGTCGTTATCGGCATAGCCTCGGGGCTGGTCATCCTTGCGGTAACGCCTCTGGTGCTGTGGGTGATAAAGCTCGAACCCGATGCACAGCATTATCTGAAATATATGATGCTCTTTGCGTCTTATTACATAATCGGCAACTCGCTCAACTCGACCGTTATCAGCGGGATATTCCCGTCGGGCGGCGACACCAAATTCGGAATGATATGCGATGTTGTTACGCTGTGGGCTGTGGTAGTCCCTCTGGGCGCTCTTGCGGCGTTCATCTGGAAGCTGCCTGTGCTCGCAGTTGCGGCGATACTTACGCTTGACGAGTTCGTGAAGATACCTGCGGTGTACCTCCACTATGTAAGGTATAAGTGGGTCAGAAACATCACCGTAGACAACACGGCGCAGTAAAAAAATCAAGCCATACGAAAGTGATCATCACCTCGTATGGCTTTTTTTATGCTGCCTGTGAAAGCTCGGAGCTATGTGAAGCGGAGTAGTTCCTGTCGTTTGCGGTCACCGCTTCCCAGACCTGTATGCTGTAATGGTATTTCACTATTTGTCCTGCGTAGCTGAAAAACGTCGGAAAATAGTTGAGGTCGTTGTCGCTGAGGTCATCCTTGAGCAGGTCCACCACCAGCTCTGCCGCAGCAGGCACAGCCTCCTTCAGCTTTTCGTACTGCTCGTCGCTGAAAGCCCCGCTGTGGTCGGCATCGTCCATGACCGACAGCAGCACCTTGGTAAGATATTCGACCGATTTTTTCTTGACCGTGCCCGAGCCGAGTATCCCCGCTATTTTCAGCACCTCTAACTTGCTTGACTTGAAATGCTCGCCGAGCGCCGTGGAAACGCTCTTGAGATATCTCAGCATCTTGGCTCTCTGCTGCGGCTGGACGCTGATGATGTCAACTGCGGCGTCGGTAACGGGCTTGCAGTCGGAGCAGAATCTTTCCCTTGACAGCTTTTTTGACAGCCATTCAACGAACTTGTCCTCAAATTCCGATAGCTGCATTTTATCTCCCGTGTCCTTTATCTTGAAGCCGTCCATTATCGAGAGCGTCTTTACGTTTATCTCCTGCGGCGAAAGCTCGAGCTTTTCGGGAGTACCCGAGCTGTAAAGCCCCCACTTTTGCGGATACATCTTCGGAATGATGTCCATATCGCAGTAAACGTTGTGTATATTGCTGTAGCCTGATGCCTTCGTGCAGGCGTGAGGTGCTTCAAATGTGTAATCGTAAAGCTCGTCAGCGGTGATGCCGAACTCGTCAAGGTGTTCGTTTATGTATTTGCCCGTAAGGTCGCATATGCACCCCGCACGGCTGTATCCCGTGAGCCATAGCTTTGCGCCCTTGCAGTCGTTTTTCTGCTCGAAGTCCTTTATCCTTTGGATAAGCTTTTTGGCCGACTCGGAAAATCCGTTGGCATCGCCAGTCTCACCTGAATCGAAATTGCTCGCCCATTCGTCTCTGTAATCAAAACCCCTCACAGCCACAGCAATGAGCGGCTTGCCGTCTATGCGCTTGGCTGCGATAACGCTCCCGACTGATGTGCGGGTCGTGACATCGAGCTCGTCGGCTTGCATCGTCGAGGTGTCAAAACCGGTTTTTTCGAGAACATCGTGGATATTGCAGCCCTTTGCCTGTTCGGTCTTCTGGTAAGCCGATACAGCAAGCACCAGGGACATCGTCCTAAGCTGTTCGCTGCTCTGACTGCCGGGAGCGCGGAAATAGCTGTCGTTGTAATAGTAATCAGCCGTGAGGGCGTTGTCAACGCTGCTGAAGCTGCCTGTGACCGTGGTATCGACCGGTGCGGATACCTCAGCGGCGGTGTATGAAAATACCACTGTGCACAGCACCGTGCCCATAGCCGCAGCGATAAGTTTAGCCTTTATACCTGCCATTGTACTGACCTCGCATGTGTTCCTTGTTTTGCGGTCTATGATATGTTCAGACCTTTTTATCTGTATAACATTCACAGCGCTTTTTTTCAACGGCATTTTAGCAATATTCGATAAACATTGAGTGAACAATGCGTGAATAAAAGCCGAAGCTCCCGCTTGCTCTTTTTCTTTCGGTGTAGACAAGCGGCGGAGAATGTGCTATAATCGTAACATAGATCTGAAAATATGAGGAGCAGGAGAATGAAGCTGAAAAGAATACTGGCTGTGACAGCCTGCACCGTCCTGATGCTGAGCCTGTGCGTCGGGTGCGGCAAGAATAAAGCTGACAGCAGCAAAGGGAATGATGATGTGAAAAAAGTTGAAAAGCTCAGCGATGCAAAGCTGCTGGGAAGAACATACCGGAGTGACGACGGCAGCCTTTGGCTGGGACTGTCCGGTACGGGCGCAGAGTTCGAGTTCACCGGTGACAAGCTCTCCGTAGTGTTGAAGGGCAGCGCCGCCGAGGCTGACAATGCCGCCAGAGTGGGCATATTTGTTGACGCAAACAGAGCGAGCGATGTCTGCCTTGACGCTGCCGAAAAGACGGTCGATATCAGCGGAAAGGGCAGTACACCCGTGACCGTGCGTATCGTTAAGCTTTCAGAGTGCCTCAGCTCCTGCTGTGAGATAGTCAGCGTTGACACTCACGGCGGAAGCATAAAAAAGACCGACGACAAGCAGCGCAGGATAGAGTTCATTGGCGACTCGATAACCTGCGGCTACGGCGTAGACGATGCCGATCTTTCCCACGGCTTTTCCACTGCGACCGAGGACTGCACCAAGTCTTATGCCTACAAGACAGCACAGCTGCTCGATGCCGATCACAGCCTTGTTTCATTCAGCGGCTACGGTGTCGTTTCGGGCTATACGCCAACGGGCGACCGGGCTTCGGATAAGCTTGTTATGCCGTATTACGATAAATACGGCTTCAGCGAGAGCGGCGGCTTCGGCACAAAGAAACCCTCGGAGATACAATGGGATTTTTCACGCTTCAAGCCCGATGTGATCGTTGTCTATCTTGGCACCAACGATTCGTCGTACACCGTGTATCAACAGGGCAGAGACAAGGAGTACACAGCGGAGTATATCGGGCTTCTCAAGACGGTACGCTCCAAAAATCCCGACGCAAAGATAATATGCACTCTCGGAACTATGGGCACATTGCTTGTCCCTGCGATGCACGAAGCGGTGTCGCAGTACAGCGCACAAACAGGTGACAATAATATAGCCACCCTTGACCTGCCCTTGCAGGACACACAAAAGGACGGCTGTGTTATACAAAGCCATCCGTCTGCCGTTACCTACGACAAGGCAGCAAGCATTCTGAGCGACAAGATAAAGTCCGAAATGGGCTGGAGCTGAGAAGGAAGAGATAAGAATATGCAGCTGTGCAGGAGTCAAAGCTTTTGCATAGCTGTTTTTTGTGCATTGTCCATAGACATAGCGGCTCTTGTTTGTGCAAGGCTACAAACTTTTATTTCCTCTGCACATTTTTCGGCATCTGGATCGTATTACATTGTAGACAACACATAGGAAATTTGTAGCAATATGTAATTTGTATGTAATTTTAATGTAATGTTGATGTGCTATACTTTACATAAAGGGGAGCTGACTTATGTTCAAGAGCAAAAAAGGAGCAATAGCAGCAGAGCTGATAATGTCGCTGGGGTATGCCGCCCTGTGTGCCGCAGAATACCTGCTGCTGCCGCATACGGAATTCTGGGCAAAGGCTGTGATGAACAGCTGGGCACTTATGATAGTTTCCTATTTCCTGCTTCTGAGGTTCAGGATAATCTATCTTGTGCTGCCGTTTGTTTCGTACTGTGTGACAAAGTTTATAATACTGGCAAATACGCATTTCGAGGAAAACGGCTATTTGCATATGCTCAACTACGATTTTTTCAAACGTGAACAGATGATGATGTCCGCATATTTCCTGTTCGTGAACGTGCTCCCGCTGTCAATGCTGACAAGGTGGCTTTTCAAACAGATTAAACAGGGCATCGCTCAGAACAGGGCACAGAAGCTTCAGCAGGCAGCAGTTCAGCAGCCTCCCGAGCAGCCGCCGCAGGCTCAGACGGAGATAGCCCCCGTTCCGCAGCAGCCGATAACAGCGGTCGATACACAAAATGCTGTTCCTGCGGACGCACCGCCCGAGAGCGCATTCACCTGCGAGCAGCCGACAGCCGTACCGCCGACCCCACGCCAAAGCGAGCCGATGAGCGAGAGGTCGCATCTTTTCCGTAAGATAGGGCTGAGCCTGTGGCTGCATCTTGTGTGTTGGGCTGCGGCGGCGATCATGGCGGTATACACGCCGTTTGCGTACATAGCGTTTCCGCTGTGCAGTACCCCCGCAGGAACGATGATATATTTTCTTATGGTGTGGGGCTTGTTCAATATCCCGCTGATAGTCGGCTCACACAAGCACCCGTTCACCGACAGGGAGTGCAGGATAGTTTACCATGTGTTCTCGGGAGTTTTCTCGCTTATCCTGCTGGGCCGTTTTGCCTACGAGCTGTCCCTCTGGTTCTGAGACAGCACTCATACGCTGCACAAAGGAGCTGTGACAAATGAACGAACAAAGAAATATCAGAAAAACGGTCGTAGCTGCAGTGATGCTTTCGCTGCTGTCCATAGCGGCGGCAGCCGGCATTGTCTGGATCGCAAGAAACAGCCGTGACGGTCACGGCTCGAAGGTGAACGGCGAACACGATATCAACAAACAGTCGTATGTCACAAGTACGCTGAACTGTCAGACCGACCTCGGCTGTGTACCCGATTTTGCCTTTGCATCGGGCGACCTATATGTGTTTTTCAACGAATATCTTGATGTCTGCGACCTGAACGGGAAATGTACCTCGCACACGACAGGTCATAAGGTCGTCAAAGCAGACGGCGGCAAAAAAAGTATGTACTTCATCGACGAAAACAAAGACCTTTACAGCTTTGATATGAAGACCGACAAGTCCCGGAAGCTGCTTGGCGGAGTGTGTGATATCTCGGTCGGCAACTGGGTGAACGGTGCGGTCACCGAAGACGGAAAGCTCTACCTCTGGGGTGAGAACGCAGGTCACTATGTCGCAGGCAGCAGCCCTGTAAATGAGCCGACAGAGTACAAAAGCGACGTGCATTGGGTGGATATCGAATCGGGCTTGCAGTATCTTCTCCTGCTCGACGACAAGGGAAACGTCTACGAAAGCAGGACCACAGAGGACACCTATCCGATAAAAAAGATAGATGCACTCAAGGATATAGAGTCGATATACTGCTGTTCGGAGAAGATCGCAGTCAGCAAAAACGGGCATATCAATTACTGGAAGGGCGATTTCGGCTCGGACAGGTATAACAGCTCAAAAAAGATCGAGTCCGTCCTCAACGGGCTGAAGCCGACAAGCTTCAGGCTCGGCGCAGAATACAGCATCGCCATCGTGGGTGATGAGGCGTATTTCTGGGGGTGCTTCGGTCCTTCAAAGTACAACAAAGGTATGGATGATGTCCTTTCCCCGAAATATGACAGCGGACTGACCGACTTTGATGATATTTACTGCGGAAGCTTCACCTTCGTCCGCAAAGGAAAGACCGTGAGGATATACAAAAGGTGATATCCACAGATCTTACTTCTTACCTCTTACATCTTACCTCTAAAAATCTTCTCGTTTCGGGAGGATTTTTTTATTTTACCTCTTGACAAAACTAACGAATGGTAGTATAATAACTAACGAACGGTAGTCAAGATAAACGACAGCATAAAAGAGAGGAGACAGGATAATGGACAAAAGGGAAGAGATATTGCTTGCCACGCTCGAGCTCGCCTCGCAAAAAGGGCTGGGCAGCGTGTCGCTGGGGCAGATAGCCGATAGGGTCGGCATAAAGAAACCGTCGCTTTACAACCATTTCAGCTCAAAGGACGAGATAATAAACGAGCTGTATGTGTACCTGCGCCAAAAGGCTAAGTCGCAGCTGCCGCCGTCGCCTGAGGGCATAAGTGAGCTTGTAAAGGACAAGTCGGCTTATGAGGTGCTGATGATGTCGGTCAAAAACTACGGTGTTATGAACAGCGACGAAACGATGATGAAATTTTACCGTGTCATCTATTCGCAGAGGTCGCTCGATCCGACCGCCGCACAGATAGTCGCAGAGGAGACAAAAAAGATGATAGCTGCGACAAAGGCTCTGTTCTATGCGCTTTCGGCACACAAAAAGATAGAATGTGACGATATAGACAGCGCAGCGTTCAGCTTTGCGATGAGCGTACACTCGATACTTGACTATATGACTGACTGCAAAAGCTTCGGTCAGCAGACAGACGACAAAATGCTTTCAGACCATATAAAGTGGTTCTGCACACAGATAGGAGGACAAAAGAATGAATAAAAAAACAATTATAAACTATATCGGACTTTTAGGCGTTATCGCTTTTTTATCATATCTTGCGGCAGTGCTTTTTGCACCGCTGGCTTACGACGGCTATGACTGGAAAGCTCAGGCTGTGAGCGACCTCAGCGCCGAGAACGCACCGTCAAAGATGCTGTGGAAACAGCTTGCAGCGCTGTACGACAAATGTACGCTGGTGTGCCTTATGGCTGTATGTGTATTTATCAGAGGCAAGCTCAGCAAGCCACTGAGAGTCGGCATTTATCTGTTCACAGTGATGAGCTGGATATCGGGCATCGGCTATGCGATGTTCCCGCTTTCGGAAAGCGGCTACGCCGGAACTTTCCGTGACAAAATGCACCTTTACGCTGTCACCCCGCCGGTAGTGATGCTGTCGATAGCTTCACTTATCCTGATGATGGTCGGCGGCTATCGCTCAAAGGGGAAATACCGCTATATCGCTGTTGCGGCAACCGTTGCGCTGGCAATGATGTTCATAGGCGCAATAGGGACAGGTGCTGTCCCCAAGGAGTATTTCGGGATCTTTGAACGCTTCAGCGTTTTTTCCGCAACAGGCTTCACAGGATTTCTCGGCATATGCCTGTTCAACGGCTTCGGCGAAAGCAAAAAAGCACAAGGGCAACACCGCACAACCACCGGCTAACGCCTTTGCACGCCGTCTGCTTGTATTTTTTCCGTCATAGTACACAAATTTTCCTTGCCGGGCGCCAGCCCGCCTGCGACAAATTTATGCATTCTGACGAAAAATCTGACTGCGCGTCTGACGCACAATGGTCGTGCGGTATTGCCCAAGCCTGACCTTGCTGCAAAAAAATCGAGCCTATGTTTACAGATAGTAAGCATAGGCTCTTTTATTAGTTAGCAAATATCCTGCCTGTTTCGTCTGTGTGTGCCTTGCCCTTTTCGCAGGCGTATGCCACAGCGTTCTTGACTCCGCTGTCCATATCACCCGCAACTCTGGTGAAGCCGAACAGCTTTGAGCACTCGTGTACGAGGTCGTCGTGAGTCATGCTTATCTGTTCGCCCAGAATAAGCAGTATCGCATTTGTCAGCTCCTGCGGGCAGACATCGGCAAAGGAGCGCTTGCCCTTTGCGTCCTTGGGTATCCTGCATTTGTCGTAGCTGTCAGGATCCTGGTCGTCACGCCAGTAGTAAACATTGCTGCTGCCGTCCTCGTTCTTTCTGCTTGTGACCTTTATCTTTACGCTGTTTGCTATCGCAAAGAACTGTGTCACAGCCTCGGGCTTGGGATTTGCGATGCCCCACGCCGCAAAAACGGTGCGCATCGTCTGTTCCTTGCTGACAGGTCCCATCGTGTCAATGACCCGGCGTATCTGTGCAGCTATCTTCTGTTCGCTCTCGGGCTTGGTGAACTCCGAGGGCTTTCCCGCCTTTTCAAGAGTCAGCACTTCAAATGCTTCACAGCGGTCAGCAACGGTCGGTATCTCTTCCTTTTCAAATTCAAGCGCCTTCGGCTTTTGCTGCGGCTCGTCAGCCTGTGCAGCAGGGTCGTTATATTCGGCGATAGCAGTCTCTATCTCGGCTTTGAGCTTTTCTATGACCTTCTCGCTGTTATCGTACCAGTCGAGTATATTGACATTGTACATTCTCCAGCCAAGCCCTTTCAGCACCGACGGCTGCAGTACGTTCCTGTCACGGGCGGTAGTCTTTTCAAGGTTCGCATCACCTATACAGCTTATGCCCAGAACGTACTCGTCCTCGTTGTCGGGGCAGACGATACCGATATCTATCTTGTATTCCGAGCAGCCAATGTTGGTCTTTGTCTTGTAGCCGAGCTTTTGTATCTCGCTGCTGACAAGCTGAACGAAGCCGTTGTCGCTCGCCGTTGTGCTGCCGGCTCTGACAGGCAGCGCAGCCTGTCCCTTTGCGGCAAATTCTATAAAGCCCTTCAGACCTGCAACGCCCTCTGCACGAGTCCTTGAGAGGTCTATCTGGTCGGGCCTGATGACCGAGTAAACTATCATCTGCTTTCTTGCACGTGAAACAGCAACGTTGAGCCTTCGCCAGCCGCCGTCACGGTTGACAGGACCGAAATTCATTGACACCTTGCCGTCCTTGTCCGGACCGTAGCCGACAGAGAACAGTATAACATCTCTTTCGTCGCCCTGAACGTTCTCGAGGTTCTTTATCAGCAGCGGCTCGTACATCTCGTTAGCGTACTGCTCCAGCTGTGGGTCCTGTATAAACCTTTCCGACAGCATATCGTCTATCAGCACCTGCTGAACGACGCTGAAAGTAACGACGCCTATGCTTTCCTGTCTGAGCTTTTCGTCATTGAGCCTGCGTACTATCTCGTCCACAATAGCCTCAGCTTCGGCTTTGTTCTGCTTTGAGGAGCCCTTGTCGTAGAAGCCCTCTACCTGTACCCAGCTCACCCTTGATACCTGGTCGTCGGGCGATGGGAATGTGAGCAGCTTGTTGTCATAGTACTTTGCGTTGCTGTAAGCGATAAGGCTCTCGTGCCTTGAACGGTAGTGCCACAGCAGATGCTTTGAAGGCATCGAAAGCGCAAGGCAGTCGTCCAGTACGCTCTCGAGGTCCTCTATATCCTCGTTTTCCTCGTCAAACTGGTTGGTGTCGAAGAACGTCGTCGGCGGAAGCTGCTTGGGGTCGCCGACAACTATGACATTGTCGCCCCTTGCGATAGCTCCGACCGCCTCGCTCGTCGGGAGCTGCGAAGCCTCGTCGAATACGACAAGGTCAAATTTCGGGAACTTGGGGTCTATGTACTGAGCCACCGATATCGGGCTCATCAGCATACACGGACATATGCGGCGAAGCAGCGTGGGAATACTGTCAAACAGCTTTCTGATAGGCATGTTCCTGCCACCGCTTTTTATAGCCTTAAGAAGTATCGAAAGCTCGCTTGTGCCCTGCGCCGCAGTCGAAGCGTCGGGAATGTTAGCAGAAAGCTTTGCCGCAAGCTCTGTTACCGTAAGCTCCTTGAATCTGTCGTCCGCCTCGGCGTATTTTCTCACCGTGTCCTCGAACTTCACGCCCTGGAATCCTGCAAGAGACGGTGTGTCACGCATAACGCTGACGATGATCCCCTGCGCAAATGCGCACTCGAATACCGGCGAGATGCTGTCCTCGTCAACGTCGCCGTTTTCGTATGCGTTGTCAAGGTCCGCAAGCCCAAGCTCGATGAGCTTGTTTCGTGCCTGCGTGAGCATAGTCCTGTCACGCAGCTCACCGATGCTGTCGGCAAAGCCCTTGAGCACATCGCAAAGGTCGGCGATGTAGTCGGTGCTTTTGTCTATCGGAGTAAAGTCAACGCTGAAATCACCGCTTATCGAAGCGATGCTCTTTTTCATTTTCGCTATTGCATCGGCATTTTGCGAAAGCTGCTGCTGTGCGCTGCGGTCTGCGGCGAACGCACGTGCATAGCCAAGCAGAGCCGCCTTTGTCTGAGCGTTGTCACGGCAAAGGGTATTTATCTGCTCTCTGAGTTTTACGGAGTTGTCAAGCATAGTTTTCATTCGTGCCGTGTCAGACGCTTCGCCGTTGTAGATGCCCGCAAAGACCGTCTTTGCGTTGACAAGAGTGTCTATGTGCGCAGCAAGCTTTCTTGTGCCCGAAAGCATCTCGCAGGTCTGAACGAAATTGTCCTTGGTGATGCTGTTGGGATCCTTGGCGTGTATCCTCAGCTCCTTGACCAGCTTGCTCTGACCCATCGACTTGCCCAGCGCCCATTTCTGGTCGGCACGCTTCCATTCAAGCACAGCGTTGTCACAGTCAAATCCGAAAATGCTGTCGTTGAAGCCCGCACTTATCTGCGCCTTTGAGTTTCGCAGCTGTTCGCTCTCGGTGATGAGCGCCGAACACTCTGCATCGAACTGACCGCTTGCGTCGTTGAGAACACCTGTGCATATCTCGCCGCAGCTGCTCAGAGTCGCTGCAAATTCACCTATGACCGAGATGTTCGTCCTGTTCGGCTCGGGCTGAACACCGATGAGCCCGCAAAGGGAATCGTAAGCGGCCTGTGCCTCGGCAGCCCTTGCACCGGCGTATTTCACCGCTGTTTCAAAAGCGTTTCTTATCTCTACCGAGTATTCCGGGTTCTTGCAGTATTTCAGCCCCGACTTTTCAAGCCCGCCTATCTCTTTTCCGCAGACGCTTATCTCGCTTATAGCGTCCCTTATCCGACCGAGCCTGTCCGCATCGCAGTCCTTTGCAAGGTCAGCGTCGATGTTCACAAGTCCGCTGTACTGCTTGTACTTTTCATAGTTCACAACGCAGCGGTACACCGAAACGCCGCAGGTCCTGGGCTTGTGAAGCTCGGTGATTATATCGTTGAGCTCGTTTCTGAGCTCGTGTACCTTTTTCGCCTGTGCCTGATACTCCGCAGGCGCCTTGATGTGACCGACCTCGAAGGTCTTTTCGAGCTGCGAGAGCACAGCCCGCTTCTGCGCCTTGTTTGAATGAAGCTCAAGGCAGAACGGGTCAAGCCCTATCTTTGCCAGACGCTTCTGAACGACCGACAGAGCCGCCATTTTTTCGGCTACAAAAAGCACCGAGCGTCCGTTGTAGAGCGCATTTGCGATAAGGTTGGTTATCGTCTGCGATTTGCCTGTTCCCGGAGGTCCGTGAAGCACAAAGCTCTCGCCCTTTGAAGCAAGGTATATCGCAGCCAGCTGAGAGGAGTCCGCACTTGTCGGCACCGCCATATCCGCAGGTCTGACCTCGCTGTCCAGCTGCGAAGCGGAAATGTCGGGCAGGCTCGGCTGCCATTCGAGCTTTCCGCTGATAAGGCTCGCAACGACCTTGTTGCGTTTCAGCTCGTCGCTGCGGTTGCGGATATCGTTCCACATGATGAACTGGCTGAACGAGAACTGCCCGAGGAAAGCGTATTCTGCAACGTCCCAGCGCTTTTGCGCCATAACGCCCTGACGCATCGTGTTGAAAACGAGCTGAAGGTCAACACCGCTTTCGTCTGTCGGAAGCGGGTCAAGTCCGTTTATCGTGATGCCGAAATCCTGCCTGAGAAGTTCAAGCAGCGTGATGTTCATCTGTATCTCCTCGTCACGGATACGCAGTACATAGCAGCGCTCCTGGAGCTTTTTCACAAGGTCAACGGGCACCAGTACCAGCGGCGCAAGCCTTGGCTGCTCGCTGCGGTCGGTCTCGTACCACCTCAGGAAGCCCAGCGCAAGATACAGCGTGTTCGCACCGTTTTCTTCAAGACTTACCTTAGCCTGACGGTGCAGTTTCTTCATTATCTTTTCAAGCTCCGCCTCCTTCGGGATACAGTGGAGCCTGTTCTTTTCAAACTCGCTCTCCGCCATGGCGATAAGCTGCTCCGAACCGCTGCGAAGCTCGAAGATCCTGCTGTCGGACATATCTATACCCATATCGTCCGTTGAGGGGAGTATCTTCATATCGCTGCCAGCCGAAACTGCGTCCTCGAGCTTTCCGAGATCCGAAACGATGAACTGTACGCTTGACGAAGTCGGTCTGAAATTGAGCAGCGAATTTCTCAGGCTCAGATCGAGCAGCTTCCTTTCCCACAGCGTCTGCCTCGTCACAGGCTGCGAAGGGTCGGCTGCCTTGCCCGAAAGGCTGACGTTTATCTGCTGCGGAGCCGACGTTATCGTGTCGCTGCTGCGCTTTCCGAAGTCGTTTTCAAACGTCTGCCCGGGCTGTACCTGTACGGGTATCGGTCTTATCGAATTGCCCCTGCACCTTGAAACGTCAACTGCGAGAACGAACTCCCCGGGCTTGTAAAGATGCGCCTCAGCCGCCGCCTTTGAGCTGTCAAAATCCATCGACTCGCCCGCAACAAAGCCGGTGCATTCAACAAGGCATATCTGGTCTATGCCCTTTGCCATTCTTTTGGTTATGCTGCTGACATCGTCCTCTGTGCAGTTGGCAGAGTTCATATCCTCCAGCCATACTCCCGCAAAGGCGTGCCCCTTTGTGAATATCACCATCGGGTTCAGCCCGACCGCCTCAAGACAGGAAGCGTACAGCACTGCAAGGTCTATGCAGGTGCCGCTTTTTGAGGTCAGTACATCGCCCGGAAGACGTATGCGCTGTCCGAGCGTTTCAAAGCTTGCCTGATGAACGATGTATGCAATGTTTTCAGCCTGCAAAGCCGCATATATCGCAGCCGCCTGGTTCTTGACAACGTTGGGGTTCTTGCTCTGATAGCCGTCAAATGACGGACTGCCCGTCCATTGCTGCAAATATGCCGCAGCCTTTCCGACGACCTGCATCACCAGCGGGTGATTGGGCATTATGTATGCGCACAGCATCTCGGGCACATAGTTCACGCCCATCCACTGATTTGCGGGAAGAAGCTCTATGCTCCCGCTTGCACTGTCCAGAACCTCTCCGTCCTTTTCAACGCTTACCGAGACCGAAGCCACGACCTTTTCGGTCATCGAGTAAAGGTACTGTGCACTGAGCGTAAGCTCCACAGGCGAAACCTCGGCAGTCCTGTCGGGGTCGAGTGCCGCTATGCGCTGCTCGTAGGGCTTAGCGAACTCGGGCTCAAAGCTTATCTTCAGAACAAGATCGTTAAGTGTCTGCTCGGTGTTGTTTTTCAAAAGCACGTTTCTTACCACAGGCATATAGTTCTGCACAAAAGCGTAGTTTATCTTCTGCGTCATATTTGCCGTGATAGTCAAGCTGTTTGCCATTTGGCTTCCCTCCGTTTCGGTAGTGTTGCATTCACAAACACAGTATACCACAGTTTCTCACTCTTTGCAACAATTTTAAACCGCTTTTGCGCACAATTTCTGTACAGACTTTCGGTTGACAATTCTGTCGGATAATAGTATAATATAAGTTCAAAGTGCAAAGGCATTAGCCGGTGATTGTGCGGTGTTGCCTTAATTGAAAGGAGCACGCAGTAGATTTTTATGGGCAGTTTCAGAAAAGGTCTCCACGACGGCATACCGATAGCGCTCGGGTATCTGTCGGTGTCCTTTACCTTTGGCATACAGTGTATCGCTGCCGGGCTGACATGGTGGCAGGCGTTTCTTATCTCGCTGACCAATCTGACCTCAGCGGGGCAGTTCGCAGGACTTGGCATAATGACCTCTGGCTCGGGTGCGTATTTCCAGATGGCGTGTACACAGTTTATAATCAATCTCCGCTATGCGCTTATGGGGCTTTCGCTGTCGCAGAAGGCTGATAAGTCACTAAGCGGTATACATCGCTGGCTTGCGGGCTTCGGCATCACCGACGAGATATTCGTCGTTGCGATGGGAAACACCCGTGACGTTTCAAACAAATATATGTACGGGCTGATACTGCTGCCCGTCATCGGCTGGTCAGGGGGTACCTTCCTTGGCGCAGCAGCCGGCTCGATCCTTCCGAAGGTGGTCATAAGCGCACTTTGCATAGCTATCTACGGAATGTTCCTTGCGATAATAATACCGCCTGCCAAAAAAAGCAGTTCGGTGCTGAAGGTCATACTTATCGCCGTGGCACTCAGCTGCTGCTTCAGGTATGTTCCTGTCATCAATAAGATCCCGGGCGGATTTGCTATAATAATCTCGACCGTCGCAGCGGCAGCTCTGGGAGCGCTGCTTTTCCCCGTTGCGGAAAACGAAGCAAAGGAGGGGACGGCTGAGTAATGGATACAGGTGTTTTCTTCATTTACCTTGCAGTAATGGCGGGCGTGACCTATCTTATCAGAGCCGTTCCGTTCGTGCTGTGCAAGGGAAAGATAAAGAGCAGGTTCATCAGGGATTTCCTGTACTACGTTCCTATGGCTGTGCTGGGAGCGATGACCTTCCCCGATATCATCTATTCAACGGGAAATTACCCGTCGGCTATCGCAGGACTTGCTGTGGGCTGCGTACTGGCGTTCTTTGAAAAGAGCCTTCTGACCGTTGCCGTATCTGCAAGCGGTGCAGCGCTGGCTGTAAACCTGGGTATGATGTGGTTTGACTAAAAGGAGCTTGTATGTTAAGACTGGAAAGGATAACTCACGAAAACCTTGACGATATACTTGCCCTTGATGTGAATGAACATCAAAAAGACTTTGTTGCGGACAATGCAAGGAGCATCATCGAGGCGTACATAGCTGTTTCCCACGGCGGGAATGCCTTTGCATTCGGAGTGTTCGACGGTGATACGGCTGTGGGATTTGTGATGATAGGATACGGTACCGACGACGAGTGGACCGACCCTCCACAGATCGCAAAGAACAGCTATAACATCTGGCGGCTGATGATAGACAAAAGCTTTCAGGGAAAGGGCATTGGAAAGGGTGCGTTAAAGCTCGCACTTGACTTTATAAAAACTTTCCCGTGCGGAAAGGCTGAGCTGTGCTGGGTGTCGTATAAGCCCGATAACACAGCGGCAAAGGAGCTTTACCGTTCGTTCGGATTTACACAAACAGGGGAGTATGACGGCGGTGAGGTGATCGCCGTTAAAAAGCTTCAAGGAGAGGAAAAATGAATATCGTAAAGCTGCTGTTCATAGCAGTCAGCCTTTCGATGGATGCATTTGCGGTGTCTGTTTGCAAGGGCTTGAACATGAAAAAGATAAACTACCGCCACGCAGTCATAATAGGCGGGTTTTTCGGCGTTTTCCAGGCAGTTATGCCGCTTGTCGGCTGGGCTGTCGGAAAGCAGTTTGCAAGCCTTGTGACCTCGGTGAGTCACTGGATAGCCTTCGGACTGCTTGCGTTCATCGGCGGGAAAATGCTCATCGAAGCGATAAAAAGCGACGGTGAGGAGGACGTCCCCGAGGGACTTGACTATAAGGAACTGTTCATACTTGCCATTGCAACGAGTATCGACGCACTTGCCGTCGGCGTCGTGTTTGCATTCGAGAACGTGAAGATAGTGCCCTCAGTGCTTATTATCGGCGTGACAACATTTGCGCTGTCGTTTATCGGTGTTGCGATAGGCAACCGCTTCGGTGCAAAGTATAATAAACGTGCGCAGATAGCGGGCGGAGCGGTGCTTATCCTGCTTGGCGCAAAGATACTTCTCGAGGGTCTGGGAATAATGTGAGCAGGTTTTGATAAATAAGGCTTGACAATACTCCCGGACTGTGTTATAATATATAAGTTGAAAATGCGTCAGTAGCTCAGCTGGATAGAGTAACTGGCTACGAACCAGTAGGTCGGGGGTTCGAGTCCCTTCTGGCGCATCCTTTTAATACGCACTTTGCAGACGATGCAGGGTGCGTTTTTTGTTGTTAAAACCGCCCGTTCGTCCAACTCTTGTTCAACTGCGCTGAAAAAAGGTCAGCACCCGTTAGAGCGCTGACCTTTGGTCATTACTGTATTCCTGCTTTTACTATTGATCTTACAAGGCTTTCGGGAACAACTGTCTCTCCGCCGAATACGCAGATGTTCTCTGCACCTTTGTCCTTCAGATATGCATACTGTTTGCTGCTGAGGCTTCCCGATGCAAGGAACAGCGGAGCCTTGTTCTTGGCTGCGAACACTCCGCCTGCGAGAGCGTCGGGGAAATTAGCTCCCGTTGCAACGCAGACAGTCTTGCTGCTGAGCGTCGAGCCGAATTTTCTGTTGACTGCAACGCATGTCTCGAACCTGTTATCACCATAGACTCTTGTTGCCTTTGAAAGTCCGCACGCTTTTGCGGCTGCGTTCATCATTTCTTTTGAAATAACGCTTTCTCCGCCGATAACATAAGCGTTTCTGACCTTGCCTTTGATGCTTCTGAGGTATTTTGCCGTATCAGCATCGAGCTTGCCGTCTTTGGGAAGGTAAATTATCGGAGCGCCCTTTATCGCAGCAACCGTGCTTACCGAAAGAGCATCGGCGTAGTTGTAGCCGTAAACGAAGAAAATATTTTTCGGGCTTGATGTCAGCTTTCCGGCGATAGCCGTCGCCGTACCGAACCTCGAATCTCCCGAGATACGCTCGATGTTTTCCTTCTTGATGCCGTGATCAATAAGATCCTGTACAGCCTTCTGGCTGATCGAATTCTTGCCGCCGAGAATCTTCACCTTCGTCGCACCCAGACGCTTCATTTCGTAAAGGGTAGCTCTGTCTATCTTGTGCGTGTTAGTAAGGAGTATCGGCGCATTCAGCTTGTATGCAAGTCCAACGCCTGCGAGAGCATCGGCATATTTCATGCTGTAAGCAAGTATCACCGTGTCAGCCTTGGGATAGGTCGCACCCGAGATAGCTGCGGCAGTCTCGTACCTGTCCTTGCCCGAGAGCCTTCTGCCCGTTTTGTTGGCGTCGAACATTCTCTCGGTCATCTCACGGAAATCGGTGCGTGTAGCTGCGGTGTGCGGCAGAATGTATCTTTCGCTCTTTGGCGCACCCTGCTTGCCCTTGCCTAACATTATGTTCCAGGTCGCCGCCCAGCAGACTGCTTCCCACGCATAGTAGTCTATCTCGTTATAGTCCTTGAACTCGTCGCTCCTGCCGAAGTCGATAGCCCTCTGAAGACCCATGTACTCCGCAAATCTCATCATCATCAGCGCAGCGTCCTGCCTTGTTACCCATTCGCCTATGCCGAATTTATCGGAGGATATGTCGGGAGTGCCTACGCAGATGTTGTATTTCTGTCCCCAGAGCATAGCATCTGTGTACCAGCAGCCCGACTTGACGTCCTTGAATCTGGTTTTAAGTCCCGCAACGCTCGGTCTGCCCGCCATATCGTAAAGCGCCTGTACGACTTCCTCACGCTTGAGAAGCTGGCTCTTGGGAACGCCCGCCGGCAGCTTTACAACAGCCTTTGTCGGAGGCGTTGTCTTGGGAGTCATGCTCAGCTTGACCTTGTCGTCGTAGCATACCTCGTATATCTGGTCGCCCGATGTCGAATCGTCAATGCCGAAATCTATTATCCATGCGTGCGCAATGTTGTATACCGCTTCCTTTTTGCCCTCCTTGCGGGCTTTGATAAGCAGCGGGTTATAGCCGATATCGAGCTTTGTGAAGCTGTTTATGAACGCCTGTAAAAAGTACAGCTTCGGATTGTGCGAAAGATCCAGCCCCGTGAGCTTGTTGTCCGAGCAGTCCAGATAGCAAAGCTTCGGGTTGTGCGAAATGTCGAGAGTCTTTATTTTCTTGTTGTAAGCGCAGTTGAGCTTTATCAGCTCGGGGTTCTTGCTGACGTCCACACGGTCAGCACCTATCATCGCACAGTTAAAATACTGAAGGTCAGGGCACATGCTGACATTTACGAATTTGAGGTTGTAGTTAGCCCATATGTCAAGACGCTTCATCTTTTTGTTGTTTGAAAGATCGAGCTTGGTCAGATGGTTGTTCAGCGGATAATCACGTCCGTTGTCGGGATTGTTGAAAGCGTCGAGATGCGTCAGCTTTTTATTGTGGCTCAGGTCAAGCTCTTTAAGTCCGCAGGAAGCGCAGATAAGATGCTCCAGCTCCGGGAACTTGCTCACATCGAGCTTTTTCAGATTGCATTCGCTGCATTCAAGATACGAAAGCTTCTTGCAGCCGCTGAGGTCAAGCACCGTAAGCGTCGGGTTGTCAAAGCAGTATACCCACTCCAGCGTTTTTGCATTCTTTGAGAAATCAAGCTTTTTGAACTTGTTGTTTGACACCCATACTCCCGTTATCTGCGGGTTTTTGCTGAGATCAAGCTCACGAAGCTCGTTGAATGAAGCGTAAACGCCCCGCAGCTCAACAAGATGCTCAATGCCCTTGAGCGACTTGATGCCCATATTGTCGCATTGGATGTTTCTTGCGTACAGTATCTCGTCGGGGTCGAGCGTTCCGTTCTTGTCGCTGTCAAATGCGCTTGAAACGTACGACCTGAATATCGGGTCGGGGAAGGTCGAAGCCGTTATCTTTACCGCCTTTATGCCCTTTGCGTACGGGCTGTAAGCCTTGGCTTCAATGTACGACGCCGCTGACGTGAACGACATCACCGCCGCCAGACAGCAGGCAATTATCCTCGGGACCCTGTGTTTTGATCTTTTCATTTTTTCTACCCCCATTCTCTTTATCGGCTGTGGCCGGATATTTGTTAAAAACAGACCAAAACTTTTCATAATTATTCAATAAGGGGCTTCGCCCCGTTATTCAATTCACGACAGGGCATAAGCCCTTTGGGATTTCGGTGTGGGGATCAATTCCCGCCGCCAAAAGACAAAGCTGACCGCCGTTCAAAAGACGGGGCCATAAGTCGTGATTATTATATCACAGCATCGAACAAACGTCAAGGCTTAGCCGCCCCGCCCCGGATAACTTTTTAAGCCAGTCATTTCCCGCCGTGACAGATAATGATTGACACAAGCCGGCAAATATATTATAATAGTAATGTAGTTCAGCGGCGTGACTGCGCCGTATCTTATTTCAAAGGGGGAGAATTTATGTCTAAAATAAAAGTCGTTACTATCGGAAGAAGATTCTGTACAGGCGGAAGCGATATCGGCAAAATGGTCGCTCAGAGACTTGGCGTCAAATGCTACGACAGGGAGCTTGTCGAGAAGGCTGCCGAGCTGGTGGGCGTCCCGATGTCCGAGATAGTTAAGAACGAGGAGAGTATGATGAACTGGCTCAAAACGCCTATCTCTCTGTTCGGTCAGTCCGAGCTGACACTTGCCGAGAAGATATTTGCTGCCGAAGCCGAGATAATCCTTGACATCTGCTCACGGGAGTCATGCGTCATCGTCGGAAGATGTGCCGACTATGTCCTCAAAAACCGTGTAAAGACCCTCAGCGTGTTCATCACCGCATCACTTGAAAAGCGTATGCAGACAGCCGAAACAAGACACGGTATCGAGGACCACATCGAGGAAAGGCTCAAAAAATACGACCAGAAGCGTTCGAGATTCTATACCGCCAACACAAATAAGGAGTGGGGCAGCATCGACAGCTACGATATGTGCCTTGACAGCGGAAAGCTTGGCTATGCTATGTGCGCCGATATAATCGCTAAGACCGTGGAGATGTCTGAATAAATGGGCAAGGCAAAAAAGGAAAAGGACATCAAGACCAATGCGATGCGCTTTCTCGATTCCAAAAAGATAGCCTATACCGTCAATACCTACGAGTGCGAGGATTTTATCGACGGCGTACATATCGCACAGATGCTCGGGCAGAACGAGGATATATCCTTTAAAACGCTCGTTACCAAGGGCAGAAGCGGCGGATATTTCGTGTTCGTGCTGCCCGTCGCTAAAGAGCTTGATATGAAAAAGGCGGCAAAAGCAGTTGGCGAAAAGTCGGTCGAGATGCTGCACGTCAAGGATATAAATGCCGTCACCGGCTATATCAGAGGCGGCTGTTCTCCTCTTGGAATGAAAAAGCAGTTCGTCACCGTTATCGACGAAACAGCAAAGGGCTTTGACACCGTTATCATCAGCGGCGGGCGGCTCGGCTCGCAGATACTGCTTGCCCCCGATGACCTTGCAAAAGCCTGCGGCGGAAGCTTCCGCGACATCGTTTATGACGGCGGTATGTGAAATGTAGATGAAATCGTCAGGTTCCGACTTGATTTTTTACGGTTTTGGTGCTACAATGCAAAAGTGGATATTTCTTTTGAAAGGAAAGATAAAAAATGAGATTGAAAAAACTGCTCACCGCTGCGGTGAGTACGATGTGTGCAGCCGTGTTGGTACTGTCAATGGTGTCCTGCGGAAACAAAAAGTCATCTTCAAGCAAAGCCGAGGCTTCCAGCGTCGAGGTCGATGAGAGCAAGTCCTTCACGGTCGCTCTGTACCCCGAGTACGCTCCGAGTACCTGCGAGAATTTTGAAAACCTCGTAAAAAGCGGCTTCTATGACGGACTCACCTTCCACAGAGTCGTAAAGGGCTTTATGGCACAGGGCGGCGGCTTTACCGAAAAGGGCGCTTACAAGCAGGCTTCAAACATTAACGGCGAGTTCTCGGCAAACGGCTTCACCAAAAACACTCTCAGCCATACCAGAGGCGTCGTTTCAATGGCGAGAGCTTCAAATATGAACAGCGGCTCGTCGCAGTTCTTTATCTGCTATAACGGCGACCATACCGATTCGCTCGACGGACAGTATGCGGGCTTCGGCAAGGTGACAAGCGGTATGGAGGTCGTTGACGATTTTATCAATGTCGGACTCAGCGCCGATAACAGAGGCGAGGTCTCCGTGCCGAACAAAAAAATAGTTATTCTCAAAGCCGAGATGATAGAAGATGACAGCGAGGGTCATCATCAGGCAAAGTTCTATATGAGTTTCTGATTTAGATGTAAGAGATAAGAGGTAAGAGGTAAGATGAATAGGCTTTGCCGATAGTGTTCAACATAAAAAAAAGAAGCTTGGGTGACCAAGCTTCTTTTTTGTATTGTCAGTTTTCATCGCTGTCGTCGTCAAGCTCCTTGACCTTTATCTCGCAGACCTTTTCGCCGTCAAAATATACCGTAACGGCGTCACCGGTCTTTATCTCGGGGTGATAATCGTCTACCGTCACCGAGAACGGGACAGTCTTTTTTGCGGGGCAGTTCTCCTTGCCGCCGTAATGACCGAGCTCGTTTCCGCTGCTTAGCTTCAGGGTGAACCTGCTCATATCCAGCAGCTCGTCTTCCGACGAGGTGTTCTTCGCCCTCAGCGTGAAATTGAAGCAGTTTTCTTCGATCTTCAGAACAGAAATGTCCGTGACCTCGATATTGCCCGTTTTGAACGGGCCGCCGCTGCAGCCTGTCAGCAGTATCCCGACTGCCGCAAGCATTACTGCGCAGATGAGCAGTTTCAGCTTTTTCATTTTCAGCCTCCCGGTATTACTTTGCTTTAAGACTCGAAAGAACGCTCTTTACGTCCTCGTCTTCAACGGATATCTTTCCGTCGCCCTTTTCCAGAACGAGCACGCAGACCCACATAGCACTGCCGTCCTTTGCCTTCAGGCAGGCGCTGGGTGTGCCAAAATCGGTGTAGGTGTATCCCTCCCAGGTGAGGTCACCCTCCTTGAATGAAGAAATGTCCTTTGAATCCTTGTAGAAGCTCTTTGTGTCGATGTATTCCGAAGGGTCCTTATAGTAGGATACAAGAATACTCGGGTGATTCATCGAGTCGGTCTGAACCTCGCCGTCCTTGATGACGTATACCTGGTCGTCCTTTTCCTTTCCGTCAAGAGTACGTTTTACGGCGCACCAGCCGCTGGGTGCCGTAACCGAGAAAACGTCCGTTTCAAGGTCGCTCTTTCCGCAGGAAACAAGTGCCGTGCAGGCAATGAATGCCGAAAGAATGATCGCTGCGAGCTTTGTGTGTTTCATTTTATTTTCCTCCCCTGTAATTATTTCAGCTTCAGACTTGAAAGTACCGTTTTAACGTCCTCGTCCTGAAGCGTTATCTCGTTTTCGCCGTTTTTGAGCACAAAATTGCATACCCAGACAGCCTCGCCCTCCTTGCAGGTCAGACAGGCACCGGGATAGCCGGAACTTGTGTACTTGTAGCCCTCCCAGGTCCTGCCGCCGATCTCGGTCGGAGCAAGGTCCTCTGCGTCCTTATAGAACCCTTTTGAGCTTGTAAAGGTGTTGGCGTCCTTATAATAGCTTGCCCAGATGTAAGGGTATCTCATTATGTCATCGGCAGTTTTTCCGCCCTTTATGACATATACCTGCTCGGGGTTGGTAACGCCGTCGTACTTTTTCAGAACGTCCGAAACGGGCGCTGCGCTCCACCCCGAAGGAACGCTCACCGTGAAAACAGTCGTGTCGTATTCCGTGGGCTGTGCCGGTGCAGCGCTGCTTTGCTCGGCACCTGACGACTGTGCGCCGCTGTCAGAGCTGACTGCCGAAGATGAGTCTGTCTGTGAGGAGCTGCCCGAGCCGCAGGCACACAGCATCGTACAGCCAAGTATTGCAGCCGACGTAAAGGCTGCGGCTTTTTTGATATCCATAAGCTATCCTCCCTGAGAACAGAAAATACTGAATACAATATATCATACTTTTAACTAAAATTCAAGTGCTGAAAGAATTTTTCTGAAACCCCTTGACAAATCGAAATATATTTGATACAATATAATTGGAAAAGATAAGACGTGACCAGACCTAAAGGAGGACGAGTCAATGAGCATTTACGATTACAGTGTACCAAAGGCAGACGGGAGCGAGCTTGCGCTTTCACAGTTCAAGGGCAGGGTGATGCTGATAGTGAACACGGCTACCGGCTGCGGCTTTACTCCGCATTACAAGTCGCTTGAAAAGATGTATGAGCTTTATCACGATAAGGGACTGGAGATAATAGATATCCCGTGCAATCAGTTTGCGGGGCAGACTCCGGGTACTGACGATGAGATACACGAGTTCTGCACGCTGAAATATAACACGAGGTTCCCTCAGATGAAAAAGTCCGATGTGAACGGTGAAAATGCACTTGCATTGTATGGGTATCTCAAAAGCATGCAGGGCTTCACGGGATTCGGAAAGGGAGCAAAGGCTCTGGCGATGAGTGCGCTTCTCAAAAAGATGGACAAGGATTACAAGAATAATCCCGAGATAAAGTGGAACTTTACGAAATTCGTCGTTGACAGACAGGGAAATGTCGTAAAGAGATTCGAGCCGACTGTAAGTATGGACAAGGTCGAAAAGTATATTGAACAGATAATGTGAGATGATATAAATGAACAATGAAAAACAATACGAGCAGCTCAGACTCGACCGGCAGCTGTGCTTTCCGCTTTACGCCTGTGCAAGACAGGTCGTGAACAGGTACACACCTTATCTCAGACCGCTGGGGCTGACCTATACGCAGTACATCGTATTTATGGTGCTGTGGGAGAAGGACTGTGTCACCGTCGGGGAGATCGGAAAGCGCCTGATGCTTGACAACGGCACTCTGACCCCGATGCTCAAAAAGCTTGAATCACAGGGGTATATCAGTCGGTGCCGATGCAGGGACGACGAGCGTGTGGTAAGGATAAGCCTTACGCAAAAGGGCTGGGAGCTTCGTGACAGGGCGGCGGATATCCCCGAAAAGATAGCCCGTTGCTGTACGCTGACGCAGGAGGAGCTGGAGACTGTTTACAGGATTCTTTACAAGCTTCTCGATGACTATGAATGAGAGGTGTGAAACAAATGGCTGTAAGACTCAACGAGAACAAGGAGGTCGTAAAGACCGTAAAAGAAGGGCTTGCAAAAAAGGGAGGCTACTGTCCGTGCAGGCTTGAAAAGACACCCGATACAAAATGTATGTGCAAGGAGTTCAGAGACCAGATAGCAGACCCCGAGTTTGAGGGCTTCTGCCACTGTATGCTGTACTATAAATCGAAGGACTGAAAACAAAGAAAGGCGGTATTTAAAATGGCTGTTATCAATTTGACGCAACGTGATTTTGAACAGGAGGTAATGAGGTCGGACAAGCCTGTGCTGATAGACTTTTTCGCAACGTGGTGCGGACCGTGCTCGATGGTTTCTCCGATAGTGGACGAGATAGCGCAGGAAAGAAGCGATATAAAGGTATGCAAGGTAGATGTTGATGAGCAGGGGGAGCTTGCCGCAGCTTTCGGCGTGTCGAGCATACCCACGCTGGTAGTTTTCAAAAACGGGAAAATCACGGCAAAGCAGATAGGTGCGCTGCCAAAACCCGGTATACTTGCACTGTTGGATAAGTAGAAAAAAAGCGGAGCTTTTGCTCCGCTTTTTTGTGTGCTTATTTATAGCGCTTGTCCGTATAGAGAACGTTGAAATCGGTGTTTCCGCCGATGCCTGGTATGCGTCCGCAGCAGACCTGCCAGATGCCGAAATTGCCCGAATACTCGGGGGTATCACGGTAGCAGGCGAGCCATACGGGGCTGGAATTCCTGACAGACGGGCTCCACAGATAGTTAAGAGTGCTGAGTTTGCCGTATATCATAGAGGAATAGCCGCTTTTTGCAAGCTCGTTCTTAAAGGCGATATATGAATTGTTGATATCGTTGATGCTTGCGCCGAATCTCTGGAAATTCATTATCTCCTCCCAGTCATAAGCGACCGTAAGCGTGAGCTTCTTTCCGCCGAGCTGAGAAACTATCCATTTTGCGCTGTCCCGGGCAGCCTCGGGGGTATGGTCGGTGGTGTAGAGGTAAACGCCTACGTCAAGACCTGCGGCAATAGCGTTGTTGAGATTTGTTTTGAAATACGGGTCGAGCGTGCAGCTGCCGTATTTTGTGCCGACACGGATAAAGACGAAGCTGCAGCCTGCTTTCTTTACGGCGTTGTAGTCAACCTTTCCCTGCCACTGCGAAACGTCGATGCCAAAGCGTGTATTCGCAGCCTTGTATTTTGAAACGACCTCGCTGAACGACATCACCTTGGTCGGTGTCGTTGTTGTCGGGTAGGTCGGATGCTTGGTGACAACATTCACAGTAAGGCTCCACGAGGTCGAGTTGCCCGAGGCGTCGGTGACGGTCGCCTTTATAGGGTAGCTGCCGACAGCCGAGGTGTTTACCGAGCCTGTATATGTAAGCCGTGGGTTCCTGTCGGTATCGTCGCCGTAGCTGACATACTTGTTGAGGTCAAAAGCTGTACCTGCCAGATGAGTAATGCTGTACGCCCCGTAGAACAAAGTCGGCTTTGTATGGTCGCTGCTGTTTACAATAGTTGGTGCGGGCGCAGCAGTAGTTGTGGTCGTGGTAGTTGTTGTAGTTGTTGCAGCAGGCGTAGTTGTTGCTGCAGCGGTCGTGGAAGTAGCCGGATCAGGCGTGGTAATAGCTGTTTGTCTCGAAGCAATGCTCGAAGCTGTGCCGGAACTTTCGGTGACAACGGTTGTTGATTCGGAAGTTTCACTTTGAATTTGTGAAGGATCCGATTCCGAAGCGGTAGTGCTTTCGGGTGCTGCGTCGGGAACGACCGCCGCAAGCTCACTGTCAGAAGCTGAGGTCGTGGTTATCGCATTTCCGCAGCCTGCCATAAGCATAGCTGCAAGCGATATTATCAGAAGTTTTCTTTTCATTTAGCGTTCACGACCTTTCGGGACGGCGTTGCAATAGGGTTGGGTTACTCAATAAAAGATTTCATTCCACGCTCACGGCGGAAATCGAGGAATTCCTCGTATGTTCCCATTCTGTCAAGGCAGCCGTCGGGGGTTATCTCGATGACTCTGTTCGCAACGGTCTGGGCTATCTCGTGGTCGTGAGTTGCGAAGATGACAACTCCCTTGAACTCGGAAAGTCCGTTGTTCACGGCGGTAATGGATTCAAGGTCGAGGTGGTTGGTCGGTCGGTCGAGTATCAGCACGTTTGAGCCGAAAAGCATCATTCGTGAGAACATACACCTTACCTTTTCGCCTCCGGAGAGTACCTTTACGGGCTTGTATATCTCGTCGCCCGAGAACAGCATCTTTCCTAAGAATCCACGAAGATAAGTATCGGTTATCTCCGAACGGGAATACTGTCTGAGCCAGTCGACAATAGTTGTATCGTTGTCGTTGAAATAACTGGAATTGTCGATAGGGAAGTAAGAGCGTGAGGTCGAGATGCCCCACTTTATGCTGCCCTCGTCGGGCTCTTCCTCCTCGGCAAGTATCTTGAACAGCATCGTCACAGCCTGCTCGGACTCGCCGATGAAAGCGACCTTGTCTGTTCTTGAAAGCGTGAAGGAGACGTTGTTGAGAAGCTTAACGCCGTCAACTGTCTTGGAGATGCCGTTGACCTTCAAAACGTCCTTTCCAAGCTCTCTGTCCATTGTGAAGCCGATATAGGGGTACTTTCGGGACGATGCGGGAAGCTCCTCAACGGTCAGCTTGTCAAGCAGCTTCCTTCTGGACGTTGCCTGCTTGGACTTTGACTTGTTGGCGGAAAAGCGCTGGATAAACTCCTGCAGTTCCTTTATTTTTTCCTCGGTCTTTTTGTTCTGGTTGTTTATCATTCTCTGCATCAGCTGCGAGGATTCGTACCAGAACTCGTAGTTTCCGACGTACATTTTTATCTTTGTGTAGTCGATATCGACGATGTGGGTGCATACGTTGTTCAAAAAGTGTCTGTCGTGGGAGACTACCAGCACGGTGCCGAAATAGTCCGAGAGGAAGTCCTCCAGCCAGCTGATGGCGTCGATATCGAGGTGGTTGGTAGGCTCGTCAAGCATTATTATATCGGGGTTGCCGAAAAGCGCCTGTGCAAGCAGGACTTTTACCTTTTCGTTACCGCTGAGCGAGGACATCTGCGAATAGAGGATATCCTCGGGCAGACCCAGACCCTGTATCAGCTTTGAAGCGTCGGCTTCGGCTTCCCAGCCGTTAAGCTCGGCAAACTCGCTTTCAAGCACACCCGCACGCTCGCCGTCCTCCTCGGAGAAATCCTCCTTGGCGTAGAGTGCGTCCTTTTCCTGCATTATCTCGTAAAGGCGCTTGTTGCCCATTATAACGGTGTCGAGCACGGTGTACTCGTCGAATGCGAAGTGGTCCTGACGCAGCACCGAAAGGCGGGTATCCTTGGGGATAATGACCTCGCCGGTGGTAGGCTCGAGCTCGCCGCACAGGATACGCAGGAAGGTGGATTTCCCCGCACCGTTTGCGCCGATGATGCCGTAGCAGTTGTTCTCAGTGAATTTGAGGTCAACGTCCTTGAAAAGCTGCTGACCTGCAAAGGAAATGCTGACGTTTGAAACTGTTATCATTTTTTACTCTCCTTGTTTTAGTACATTAATAATTAATTATAACATATAGCAGGAGATAAGTCAATCGTGACGGGGAGGAAAAACGAGGGGAAATGGTGAAGGTTGACAAATTCGGGCATATGTGCTATTATGTGTTCGGTTAGAAACGTTTTTTATAAGGAGCGATACAAAATGACAAAGAAAGTAATATCAGCTATCCTTGCACTCACTATGCTGTTTATGACCGCCTGTGGACAAGCAGACAGCTCTGACGATATAAAGGAAACTACATCTATAACGACTGTGGAGCAGGCACAGACTGAGGATACATCATCGGATAGTGAGCCTGCCGGAACAACAGAGGAAACTACGACTACGACAGCTTCGGAGACATCTGAAAAAGAAGAAAAGACATCTTCTCAGACAGAGCGGACCGAGGAAAAGGCTACAACAACTACAAAGACATCTGAGGGCAACGCAGACACAACTACAACGACTACGCCTGCGGCAACGACTACAACGAAGGCAACAACACGGGCAACTACATATAAACCTGTTCAGACTACCAAAGCTACAACAAGAGCAACTACACAGGCAACACAGAAGCCTGTTGTTACCACAACGACTAAGGCTACAACAAAGCCTGTAACAACAACTACAAAGACTACAACAGCAAAGCCTTCATCAGATATAGCAAGGCAGACTAAGTATTTAAATAGCTATGATATGTACGAAATAGTGACTGAGTACAAATCAAGACACGCTATCTGCGAAAAAGGCATCGCTTCAATGGCAGCCGAAATTAACAAGATACGCAAGGCAAACGGACTCAACACCTTGAAAGTAAATCCTCTGCTCACAAAAGCTGCTATGATAAGAGCAAGAGAGCTTGCCGAAACATATGTAAAGTACGGCGGCATAAGCCACACAAGACCGAATGGAGAATATGCTTCAAGTGTAATATGGGAGGTTGGTTACTACGGCAACGCATTTGAGAACGCCTACTACGCTTTCGAGTGGATAGACTGGAAGGAGTGTCTGCGTGTATGGCTCAACAGCCCCGACCACAAAAGGAACATACTCGATAAAGGTCACGAGGTAATGGGCTTGGCTATAATCAATGTAAAAATAAGAAATCAGTACGAAGGCGAAGGTGGCGGCGGTAGATTTACTTTCGCAATACAGCTTTTCGATTAACAAAGAACATATCAACATATTATCGTATAGAGACTACAATTATCAAATCGTAGTCTCTTTTTTATGTCAACAAGGCTCACAAATCAAGTGCAGCCTTTTATTATACTCTTTTTTAGATTTAACGAAGGGAGAAAAAGTTATGAACAAGTACCGACATTATGGCGTACCCGAGCCGCCTTGATAATTTAGCGAGTATGGTAATGAAATACAATTCTAAAGAAAGGAAGAAAAGTTATGATAAAAAACATCATAAAGCGTATTGCAAGTTCTGTTTTGGCTGCTGCCATTTGCATTACATCGTTGGCTGACGGTTTTTCTGCCTTGACAATAATCAATAGCGGTGATACAATATACATATAAATGATGCAAGGGAGCGATATTTATGAAAAAGAGAGCTTTGGCGCTGGTTTTGTCGATGGCAATGGCGGCTTGTGTGACTGCGTGCGGTGACAGCTCAAGCACGGCAGATACCGAAAAGACCTCGGGCAGCTCGTCACAGACGCAAAGTGAAAGCGCTGCTGACAGCAGCAAAGAGGGCGAAAGCAAGGCTGACAGAGAAACTATCTATCAGGTATCACTATTGCAGGGTCTGACACTTGGCGACTATAACGGAAGCGTAAGTGTCAAGGAGCTGAAACAAAAAGGTGATACGGGCATAGGGACATTCGAGGGTGTCAACGGAGAGCTTATCATGGTGGACGGAACAGTTTACAGAGCAAAATCAGATGGCTCGATAGAAACTGCACCTGATGACGAAACTATCCCGTTTGCGAATGTAACATTTTTTGACACCGATGAAAAGCAGGATATCAGCGGTGTTTCAAGCATTGCAGACCTTAAAAAGCTGCTTGATGAAAAGGTCGAAAAGCTCGGCAGGAATCAATTCTATATGGTCAGAGTTGACGGCACGTTCAAAAAGATGCACGCACGCAGCGAGCTGAAACAGGAAAAACCGTACAAGCCGCTTGCAGAGGCGCTTAAAACCGATCAGAGAGAATTCAGCTGGGATAATATAGAGGGAACGGTGGTCGCTTTGTACTGTCCGCAGTATATGAAAGATCTCAATGCCGCAGGCTGGCATCTGCATTTTGTTTCAAAGGATAAAAAGTACGGCGGTCATGTACTTGAGCTTGATGTTGATAAAGCAGAGCTTAAAATAGACTGCACACAGGGCTTTAATATGCAGCTGCCTGACACGGAGATGTTCACGACACTTGATCTGACGAAAGATCAGTCGGAAGACATCAAAAAGGTCGAGACAAAGGATTGATTATTAATTGCGAACAGTCGGGATAAAACCCGGCTGTTTTTGTTTGCGGTCTATGTTAAAAGTTTTGCGATTTCGGTTGACATTCTTACGGGGTTGTTGTATAATATATAATGTATTTTTATAGCTATATGAGAATAATTCCATATATTATAAAGTCAAGACATTATTTAAAGGTGGAAAGATAAAATGGGTCTAGTAGATAAGTTATTCGGCAACTACTCCAAAAAAGAGCTCAAAAAGATAGAGCCTATCAAACAGAAGGTGCTCGATCTGGAGGAGAAATATCAGGCTATGGACAACAAGGAGCTGTCCGCACAGACCGATGTTCTCCGTGACAGGGTCAAAAACGGTGAGACGCTGGATGATGTGCTTTGCGATGCACTCGCTGTCTGCCGTGAGGCTGCTTACAGAGTTCTGGACAAAAAGGCTTACCCCGTGCAGATAATCGGTGCTATCGTTCTGCATCAGGGCCGTATCGCTGAGATGAAAACAGGTGAAGGTAAAACGCTCGTTGCCTGTCTCGCTGCTTACGCAAATTCGCTGGACGGCAGAGGCGTTCACGTCGTTACCGTCAACGACTACCTCGCTAAGTTCCAGTCGGAGGAAATGGGCAAGGTGTTCAAGTTCCTCAACTGCACTATCGGCTGCGTTCTTCCGGGTATGAACAACGACGAAAAGAGAAAGGCTTACAATTCCGATATAACCTACGGTACGAACAACGAGTTCGGCTTTGACTACCTGCGTGACAACATGGTCATCTACAAGAAGGACAAGGTGCAGAGAGAGCATTCGTTCGCTATCGTGGACGAGGTGGACTCTATCCTCATAGACGAGGCGAGGACCCCGCTTATCATTTCGGGTCAGGGCGACAAGTCCACTCAGCTTTACACGCTCGCAGACAGGTTCGCAAAGACCCTGAAGCCGATAACTGTCGTTGAAATGGACGACAAAGCCGATAACGACGCTCTCGGCGGTGACTACATAATCGACGAGAAGGCAAGGACGGCTACGCTTACCAAAAGCGGTGTGAAAAAGGCTGAAAAAGCGTTCAACGTTATCAACCTTATGGACACCGAGAATATGACGCTTCTGCACCACATCAACCAGGCTATCAAGGCTAACGGTACGATGAGAAAGGACATCGACTACGTCGTTAAGGACGGAGAGGTGCTCATCGTTGACGAGTTCACCGGACGTATTATGATAGGCAGACGTTTCAACGACGGTCTGCACCAGGCTATCGAGGCTAAGGAGGGCGTTGAGGTCGCAAGAGAGTCAAAGACTATCGCAACTATCACCTTCCAGAATTATTTCCGTCTTTACGAGAAGCTGTCGGGTATGACAGGTACGGCGCTCACCGAGGAGGACGAGTTCAGAGAGATCTACAAGCTCGACGTTATCGAGGTGCCGACCAACAAGCCTATCGCAAGGATAGATCACCCGGACGTTATCTTCAAGACTGAAAAGGGCAAGTTCAACGCCGTTATCGAGCAGATAAAGGAGTGCCACGAAAAGGGTCAGCCTGTGCTTGTAGGTACGGTATCCATTGAAAAGAGTGAATATCTCTCGAAGCTGCTCAAGAACAGGGGCATCAAGCATGAAGTGCTCAACGCCAAGTATCACGACAAGGAAGCACTTATCGTCGCTCAGGCAGGTAAATTCGGTGCGGTAACTATCGCAACGAACATGGCTGGACGTGGTACAGATATCATGCTCGGCGGTAATGCCGAGTACAAGGCGCTCGCACAGCTCCAGAAGGAAGGCTATTCCGAGGAGATAGCTGTTGCGGCTTCGGGTCCGTCGGTCACCGAGGACGAGGAGATACTCGCAGCAAGAGAAAGATATCAGGAGCTTTACAAGCAGTATTCCGCTGAGGTCGCAGAGCTTGCGGAAAAGGTAAGAGAAGCAGGCGGCCTGTATATCATCGGTACGGAAAGACACGAGGCAAGACGTATCGACAACCAGCTTCGTGGACGTTCGGGACGTCAGGGCGACCCGGGTGAGAGCACATTCTTCCTCTCTCTTGAGGACGACCTTATGAGAATATTCGGCGGAGACAAGGTAACGGGCATTATGGACGCTCTGAAGGTGGACGAGAACACGCCTATCCAGTCCAAGATGCTTTCAAACATCATCGAGTCCTCGCAGAAGAAGATAGAGGGCAGAAACTTCAACATCAGAAAGAATGTCCTCAACTACGACGATGTTATGAATACACAGCGTGAGATAATCTACGGTCAGCGTCAGAAGGTGCTTGACGGAGAGAACGTTCACGATTACATCGTAAATATGATAGACCAGTATGTTGTTGACTCGGTAGATGCTTATCTGCTGGACGACGATATCAAGGACGACTGGAACCTTGCGGGACTCAAGGAGCATCTTGCAGGTCTGCTCACGACAGAGGACGATTTCAACTACACCGTTCAGGAGCTGGACGATATCAACAAGGAGGATATCATCAAGGAGCTTTCGGACAGGGCAACGGCGCTTTACAAGAAGCGTGAGGAGGAGCTCGGTGAGGAAATGCTCCACGAGGTCGAGAGAGTATGTCTGCTCAAGGTAGTCGATACCAAGTGGATGGCTCACATCGACGATATGGAGGAGCTGAAAAAGGGTATCTCGCTTCGTTCCTACGGTCAGAAGAACCCTGTTGTCGAGTACCGTGTAGAAGGTATGGCAATGTTTGACGATATGGTAGCTTCTATCCGTGAGGATACGGTAAGGATGCTGTTCACTATACAGGTGAGAAGAAACGAGGAAGCTCCAAAGCGTGAGGACGTTTACAAGGAAAACAAGGTACACCACAACATGACCGTTCGCAAGAAGGACAAGATAGGCAGAAACCAGCTCTGTCCCTGCGGAAGCGGAAAGAAATACAAGAACTGCTGCGGTGCAAACAAGACTACGACCGCTCAGGCTGAGAAAGAAGCAGCAGAGAAAAAAGCAGAAGAAACAACAGAAGAATAATTATTTCAGCAGGGCGGGAGGTTTGTTCCGCCCTGTTTTGCAAATCTGATATGGGGGTGTCGGATATGCGGGGACAAAAGATAGTTGCTGTTTTATTCACATTTGCAGTCGGTATGGGAGCGCTGGTGTGGAGCGTGGATTTCTGGATGGCATGGTTCCTGGGTCTTTTATTGACGCTGTGCTATCTGCCGCTGATGGTGTCGGCCTGGGTGAAGCTGGTCTCGGACACGGTGAGAACAAATGCGGGCAAGCCCAAACGGAACGGGTTTATGATATATGCGCTCTTTTGCGGTATAGCACTCGCTGCAACGATAGCCTTTGTCGCTTTTGAATTCAACGATATCCACACGAGCCAGCATCTTGGCACTGCGGCGGTCTGCACCTACTTTGTTCTGCCGGTGCATTTCGTGGAGTTCATTGCCACGCTTCTTGCGGGGCTCGGAGAAAGGAAAAAGAGCAGCGTCAACCCCGGGATATACTATAGCTATTTGCCGCCGCAGCCGGGCGGTTATCCGAATTACCCAGATCAACCGAACGGTTACGGGTATTATCCCGGCCAGAACTATCAGGGCGGTCAGCCGTATCAGACGAATTACCCCAATTACTCGGACAGCAACGGATATTATCCGCACGACAATAACAACTATTACAGACAATAAGCTTGATATGTAAATTTATGTCCGAAGGGGCTTGGGCTTTACGGCCGCCGCCCAAAGAGATCGTTCAGCGATTTATGGGGAATAAGGCTTATCAGTGAAAAAGGAATAGAACAATGGAAGAGTATACTTACAGGAAAGCAGGGCTTGACGACCTTGAACTTCTGGTATCTTCAAGAGTTATGGTGCTGAAGGCGGCGAACAGGCTGCCCGACGATGCGGATATGAGCGAGATAGAAAGGCAGTCGAGGATATACTATAAAAAGGCGCTTGCAGACGGCAGCCACACGGCTTATCTTGTTTTTGACGGGCAAAGACTTATCGGCACGGGCGGAATGAGCTACTACGATGTTATGCCGACCTGCGATGTGAACACGGGCAGAAAGGCGTATGTGATGAACATGTACACCGACCCCGAATACAGACGGCAGGGGATAGCATACAAAACGCTCGACCTGCTGGTTGCGGACGCAAAGGCAAGGGGCGTTGAGCACATCACGCTTGAGGCGACCGACATGGGCAGACCGCTGTACGAAAAGTACGGCTTTGTGCAGATGCAAAGCGAGATGGAGTTCAGAGGTAAGATGTAAGAGGTAAGAGATAAGAGAAGAGGTAAGATGTAAGAGAGAAGAAGTAAGAGGTCCGGTTCTCACCTCTGACGATCAAAAGCAGCAATACTTTGCAGCTTATATATTAAAAACAAAAATCTTAAACATAAAGGAGTTTGATCTAAATGGCAGCATTCAAGCCGGCAGATATTCTTCTGCCAAAGAATACGGATATGACAAAGTGGGCGGTAGTTGCGTGCGATCAGTACACAAGCGAGCCGCAATACTGGGCGGACGTTGAGAAGATAACTCAGGGCAGCAAAACGACCCTTGATCTTATTCTCCCCGAGGTCTATCTTGAGGGTGATGACGTTGACGAGCGCATCGGGAAGATACACGAAAAGATGGACGAGTATATGACTTCGGACACATTCACCGAGTACAAGGACGCACTTATCTATATTGAGCGCACACAGGCTGACGGCAAGGTGAGGGCAGGCATTGTCGGCGCTATCGACCTTGAACAGTACGATTACAACAAAGGCTCAAAGAGCAGGGTAAGGGCTACCGAGGCGACTGTCGTTGAGCGTATCCCGCCGAGGATCAAGGTAAGGCGTGGTGCGCCCGTTGAGCTGCCGCACATAATGATACTTATCGACGATGCGAAAAAGCAGATAGTCGAGCCTCTGGCTGAAAAGAAGGACAGCTTTGAAAAGGTATACGACTTTGATATGATGAAAAACGGCGGTCACATCACAGGCTGGCTTATCGACAAGGACACACAGGCACAGCTGCTCGGGACGCTTGAAGAGTTCGACTCGCAGGAAGAGTTCAGCGCAAGATACGGCTATGAGAACGAGCCGCCGCTTACATTCGCTATGGGTGACGGAAACCACTCGCTGGCTACCGCAAAGGCATTCTACGAGGAGCAGAAGTCTGCAAACGCAGGCAGGGATATGTCGGGTGCAAAGTGCAGATATGCGCTTGTCGAGATAGTGAACCTGCACTCTCCTGCGCTTGAATTTGAAGCTATCCACAGGATCTGCACGGGAATCGACAGGGCTAAGCTTATGGCTGAGATGACAGATGCTCTCGGGCTTTCAAAGGAGCAGAGCGAGCAGAAGATAACTGTCGTTACGGACGGTGTACATGAGGACTTTTATATCCACAAGCAAAGCTCAAAGCTGACTGTCGGCTCGCTTCAGAATTTCCTTGATTCCTATATGAAAGCAAACGGCGGAAAGATAGATTACATTCACGGTACAGAGGTCATAGACAGCCTTTCAAAGAGTGCGGACGCTCTGGGAGTGCTTCTGCCGGATATGGCTAAGTCGGAGCTTTTCCCGACTGTTATCTGCGACGGTGCACTTCCGAGAAAGACCTTCTCTATGGGTCACGCATGGGATAAGAGGTACTACGTTGAGGCAAGAAAGATAACCGACTGATGGAGTACATTTACGAAACTCACTGCCACACCCGTGAGGCAAGCGCCTGCGGGGAGCTTAGCGGGCAGGAGCTTGCAAGGTTTTACAAGAGCAGGGGCTATGACGGGATATTTGTCACAGATCACTTTTTCAACGGCAACTGTGCGGTAGACCCGAGCCTTGACTGGCAGACAAAGTGCGAGCTTTACTGTGCGGGCTACAAAGCCGCAAAGGCAGAGGGCGACAGGATAGGCTTGTCGGTGTTTTTCGGCATCGAGTATTCATATCTCGGGACAGACCTGCTGACCTACGGCGTTGACGGGGACTGGCTCAAGGCACACCCCGAGGTTATGGAGATAGGTGTTAAGGAGTATATGGAGCTTATTCACCGAAGCGGCGGAATGATAGTTCACGCTCACCCGTTCAGGGAGGCGTGGTACATCGACACGGTGAGGCTGTACCCGTACGATGTCGATGCGGTCGAGGTGTTCAATGCAGGGAACCACGACCCCGAATTCAACAGGCGTGCGGACTGGTACGCCGACAGCTACGGGCTGGTAAAGGTCGCAGGCTCGGACAGGCACGAGGACCGTTCGCCCGCAGAGGGTGCGACGGTGTTTGAACAAAGACTGCAAACGGTGCAGGATTATATCACGCTCGTCAGACAGGACAAGGTGTCACGGCTGATATGCATATATGAATGATAAAGTTTGTTGACTTTCTCTGCAAAAAGCCGTATACTTGAACTGTAACAAGCCTTTAAAATGAAACGGAGGTAGAAAAAATGAAGAAAAAGCTTTTATCGCTTGCTCTTGCGCTGTGCATGGCGTTTGGCGGTGCAGCGGCTCTGCCGCAAAGCAGTCTTACGCAGAGCACGAGCATCACGGCAAGTGCGGCAAGCTCGGCAAATTCGGGCAAGTGCGGAAAGAATGTCAGATGGACGCTGAAAAACGGCGTACTGACTATCAGCGGCAAAGGTGCGATGTATGACCAAGAGGTTCTGGATTATTCTTCAGGCAAGAGTAAACAGGTAAAAAAAATCATAATAAAAAACGGTGTTACGTCCATTGGCGGCAATGCATTTTATGGTTATAAAAATCTGTCGAGTGTAACTATCCCCAACAGCGTTAAAAAAATAGGGTGGTATGCATTTTCAGATTGCAGTAAGCTCAAAAGCATAACTATTCCAAGCGGGGTAAAAGTAATAGAACAGGCCTTGTTCGCCTATTGTAAAAATCTCGAAAGCGTAAAGCTGCCCAGTGGTATTACAGCTATCGGTGCTTGGGCATTTGTAGGTTGTTCTAAGCTAAAAAACATTACTATTCCCAAAAAAGTTATCGGTATAGGGACATATGCTTTTTCTGGCTGTTATGGATTGAAGAACGTAGTTTTCCCAAAAGGCGTAAAAGGAATCGGTTCGTGGGCGTTCTGCGATTGCCGTAATCTTTCAAGTGTCTCTATTCCTGACGGTGTTACTAATATAGCACTATACGCTTTTTATGCTACTAAGATCAAAAATGTCGTTATTCCCAAAAGTGTAAAAAGCATTGGTGAAAAAGCATTTGGATACGGTGTAGATCAAAAAACAGATAAGGAAAAAAAGGATACAGGTTTCCTTATAAACTGCTATAAAGGCTCAGAAGCTGAAAAATACGCAAAGAAAAACGGTTTTCAGTATTGTATCATTCCGTCGGTCAAAAGGCTTTACGGTTCTGACCGTTACGGAACAGCGGTCAAAATATCAAAGACATTAAAGAAATCGACATCACAGTATGTTCTTCTCGCAGACGGATACAGCTTTAACGATGCGCTCGTTTCCGTTCCGCTTGCATCGGCATACAATGCCCCGATGCTTTTGACGCTCAAAGGAAAGCTCCCCGCTGCGACACAGAAGGAGCTCAACCGTCTGAAGCCAAAGACGGTTATCGTTGTAAGCACTAAGAATGCTATCAGCAATACCACTATCAAGAATCTTAAAAAGAAATACAAGGTGTCGGTAATAAAGGGAGGCTCATGCTACGAGACCGCAAGGAAGGTCGCTAAAGCATTGCAGTCAAAGGTCAAGTCAAATACAAAGAAAAAGGTGACTGCTCCAAAAAACATTTTCTTTGTAGTTGACAACAAGTATGCAGACGCACTTTCGATATCGCCTGTTGCTGCTGCGCTCGGATCGCCGATTATATATGTCAGCAAAAGCGGAAAGCTGAACGCAAATATCAGTACATACCTGAGATCTGTAAAAGGCAAGGTCAAGAATGCTTATATCATCGGGGGAACAGCCGCTATCAGCAAGAACACCGAAAATAAGATCAAGATTGTTTTGGGAAATGCCAAGATAAAAAGAATAGCAGGATCAGACAGGTATGAAACTTGTGTCAGGGTGAACAGAACGTTCAACAAGCTGCTTTCCCAAAATGCAGTGTGTGTTGCAAGAGGCTATAATTACCCCGACGCACTTGCAGGCGGCGTATTTGCGGCACGTTACAAGGCTCCCTTGTTCCTTGCGGACAACGGGCTCAACAGCGTTCAGATAAGATATCTTAACGATAAAAACGCTGACAGGCTGTATGTATTCGGCGGACCGAAGGCTATTTCCAATTCGACTGTTAGCAAGGTGAAGAAAGCTTCTTCATTAACGGCATCTCAGGTATCGTCACTTATGTATGCAAGCTATGCTTCGGTCATTGAGGATTTCAGAAGGCAATACAATAAGATCTCACATTTCTATTATTACACAGTATGTGATTATGACCACGACGGCGTTCAGGAGCTGATAGTTCAGAATTATCTTGGGAATGCACGTACAAGCAATGCAAAGGTGTATAGATACGATCTGTATACCAATACTTCCAAACAGGTCGCTGCGGGAGATATAGCCGGCTGGATCGTTTATTCCAGTGAGTATAACAGCTTGATCTCGGGATTTGTCCGTGATGCAGGATTTAATTATGACTGCCCGCAATACTCGGTAGGGTTGATAAAGATCAGAAAAGGGAGAATTGAAAAAACTAAATTTATTGCCGGCGGAGCACTGCAATATGACAGTGATTATCAGACATTTGACTCCTACTTTAAAAACGCTGGAGAATCCAGACTTGTTGGTAAAGATGATGCCGTTGTCACTGCTGCACAGGTAAAAGCAAATGCGCAGAAAAACGCAAAGCTTTGACGCTTCGGACATATGGATAAAAAGGGCTGCCCGGTGCAGCCCTTTTTTCACAAACCTTTCATTTTGGTTTAAGGTAGATTTAAGTCAGCTCGGTTATACTTTAGTCATAGCAGAAAGCAAGGCGGTCGGAACAAACGGCTGCATTACTATAATAATTTCTTCTTTCTCCATTTTCTCCTCCCCCTATTATATGAAAAAGCCGTACAGACGCTCTGTACGGCTCTTTTCCTTTGTTACTGTGCGAACTGGGAATTATACAGCTCGCAGTAGAATCCGCCCTTTTGCATAAGGCTGCGGTGGTCGCCCTGCTCGACGATATGCCCGTCCTTCATTACGATAATATTGTCGGCTTCCTTTATCGTTGAAAGCCTGTGGGCGATAATGAAGCTCGTCCTGCCCTGCATAAGCTTTGCAAAGGCATTCTGGACAAGTATCTCGGTCCTTGTGTCGATAGAAGATGTCGCTTCGTCAAGTATCAGCATATGCGGGGTACACAGCATCACTCTTGCGATGCAAAGCAGCTGCTTCTGCCCTGCGGAGAGGGTTGCATAGCTGTCGGATATCACGGTATCGTAGCCAAGCGGCAGACGCTTTATAAAGCTATGGCAGTATGCGGCTTTGGCGGCTGCGATAATATCCTGCTCCGAGGCGTCGGGTCTGCCGTAGGCGATATTGTCACGGATAGTTCCCGTTTTGAGCCACGTTTCCTGCAGCACCATAGCGTAGCCCGAACGAAGCGAGGCTCTTGTTACATTTCTTATATCTTCGCCGCTGACGGATATCTTTCCGCTGTCAACGTCGTAAAACCGCATCAGCAGGTTTATAACGGTGGTTTTTCCGCAGCCTGTCGGACCGACTATCGCTGTGCGCTGACCCTTTCTGACGTGAAGGTCGAAATCCTCGATAAGCGGTTTGTTTTCAACGTAGGAGAAGCTTACGTCATCAACGTCCACGCTGCCGTCGAAGCTTGAAAGCTCTTTAAGTCCGCTGTCGGAGCTTTCCTCCGGCTCTTCGAGAAGCGAGAAAACTCTCTGTGCCGAGGCGAGTGCGCCCTGAAGCTCGGTGATAACGCCCGATATCTCGTTGAACGGCTTGGTGTACTGGTTCGCATAGGTCAGGAAGCTTGACAGCTGACCTACGGTTATCCCGCCCGAAAATGCGGTAAATGCGCCGACGATACCGACTCCCGTATAGACAAGCCCGTTTACGAAGCGGGTGGTGGGGTTGGTTAGGCTTGAAAAGAATATTGCTTTGACGCTGACATCGGCGAGCGCTTTGTTTGCCTCGTCGAACTTAGCCTGTGCCTCGTCGCCGTAGCAGAATGCGGTCACGGTCTTTTGTTCGCCTGTCATTTCCTCGACAAGCCCCGTAAGCTCGCCCCTTGCGACCGACTGCTTGTGGAAAAGCTTATATGTGCTTTTTGAAACGAAACGTGGCACAAACAGCGAAAGCGGAGTTATCAGCACTACGACCAGCGTTATCTTCACGTTTATCGTGAGCATGAAAACGAGTGTGCCCAGCACTGTGCAGACGCCTGTGAACAGCTGTGCAAAGCCCATAAGCAATCCGTCGGACACCTGTTCAACGTCGGTGATGACACGGCTTATAATGTCGCCGTGGGAGTGGCTGTCGATGTAGGAAAGCGGCAGCCTTTCGAGCTTTGAAAACGCCTCGTTGCGCAGGTCACGCACTATGCCGAAGGTTATCCTGTTGGTGCAGATGCTCATCAGCCACTGGCATATGCCCGTAACGGCGACCAGTATAAGAAGCCCTGCGATGACAGGGATAAGTCTGTCAAAGTCAACATCATCAACGCCGACGATAACGTCAACGCCCTTTCCGATAAGGATCGGCGCATACAGCGTACAGCCGACGCTTATCAGCGCAAACACCGTTGACAGGACGAAAAGCGGTCTGTATGGCTTGGCATAGCCAAGAAGCTTTTTAAGTGCCTTTGAGGAGCTTTGCTTTATCTGCTTTTTATCAGGCATGCTCTGCCACCTCCTTTTCGGAGAGCTGGGACAGGCATATCTCACGGTAGACATCGCAGCTGCCGAACAGCTCTTTGTGAGTGCCGATGCCTGCGACCCTGCCGTCCTCGAGTACGACTATCCTGTCCGCATTCTTTATGGACGAGATGCGCTGTGACACGATGAACACGGTCATATCCGTCGTCTGTTCTGCGATAGCCTTACGCAGAGCCGCATCTGTTGCGAGGTCCAGAGCCGAGGCGGAGTCATCAAGGATAAGGATTTCCGGGTCGCCGACGAGTGCCCTTGCGATGGTGAGCCTCTGGCGCTGACCGCCCGAGAGGTTTTTGCCCTGCTGGAGTATCTCAAAGTCGAGCACGCCCTGTTTTTGCTTTACAAAGCCGTCTGCCTGCGCTGTTTCAAGCGCTTTCATTATCTGTTCGTCTGTCGCATTCCTGTCACGCCAGCGCATATTTTCCCTTACCGTACCCTTGAAAAGCACAGCCTTCTGCGGAACTATGCCTATCTTGGTGCGAAGCTGCGTGAACGGGTACTTTTTAACGTCTGTGCCGTCAACGAGGACACTTCCCGAGCTTGTATCGTAAAATCTCGGGATAAGGTTTATCACGCTGGTCTTGCCCGAGCCGGTACCGCCGATGATGCCGACGGTCATACCCTTATCTGCGGTGAAGGAGATGTTTTCAAGCACATGCTCGCCGCTGCCGGAATAGGCAAAGCTGACATCCCGGAATTCTACCTTCGGGCTGTCCGGTATTTCGGAAACGGTCGTATTGCCCTCGTCCGAAACGCTCGGCTGAACGTCAAAGACCTCGTTTATCCTGCCTGCGCAGGCATACATCTTTGTAATGTTGGTCACAAGCAGCGCTACTGCGAGCAGGGCAAGAAGTATCTGGTTCATATAGTTGAGCAGAGCTATGACCTCGCCCTGGGTGATCCCGCCGATATTTACCGACTTTCCGCCGAACCAGAGTATCGCCGCTATCGCAAGGTTCACGATAACGTAGGTGGCGGGGTTCATTATCGCAGATATCTTTCCTGCGGCAATCTGCATTTTTTTCAGCTCTTCGGCATTCTTCTCAAACTCCTGCTGTTCGTCCTTCTGCCGTGAGAAGGCTCTGATAACTCTCGTTCCGACGAGGTTTTCGGAGGTGATGAGGTTTGTTCTGTCAAGTGTTTTCTGCACCTTTTTATAGCGGGGTATCGTTGAGGACATTATCTTGTAGATAACAAAAGCCAGCGCAGGCGAGATGATGATAAATATGAGCGTGAGCTTGACCGATATCGTGAATGCCATTATCACCGAGCCGAGCACGATGAAAGGGGAGCGCAGGAACAGCCTCAGCACCATATTCACGCCTGTCTGCGCCTGGTTGATATCGGAGGTCATGCGTGTAACGAGCGTATGGCTGCCAAGTTTGTCTATCTCGGCGTATGAAAGGGTATTGATGTGCTTGAAAAGCGCTGTTCTCAGCTCTGTGCCGAAGCCTACCGACGCCTTTGCGGCAAAATACTGCGCTGTCAGCGAGCATACAAGTCCCAGTATGCCGAGCAGCACGAGAATACCGCCACGCCAAAGGATATACGAGGAATCCTCGTTTTTTATTCCCGTGTCGATTATGTCAGCCATTATCAGCGGCACGGCAAGCTCAAAGCAGGCTTCTATCAGCTTGAAAAGCGGGCCGAAGATGCTTTGTATTTTGTAATGCTTCAGATATTTTGCAAGTCTGAACATGTTTTTTGTACTCCCTGAAGTTGAAAGATATGATATAGGCAATACCGCACAATGGTCGTGCGGCGTTTCCTATAACCACGTCCAATGTTCCCCGCCTCTTGGGCTGCGGGTGTCCGGTGGACGCCTTTGCTTAGCTTAGCAACGACCGAAGCGACAGCTGAGACCTGACGCCGCAGCAAGCGAAGCTTGGTTTGCAGTGACTTGAATGTGCGAATGTCAAAAAGCTTACAGTATATGCAAAAAAGCGGAGAAGCTATCTCCGCTTTAATTCTTTCTGCTGAAAAACGCCTTGATCCTTGCCCACAAGCCCTTCTTTTCGTGGACGGGCTGTATAGGCTGGACGGTCGGTGCCGGTTGAACGGGCTGCTGTACCGTCTGCACCACTGTCTGTACCGGCTGTGCTGTCTGCACCGTTTGCACCGGCTGAACGGGCTGCGGCGGAGGTGCGGTCACAAGCGGCGGTGCGTTCTCATAAGCCATAGCTATAAACTTTTCCTGAGCGCAGCACTTTACGGCGCTGTCGGCAGCTCTGACATAGATGCCGTCGGAGTTCATCACTCTTGCCTTGACGTTGTCGTGCATCTGGATATCGAAATATTCCAGCACACGCTTTTTTATCTCCCCGTCGAGCACGGGCACGCCGACCTCGACACGCCTTGTAGTGTTTCGGGTCATATAGTCAGCACTGGAGATGTAGACCTTTTTGCGCACGCCTGCTCCGAAGATATATATTCTCGAATGTTCAAGGAATCTGCCGACTATCGAGCGTATCGTTATGTTCTCGGTGACGTCCTTAACGCCTGCGATGAGACAGGATATGCCCCTTATGACAAGCTCGACCTTAACGCCCGCCTGGGAGCACTCTATCAGCTTGTCGATTATGACCTTGTCGGTGAGGGAATTGAGCTTTGCTCCGACATAACCGTCGCCGCCTGCCTTGGCAAGCGCTATCTCGTCGTCCATATATTCAAGCACCTTGTTTTGCAGGCACTTGGGAGCTACCATGAGCGTTCTGGTGTCCTGCACAAGCTCGCCCATACCCAGGGCTTTGAAAACCTCGGCTGCCTCTGATGCGATATCGCTGTTTGAGGTCATAAGGCAGAAATCTGTGTAAAGCTTTGCGGTCTTTTCGTTGTAGTTGCCCGTGCCTATCTGGACGGTGTATTTTGCCTCACCGTCGATATTCCGTGTTATGAGGCACAGCTTTGAATGCACCTTCATTCCGGGAGGTCCGTAAATAACGTGACAGCCCGATTCCTCAAGTGCCTTTGACCAGCCGATGTTGTTTTCCTCGTCAAATCTTGCACGCAGCTCGACGAGCACCATTACTTCCTTGCCGTTGTCGCTTGCTTTGCACAGTGCCTTGACTACCTTTGAGTTTTTTGCGACTCTGTAAAGCGTCATTTTTATCGAAACGACGGTCGGGTCATCGGCAGCCTCGTTCAGCAGACGCAGGAACGGGTCTATCGACTCGTACGGATAGGACAGAAAAAGGTCCTTTTTGTCTATCTGTTCTATCATCGGGGCTGTCTGGTCTATCATAGGTGAGCGCTGAGGCTCGAACTTTTCAAAGAACAGGCTCTTTTTGCCCGATGCCTTGTCAAACAACTCGCCCACATACGAAAGGTCAAGCGGTGCTTTTTCAACAAAGACCTGCTTTGCTGAAAGCTCCAGCCTTTCACACAGAGCACCCGTCAGCGCATCGGATATATCCTTTGACACCTGAAGGCGCACCGGACACAGCCTCTTTCGCTTGCTGATGACGACGGACATATTCTGTCTGAAATCAAGCTCCGAATCGTAGCTCTCGTCAACGTCGATATCGGCGTTTCGGGTTATGCGCATAAGCGCCTTTTCTTCTATCTTGTAGTTTGAAAATATCCTGTCGGCAAAGTGTGAGATGACCTCCTCTACCAGCAGATAGCATATGCTGTCCGTTTCCTCATCGGGAATGAAGATGACTCTGCTGAACTTATCCGTGCAGGATATCATGCCCAGCGATTTTGTGCCCTTTGCAGACAGCTTTGTGATGACATATATCGACTTGTTCACAAGGAACGGGAACGGGTGGCGCTTGTCGATGATATTTGCGTTGATGAACGGCTCTATCTCGTAAGCGTAGTAGCCCTCGATAAATTCAGCCTGCTGGCCCGAAAGGTTCTTCACAGACTTATGATGTATACCCTTTGTTTTAAGCTCCTTTGAAAGCTGTTCGAAGGACTTGTCACGCACGGCATTGAGCTCACGCACTCTGCTGAATATCGCACTGAGCTGCTCGGACGGGCGAAGCTTTGTCTTGTTGTCCTTCTGGTCGTCGTCCACCAGCGAGGAATCGTAAAGTGATCCGACACGCACCATAAAGAACTCGTCGAGATTGCTGGAAAAAATAGATTCAAACATCAGTCTTTCAAGCAGAGGGACATTCTCGTCCATAGCTTCTTCAAGCACACGCTCGTTGAATTTCAGCCACGACAGCTCTCTGTTGTCAAATACCTTTTTGCTCACATCGTTCCCTCCTTTCTGATGGGATAGTTACGTTTATTTAATTGTAATATAAATCCGCCCAAAAGTCAAGTAAAACGGTGGGATTTCCGTGCAAGAATAAGTGTTCGTGTTTTTTCCTGCTGATTGAGGAGTTCTTATATAGGACAGTTCTTTTCAGTCTGCCTTTGGAGGTCTGTTCATAATTTTTCTATACGGGGGATTTATCCCCCGTATAGAAAAATCATTAAGAGGTTTCTGAGGGGAGTTTGAGGGGAACTCTTCTCTAAAAGAGTTCCCCTCAACCAATAGGATCAGCTTGGTCATTCTTCCCAGTGCAGGCTTCTTTGCACGGCTTTTTCCCAGCCTGTACGCAGGGCGTTTCGCTTATCCTTTTTCATAGACGGAGCGAACTCCTTGAAGCTGCCGGATATCTGCAGAATATCCTCCTGCGAGTTCCACACGCCGCAGCCAAGACCTGCGAGGAAGGCTGCGCCGGTTGCGGTGGACTCGACATTTTCGGGCCTTATTACGGGACGGCCGAGGATATCGGACTGAAATTCCATTATGAAATCGTTTGCCGAAGCGCCGCCGTCAACTCGTATCGTATTTAGGCTGCCTGTGTCCTTTACCATAGCATCTATCACATCTGCGGTCTGGTAGCATATCGCTTCAAGACAGGCACGGACGATGTGTGCTCTTGATGCGCCACGGGTCAGCCCGAAGATGCTGCCCCTTGCACAGGGGTCCCAGTACGGCGTACCCAGCCCTACGAATGCGGGCACTACATAAACGCCGTTTGAGTCCTGGACGCTTCGAGCTATCTCCTCGGTCTGTGCGGCGTCGTCTATCATTTTCAGCTCGTCACGCAGCCATTTTACAACAGCGCCTGCCACAAAGACCGAGCCTTCGAGCGCATAGCTGACCTTCCCGTTTATGCCCCACGCTATCGTGGTGAGCAGGCCGCTCTGGCTTTTCACAGGCTCTTTGCCCGTATTCATCAGCAGGAAGCCGCCTGTTCCGTAGGTGTTCTTGACGTCGCCCTTGTGGAAGCAGCACTGTCCGAAAAGCGCAGCCTGCTGGTCGCCCGCACAGCCGCATATCTTTATGCTTGCACCAAGCACAGACTCGTCGGTCGTGCCTATCAGCCCGCTGCAATCAACGACCTGCGGCAGCATACACTTGGGTATGCCCAGCAGTCCGAGTATCTCCTCGTCCCAGCTGAGGGTATGGATATTGAACATCATGGTTCTTGATGCGTTGGAGTAGTCTGTTGCGTGTACCTTTCCGCCGGTGAGGTTCCATATCAGCCAGGTGTCCACTGTTCCGAAAAGCAGCTCGCCGTTTTGCGCACGCTGCTTTGCTCCGTCAACGTTATCGAGTATCCACTTGACCTTTGTTGCGGAGAAATAGGGGTCGATGACAAGGCCTGTCTTGTCGCTGAAAAACTTTGAAAGCCCCTGCTGAGCGAATTTTTCGCAGATATCCACGGTGCGTCTGCACTGCCACACGATAGCGTTGTAAACGGGCTTTCCCGTGGCTTTGTCCCATATCATCGTGGTCTCACGCTGGTTGGTGACACCGATGCCCGATATATCCGATGGCTGCAAGCCCGCCTGCTTTATCGCTTCCTTTGCGACCTCGAGCTGGCTTTCCCAGATGTCCATAGGGTCGTGCTCTACCCAGCCGCCCTTGACGAAGATCTGCGGAAACTCCTTTTGACAGCAGCTCAGCTTTTCGCCCGCCTCATTAAAAACGAGTGCTCTTGAAGATGTCGTGCCCTGATCCAGTGCAAGTATATAACCTTTCATAGATTTTCCTTTCTAAAGCGGGTCGTCTGAGAAACGGCGGGTCTTGTACTCTATCTTGTCGCCGACCTTCAGATTTTTCCACTTTTCGTAATCGTATTCGACTTTCTTCTCGTTGCCCTTGTCGTCCTTGATGATGGCTCGGTAGGTCTCCTTGCGCTCCGCCTGCCGTTTGTCACCGTATTTGGGTGACTCTACGCTTGTTGGCAGGTCTGTTTCAGCCCATTTCGGGTTCTGGTCGTCACCGCTAGTGAATAGGCTGTCCACGGCTTTCCATCGGTCTATGTTGAAATAATATTTGGTATCGTATATCGGTTCCTGCCGGTAAACAGGCTCTTTTACGGTCTTTTTCTCGTAAACGGTCTTGTACTTGGGCTTCTTTACCTCCTTGAACTGACCGTTGCCGAGGTTTTTATAGCTGATATCGTATCCGTCCTGTACACGCTTCGCTACTTTTTTTGTCTTGGTCTCGTAGTGGTCAAGGACTCGCCGGTAGGAGCGTATCTCTCTGCTTGAGCTTAATACCTCTGCGCCGTTTGGCACATACCAGTCGCTTTCACGGCTTTTCATGTATTCCTCGACGGTTATGCTCCTGTCCCACTCAAAGCCGGTTATCTCGCCCTCACGGGTGACAGGCTTATACAGCCAGCCGATGAACAGAAGCAGCAGAGCCAGGAAAGCCATTAAATACAGTCTGGATCTTTTCTTTTTCGGTTTGTTCGGCTTTTCGTGCTCGCGTTCTTTCTTGGGCTCTTTTACCTCGTAGACGCCCTTTGCCGTTTCCCTCAGAGCACCGCAGTTCTCGCAGACCTCAGCCTGTGCGGGATTCTGTGAACGGCAGAACGAGCAAAGCCAGTTCGCCTCGTCGTTCTCAAGCTCCTTATCGACGTATTCTATCGGCTTGGTCGGGTCCATAAAGAACTCTGCGTCGTTGGGTACCGACGCTCCGCACTTGGTACAGTCCTTATGATCTGCCCGCACGACCTCGCCGCAGTACGGACATTTCCAGTAGCCCCATACATTCATATTGCATACTCCCACTTTCTATTTGTTTTTCACGATAATTGTACTATGATTTTGCGGGTTTGTCAAATAATTTGAAAGGCTTGGCTGAAAGTCCGATATTATGTACATAACAAGCTTGAAAAATCTGTGCATTTGTGCTATACTCAAAGGGATATATCCTGTGAAAAGGGGAGTGCGAAATGGCAAAGACAAAGACGAATTACGTTTGCAGCCAATGCGGCTACGAAACGAGCAAGTGGAACGGAAAGTGCCCTAACTGCGGTGAATGGAACACCTTTGAGGAGGTCGAGGTGACTGTGCGTGCAGGCTCCGCTTCGAGGACGGCTTCGGCGGTGGCGGACATTTCCGACAGGATAGTGAATGTTGGCTCTGTCGATGCGAGCTACAGCGAGACACGTTACAAGACGGGGCTTTCCGAGCTTGACAGGGTGCTCGGCGGCGGGCTGGTAAAAGGCTCTATGGTGCTTCTCGGCGGCGAGCCGGGCATAGGCAAATCGACGGTCCTTTTGCAGATATGCTCGTTCCTGGGCGAGGATCACACTATTTTGTATGTTTCGGGAGAGGAGTCGCTGAGGCAGATAAAGCTGCGTGCCGACAGGCTCGGTGTGAACAGCCCGAACCTGTATCTGCTTGCGGAGACGGACTGCGAGAAGATATGTAATGTTATCGTCAAGCAGCAGCCCGAGATAGTCATAATCGACTCGATACAGACGATGAGCATGGCGGGGATAAGCTCGGCGCAGGGCTCTGTAACGCAGGTCAGAGAGTGTACGAATCTGTTTATGCACACCGCAAAGTCCGAGGAGATACCGATGTTCATCGTCGGACACGTCAACAAGGACGGCGCAATCGCAGGACCGAAGGTAATGGAGCACATCGTTGACTGCGTGCTTTACTTTGAGGGGCAGAGGAACCTTACCTACCGTATCCTGCGTGCGGTCAAGAACCGTTTTGGCTCGACAAACGAGATAGGCGTGTTTGAAATGGCTGACAAGGGCTTGCTCGAGGTGGAGAACCCGTCGATGCTGCTTCTTGAGGGCAGACCGACCGATGTTTCGGGCACCTGCGTTGCCTGCATAATCGAGGGCACACGCCCGATAATGGCGGAGGTGCAGGCGCTGGTGTCAAAGTCATCGCTTTCAACTCCGAGGCGGACTGCAACGGGCATAGACTATTACAGAATGTCTATCATAATCGCTGTGCTGGAAAAGCGGCTGGGCTACTTTTTCGGCGGACTTGATGTGTATATCAACATAGTCGGCGGCTTGAAGCTGGACGACACGGCTGCTGACCTGTCTGTTGCGATGGCGCTGTATTCGAGCCTGACCGACAAGGTGATAGACAGCAAGACTATCGCTTTTGGCGAGATAGGCTTGGGCGGCGAGCTCAGAACGGTATCGCATATCCAGCAGCGTATTGCGGAAGCCGAAAGAATGGGCTTTGAAAAGGTCATTCTGCCAGCTCATTCGCTTAAAGGCATCGATATAAGTAAATTCGACATAAGAGTCGTTGGGGTACACTCAATAAAGGAAGCGTTCAAGGAGATATGATATAAAAGCCAAGGCAAAGGAGAACGATATGGACGCCAGGGAATATCTTGAAATACTGCACACGGCGGAAAAGCTGAAAGATGCCACACGCCATTGTACTACCTCGCGGGGCAGAAAGGAAAGCGTTGCCGAGCACAGCTGGAGAATGTCGCTAATGGCTTTGCTGCTGAAGTCGGAGTTTCCCGATGCCGATATGGACAAGGTCGTGAAGATGTGCATTATACACGATCTCGGGGAGTGCTTTACGGGGGATATTGCAACATTTATAAAAACAGATGCGGACAGAAAGACCGAGGACGAGCTTTTACAGCAATGGGTCGGCTCGATGCCGGGCGAAGTATCCGCAGACCTGTCGGCGCTCTTTTCCGAAATGGAGGCACAGCAAACGGCAGAAGCAAAGATATACAAGGCGCTTGATAAGCTCGAAGCGCTGATACAGCATAACGAATCACCGCTTGAAACGTGGTCGGAAAACGAATATGAGCTGAATAAAACATATGCATTCGATACAGTCGCTTTTTCAGATTGGCTGACAGACTTGAGAAAAGCCGTTCTTGAGGATACGATAGAGAAGCAAAATGCCGAAAAGTAAACTTTATGTAAATTTTCGTGCAAGACTTGACTTTTTATATTGTATATGGTATCATATTTAAGCCGCATATCTACGGTACGCAAGTTCGGGGCCTCAGCTGCGCCCGACACCGTATAATAGCGAGTTCATGAAAAGGCAGGTGCATATTGAATGTACGCAGTAATCGAAACAGGCGGAAAGCAGTACCAGGTCAAGGCAGGC
>CADAES010000011.1 GCA_902786975.1 uncultured Ruminococcus sp.
GTATAAGTTCAGATCAATGAGACTTGACACACCGAAAAATGTCCCGACACATATGCTCGATAACCCCGACCAGTACATACTCAAAAGCGGAAAGATAATTAGAAAGCTGTCAATAGATGAGCTCCCGCAGCTGTGGAACATCTTTATCGGCAATATGAGCATCATCGGACCAAGACCGGCTCTGTGGAATCAGGATTACCTGACCGCTGAAAGAGACAAGTACGGTGCAAACGATATCAAGCCCGGACTTACAGGTCTTGCACAGATCAAGGGAAGAGATGAACTTGAAATTCCGGAAAAGGCAAAGCTTGATGGCGTTTATGCTAATGCAATTAAGGCGTCCAGCATATCAGGTCTCCAGATGGATACAAAGATACTGCTTGGCTCTGTATACGCTGTGCTTAGGAGTAAAGGCGTAGTTGAGGGCGGCACAGGTCAGATGGCTAAAGAATTTGAAAAGGCGAAGATGTTATGAAGAAAATCCTCATTACAGGTGCAAACAGCTACATAGGCACCTCGTTTGAAAAATATATGGAGCAGTTCGGAAACGATTACTCTGTTGATACTGTGGATATGATCGGTGATAGCTGGAAGAGCAAAAGCTTTTCCGGCTATGACTGTGTTTTTCATGTCGCAGTTTTCATGTCGCAGGAATTGCGCATTCAGATAACGGCAAGATAAGCAAGGAAAAAGAAAAACTGTATTACGCTGTCAATACCGATCTCACAGTAGAGACCGCAAAGAAGTCAAAAGCCGATGGCGTAAAGCAGTTCATTTTTATGAGCAGCGCTATAGTTTACGGCAACAGCGCACCGATAGGCAAGGGCAAGCGCATTACCAAGGACACACCTGTTCATCCTGCAAACTGCTACGGCGACAGCAAGGTACAAGCTGAGAACGGTCTGCGCAAGCTTGAAGATGACAGTTTTAAGGTAGTTATTCTCAGACCGCCGATGATCTACGGCAAGGGCAGTAAGGGCAACTATCCGCTGATGTCAAAAATGGCGCAAAAGCTGCCGATATTCCCATATGTTAAGAACAGACGCTCGATGCTCTACATCGACAATCTCTGCGAGTTTGTACGGCTGATGATCGAAAACAGCGAGCGAGGAACATTCTGGCCGCAGAACAAGGAATACAGCAACACATCCGAGATGGTAAGGATGATAGGTGCTGCACACGGCAAAAAGGTGCATTTGATAAAAGGATTCACCTGGTCGCTCAAACTTCTTGGACTTGTTACCGGCATCGTTGATAAGGCGTTCGGCAATCTGTACTACGACAAGAAGATGAGTGAGTACAAGCATAATTACAGAGTTTGCACATTAAAGGAAAGCATTATACGAACTGAGGAATGATTTATGAAAACAAAAAGCAATATCGTGAGAATAATTGATGAGTTTGATCCACCTAAAAAATCAATCAATGTTTTCATGATTGGCTTGCGCGGATATACTCAAAACTACGGCGGATGGGAAGCATTTGCTCATGGACTGTTTGATAACTGGACAGATAAAAATATCCAGTGGTGGGCATTTGAAAAGGTTGATTCCATAGAACAGGAAGAAATAGTTGTTGTAAACAACATAATCTGTGTAAGAGTTTTTGAAGGTGAGACAGGCAGCTCTGCAATGCCTAAATATGATATTCACTGTACTGATCTTACCTGTCACATAGTCAAATCACTAAAAGTATCCAACCCGGTAATGTTTCATCTAGGAGTAAGAATAGGACCTGTTTTGTGGCTAAAGAGACATTCCATTAAAAAACACGGCATTATTATGATGGAAAATCCTGCGGGAGCTGAGTGGAGAAGAACAAAATGGAATCGCTTGGTTCAGATTTACTTGTTTGTTTCTGCTATGATGATGGCAAAGTCCACAGATTGTATGGTATGCGATAACGAAGGAATTCGTGAATTGTATAGCAAACTATTGATAGGCAGAAAACCTCTGCTTGAATATGTAGCATATGGTGTGAATTCAGTACCAAGAGTTTCAGAAATAATCCCTGAATCAGTCGCACAATATTTTAACAAATGGGGGATTGAGCGAGATAATTATTATCTTATTTTGGGAAGATTCATTCCCGAAAACAATTACGAGATGATGTTCAAGGGATTTATGAAATCAAAAACAAATAAAAAACTGCTTGTAATTTGTAATTATAAAACAGAGATAAGGAAGTTCTATAATCATATTAAACAATCTACAGGGTTCATGAATGACGATAGAATAATTATGGCTGGCACGTTATATGATCAGGAAATTCTGCATTATGTTCGGCAGTATGCACATGGCTACATTCACGGTCATTCCGTAGGTGGAACAAATCCGGGATTATTAGAGGCTATGGCAGAGACTGATCTGAATATCCTTTACAACGTTAATTTCAACAGATATGTCGGCGGAAAAACTGCATTATACTTCAAGAATGAAGATGAATTAGCATTTAGAATTGAAAAGCTTGATAGCATAAGTGCAACAAAGAAAATAAATGTTGGACTTAAAGCTAGAAACAATATGAAGACCAAGTATTCTTGGGAGCATATTGTTGATGAGTATGATAGAGTGATTAATGGTTTTGTAGGTAAGAGATAGGAATGAGTTTATGAATATTCTTCACTATTCAATAGGATGTTATCCTGATCGTCAAGGCGGTTTAGTAAGATATAGTACAGATTTGGCATTAAAACAAAGCAAGACAAATAATGTGTTTTATTTGTTTCCGGGAAAACTCGGCTTTGTTGATAAAAAAGTCAAGATTATTAAGGATAATAGAATTCATAGTAGTAATTTATATTGCTTTAGAATTGATAATGCTCATCCAATTCCACTTTACTCTGGCATTACTAATGTTGGTTTGTATACAAGAGAAGTTGACGAACAGATTTATATTGATTTCTTAAGAATACATAGAATAAAAGTACTTCACGTTCATTCGTTAATGGGATTACACATTGAATTATTACAGGCTGCTCATAAGTTAAGGATACCAATTCTTATGACAACACATGATTTTTTTGGTTTGTGTCCTGTTACAACACTGTTTAAGGATGGAAAGATTTGCTGCAATAATTCAATTAATAGTCAATGCTTTTCCTGTTCACAACGAGCCCTTAGCTATTCAAAATTGGCGTTAGGACAATCTGCTTTATATAAAAAAATAAAACACATAAACGTCGTAGGAAAAATAAGAAAAAACGCACTTGTATCTAAGACTAAAATAAGCACAACATCAAAAAGAATAGAAAACAAGATACCTAATTATGAAAAGCTTGAAAAGTATTATCGGAAATGCTTCTCGTTAATTGATTATTATTTGTTTAATAGCTCTCAAACCAAAGAAGTGTTTGAGTCGAGATTAGGGCATTTGCCTGGAGAAATCCTATATATTTCGCTTTCTTCGATTGTTGATAGAAGAAAAAAGAGATCGTTTCTTAAAGATGATACGCTCCATATAGGTTTTATGGGGGACTGTACAGATTTTAAGGGATACTATGTTCTTAGGCAAGCGGTTGAGAGGCTGATAAATGATGGGTATAGAGTTGAACTTGATGTATATAATGACAATTCTGAGCAGAATAGTTTCATTGTTAGGAAAGGAAAATATACATCCAATCAATTGAAGCGGATATATGACTTTTTGGATGTAATCGTTGTTCCGAGTCTATGGTATGAAACACTTAGCTTTATTGCAATAGAGGCTATTTCTGCTGGAATGCCATGTATTGTTTCGGATCATGTTGGCGCAAAGACTTTTATAAAGAATGAACAGAATGGATTTATTGTTTCTGCTGGTAGAGTTGGAGCCTTAATTGATTGCCTACAACGGATTCTTAACTGCCCTGAAAAGCTTTATAGTGTCAATAGTATTATTCTTAACGAGCCGATGCTGTTTGATTTTATTATACATTGTAACAAAATAACTGCAATATATAAGGGTGTTTTAAATGATCGATAAGTATCAGGGATATATCTTAAAAAAGAATAACAGGTTTAATCTATGTGGCTTGTTTTTTGTTCTGTTGTTTGTTGAGTACTTTTTACCAGCAATCATATCATTTGGAACAAATGCAATAGTTCTTTCGTGTTTTATCCTTAAATACAAATTTAGGGGACTAGTGCCTTTTGGTGGAATCAAGTATTTGTATTTCATATTGTTTTTTGGATTAGTTATTGGTATTCACGAATTATCAAGTGTAATAACATCGTTTTCTGTATCATCTTTTTTCTTTTATTCTGTACCCAATGATGTAGTTGGAACTGTTGTACTTAATGCATATAAAGGAAAAAGGTATCAGATTAATTTGACCGATCATGCGTTTTGGCTAGGTGCTAGATGTATTGATACATGTATAGAGTTTAGAGACTATGGGGCTAGTGTTTCAAATCATTATCGGAAAATCAATAAGATTGTAAAGATCCCGTTTTATCCAATAATAGATTATAATAAAGAGTTTGAAGGATACCCATTTAATTCCGAAAATAAGAAAATAGTCTTTTCTGGAGGCGCTTTGTACAAAACTTTTGGTGGAGGAAACTATTATTATAAAATTGTTGATTATATTTTAGGTCATCACAGGGATGTCGTTTTTTGGTATGCTGGTAATGGTGACCGGAGAAAAATGGATAGAATAATTGCTAAATATCCTCAAAGAGTATACGTAACAGGTGAAAGAAATGATTTGTTTCAAGTATTATGTCATTGCTATTTTTATTTAAGTACTTATCCAATTTGTGGCGGATTAATGTTCCAATACGCTGCAGCTGCAGGTAAAGTGCCAGTAACGTTGAAATTTGATAGCATATCAGATGGATTCTTAATTAATCAAGAACGGTTGGGTATAGAGTATTGTTCGTTCAAAGAGGTTATAAAAGAGATTGATAGATTAATTGAGAATGAAGAATATGCGTTGCATAGGGGAAATGCTGTTCGTAATTCTATAATATGCGAAGAAGATTTTAATTCTGAAATTAGTAAACTATTTTCAGATTCTTCTTTTTCATATGATATTAATTATAGTAGAATAGACACGTCTTCGTTTAGAAAAACATATAAAGATAGAAACAACGCAAGAGTTATTAACGAGTTGTTGGTAAAAAAAGATGGATTTGTTGTTTTTAAGTATTGCCCGGTTCGCTACTTTTGTGGTTGCATCTCTAAAATGCTAAAAAGAATTATCAGGAAGATTAAGAGATGATTTGGAACACAGGTATAAACCATATGCAATTGATTTGCGTTGATTTCTTTTTTGATTTGAGGTTTGTTTATGATAATACCATTTGTATCTTTTCTCCCTATGGAGAAAGAATTAAATATTGAAATTAAAAAGGCGTTTGATCGCGTGTTTAATAGCTCGTGGTATATAGAAGGCAAAGAAGATGAAGTCTTTGAAAAAGCTTTTGCTGAGTATTGCGGTGCTGAAAGCTGTGTTGGCTGCGGTAACGGACTAGATGCTCTTATGCTTTCATTGAAAGCACTAGGAGTAGGTATAGGTGACGAGGTTATCGTGCCTTCAAATACCTATATTGCAACTGCTCTTGCAGTAACATATGTAGGTGCCACACCTGTGTTCGTTGAACCGGATATCAATACGTTCCTTATTGATCCTTCGTTGATCGAAACAAAGATCAATGAAAAAACTAAGGCAATAATGCCCGTTCATCTTTATGGACAAGCATGTGATATGGATGCAATAATATCGATTGCTAAAAAGTATGATCTTTATGTTGTTGAGGACTGTGCTCAGGCGCATGGAGCTATGTATAAAGGAAAAAGAGTTGGTTCTTTTGGAGATGCTGCAGGTTTCAGTTTCTATCCGGGAAAGAACCTCGGTGCACTGGGTGATGCCGGAGCTGCTGTGACTAACAACAAAGAACTTGCAGATAAGATCAGAGCACTTGGCAACTACGGCTCCGACTATAAGTATCATCATATCTACAAGGGTAATAACAGTAGACTTGATGAGATGCAGGCTGCGTTCCTTTTGGCTAAGCTTCCACATCTCGATAAAATGAACGAAGAACGCAGAAGAATAGCTGATATGTATACTACTGGTATCAATAATCCGAAGGTAGTAACTCCGATTGTTAAGGATGACTGCGTTCCAGTCTGGCACATATATGGTATACGCTGCAAAGAAAGAGATGCGCTTGAGAAGTATCTGAATGATAAAGGTATTGGAACAAACAAGCATTATCCGATCCCTATGCATATGCAGGACTGTTACAAGGATCTTGGGATAAAGCTTGGCGAGCTTCCTATTGCCGAAGAGATAAGCACAACTGAGCTTAGTCTGCCTATGTATTATGGTATGACTGATGAGCAGGTTCAGTTCGTTATTGATGCAATAAATGAGTTTAAATAGGTGATCCAATGTATTTAAGAAAACTGGAACTTAAAGATGCCCCCTTGATGCTTGCCTGGATGCACGATAAAAGTGTTACTGAAAAGCTGCAAGCTGATTTTGCATCAAAGACAATTGATGATGCGGAGAGCTTTATCAAAATGAGCTGGGATAATAAAACAGACCTTCATCTTGCAATAGCTTCGGATACCGATGAATATATGGGTACAGTTAGTCTTAAGCATATTGAGAATGGTTCTGCTGAGTTTGCTATAACAGTGAGAGCTGAGTCAATGGGCAAGGGCTATTCCTGGTTTGGAATGGAAAACATTATTGAAAAGGCTTTTAATGAACTAAACCTTGAATCTGTTTATTGGTGTGTTTCAAGAGATAATCCTCGTGCTGTAAGATTTTATGACAAGCATAATTTCCATGAGGCGCTGGATATACCCGATTGTGTTTTAGAACGCTACAAAGGTATGGATAACTTGAAATGGTATTCTGTTCTTAAGGGTGATGATTTCACAACACAAGAGACAGTTGCTGGCTGCAAGGTAGTACATATAAAAACTATTCCTACAGTTGATGCAGGCGAGCTTTCGTTCTTTGAAGCGTCACATGATATTCCTTTTGAAGTTAAGCGTATTTATTACATAACTAAAGTTCCGGAAGGTGTTCGCAGAGGATTTCACGCACATAAGGAATTAAAACAGCTTCTGTTCTGTCCATATGGCAGAATACAGCTTATTCTTGAAAACAAAAATGGACGTGAAGAGATAGAGCTTTCGGATCCATCTATCGGCGTTGTGATAGATCAGCTGACATGGAGAGAGATGCTGTGGCTGCAGAAAGATTCTGTTCTATGTGTTGCTGCGTCGGATTATTATAAAGTTGAAGATTATATAAGGGAATATGATGAGTTTAAAAAGAACATGGATTAGTGTTTCAGGAGGAAAATGAATTGAAAATCTCAATAAAAAAGTGTAGAAATAAATGGGGGAATTTATCTCTTTAGGCAAGAGCAGCAATAGCATATGCACTAAACAGCATTTTACAGAGATGTATTGGGTTTATCAATATGCCTATCTTTACAAGATTGATGTCGACAGAAGAGTATGGAGAAATGACGGTATACTCCTCGTGGTCCGGTTTTTTTTTCAATAATACTCACTCTCAATCTTGCGTATGGTTCGTTTTCCCCTGCAATGATAAAGTTTGAAAAAGATAGAGACAAATACATTTCTTGCGTGCAAGGAATATGGATTGTTTTGTGTGCTGTACTTCTGTGTATATATATACCGCTTCGAGTACCAGTAAATGAATTACTTGAAATGCTGACATTATTCGTGATATTTCTGGTTTTTGAAACGTTGGCTTCGAACTCTATTCAATTATGGAGTGGCAGACGCAGATTTGATTACGTATACAAACCTGTTGTAGCTATGACCTTGGGAATGTCAGTTGCCAATACCATTGTTTCTATCGTTTTGGTACTTTTGAGCGAGCAGAAGGGTTATGCACGAATAGTAGGTCATGTTGTAACGTATCTTTGCTTCGGGTTAATAGTTTTCACACTAAACACTTTACGTGGTAAAAAGCTGTTTGAAAAAAATATTTGAAATATGCTTTGGGATTTAATGTGCCGTTATTAGCATATTATTTGTCTCAGGTAATATTCAATCAAAGTGACAGAATAATGATAAGTCACTATTGTGGTAAAGGAAAAGCTGCTTAACCTTTAATATACTGTTTCTTTATTCTATCAAAAGTTTCACTAAATAAAAATTTAGTGAAACTTGGAGGAGTACTTTACGGATAATAATAAGCTGAACTGGTACACCTATACATTCAGATAAGGTGCAACCCCGGCTGACGGTTGGTAAATCAAAAAAAATATGACTTTCATTTTTCTATTCATTTAGTGCTGTATAATACTTGGACATTCATTTATTCTTGCTTTTACTTAAACTCCTTGATTGTTTTTCGAATCTATGCTATAATGTATTTGGAAATCTGTCTGACAAAGAGGTTTATTTATGAGTGATATTGTTGAGGATATTCGCAGGGCTATGACTTCTAGTGAGATCAAGGCTTTTTATCAGCCTCAGTATTGATTCAATTACCAGCAGGCTGAAAAGCGCTGAAGCACTGGCACGCTGGGTCCGTCCTGACGGTGTTATTGTTCCGCCAATGGCTTTTATTCCCGAACTTGAACGCACCGGGAATATTTCAGAACTTGACTGGTTCATTTGCGAAGAAGTCTGCAAGCTGTTAAAAAGGCAGGCTTCGGAGGGTGGCAAACGGGTTCCTATTTCTGTGAATTTCTCGAGGCTTCATGTAAGAGAAACATCATTTGCTGATAAACTCTCTGAACTTGTTGACAATTATGAACTGCCTCATGAGCTTATTGAGGTTGAAGTTACCGAGTCGGCAATGGTAAATGAGTCCTACAGGATACTTGATTGGATCAAATCGATCAGGCAAGCTGGATTCAGCGTAGCCATTGATGATTTCGGAAGCGGGCTTTCGTCATTGAGCTTTGCTAAGGATGTGCCTGCGGATATTATAAAGATAGACCGTTCACTCCTGAGCGGGAACTGCGAGAATGAGAAGGAACGGATAGTTTTAGAGTGTATTTTCAGCTTTGCAAACAGGCTTGGTCTAACTACTGTGACTGAAGGAGTTGAGACACGTGAACAGCTTGAATTCCTCAGGACCTGTGATTGTAAGAAGATACAGGGCTACATTTTCGCTAAGCCTATGCCTGCCGAGGAATATCTCGAACTGTGCAGGACTCATACAAAGATTGAACAGACAGCGGACATATTGCAGGCTCAGGCTCCGGCAAGCGCTGTAAACCTGCTTATGGGTGTTGTTTTCAGAAAATACCCACTTGTGATATTTGCGAACCTCACAAGGAACAGTTTTTATATGATGGCGTATGAGAATTTTACTTCGACAAGCTGTCAGTCCACCGGGATATTTGACGAGCTGATCGTCCACGGTGCATCGACAATGCACCCGGATGATAAGGAACCTTTCTTAACTACTTTTTCAAGGGAGAACCTTTTAAAAGCCTATGAGGAAGGCAAAAAAGAGGTCAGCCTGACCACACGCCAGCTCGGTGACGATGGTGTGTACAGGACTGTTGAAACAGTTGACTACTTTGTAAAAAGCGAGTCATCAAATGATGTTCTTGTTATAACGCTTTGCGAAAACAGATGACAACTTTCCTTTCTGCTTTTCGTGATTTTCAAGACAGACCAAAAGTTTAACCCAAAGGAGTACGCTTATGAAAAGCGAATATCTTGAAGACTGTCCGTATTACCTCAATGACTTTCTGACTTATCTCAAGGCTGTCAAAGACCGTGGCGACAGAACCATTGAAGCTTACTATATTGACATCAGGACCTTTCTCAGGTATTTATGCATCAAGCACCGTACTGCAAAGGAATCTGATTTTAAAGATATTCCTATCAGCGATGTACCTATTGAATGGGTCGAGTCCTTTTCTTTGAACGAAGCTTATCTTTATCTTGTTTATCTGTCTGAGAACAGAAAAAACTCTGTTACGACCAGGGCAAGAAAATGCTCGGCTTTGAAGCAGTTTTATTCTTATCTTCACAAGAAAGCTGCACTTATAAGATCAGACCCGATGACCGATCTTGAACTCCCCCGTGTCAAACAAGCTTTACCAAAATTTCTTACGACTGAACAAAGCATTCAGCTTTTGCGTGAGGTCGATTCTAAGCACAAAGCTCGTGATTATTGTATGCTTATGCTGTTTCTGAGCTGCGGGATGCGTCTCAGCGAGCTTGTAGGTCTTGATCTGAAGGATTACAGCAAGGAAAACCGCACGCTCAGATTATTTGGTAAAGGACGAAAGGAACGCATCGTTTATCTCAACGATCTATGTATCGAGGCTCTTGATGACTACATCAACAATTATCGTCCCCAAATTGAAGAACAAGCTATATTTCTTTCAGCATACAATAAGCGCATCAACAAACGCCGTGTCCAACAGATAGTTGAGGAGCAATTAAAAATTGCGGGTTTATCAAACCTGGGTATAACAACTCACAAGCTTCGCCATACGGCTGCAACGATGATGTACAAAGGCGGCGTAGATACGCTGGTTTTGAAGGAAGTTCTCGGGCACAAAAGCATTTCGACTACAGAGATATACACACATATCTCCAACACCGAGCTTCAGAAAGCTGCCGAAGCATCTCCGATTGCTTCAATGAACAAGAAAAAGAAATGATATAACTATCAAAAGCTGCCTTTTCAACGTCGAAAAGACAGCTTTCTTTATTTCTTCATTCTGATAATGGAATTCTTGGACGGTGTGAGATCGGAAGCTATGGAAAGCTCCATCATAGCATGATTTGCGGTGTCTATCTCGTTGCCTTGTTCATCAAAGATCTGCTGGGCAACAAGCTTTACGGGCTCCCCTTCGGGCGACAATATCTCCAACTCGTCTCCCCTGTTGAATTTATTTCTTTGCTGAGCATATATCCTTCCGTTTGAGCAGCCTTCCACAACAGCGACGACATCGTATTCCCTGATATAACCACCATTTTCGTAGTACTGGCTCTGCTTGGGGTGACCGAAGAAAAAGCCTGTGCAGTAAGCACGGTGGCTAACCTTGAACACCTCGTCTTTAATCCACTGCGGGAGCTGATAATCATCGGGAGAGGCTTTATAGATATCCATAGCCTTTCTGTATGCGTTTGTAATAACCGAAACATAATATGAGGATTTTGCTCTGCCTTCGATCTTAAAGCTGTTTACGCCGGCTTTGGCAAGCTTGTCAATATGCTCGATAAGGCACATGTCCTTTGCATTGAGGATATATGTTCCGCTGTCGTCCTCAAAGACAGGGTAAAACTCATTGGTGCGCTTTTCTTCCATAAGGTGATAACCCCATCTGCAGGGCTGTGCACACTCTCCCCTGTTCGCATCACGGTTAACAAGATACTGGGAAAGCAGACATCTTCCCGAGAAGCTGACACACATTGCGCCGTGAACAAAGCACTCTATATCAAGGTCCTTTGGAGTTTTATCTCGTATCTCGGCGACCTCTTCCAAAGAAAGCTCTCTTGCGAGGACTACCCTTTTTGCGCCCATATTATAAAACTCGTTTGCTGTTGCATAATTGACTATGCCTGCCTGTGTGGAAACGTGTATCTCCATATCGGGGGCATATTTTTTTACAAGTGCAAATACGCCTATATCGTTGACGATAAGTGCATCAACGCCCGCATCAACAGCATTTTTGACAAAGCCCTCAAGCTGAGGTATCTCAAAATTTCTTGGGAGAGTATTGCAGGTCAGATATAGCTTTTTACCTCGTTCGTGAGTAACACTGCAAGCCTGCGCAAGAGTCTGTGCGTCGAAATTTGCAGAAGCAGCTCTCATTCCGAAGCAGGTGCCGCCAAGATAAACAGCGTCTGCTCCGAAATCAAGTGCAGCATATAATCTTTCCATATCACCTACTGGTGAAAGCACCTCGAGCAGGTCAGACATCAGATCACCTCGCTGTCAGGCAAGACCTGCTTTCTTCAGGTTCGCCTGATGTTCTTCATAAGTTCTTGCGAAGAATGCTTCGCCGGTGGAAAGGTTGTTGCAGAAATAATAGTAATCGGTCTTTTCCGGGTTAAGAACAGCCTTGATCGCAGCAAGTCCGGGATTGCATATCGGGCTTGCAGGCAGACCCTCACATTTATAGGTATCATAAACGTCTGTATAAAACTCTACCGAAGTCTGATCTATAGCCTTTTTCTTGATGACATTTTCTATATATTTGGTTGTAGTATCAGACTGCAGGAACCTGTAAGTGGACGGGTCATTCATTCTGTTCACGAATACCGAAGCGACTTTTGGCATCTCACTTTCCTTGCCTGCCTCCATCTGAACGATAGATGCAAGTGTGATTATCTGGTTGAGATTGAATTTGCTTGCCTTTATCTGCCTCATTATATCGGCATTGAGTACACTCTGGAACTGCTCACGAACTATTTTTGTAACGTTGTAAGCAGTATCGTCAACATAGAAATTGTACGTTTCGGGGAAGAAATAGCCTTCCATTTTATAGAACGCATCTTTGCTGATTCCAAGGTCCTTTTCAAAATCAAATCCCTGTGGTTTATTGAATTCAAAAAGGAAATCCTCAGCCTTGCAGACCTTATTCTTTTCAAGCAGATTAGCGACATCAAGCAGGTTCATACCCTCTGTGATAGTTACATCGACAGTTTTGAGCTTTTGACGCTGTGTCGCAAGCTTTTCAATGATATCGGCATAACCCATTGAAGCCTGAAGTGTTATATCGCCCGGATAGATCGTTTCGGGCTTTTCAATTTTAAGTGCGATAAGGAAAAGAGTTTTGTTGTTTATAATGTGATTTTCGTAAAGCAGATCGGCAATATTCTCATTGGTAGAGCCCTTTGGGATATTGAAGATAACGTCCTTGTCGTCTTTACCAATGCCGTAATACTCGGTAGCAACTGAAATGCCTGTTATAGCGAGAACTATCGATACTGTGAGTATGATACAAGTAAGGATGATACCGCCGAAAATCGAGCCGTTGAAAAAGGTTCTTTTATGTACTGCTTTACGTCTTCTTCTGCGGCGTCTGACCGGGCGCTGTCTTCTGTCGGACTCTCTACCGCTTTTTGGCATTATCATTGTGGGAGCACTGTCGATATCGTCATCGTCATCGCTGTCATACTCCTCATCATATTCCTCGTCGTCCTCGTCTGAGTTTTCTTCATCAGACTCGTCGGTATCGTCAGAATCGGCAAGGATCTCATCGACAGTCAATCCCTGCGAGGGCGCAGAACTGTCAGCTGAGCTGTCATCGGTATCTGAAAGTATATCATCGACTGTGAGACGCTCTGCATTATTCTCCGAAGCTGATTCTTCATCACCTGTATCGGCGAGTATTTCATCAACAGTGAGATCTTTCCTTTCCGATATACCGTCAGCGGCAGAAGCAGTATCCTCGCCAGAAGCGGTATCGGAGCTTTCAGATCCTGCTAAGATCTCCTCCAGAGTAAGGTCCTTGTTATCCATAAATCTCTTCCTTTCTAAGACCGAAAGAAACACATCTGCTTTCGGTTATAAGGTGGTCAACACAAATATCAAAGCTATCGTAAGGCAATTCATCACAGCAGAAGCTGTCATAACAGATGCCGACCTTTGTTCCTTTGAAATCGGACAGAAATCTGTCATAATACCCTTTGCCAAAGCCCAGCCTATGACCTTTTTTATCATAGCTCAGCGCTGGCACGACACAGACAGAATCAGAAGAAAACTCGGTCTGCGGGTCTGTATCGGTAGACGGCTCAAGTATACCGTAGCTTCCGGCTTTGAGCTGACTGAACGACTCTATCCTGTAAAACTCCATAATATTTGTCCCTGCAACGCATCTGGGGCAGAATACCTGTTTTTCGGCAAGAGCCTGCTTGATTATATCAAGCGTACCTACTTCGATATCAAAAGAAACATATATCAAAAGCTGTGAGCAGTTTTTATAATAACTGCTTTCAAGAAAACTGCGGCATACATCAGCATCGAGCTGAAGCTTATCCTGCGGCATTATCGAACGTCTGAGCTGTTTATAGTGTGCTCGGAGTTGTTTTTTATCTGTCATTTGCACTGTATACCGGCTCTTATCCTGTCAGACTCGCTTTTTCCGGCCACAAGCTCTGCAAGCTTCAGGCCAAATTCAATGCAAGCGCCCGCACCCTTAGCGGTAACGATCTTACTGTCGGCAACTACGAGCTTGTCCTCGACTTTTGCACCCTCAAGGTCTTTTTCAAATCCCGGGAAGCAAACAGCGCACTTGCCTTTGAGCAATCCTTTATGACCAAGGATCGACGGTGCGGCACAGATAGCGGCAATAAACTTGTCGTTCTTTGCACAGAAATCTACTGCCTTCTGTACAGCCTCGCTTGCTTCAAGATTGAGCGTGCCGGGCATACCGCCGGGGAGCACTACCATATCAAGATCGCTGTCAAGTTTTATCTTATCACAGGTTATATCGGGAACAAAGGTAACTTTGTGAGAGCTGACGATCTGTTCGCCGGTAACGCCTACTGTTTTTACCTCGACCTTTGCACGTCTGAGAATATCTATAGGAGCAAGTGCTTCGATCTCCTCAAATCCGTCTGCCAGAAATACATATACCATATGATTACCTCCCGGTATGTATTATTTTAGATTCTTATAAAAAGCTTTAACTTCAATTATGTTGCCGCAGGTCATTTTGCCCTCGGGACACTTCCCTGTCATCACGCACGATGGACCTGCATTTTTGAACACGTTAGGAGCGACCTGCCGGCAAAGCTTGAGCATTTCATCTGCAACCGCCTTTATCTCCCACTGAGCTCTGTTGCAGCAGCGGTGCTGGAAGAAATTGAAAAGGCTTCTTACATTCATTGTAACAACTATCTTTGTCTCACAGGCATTCGGAAGAACAAACCTTGCGTCCTCATTGGCTTTCTTCCTTGCTCTTGATCTTGCTTCCTTTTCGTCAAGCCCATGCTCGATAAATGTTTTAGTATGCTTCTCGGTAAGTATATCGGCTATCTTATTATAGCTTTCTGTCAGAGCAGCCATTTGTTTATCAAATTCTGCTTTTGCCTCAGCATCGGCAGCAATCTCGGGCGGAGTTATGAACTCAAAGCCGTTTTCGTTGACATAGCGCTGGCTTTTCTGAGAATAAGAAGCTATCCTGTGTCTGACGAGCTGATGTGAACATGCACGTGAGATACCTTCAATACCGAATGTAAAGCTTACATGCTCCATAACGCTTTCGTGACCGATAGCGGCGAGCATCGCAACGAAGCTTTCTACCTTTTCTTCGGTCAGGCCGTCCTTCAGCGACTCAATATCGCTCGAAGAATAGCAAAGCTTTGCGGCAGTAGCTATTATCTTTTCGGGATCGGGTGTATGTGCAAGCAATTTGACAGTCATCGTCGGGTACATCCTTTCTAACTCCATATACAGTTATTATACCATTATTAAAAGCAATAGTCAACATCAAACTGACATTTTTCGCATAAAACGATATGAAAATACAGTAACTACCGTATCAATCAGTGCAGCCCACACCAAAAAGCTACAAAAAAGCGCTCTGCAAATACAGCAAAGCGCTTTTTATCAATATTAATATTATGTATCTCGTCTGAATGAACTAAGGACACAAGCTGTGATCATTTAGCTCCAAAGAAGCTTCCGATGCTGAATCCTGTAGGCATTGGGATCGTGAACATATAGATCGTTGCAACTACAAGAACACCTACTGCGATAAACAGCACGGCAGCACGATTCGGGATCTTTTTGAAAATAATTACAATACCGAGCATAAACAGAACTACCGAATAGATAACACTTACAAGGTTATAAGCGTCTCCCCTTGAATTATCCCTCTGGCCTTCTTCAAGGACTTCCTGTGACTCTTCAAGAAGCTCGTTTGCATGTTCAAAATACTTGTCTTTCATGCCCTTAACTTCAAATAGTGTTTACCCTATTCTATTTATATTCAAGCACGGCAATAAAACGTGCAGAATACCTAAAACAAATCGTCATTATTCGGCCGGAACTTCTGAGCGTGCTTCATCGATAAGCTGCTGGGCGTTTTCAAGGAGCAGAGGCGTTATGCTGTCACCACCCATAATCCTTGCTATCTCATATTTGCGCTGTTCGTCATCGAGCGTTTTTACCGTAGTTACGGTCCTGTCGCCGACAACTCCCTTTTCGATAAGGATATGGTCATCAGCCATAACAGCTATCTGGGCAAGGTGAGTCACGCAAAGCACTTGTCTGTACCTTGATATCTGTCTGAGCTTCATGCCTATCTTCTGGGCTGCTCTGCCGCTGACGCCGGTATCTATCTCGTCAAATATGAGTGTACCGATAGAATCCTTTTCTGCTATAACATTCTTCAAAGCAAGCATTATTCGTGAAAGCTCGCCGCCCGAAGCTATCTTGGCAAGCGGCCTTGGTTCCTCACCGATATTTGCGGAGATCAGGAACTCTATGTTGTCAAGTCCGTTGACCGTAAGCTTGCCCTGCTTGTTGTCAACAACTATCCTGACATTAGGCATATTAAGAAATTCAAGCTCCGAGGTGACCTGTGCGACAAATCTTTCCGCCGCTTCAGCTCTGAATTTTGAAAGCTCAACTGCCTTTTTGGATACCTCGGTCAAAAGCTCAGTCTTTTCGTTTTCAAGCTTTTCAAGGCTCTGTTCTGCACCTTCAAGAGTGTCAAGTTCTTTCCTTGATGAATCCAGAGTTGTGAAAACATCAGATAATTCGGGGCCGTATTTCTTGCAGATACGCCTGATATCGTCACTGCGCTGGTTGAGCCAATCAAACCTTTTGGGGTCAACATTGAGTTTTCCGAGAATAGAGTCAAGCTCTTGTGATATATCCTGCAATTCTATCATCGTCCCCGAGAGTCTTTCGGACAGAGCAGAAAGCTCGGGCATAATATCAGTAAAGTACTCGAGCTTTTCATTGGCTGAGCTTATATTCTCGACAATGCCTGTCGTGTTGTCATTTCCCGATATTATGGTGTTTGAAGCAAATATCGCCTCGGAGAGCGCTACGGCATTTTTAGAGATATCAAGCTCCGCTTCGACTTTTTTATCCTCGTCCTCGGTGAGATTCAGAGCTTCGATCTCATTGCATATATCGTAAAGCTCGGATATGCGGAACTGCTTTTGCTTATCATTCATTTTAAGCTGATTTATCTGCTTCGCAAGCTTTTGCAGTTTGTGGAAAGACAGATGATAGTCGGCGAGCATATCGTCAGCTTCGGCATAAGAATCAAGTATTCTGATATGCTTGTCGGGCGAAAGGAGTATCTGGTTATCGTGCTGACCGTGGATATTTACAAGCATTTCGCCTATCTGTCTAAGCAAAGAAACATTAACGGGACGGCTGTTTATCCTTGCAACGCTTCCGCCGTCAGATCGCACTTCCCTTTCAAGAAAAAGCTGTCCGTCCTCACATTCGAGTCCGATGTCCTTTATGACCTCCAGACAACCATCGGGGATATTGCAAAAAACAGCTGTGATAACAGCTTTATCAGCGCCCGTGCGGACTATATCCTTGGTGATGCGCTGTCCGAGTATCGCATTTATCCCGTTGATGAGGATAGATTTACCTGCGCCTGTTTCGCCCGTAAACACGTTCAGATTATCAGTGAAGCGTATCTGAGCTTTTTCAATGACCGCAAGGTTTTCGATGTAAAGTTCCGCTAACATGATCGTTCCCCTGTCACTGTGAAGATAAGATAGAATTAAGCTCTTTCATAAGCCTTTCTGCGTCGCTTTCGCTTCGCATTAGAATAAAGATAGTGTCATCGCCGGCAAGCGTACCTACGACATTCTCGATACCTGTATCGTCCAGCTTAGCACAGACTGCCTGCGCCATTCCTGTATGGCATTTTACAACGACTGTATTTCCGGAATAATCGGCTTTGAGCACGGCATCGTTTATAAGCCCAAGGACTGCGCTGCCGCTATTTTTTATCTCGGCTTTTTTTAGCGACGGTATGCTGTATTTATAGCTGCCGTCGGCAGATGCAGTCTTTATCAGAGCAAGCTCACGGATATCTCTGGATACTGTTGCCTGTGTGACGCTGAAACCGTTGGCAGCGAGTGCCTCCTGCAAAGCCTCCTGAGTGTCGATAACACCTTCGCTGACAAGCCTGAGTATCATCTGGTGTCTTTTGGATTTCATATATTATCTCCTCCCGAAAGCTCCTTCAGAGGCAGCATAAGCTTTTTATTGACCGACTTGAAGAAATTGTCGCCGTTGATATCTATTATGTCAACGTAATGCTGCGAACGCTTTAGCGTGAGGACGTCCGACCCGGAGAGCTTACAGACTTTGTTTCCGTCAACTACAACGTTTGACATACATTTGTTAGCGCTATGGCATTTGACTTTCAGGATACTGTCCGGTCCGAATATCGTAGTTCTTGCAAAAAGTGAGTGAGGACAGATCTGTGTGAACTCAATACACTCCATTTCCGGCTCGATTATCGGGCCGCCCGCAGACATCGAATATGCCGAAGCGCCGGTTGCAGTTGAGAAAATAACGCCGTCTGCCCGCAGGGACGATATCGGAATACTGTTTCTGCTGACTTCAAAATCTACTATCTTGCAGCTGTCGGATTTTGATACCACGACATCGTTGAGCGCTGTGAACTCACGCTGAGTATCAGCTTTGCCGCTGACCGATGCGGTTATGAGCATACGGCGGCTGAGCTTATAATCGCCTTTTACGAGCCTGTCGAGGTCAGATATCTGTGTATGCTCAAGCGACGCCATAAACCCGAGCCTGCCGCAGTTAATGCCAAGTACAGGCTTGTGGTGCTCCGCACAGCGAACGGAGCATTTCAAAATCGTTCCGTCACCGCCGACAGCAACGACTATGTCGCACTTTTTAAAGCAGGTGTTCTCGCTTTTAAACTGAACTCCTCTGATATCAGAAAAAACAGTTTTATATTCACCGCTTAGATAAACTGTACACCCCGAAGAGAGAAGTATCTCGCACGCCTGTTTGACATACAGCTTACAGTTTTTTTTGCTTAGATTTGGAAAAATAAAGATATTCATACTTTCACCCGTATTATCTGAACTTTGCAAATGCAGCGCCTACGATATCACTGATATCTGCTGTGAACTGCACGGCAGCACCGCTTGTCTTATAAAGCAGCGCAAGGTACTCGATATTCCCGTCGCCGCCGGTGATAGCCGAGGGGATAATATTCTTTACCTCAAGCCCGACAGCTTGGAAAAGTGCCGAGAGCTTTTTCAGCACAGAGATATGATCCTTTTGCGACCTTACGATGCCGTTTTTGCTGAGTGCCTGCTTGCCCGCTTCAAACTGAGGTTTGATCAGAACGACCATATAAGAATCAGCTTCAAGCAGGTCGTAAAGCGGTCTTATAACAAGCTCAAGCGATATAAAAGACAGATCTACGCTTATAAACCCGGGACGATATTCAAAGCTATCGGATGTCAATGTTCGGGCATTCAATCCCTCACAGTTGACAACACGCTTATCATTCACAAGCGTTTGGTCGAGCTGACCATGACCGACATCGACTGCATAGACAAGCTTTGCGCCGTGTTCAAGAAGGCACTGGGTAAAGCCGCCCGTTGAAGCGCCGATATCAGCACAGACCTTTCCGCTGACGTCAATGTTGAAGGCCTCAAACGCCGCAGCGAGCTTCAGTCCTCCCCTGCCGACATAACCGAGGTCATCAGGCGCAGCTTGTACGTTATCACCGCTTTGCACATCATATGCAGGCTTTGAACACACCTTTGAATTAACGGTAACCTTGCCGCTTATTATCATAGCTTTTGCTCTTTCACGGCTTTTAGCCAAGCCATTCTCAACAAGGTATATATCAAGTCTGGTCATCGCTAAGAAAATCCTCTACCTGTGATGCTATCTTTTCTGCGGAAAATCCAAGCTCATCAAGCAACACATCACAGTCGCCATGCTTGACAAAATAGTCTATCGTGAATGCTGCGAGATTGTCGCAGACTGTCGAATATTTTTCGCTTACAGAACCGCAGTCGTAGCTTTCTTCAAAAAACATCGCAGCGTCGTATGCAGAGATTATATCTGCAACGCTTTCGTTTATCGGGAATATCTCGACAAGACGCAAAACATCGCAGGATATGTCCTTTGACTTTAGTATCTCAACAGCAGACATAACTCTGCTGCTGATGCGTCCGTATGTTACGATTAGGACTTTGCCGCCGTTATTATAGAACGAATAGGACGTTGTCGGCTTATCGTTTTTGAATCCCATTTTTTCGTTGCCTCGGGGGTATCTGACTGCTGCGATACAGTCGTCCTCGTTTATCGCCTTTCGCAGACAGAGCCTCAGCTCGTTATAATCGGACGGCGAATATATCTTTGTATTCGGGATACTTGAAATAAAGCTGACGTCAAATATGCCCTGGTGAGTTTCTCCGTCATTACCGACAACACCTGCCCTGTCAACACATATCACTGCGTGGGCGTGGCATATCGCAAGATCATGTATCAACTCATCGTATGACCTTTGCAGAAATGTAGAATACACCGCAAATACTGGGATATATTTCATCTGTGCAAGTCCGCCGCAGAATGTTACAGCGTGCTCCTCTGCTATGCCGACATCAAAAAATCTGTCAGGGAATTGCTTGGCAAAAAACTGGAGACCGGTGCCGTATTTCATAGCGGCAGTAACAGCGCAGACACGCTTGTTTGTTCTCGCAATGTCGCAAAGCTCCTTGCCCATTACAGAAGAATAGCTGTCGCTTTCGACTACATCGGGGTTGCCTGTGGCTATCTCGAATGAACCGATGCCATGGAACTCGCCCGGATTCTGCTCGGCGGGAGCATAGCCCTTGCCCTTTACCGTATTCACTTGTATAAGAACAGGTCTGTTAAGCTCCTTTGCGGCACGCAGACCGTCTTCAAGCTCAGCAATGTTATGGCCGTCGATAGGACCGATGTACTCAAAACCAAGATCCTCAAAAAGCGTGCTGGAATGAAGCAGAGCATTCTTGAAAGCGTCCTTTGAGCCTTTGATTATCTTCTTTACCGGAGAACCAATGACAGGAGTTTTGTCAAGCACGTTCTCAACTGCGTTCTTGGTCTTGTGATAGCCCTGTCTTGTTCTGAGCGTTGACAGGTATTTAGCCATTCCGCCGACGTTCTTTGATATAGACATCTCGTTATAATTTAGGATAACGATTATATTTGTATTGCTCTTTCCGGCGTTGTTGATGCCCTCGTAGAAGAGTCCGCCCGAGGAAGCACCGTCACCTACGATAGCGATAGTATGGTGGTCATCGCCGTTGAGCTTCATAGCTGTAGCGATACCTAAAGCAGCGGAGACCGCATTTGAGCTGTGTCCGCTGATAAAAGCGTCGTGGATAGATTCATCGGGTCTGCAAAAACCGGAAAGCCCGTCCTCTTTTCTTAACGTAGAGAACCTGTTTGCTCTGCCTGTCAGTATCTTATGAGTATATGCCTGATGACCTACATCCCAGACTATCTTGTCCCTCGGGGAATCAAAAACCCTGTGGACAGCCATAGTAAGCTCAACTGTACCAAGACTTGAAGCAAGATGACCTCCGTTTTTGGACACGGTGGTTATAAGCAGCCTTCTGACCTGTTTAGCAAGCTCATCACATTGCTGGTAGCTAAGCTTTTTAAGGTCGCCTGGCAGATTAAGCTTGAATAGATCCAACTTATTTCCCATTTTTATCTTCCAATCTGTCATATCAGTTTCTTCTGCTGAGCATATCGTCAGTAAGCTCGCAGAGGAAGCCGTTGTTTTCAAATCTGCTCAGATGACCGAGAGCCTGCATAGTCAGCTGTGCAGCTATCTGCTTTGAACGGTCGATGCCAAGCAGAGAAACATAAGTGCATTTATTCTGTTCACTGTCGCTGCCGATAGGCTTTCCAAGCTCCTCAAATGTACCATTGACATCGAGAAGGTCGTCAACGATCTGGAACGCTCTGCCCATCGCAGAAGCGTAGTCGGCGGCAAACGGTATCATTTCAAATTTTCCCGAGAGGATAACGCCCATAACGCAGGCAGCTTCGATAAGCGCACCTGTTTTGCACGACTGGAGCTGATTGAGCGTTTCGATATCTATCTGCTTGCCCTCGCTCATAAGGTCGATGACCTGCCCGCCTATCATACCCTCGACACCGACAGCCTTGCTGAGCACCGAGATAAGCATAACGGCTTTTTCAGCGGTTATCCTGCCTTCAAGTGCGGAATTGGAGATGACCTCAAAAGCAAGCGTGTTGAGCGCATCGCCCGCAAGCAAAGCGATGCTTTCGGGGAACGCCTTATGGCAGGAGGGCTTTCCCCTTCTGTAATCGTCATCATCCATACACGGCATATCGTCATGGATAAGCGAAAAAGTGTGTATAAGCTCGATAGAGCAAGCGATATCAAGTATGCTGTCGGCGTCTTTCCCGCCGCACATACGGTAGAATTCGAGCATCAATACGGGTCTGAGTCTTTTGCCTCCGGCCATGAGCGAATACTCCATAGCCTGGACAACAACGCTCTGAAGCTCAGGCTTGTTCTGTGTTATAGTCAAAAGCTGCTTCTCGACAGACTCGATATATTTGTCCAACAGCTTCTTGTTCACTTCATTCATTACTGTTATCCTCATTCATATTTTTTACGGTAAGCTTTGCTTGATCAAGCGACTTTTTGCATTTCACGGAAAGCTCGACGCCCTCCTTGTAAAGGTCAAGCGACTGTTCGAGCGAAAGCTCCGAGCCTTCAAGCTGTTTAACTATCTCATTGAGTCTTGACATATCCTTTTCAAAGCTCATATGTTTTCTTCCTTTCGAGTGATACTGCTTATTTCAGCCGTAACGGAGCTGTCGGAAAACCGAACGGTGATAACATCGTTTTCATTAAGCTCATCGGCAGACCTTATAATGCTTTTGTCCTTGCTAACAATGGAATATCCTCTTGAAAGGATACCGAAAGGGCTGAGAGCATTAAGTGCGGCAGCATTTTTATCGAGCATATGCTCCTTACTGCGTAAATGATCACAAATCAAAGAGTCAAGACGCTTTGAAAGAGCGTCAACATCACGCAGACTGTTATCGAGTCTGTTCTGCGGCGAACAAAGCGTAAGCCGTGCTGATATCCTGTCAAGTGAAGAGACGTATTTTTCAAGTCTTTTATTAACAGAGTTGTCAAGTGACAGTCTGAGCTTATCGACAGCAGAGAAAAGCTCAATCTTGTCAGGAGTAGCAAGTTCGGCAGCCGCAGAGGGAGTAGGCGCTCTCAGGTCGGCAGCATAGTCACAAAGAGTAGTGTCTGTTTCGTGACCGACAGCAGAGATAACAGGTGTTTTACATTCAAAAACAGAAACCGCCGCTATCTCGGAATTAAACGGCATCAGGTCTTCAAGAGAGCCGCCGCCTCTTGCAAGGATCAATGTATCGTAGCCGCCTTTATCGGCAAGTCTCAGAGAATCTCTGATACTCTCGGCAGCGCCCTCGCCCTGTACCTGAGTGTGGTAGATATCAACAGAGCAAATCGGGAACCTTCGGCTGATTATATTCAAAATATCCTGCAAAGCTGCACCTGTCATTGAAGATATCACAGCTATCCTTCTCGGGAAAATCGGTATGAGCTTTTTGTTTGATTCATCGAACACGCCTTTTTTTCTGAGCTTTTCCTTTACAAGCTCGGTCTGTGCGTGCAAAAGACCGTTTCCGAGCGGAGTGATATCCGTGGCGATTATCTGAAAGACGCCGCCGGCTTCGTAAAGCTCGACATTACCCGTAACGATGACAAGCATACCGTCCTCAGGCTTGATCTTTAATCTGCCGACGCTCGTTGAAAACATAACAGCTTTGACGGAACTAAGCTCGTCTTTTACAGTAAAATAGGCGTGCCCCGAATTATAATTGATGCTGAAATTCGATATCTCGCCTTTGACGCAAAGCCCTTTGAGCTTGATATCTGACTTCAGCTTGAACGCAACATATTTATTCAGTTGTGAAACAGAAAGAATAGAACTCATCAGACAGCATTCTCCTTCAGCGCACCGAAAAGTGCAACACCGACAGCGTTGTCGCACGAAAGGTCGGGGGCAGCAAAATAACCGCCTACGCAGGACTGGATCATATCTTTTATTATGACATCGGACATAACGCCGCCCGCAAACAAAAACGGCATTTCGCCGTATTTTTCAATAGCATTTGTACACATTGTACAGATAGTTGCTCCGATGTATTCAAGGCAGTATCTTGCGATATCGGGCGGGCAGACACCGTTTTTAAGCATCTCACCGCACTTGTTCTCGATACCCGAAAGACAGCAGTCAAGCCCTTTTACGACAGGCTTTACCGACATTTCAGCGCTGCTTTGCAAAGCAAGCTTTTCAAGCTCGGCTCCACAGGGAAAATCAAGTCCGAGCATAACTCCGACTCTGTCAACAGCCTGACCTGCTTTAAGGTCGAGCGTACAGCCTATCTGTTCAATATCCAGCACATTCTCCGTGCTTGGAGTACAAAGAAGCATATCTGTCGTACCGCCGCTTACATGTAAAGCAACAAAAGACTTGTTTGATTTCAGCAAATCAAGCCTTTTGCAAGAATATAGAGCTGCAAGGATATGCCCTGTCTGGTGATATGTACGAAAGCTTTTTATACCACCTGCCGAAGCGACAGACAGCGCAGCACACTCACCCACAAGAAAGCAAGGCATATATGAGCCGCCGACATTTCTCGGGGCAGCCGACCAACTGACAGCGTCAACTTTTTCGCCGCTTTCAAACAGCTCCTCCATTAAAGCGGGAAGCTGCTTTGTATGGTGAAAGACCGCATCGGACTGTCGTATGCCTTTTTCACCGCTTTTAACGGGAAGAAGTTTTTTCAGCGACTTCACGCTGCCGCTTTTGCTGTCATACAGCGCACACGACGTTGTATAATTGCTGGTATCTATACCTAAATAAATGCTCATTTTTCAGTTTCGTTATCAATGACGTTTTTGACGTGTTCGCTCTTTGAAAATGAACCGAGAACGCCGTTTACAAACGAAACATCCGAACCCAGTGCATAGGTCTGCGTAAGCCTAACAGCCTCGCTGATAGCTACGTTCACCGGAACACGGTCATCGTACATCGATTCATAGATAGCAAGTCTGAGCACGGCAAGATTGACCTTGGGTATCCTGTTCACCGCACGCTTGTCGCTGAACTCGGCAATAATACCGTCAAGCTCATCTGCTTTATCGTATATGTTCTTAACAAGAGTCCGGGATTCTTCGTTAAAATCGAAATCGCCGACCTCCTTAGCCGCTTCAAATATTTCTTCCAGAGGATCATCACGGAACAGCTTTTCAAAGGAAAGCAAAAACGCCGCTTCTCTTACGCTCCTTCTTGGTGACGACACATAAACACTTCCTTTATTCTTGTAATAACAGCATAAAGCCGACCTTTGCAGTAATGCAAAAGTCAGGCTTTATCCGCAGCGGTATGAACGCCGCACACATTTATATTTACTCTTGCGACCATAAGCCCGAGCATATTCTGTATCGAGCTTTTGATCTTTTCCTGAATCATCTCTGATGTCGAAACAGCCTTTGAGCCGCTTTCAAGTATGATGCCGATAGTTACAGAGATAACATCGTCAACAAGTCCAATCCTTATGTTCCCGAAATTTTCCTGCTTGAGCCATATCTGTCTTGGCGTTTTCATGACAGGTGCAACAGAATACACCCCGTCTATCTCGCTTATGCAGTTTATGATGATCTGTGCGATAACGTCCTGACTGATATGCAGGCTTTTTTCAACGGTATCATTTTTCTTGTTCATTATGTATCCACCCCTTACAGCAAAGATGTCTGTGAAATTTACAAGCCAAACCGACTTTAGTATCTATACTTATAATTAGTATAGCACATTTGGCGCAGAGTTACAAGTGTTTTTGCATATTTTTTTGTATGTATGCAAGATTTTTTGCAAATTCGCTGCCATATATCGGCTAAAAGGCTGAAAAGGGGTGTTATCAAACAATGATTATCCGGATTCAAGCTACATCGAAAATACGGATATTCTCGTTTGCCATTGAGACCTCCGAAAGAAGGATATCCTTTATCTTTGCGGCTTCGCTTGCAAGCAGGCCGTCCTTTGAACCGGTCTTTACAACGATATTTGCACTTGTTCCGTCAAGATAAACGACACAATCTTTGAAGCCGGCAGCTTTTACAAGGCTTTCTATCTTGGATTCGGTCTCCATAAGCCCTGTCATTGTCTGAGCCTGCTGTGAAGCGGTCTTTTTCTCCTCCTCTGTCGAATCGCCGCCCGAGATTATTGATTTAAGTGTCTGGACAGCTTTATCCCGGGAAGTTGTCCTGTCTATTCTTGCCTTAGCGAAATAGTCGTCGTTCTCCTCTGTCGTCTGCTTGCTGACAAGCTGAGATTCGCCGTAATTCACCGACTGGTTCTTGACTACATCTGTCGCCTTTATCTTACTTCCGGAAGCAGAATAAGCGTAGTTGATATAGATCGCAAGCCCCAGCACAAGTGTCATTCCGGCGAGCAGTATCTGTCTTTTACCGATAATAAATGATGGTTTTCTCATTAAAATTACCTCTCTTGCTTAGATTTTCCTTCGACACATATCCTTGCGTAGGATATATCCAAAGCTGCCGAAACAGCCTTGATAACACGTTCTTTTAAAGTAATGTCTCCACCTCCCCCGCAGACTACGACGACACCGCTTATCTTAGGCTTTATTATCTTTTTGACAAGAGCCTGTCTGCCGCCGTTTTCGTCAACAGTAACTATCTCGTTCTCAAAGTGTTCGTTTGAGCCGTTGGAATCGTTATCGCTTGATTTTTGTATGTTTTCCGCATAGATATATTCCGCTGTGCCTTCGACAGTGAGCATCACCTCGCAGTCGCCGACTCCGTCTATTTTGCTTAGTATGTTTTCAAGTTCAAGTCTGACCTGTTCCTTGTATGCCTTTGCATCGTCAGTCGAGACAGCCGCATCAGCCGACGACGTATTTACATCGCTCTTTTTTGATGGTTTTATATCCGAAACTGCGATAAGAACGATACCTATGATACCAAGCAGAACGATGAGCCTTGTCTTGTTCTTAGACTGAGAAAGCTTTTTAAAGCTCTTTGAGATTTCTTTGAAGTTCAACTGCTATCACCTGCCGTTACTGTCACCTCGGTCTGCGGCAATTCTTTCTTAACGAGCTGTGTAATCCTCTTTTCGTTTCCGGACTGCGCTTTTACGGTTACTCTCTTGATTTCTATCTGATTATATTCATTCAGTTCGAGCTTTATGATAATGTCGTCGTATTTTATCCCGTCCTCGTTAAACTTTTGTCTGAAATAGTCCGAGACCTTGCTGCGAGCTTCGTTCAGAACGGTTTGAGTGCTGAATTCGTTGAGTTCACCATAAATTTTGCTGTCCTGAACGTATGTATAATCAGAGAGTCTTATTTTGAACTCCTTGTTCATAAAAGGTGTTATCACAACGAGTACGAGCACAATTCCGACAATAAGGTCAAGCTGTTTCTTCACGCTGCCCTGCGGAGAGGCTATCTCGATGAATGTACTGACAACACCTATCACGCAGGCTGAATATATTACTTTACTTATCGTTTCCATTTACCCTCCGAGATTGTATGCTGTCATCATCATAATTGAGGTTGCGACTGTAAAGATGACCGCATAAGCTATCAGTATGCTCATAGCGATAGACAACACCGAGTTCACGCTTTTCAGAAGCTGTGAAGTACGGGACTGTCCGAAAATATCATTGATGCATTTTGCGAGAAATATCATAAGCTTTACTGCTACGACCGAGAGGATCGGTCGGGCAATGATGAGCAGCAAAACAATTATGCCTATGCTTCCGACGGTCGTTCTTATAACTCCGAGGCTGCCCTTGACAGTCGAATAGGCTTCGGACACCGATGTACCTATTATTGGGATAAAGCTAGAGGCTGCAAATCTTATAGCTTTTGAAGAAACGTTATCAGCTGAAGCACCCGCCAGACCCTGTATAGTCATAAGCCCCGTAAACACAGTCATTATCAGCCCAAGTCCGACTGTTACGGCTTTTTTGACGCCGGCTGCGACGTCCGAAAAGCTAAGGCGTGGATTTATACAGGAAACAAGCGTCAATGCGAGGAGTATGCTCAAAAATGGCATCAGTATCTTGGAAGCAACAACGCCCATAACCTCACAAACGAAAAGCATGATACCCATATATCCGTTAGAGCCGATAACATTCCCGCCCGCAAGCGTTATCCCCGAGAATACAGGCAGGTAAGCGAGCAGATACTTGTTTATGCTTTCCATTGAATCTCTGACCGATTTAAAGCTCTGCGTCAGCGTGTCAGTCAGAAGGACAACGGTACAGATAAGACACAAAAGCTCGACAGTCGAGGACATAGCATCGTTCGGTGTACTGACCGACTTGATAACTATACAAACAAGTGCAACAGCAATTATTTTTCCAAGCGTGACCAACGGCGACCTTATTGCGTCTGTAAATATAGAAAGTGCAGATTCTATAATTCCCTTTGGTTTTATTTTGCTAAGGCTGTCGGGCTTGCCTACATTTATATCTTTTGACGAAAGTGCGTTCCTTATATCCTTTTGCGTGCTTGAATCAAGCTTTTGCTGGATGTGCTTGATAATCGTATTTACATCGGGTGCATCTCGGCTGCTTTCGGCGGATATCAGCGGAGCTGTAAGGATAACTGAAATTATTATAAGGATCAAAGCTGCGGCTCTTTTCATTTTGCTCCTTCTTCGCTAAGGGACTTTGCCCTGTCATTTTTGAACGACCGTTTGTCAAAATCTCATATCGTGTTCACCGAAAATCCGGGAAAGATCTGCAAATACTATACGACAAGACCTTTGATTATCTCGATAAACGCCTTGAACAGCGGCAGAGATATCACAAGCACAGATATCTTGCCTGCAAGTATTATCTGGGACGAGATGGCATTCTCGCCGCAGTCTTTGCAATAATCGGCTGCGAACTGAGCAATATATGTCACGCCGAGGCTTTTGAATATGATCTTGATATACATATTATCTATTTTTGCCGATTCAAAAAGCGAACTTACAGCGGAAACGATCTGTGATACAAAGCTGACGGAGAACACGAGAATTATAACGCTGACCGTCAGTGTAAGAATAAGCTTTATCTGTCTGCTGTCGTTCTCTATCGCTTTACAGGCTATAACGGAAGCTATGCAGAAGCCGCAGATACCGATAATACTCATCAGCTAAGCCCGAACACCCTCTTGATAGTATCAAAAAGGTCACCGATCTTATCGACTATCATAAACAAAACGACTATCAGCCCCGCTAGGGTCGTCATCATCGCCTGCTCGTCTCTTTCGGCTCTTTTCAGAAGCTGGTTGAGCACAGCAACAATAATGCCGATAGCAGCTATTTTAAAGATAAGATCAATATCCATTCGGTTCATTCCTTCAGATAAGCATTATTGCAGCAAATGCTCCGCCAAGCACGCCAAAAGTCCGTGAAAGCTTGATCCGCTCCCGCAAGCGCTGTTTTTCGGTGCTGACTATCTCACTTTGCTGTGCCTGAGCCAGTTTTACGAAAGAGAGCTGACCGCTGAGGTCTGTTGTTCCGAGGTCTCTGAAAAAAGACAGCAATATCTGCTTTGAACCGCTGTCCGGCTCATTCCAGCACTTTATGCCGTCAAGCACAGCCTGTCTTATATCGGTACGTGAACAGTCAACATCAAGAAACCCAAGCTCGCTGAACTCACCGCAGTCCTTCAGACTTTGAACTATCTCGGAAAAAGTGAAAAGAGAGTATTCAAGTATTATCTCGGTTCGGCGATACATTTTCAGAATGAGCGCCTGCGTGTCAAGTCTGCGTTTGAAAGAGCAGGCTATCGAGTTTCCGCCGAACGCACCAGCTGCGACCACCATAATACAGCCTATCAGCTTTATCATATTCAACCCTCGTCAGATCTTAGCTAAATCAACGAGTCTACCGCATTTTGCGGCAACACCGAGCAGAGCGATACGGTCAAAAGCACCGAGCTTCAGAAGCTTTTTTATCAAAGGCTTGCTTTTAGCTTCGCTGATACTTGAACAATGACAGGACGCTATCAGCTTCACTCCGCTGTTTACCGCATATACAAGCGCTTTACCGTCTTCCCTGCTGCCTATCTCATCGCAGACTATTATCTTCGGTGACATTACCCTGACGGCTGTTACAAGTCCGTCATACCTGTCGTAGGAACTGAAAACATCAGTCTTTACGCCGACATCGTTCTGCGGGACGCCGCCGCAGACAGAGGCTATCTCGCAGCGCTCATCTATCAGGCTTACACTTGAGATGCTGCCCAGACGTCTCGCAAGGTCACGAAGTACTGTCGTCTTTCCGCTTGAAGGCGGTCCTGCGACAAGAAGCCCGCAGATACCGTCAGCAAAAGCTTTTTCGTACAATTCCTCGCTGCAGCCTATTATCTCCCTTGCGATACGGATATTTACCGAAGATATATCCTTGACATTATATATCCCCGTACTGTCGGGAGTGTCGCTGACAGCTGTTCCGCAAAAGCCTATCCTGCAGCCCCCGTTTACCGTTACATAGCCTTTTGCTATCTCACGACGGAAGCTATGGACAGATTCTCTCACGGCAAGCTTGAAAACGTAGTTTATATCGTCCGAAGTTATATCGAGGCTGTCCTGATGGCTTTCGGAAAGCTTGCCGCTTCTTGAAAGGAAGTACTCCTTTGAACCGAGCGTTACTGTCAGCTTTCTGCCGAGACGAAGCCTTATTTCCTGCAAATTGCTCTGCTCATAGCCCGACATCGACAGCACAGCTCCCCTTATCCTCGACGGAAGATATGACAAAACACAGCTTAGTTTACTTATCTGTTTCATTGGTTTGACCTCTCGTTTACTTGTCCTGTTAGATACTATGATTGTCGGGTGCTGATTATGCGCAAAAAAATATCTGCGTTTTATAAAACAATAGTTGCAAAGCAAATGATTATATGATATAATAAATTAAATATATACTGTGAGGAGAATCAAAGATGTCTTATAATTTGAATGAAGATCAGAAGCAAGTTCTTGCATTTTCGCAGAATGTCATCAACCAGGTAAGAAGAGTTATTATAGGAAAGGACGAGATAATCGTCAAAGTCCTGCTATGCATACTCTCGGGCGGTCATGTACTTATCGAGGATATCCCCGGCGTAGGCAAGACCACTCTTGCTATCGCTCTTTCTAAGGCTCTTTCGCTCGATTATAAAAGAATGCAGTTCACTCCGGATGTTCTGCCGTCCGACGTTACCGGTTTTTCGGTGCTTGACAAGGATACGCACGAATTTCGCTACAAGCCGGGTGCAGCTATGACAAATCTCTTTCTTGCCGACGAGATAAACAGAACATCGTCAAAGACACAGTCTGCTCTGCTGGAGGTAATGGAGGAGGGCAAGGTGACTGTTGACGGCGTGACGCACAAAGTCCCCGACCCGTACATAGTTATTGCCACACAAAATCCGATGGGCTCTATCGGTACACAGATGCTCCCCGAATCACAGCTCGACAGATTTCTTGTGCGCCTTACTATGGGTTATCCGTCCTTTGACAACGAGATAAACATGCTCAGGTCGAAAAACACGAACATCTCCACCGACAGAGTTCAGGGCGTTGCGACCATTGATGAGATAATACACGCAAAAAAGACGGTTGAGGATATTTTCGTTTCCGACGGTATCCTGTCGTACATCGCCTCGCTTGCAAATGCTACAAGGAACAACTCCTACATAAAGCTCGGTCTTTCACCGAGAGGCTCTATTGCTTTGCTGAAGATATGCAAGGCGACTGCACTGCTCAAAGGCAGAGATTACGTTATCCCTGACGATGTACTCTATTGCTTTGAGGACGTTGTCAGACACAGGCTCGTTTTTGACTCCAAAGCTAAGATAAACGGCATTTCACAGCAGCAGGTCATTCAGAACGTCATAGCTTCTGTTCAGGTGCCGAGGATCAACAAATAAGGAAGGACGCATAATGTTAATTGTCTACCTGATTCTTCTTGTTATCTCAGTATTCTTCTATATAATGTACGTTCCGGATTTTTCATTCTATCTGATGCTATTTCTTCTGATAATGCCGGTAGTGCTGTTCATACTCAACATCTACATCTCACGCAGGATAAAGGTTCGTTTTCTTCTGCCGGCTCACAAGACTGTCGGACGCTCTGTCGTTCCGGTGCAGATAGAGGTCGTGAACCCGACTGTATTTCCCGTACCGAATCTCGAAATATTCATTGAGCATCACAGCGCATTTGAAAACGACAAGAAAAAGAACTTTGCAAAGATAAATCTTCCTCTGCTTTCAAAGGAAACTCAGACGCTGAGAATGAACATAGCTTCGCTTCACCTCGGAGAGATAGATCTTATAATAAAAAAATGCCGTGTTTACGACATTCTCAGGCTGTTCAAGTTTAAAGTGAGAGGCAAGGGCTACGAGAATTGTCTGAAAGAAACGACGCTGTTCGTTTACCCGCAGTACAGTCACATGGAAAACTCCGTCGCTGATTACAGCGGCATCGGCATAGACTCGGATGAGTTTTCTCCCGACAAGAAGGGCGATGACCCTTCACAGGTTTTCGGTATCCACGAATACATCGAAGGCGATAAGCCGAACAGGATACACTGGAAGCTCACCGCAAAGCAGGACCAAGTCATGGTCAAGGACTATTCCCTCTCGATGTCCTACGCAGTACACATATTTGTCAACCTGAATACAGAAAAAGCGAAGGATTACGACGCAGTTATCGAGGGCGCTCTGTCTGTTTCGATGATGCTGACGGACAGGGGCATAGCCCACACGGTCCTTTGGGCCGACAAAAAGACAAACACCGTTACAAGCATAAATGTCAAGGACGAAAGCGAGCATTACGAATGTGCCGAACTGCTCATAAAGTCAAAGACTTATTCGGACAGCGAGGAAGCTGTTTTCCCGTTCACTATGGACAGCGAACAGCTTTGCTGCGGACACCTCATTATCTTTTCAAAGAAGCTTGACGAAAAGACTATTGAAGCTGTCACAGGTTCGGGGTATGCAGCAAGATACCTTTTCGCATTTTCACGTTCTGATAAGGACGAGAACGCTGAAAGCGAGATCATCACGCAGGACAATGTAGATATCCTATACATTCGCAAGGACCATATCGGAGACGCTTTCTCGGATATCGTATTCTGACAGTAACAAAAAAACGCGGAGAATTGATTTACGATGAAGAAAAAAAAGAAAGCCTTGCTTGACAACGGCTTTATCAGCAGCAATGGAGTCTGCTTCGGCAACGATATTGCAATGGGCTATTCAAAGCACCACGATACTATATATTTCGGTATAGCAAGAGGGCTGTTCGCTTTCTTTACAAGCTTTGCCGTGATGTGTATGTTCGCAAGCTTCATACTCAAAAGCCCGGAATACAACTCACTGCTTCTCAGCTGTGTTCTGCCTGTGGTATTGCTGTGTGTCATAAGGAACAAGAACTCAGCTATAAAAACTATCGGCATAGTATTTCTGACCATATTTCTTACTTACTTTGTTATCAATTATCAAAAGATAATAGACGGGTTCCTATGCACGGTTTATTTTTATCTGGAACACGCCAAACAGCCAAGCGGTATACTCGGAAGCAGTCTGAGCGGCATAAGCACCTACACCTATGTTTCGCTGTCATCGTTCTTCCTGCAGTTCCTTTCGGTAGTTATTACTATCGTTGTTACTATCGCAACAGTCTACAGGATAGACTTCCCTCTTTTGTTCATAGCGACATTCCCGCTGTTTGAGCTCGGGTTTTATCACGGCTGGGCACCGCCTTTAAAATCGGTTGTGATACTTGTTATCAGCTGGGTGCTGATGATAGCGCTCCACTCGATAAATCAGCGGACAAACCGTGCGGGGCGAAACAACACATTCGCTGTGCATGAAAAAAAGCACACATATTATCTGACCTCAAGCATTGACAAATCAAAGATATTCTTCGTAATTTTCAGATTTATAGTGATTCTTTGTGCAGCGGTATTTCTTATCGTCATAGCACTTTCCAACCTGTTCGGTCATGAAAGGTCGGAAAAGGTTGACAGCTACAGAAGAAAACTGACAAACACATTGAACAATTTTTCACTTGAAGATCTCGGCGGTCTGTTTGCAGACTACGACGGCGGATTTGATTTCTTCGGCACAAAGGCTGTCGGAGGAACGAACGGCGGAAAGCTCGGAAACACAGACGGTATCAGCTTCAACGGCACAACCGCACTTGTGGTATACACAACGCCGCTGAAAGAAACGCTTTATCTCAGAGGCTACGTTGCGGGCGATTACAAGGATAACTGCTGGGATCCGATAGATTACGAGGACAGCGAAGCATTTGCACAGAAGTTTTCCGACCTGGGCATCGCAGTTCAGGACTCGGAGTATTTTAGGCTCACCGATCTTACCAATTTCCTTGAACTCAACGGCGGTATAAAGGATTACACCAAGGAAGAACAGATATCTGTCGAGGTAAAGGGAGCGAGCAAAAAATACGTTTATGCGCCCTACGGTTCATATTTTTCCGACAGCGACCAGAAAAACAAATACAAGATGCGTCCGTACTTTGAATCGTATGTAAAGCTCGGCACTAACAACTACAAGATCAATTACAGAAGACCTGATGATGAATCATTTTTAAGGATAAGAAATATAATAGCAGATAAGAGCACCTATTACTCGGTCAACAGCTCCATTCCAAAGGAAGCCACCGAGTCTTACGAAAGCTTTATCACACGCAATTATACCAAAGTCGCAAGGTCCCCCGGGCTTGAAAACGCCTATAACGAGATATGCAAAAAGTACCTTGCAAGCGGCGACAGGAGCTTCAGCAGTGTTTACTACGCTATAAAGCGCTATTTCTCAGACAATTTCAAATACACACTCGAGCCGGGAAAAACGCCGTCGGGTGAGGATTTTGTGGATTATTTCCTTTCAAAGCAGAAGCAGGGCTATTGTTCATACTTCGCATCTGCAGGAGTACAGCTTCTCAGACGGTTCGGCTTCAAAGCAAGGTTCGTCGAAGGCTACGTAGTCGTTCCGACACAGTCCGACAAAGACGCTTCGATAAGCACTATCGAGGTAACAGACAAATGTGCTCACGCCTGGACAGAGGTGTATATCGACGATTTCGGCTGGACGCACGCCGAGTTTACGCCCGGCTATGACGGAGATAATCCGAACATGACCGAAGAAGAAAAGGACCCTTACAAGCATAACGACGACAGCAGCAGCGAGCCGGATATGTCATCGTCTGTTCCGGACAGCTCGTCAGAGAGCAGCTCAGAATCGTCAGAGCCTCAGATAACTACTGCAACTCAGACGCCCGAAAGCAGCTCACCGTCAGGCACCTCATCCTCCGACGAAAGCTCATCGCAGACTGACCCAAGCTCGGAAGACCAGTCCGGCAGAGGTGACCCGAACAGCGCAAGCAACGGCAACAATTCGGGCGGCAGGAATTCAGGTCCGGGCAACGACACCTCTTTGAAGCCGGATAGCAGTAAAGCACCGCCTGTCGAAGCGGAAAAGTCTTCAACGTTCAAGCTGATCGTATTCACTCTAATAATATCCGCATTATTCATTATTGTAATGGTGCTGCGAAGGATATTGACTTTACGGACTATGCAGGACAAGTGCAGAAACGGAAAAGCCGAAGACAGAGTAAAATACATTCTCAAATGCACTCTCAGATACATCAGACTGCTTGAGATAAAATGCAGTGTTAACGTGACTGATATGCAGCTTCTGCATGAGCTTGATGAAAAGCTTTTACAAAAGGATATCAAGATCACTCAGCAGCTTGAGTACATCTTTGAGATAGCTGAAGAAGCACTTATGGCTAACCACATTATCACCAAAGAAGAAGCTGACAAGGCGAACGATTATCTGGAATACATCGCTGACAGCGTTGTAAAATCTAAGCTTGACCCGTTCAGACTGTTCAGCGCCAAATATGTAAACTGTCTGTATTGATGCAATATACGATCAGACACAAAAAAGCCCGAGACTGATCTCGGGCTTTTTAAGTTATGGTATGTAATAGAAGATCACAAAGCAGAATAATGAGCGGTAAAGAAAAGCATCTCGTTCGCAACGGCTTTTACACCGCCAAAGGAGTATATCTCGCTTGCATTCTTGGTTTTCAGATATTCCTGCTGATCCGGGCTCAGGCTGTTATCAGCAAGAAGCAAAGGAGCTTTTTTCAGTGCTGCAAATACGCCGCCGGCAAGAGCGTCGGGAAAATTCTTTCCGGTTGCTACACAAAGGCTGCTGCCGTTGAGAACGGAAGCAAATTTCGTATTGACTGAGATACAGGTATCATATCTGTCAGAGCCGGATATCCTTGTTGTTTTTCTGCCAAGACAGCCTTCTATCTCTTTTTTCATCTGATCGGAGATAGCATTCTTTCCGCCGATAAGATAAGCATTCTTGAAGCTTTTTTTGTTCTTTTTGAGATAATCTGCGGTATATTTATCAAGCTCGCCCTTTGACGTGACATAGATAACAGGCGCATTCTTTACAGCTGCTACGCTGCTTGCAGAAAGTGCATCAGCATAGCCGTTGAAATAAACGAAGAATATGCTGTCAGAGGTACCCTTTTTCGCAAGGGCTTCAGCAACGTTAACAGATGTTTCAAACCTTGATTTGCCCTGTATTCTGGTAACATTTCCGGCAGTAGTCTTTATCTTGTCGGAAACATCGTTGCTGACTGCGTTCGAACCGCCGAGAATGATGACATTTGACGCTTTGAGCCTTTTTATCTCATTCAATGTACCGTCTGTGATATTGTTCTTTGTGCAAAGCAGAATCGGTGCATTGTATGCTGCTGCAAGCGGAACACCTGCAAGTGCGTCTGCGTGCTCTGTACCGGATGCAACAATAACAGTTTCTGCGCCGTCCGGAAAGCTTTTCTTTGAAAGCTCGACAGCAGTATCGAATCTGTCAGCGCCTGAAATTCGCTTAGATTTAGGCAGCAAAGCGGTTTTAAATCCGTTCATTGCGGCGTAATCACGACCAACACATTTATCTGAGCACACTACAGTAAAGTTCTTTACTTTGTAAGTCTCGTTATTAAAATAGCCGAATGCTCTGTATCCGATGAAACCTACCGTATCGGGAACAGTGACCGATGTGATACCCTTGCAGTCTGCAAATGCAAAGCTGCCGACCGTAGTGACACTTTTCGGGATATATATCCTGTCAAGTGAAGAACAGCCACAGAAGCTCCTGTTTCCAAAGACAACAAGTCCCTCAGGAACTTTTATACTCTGCAGCGATGAGCAATTTTCAAATGCGCTGTTACCGATATTTTTGACTTTTTCACTGAGGGTAACAGCTGTTAAGCCGGGACAGCCCTCAAACAAAGAATCAGCTATCTTTGTAACATTTTTACCGGTATTAGCACCCGTAAGGCTCCTGCAATAGGCAAATGCCGCAGTTCCGAGCGATTTTACCGAATCGGGAATATAAACGGACGCAAGGTTATCGCAGTTATAGAATGCATATTTATTTATAGATGTCAGACCCTGAGCAAGTCTGACCTTTTGAAGTCTGTTGCAATTATAGAATGCATACTCGCCGATAGACTTGACGTTCTTTGGAACGGTGAGTGCGACGACACTGTCACAGCCGGAAAGCGCACCGTCACAAATGATCTTTACATTTGACGGAATGACAAAATTCTGCTTTGTGTTCAGCTTCGCATCAAGAAGGAGTCCGTTTACAACGACAACGGGGTTCTTCTCACGAAGCAGAGTGAGCCATTTTGTGTTGCTGAATGCAAGCATGCCGACCTTTTTTACCGAAGAAGGCAGGCTGACGCTTGACAAAGCCGAACAATCCCAGAATGCGCTGCTTCCGATAGCTGTAACACCCGAGGGGATAGTTACGGCTGAAAGCGACTTGCAGTTTTCAAAAGCGCTGTCTCCGATAGTTTTGACGCTTTTGGCGATAGAAATTGTTTTCAGGGTATTGCAGTATGCAAATGCGCTGTTACCGATAGTCTTGACACCGCTTGAGATGACTGCGCTTTTAAGCGATATGCAGTAAGCAAACATCGAATCGGGGATAGCTTTCAGCGAAGAAGGGATCTTCACCGATACGATCCTCGAACAGCCAAAAAATGCGTTATCTCCGGCTTTTGAAAGCTTACTTGGCAAAGTTACTGCTTTGAGGGCTTTACAGCTTCTGAAAGCGCTGTTTCCGATAGATGTCAAACCTGATGGCAGTTTTAATGCCGAAAGTGAATTACAGCCCATAAATGCGCTGTCGCCTATGGTTTTAACGCTGCTTGGAATTGTTACCGAAGTGAGCGAAGTGCACCCGTAAAATGCAAAAGCACCGATGCTTTTAACGCCCTGTGCGATAACTACCTTCTTGACTTTTTGGTTATTATAAAATGCGTTTTTATCGACAGCTGTTACCTTTTTGCCCGCAATGGACGACGGTATCCTTACTGTGTCGGAGCTGCCTTTATAGCCTGTTATGGCTACGCTTCCGTCAGCTTGTACAGCATAGGAATAATCTCCAGATGTTTTAGCGCTTACTGATACCGAAACCTGTTGAGCCAAGCCGACATTTTCGGGGAGAACGGCAGTCGAGCCGAACACCAGAGAAAATGCAACAGCCAAAGCCAGAAATCTTTTCATATTAATCACTCCTGCAATTAATGCCTATAAACAGGCAAATAGTATTACAGTTGTTATTATAAACCATTTTACAAACAATGTCAACCGTTTCGACAAATAAAAAACGGACCACTGTCAAAAAAAACAGCAGTCCGTTCATACTATTCTGCGGTATCGAGCATTGTGAGCGCTTTCATAAAGATAGCACACTCAAGCCTCTTTTTCTGTATCTCACAGCTGAGTTTATATGCATTGTGGATATCGCCTGCATAGATATAGTTGTTTGCGTTACATCCGCCGCTGCAATAGAACTTTGCCCAGCATTTTTTGCACTCGGGCTTAGAGTAAACGTGTGCGCTAGCAAAGGTCTTTTTAAGCTCCTCATTGAAAGAGCCGTCATTGAGGCTTCCAAGCTTGTAATCCTCAATACCCACGAACTGGTGGCAGGGATAGATATCACCGTTTGGCGCAACAGCGACATACTCATTTCCGCAGCCGCAGCCTCTGAGGCGCTTGATAGCACAAGGACCCTGGTCAAGGTCGAGCATAAAGTGGAAAAAGTTTATAAATTTGCCCTCGCTCCTTATTTTGCGTATCTTTCTTGAAAGCTCCTCATACTCGTCGAATATCCTTGGAAGGTCAGACTTGGTAATAGCATACGGCATTGACGGGTCAGCCATTACAGGCTCGACAGATATCTGGTCAAATCCGAGGTCGTAAAGATGCATAACATCGTTGGAAAAATCGAGATTGTACTTAGTATATGTACCTCTTACATACCAGTCTTTGTCGCTGCCTCTCTTTTCAACAAGCTTTTTGAAATTGGGGACTATCTTATCGTAGCTTCCCGAGCCGTCGGCACGGACTCTAAGCCTGTCGTTGACATCTTTTCTTCCGTCAATGGACAGCACGACGTTGTTCATTTCCTTGTTGATGAAATCTATCATATCATCGGTAAGGAGTATACCGTTTGTCGTTATTGTAAATCTGAATTTCTTGTTAGCCTCAGCTTCTCTTGAACGTCCGTACTCGACCAGCTGTTTTACGACATCAAAATTAACGGTAGGCTCGCCGCCGAAGAAATCGACCTCGAGGAACTTCCTGTCGCCCGACTTTTCGATGAGGAAATCAAGTGCTTTCTTGCCTGTTTCAAGGCTCATCAGCATTCTTCCCTCTTTATAATCGCCCGTTGAAGCAAAGCAGTATTTGCATCTGAGATTACAGTCGTGGGCAACGTGCAGGCACATAGCCTTAATGGGAGATGCGACAGATGTAAGAGCGAACTTTTCGTAATCGTCCTTCGAAAACAGTATCTTGTCGTTGTAAAGAGAAACTATCTCATCGTAGCACTCATATATCTCGTCCCTGTCATAGACCTTGGAAAGCTTATTGACTATATCCTCGGGGCATTTCTCCTCAAGAGGGGGACTAATATTGTCCAGCATATCGTAAGTAAGGTCGTCGATGATATGCACGCCGCCGCTGTTTACATCAAGCAGGATATTGTATCCTTCAAGCTTATATTTGTGTATCATTTTACTTCCTCCGTTTTAAGCCCAAGATATCGGGCTCAGATCGTTTTTGGATAACAAAAATTAAAGGGACATAAAAAATGCCCCTTTTTTTAGTAGCCTTGATTATTAAGCTTCTCTCTCGCACTTCTGGTTAGCAACTGTACAAGAGGTCTTGCAAGCTGACTGACAGGAAGCCTGGCACTTGCCGCAACCGCCCTTGGCAGCAGTTTTCTTGAGGTTAGCCTTGTTTATAGTCTTAATATGCTTCATATTGAACGCCTCCAATAAATATTTTTATAATTATACCATAGATACAAGTCTCATTTATTAAGTTTTTATGAACTAAAGATAAATATTCAATCCTCATCTGCCTATCTTTGAGTTTACACCTATAACTCCGCCGATACCGGCAAAAACAAGCGTAAGGATAAGCTTTACAGGCATTGAGAAGCTTTCGGCAGCTTTTGAAAAGATATGGCTTGCGATTATTATGACCGCAAAGATAAAAACACCACACAGAATACCGAGTACAAGCCCGTTCCTTCTTCTGCGTCTTCCGCTGATATATCCGCCGGAAAATGCGCCAATACACAAAGCAAAGGTCGACATTGCGGAAAGGATAACGTCGGTCGCATCGATTTTAGCGACGATAAATCCGAGCAGCGAGATAACGCCTATCACAACTGCGCACGAAACGAAAGCTGAGCCTGCCGCTGTTGTCATAAAAGAAGCTCTTGTGTTTTTCAGAGTTTTCAGATTTCTCATAGCCATATCCCCCGCAAAGCAGATCGTTGAATGTAAAGTAAGAGAATCTCCCCTTATCACATTATTCTTATTCAGCATAGCGAAAGATTATGCAAAGAAAAAGCCCCCACTGAAAATGGGCAAAAAAGATACCTGCAGATGCAAGTACCGAATTAATTACAGAGTATTCATCAAAGATACAAAAATATCCCCCGCCTCTTGGGTGGGGGATAAAGCTTTCATTTGCTGTTAAATCACTTGGAATCGTCCTCGTGAGTGGTCTCATTCTTAGCGATAGCCCACTTCTTTACACGGATCTTGCTTCTGTCGCCGCCTGTTTCGATAACAACAGTATCCTCTTTGATAGAAAATACGATACCGACGATACCGCCGTTTGTTACTACCTCGTCGCCGACCTCAAGGTTATCTCTCATTGCCTGATCCTGCTTTTCCTGCTTTTTCTGCGGTCTGAGAATAAGGAAATAGAAGAAAACAAAGATAAGAACGAGCGGGATAAAGGTCATCAGCAAGGAACCTGTCGATGCACCGTTTGCCTCTGCCAGTACACTAAACATAATCATTTTACCTCCAAATCAAAACTATTAAATATTATAACAGAAAAAATCAGAAAAATCAATAGCTAAATTATAAATTTTGCTCGGCAGACCTGTTCTTAATATATTTGTCGATCTCGGCAGCCGCCTTTTTGCCGGCACCCATAGCAAGAATTACGGTTGCCGCACCAGTAACAGCATCACCGCCGGCATAAACGCCTTGCTTTGTGGTAGCATTGGCTTCATCGACTATAAGACAACCACGCTTGTTCGTTTCAAGTCCCGGAGTAGTACTTTTGATAAGCGGGTTCGGTGAAGTTCCCAACGCCATTATAACGGTATCTATATCCAGAGTATGCTCCGAGCCTTCTACAGCTACCGGGCTTCTTCTGCCGCTTTCGTCCGGCTCACCAAGCTTCATGCTAAGAAGTTCGATGCTCTTTACACGGTCGTTTTCATCACCGTATATCTTAACGGGATTATTGAGGACCATAAACTCTATGCCCTCCTCGACAGCGTGGTGGACCTCCTCTTTTCTTGCGGGAAGCTCGTCCATAGAACGTCTGTAAATGATATATACCTTTTCAGCGCCCATTCGCTTTGCACATCTCGCCGAGTCCATAGCAACGTTTCCGCCGCCGACGACCGCAACGCTGTGAGAAGAAAGGATAGGCGTCTGATAGCCATCCTTATAGGCTTTCATAAGGTTTATCCTTGTAAGGTATTCATTAGCTGAATAAACACCGATAAGGCTCTCGCCCTCTATGCCCATAAATCTCGGGAGACCTGCGCCTGTGCCGATAAAAACAGCCTCGTTGCCCATTTCTATAAGCTCGTCCACCGAAAGCACCTTGCCGATGACCATATTAGTCATTATCTTTACGCCCATATCCTCAAGCGACTTTATCTCCTTACGGACAATTTCCTTGGGCAGTCTGAATTCCGGTATACCGTACATAAGCACACCGCCTGCGGTATGGAACGCCTCGTAGACTGTGACCTCATAGCCAAGCTTTGCAAGGTCGCCTGCGACGGTAAGGCTCGAAGGACCAGCACCAACGACGGCTACCTTATGTCCGTTAGGTGTCGGCTTTACAGCCTGCCTGGTCTTATTCATCATATAGTCAGCGCAGAATCTTTCAAGTCTGCCTATGCCGACGGGCTCGCCCTTGATGCCACGCACACACTTGCCCTCGCACTGGTTCTCCTGCGGGCAGACTCTTCCGCAAACAGCGGGCAAAGCATTAGTGCTTTTTATAATATCGTAAGCCTCTTCAAACTCCCCTGCTGCGACCTTAGCGATAAACTCAGGTATCCTTACGTTTACAGGGCAGCCCGTTGTACAGGGCTTATTCTTGCAGTTAAGACATCTTCCAGCCTCTTTCATCGCTTCCTCGGCCGTATATCCAAGTGAGACCTCTTTGAAATTGCAGATACGCTCCTCGGGGGGCTGCTCTGCAATGGGAGTCTTTGTCAAAGTCATATCAGCCATTTCTCTTTCCTCCCGTTAATCTGCACAAATGCTCAGTTTCGATCGTTTTATAAGCATTGTTTCTTTTCATCAGTTCGTCAAAATCGACCTTATGGCCGTCAAAATCGGGTCCGTCCACGCAGGCGTATCTTATCTTACCGTCAACGGTAACACGGCATCCACCGCACATACCCGTTCCGTCGATCATAATAGGATTGAGCGAAACGATAGTTTTTATGCCGTAGGGTTCGGTAAGCTTAGACACAAATTTCATCATAATTACGGGTCCGATAGCTACGACTTCATCGTACTTAATGCCCGATTCGATAAGCTCCTTGAGTTTGTCGGTAACAAAGCCTTTTGTTCCGTAAGAGCCGTCGTCAGTACATACATAAAGATCTTTTGAAACTGCTCTCATCTCGTCCTCAAGTATAACGATATCCTTGCTTCTGAAGCCTGCGATAAGGTCGACCTGAACGCCCATAGAGCTAAGCTTTTTAGCCTGCGGATAAGCTATCGCACAGCCAACACCTCCGCCGATCACCGCAACTCTTTTGATATTGCTGTCATATTCCGTGGCAACACCGAGCGGACCGGCTACGTCGGAGATACAGTCTCCCTCGTCAAGCCTGCCAAGAGCTATCGTACTTGCGCCGACAGTCTGAAAAACAATAGTTATAGTGCCCTTTTCCCTGTCAAAGTCGGAAATAGTCAAGGGTACCCTCTCACCATGTTCATCAAGTCTGAAAATAATGAACTGCCCTGCCTGAGCTTTTTTTGCGATAAAAGGAGCCTCTATCTCAAAAAGCACGACCTGGTCGTTCAGCTGTTTTTTTCTCACTATTTTAAACATATCGTATTCCTCCGATCTGTTATTGCTTTAAATCCATAAAATTTATTATAGCGTATATCGAAGAATAATACAATAGCTTTCTGATTTATTTGCTTGCATTGTAACAAAAAATTAACATTTGACCCGCTATTATTTCTTAGATAAATACGCCTTTATGCTGTAAAGCTCTTTTCTTGCACGCTCATTTTCGGCAAAAATATTGTTATAAGCGTAAAGCGAAAATCCTTTACAACATTTCAAAGCATAAATATCGGATATCTGTTTGGCGATTATACCGCAGTTTGAAACGAACTCCTGCTCTTTTCCGCTTATCTTGTACACGGCAAGACCGACTGTCAGAATCACTTTATCACAGGTAACGATACTTTTCCACTCGTTGAGCGTATTCAGGAAAGGTTTGACGGGATTATCATAGCCAAAGTATATCTGGGGGCACATATAGTCTACATAACCCTGTTCGCTGCCCCACTTTTTAACATCGGCGTACATATACTGATAATTGTTCTGTATATTTCCTTGCGGTGAAACACCGACCTGAATGTCGTTTCTGACCGATTTTACCGCACAGTATATCTCCCTGACCATTTTTGAGATGTTATCAAGTCTCCACTGTGAAAGCGGCCGGTCTGTTTTTGAAGCTGTATAGCAAGCCTTGTCAAAGTCCTCCTCTGTCGTCGGATAGAAATAGTCGTCGTAATGTATACCGTCAACAGCGTATTTGCGGACTATCTCCGCTGCGCCGTCGGCTATCAGCTTTCTAACCTCGCTGTACCCGGGGTCAAGCCAAAGGTGTTTGTCGCCCGAGACACGGCGAACATAGCCGTTGGAGCTGTCAAACCATTTCTTTACAGCGTAATGCGTGTCAAAGCAAGCAAAGCTGTCCTCACTTTCAAGGCGCAGAGGGTTTATCCAGCCGTGAAAAGACAGCTTGTACTTATGGGCTGTATTCACCATTATTTCAAGTGGGTCAAACGTTCCCTTTCTTCCCGCAAAGCCTGAAATGTATTTTGAACAAGGATAAAGTTCGGAATCGTAAAGCGCATCGCCGAACGGTCTTACGTGTACATAAACAGTATTGCACCCAAGTTCGCTTATATTCTTACAAGCCGCTTCAAAGCACCCCGTGAACTGATCCTGTGTTTTTCCCGTAAGCATAGGGGCAAGGTCGATATACGAAAGCCATACGGCTCTGACATCGGTATAATTGAGCGCCGATGCACTGTTAGTATTCTTTGCAGGCGTTAAACCGCTGTTCAAAGCCTGCTTGTCCGCATCGGGAACAGCAGACGACTTTACAAGAAATCCGCCGGGAGAGCTTGACAGGTCCGAGCTTTTATCACGGGCTTGTCCGCAGGCGGTATACGTCATCGCTAACGCTATTATCAACAAAACAGTCAGTATTCTTTTCATTTTATATGCACCTCCGTCTTAATAATTATATTATTCAGACAGAGGCAATATGATAAGGGATAAAAAAGCAGCCGGGGCTTGCCCGACTGCTTATCGCGAAACTATTATTATCAGTGCTTGCACAGAACCAGAGCCACACCGAATACTTCACGGCCGGTCTTTTCTATCTCTTTCTTTGTAAATTCAAGCTGCTTCATCGAAGTCACACCGTATGTTGCAACAATAACAACAGCATCGGCATTCTGTGAATCCATAAGAGCGTCTGCAGAGGTGTACAGGTCTCTTGCAGCTATCAACTCTGTACCGCAGTTAAGGTCCGAAAGAATGTTTCCGGTATTTTCAAGAATACCGTCGAGCTTTGTCTTGTTGTCTGCGGGAACAATAAGAAGCTTTTTGATGTCTTTTTTCAGTGCAACAGTGCAGGCAAATCTTTTATACTCGACCTTTTGCTTTTCCTTGACCTTAGGTATTCTTGCTATGCTCTTAAAATCGAGGTATTCTATGTCGGATGATGTTCTGACCTTATCGGAAATAAGATAAACAGCAAGAAGGATTATAACTACTACAATAAAGCCTCCGAAAAAGCCTATAATCACAAACTTTACAAGGCGATTGATATCGAACGAAGCGGATTTTCCGGTGCCGTCATAGAAAACGGAAGCTGTATCCACTATTTTGCTCGACTGAAAAGCTTCGTTGGGCTGAGTATTCTTTACAAATGCTTCGGAAAGCATCGAGGCTATATCCGATGCTCTGTCAACAGATATATCAGTTACAGAGAAAGAAAGCGTATTTGTACCGCTGAAGCTTGTATTTATCATCCATTTAATGTTATCTGCCGAGATATTCTTTACGCCTTTATCGCTGTAATCGTTTGAATTGACCTCTTTTGCGATACTTGCAAGCGTTTTTCCGCTTTTCAGCACTGAAACCGCCTCTTTCTGATAACGGCTTATCATATCCTTGAGATTTTCCTTTGCATAGTTTGAATACTCTACGGAAACAACGGATTTTACTATGCAGGAACGATCGATAACATCTTCTTCCGTGCTCAATACTTTATCGGATTTATCCGATTCCGGATATACGGAAAGCTTGTTCTGTTTTAAAATGTTGTTGAATGTTACGCTCTGAGAAGACTTGCTGATATGGTCGAATACTATATATCCGCAGGCTGCAAGCGTTGTAAGCAGGCTGATGACAAGAATAAGAACGATATGATCCCAGAAATACAGGAATACCTGTGAAACCTCGATCTTGCGGTCTTTTTCTTCGGTGTATGCCGTATAATCATTCATTACTGTAATACTCCTATCATATAATTCAAAATTTCAACTGTGAGCTGTATGATCTATTATTTAAGATATTTATCAACAATATGGGAAAAATCAAATGTTGCAAAATAATCAGCGGGAGTTTCGGCTCTTCTGATAAGCTGGGTCGTTCCGTCCTCTTTGAGAAGTATCTCGGCAGAACGGAGCTTTCCGTTATAGTTATAACCCATTGAGAAGCCGTGAGCGCCTGTATCGTGGATAGCAAGGATATCGCCTATCTCTATCTCGGGGAGCATCCTGTCGATAGCGAACTTATCGTTATTCTCACAAAGTCCGCCGGTAACATCGTACTTGTGGTCGCACGGCTGATCCTCTTTGCCAAGAACAGTGATATGATGGTAAGCGCCGTACATTGCCGGTCTCATAAGATTGCAGGCACAGGCATCTACACCGACATATTCCTTGTATATATGCTTGAAGTGCTTTACAGTAGTGATAAGGTGACCGTACGGAGCGAGCATATATCTTCCGAGCTCGGTAAATACAGCGACATCGCCCATTCCTGCGGGAACGAGAATATCGTCAAACGCTTTATGAACACCCTCGCCGATAGCAAAGATATCGTTCTGAGGCTGGTCAGGTCTGTAGGAAATTCCTATACCGCCCGAAAGATTTATAAATTTGAACTCAATGCCTGCTTTTTCCTTTATCTCGACAGCAAGCTCGAAAAGGATCCTTGCAAGCTTTGGATAATAAGCGTTTGAAACTGTGTTTGAAGCAAGGAAAGCGTGGATGCCGAAATACTTAGCACCCTTTGCTTTGAGGAGCTTGAAGCCCTCTATTATCTGGTCGTGTGTAAAGCCGTACTTAGCATCACCGGGGTTGTCCATTATTTGATTGGCTATCTCGAATTTTCCGCCCGGATTGTAGCGGCAGCAGATAGTTTCAGGAATACCGCAAAGCTTGTCAAGATGCTCAATGTGAGTAAAATCGTCAATGTTGATATAAGCACCGAGCTCCCTTGCCTTGAGGTAGTCCTCATCGGGGGTCACGTTGGAAGAAAACATTATATCGCTTCCGCGGAAGCCGCAGCACTCGCTGAGCATAAGCTCTGTGAGCGATGAGCAGTCAACGCCGCAGCCCTCTTCCTTGAGTATCTTCAGTATATACGGATTGGGTGTTGCCTTTACGGCAAAATACTCCTTGAAACCCTTGTTCCAGCTGAAAGCCTTGTAAAGAGTTCTTGCATTCTCTCTGATACCCTTTTCATCGTAGATATGAAACGGTGTAGGATAACGGCTGATTATCTCCTCAGCCTTCTGCTTTGTAATGAACGGTCTTTTCATGTTGTTTAACCTCGCAATCGTTAGCAAATACGCATATTTCCCTAAAATACATACAATAAGATAATAACATTTTTTAATTAAGTAGTCAAGAACGTTTATAAATATTTCTGATTTTCAATAGTTTTATGCCGTTTTTATGGGTTTGTATTGTCTATTTATACAATATTGAGTAGAAAAATTTGGTTTTTTACACAAACGACTTGATTTTTAATGCATAATGGATTATAATATTTTTGTTTATTGCTGAACGGAGGTGCTGATAAACATGGATAATGATGAGAAGGATCTCATTAAAGATAACGATATTGAAGCCACTAAAGAAATATCAGCTATTGATTTCTCTAACGAGATAACAAATAATAAAGAACCGTCGCATAAAGTCGGCGACCATGAAAAAAGACCTGTTCGCCGCGGTGCAAACGGTGAACATCGCAGACCGAACAGACGTCCGGAGCACGGCCCTAACAGGAGACCATCGGGTGACAGGAAACGTGACCTGCAGCACTCGCAGGGTGCTCCCGATCGTGTACGCAGAGGCGACCAAAAGAAAAGACCTGCCCAGGGCGCCAAGAAGATAAAGAAAAAAGGCTGGTCAAAGAAGAAAAAGGCTATCCTTATCGCTTCTATCGTGATAGGCTTCCTGCTTATCGTAATCGGCATTATTGTCGGCGTCATTTATCACTATATCAATATGATCGACATTGTTACCGACGATGAGAGCTTTGAACTGCTTAGCTCTATCGAGCCGGACGAGCGTGACAAGAACCATTCACTTCCGGATTCCCCGGAGGAGGACAAGAAGGCTCTTGAAGAAGCTCTCAGAAGGAATCTTGAAGAAAACGAAAAAGAGCTTATGAGCGATGACAACGTTTTCAATATTCTGCTCATCGGCTGCGACGCAAGAAATAAGGAAGGCAGAGGCCGTTCGGACAGTATGATCCTTTTGTCCATCAACAAGGAAAAGGAAAAGGTTGTAATGACCTCGTTCCTGCGTGATACCTGGGTATCTATCCCTGATGTCGGACCGCAGAGACTCAACGCCGCTTATGTATTCGGCGGACCTAAGCTTCTTATAAGAACGATACAGAGCAACTTCGGTATCAGGATAGACAAATATGCAAGAGTTAACTTCTATTCGTTCATGGAAGCAATAGACGCTATCGGCGGTGTCGATATCGAAGTCACCGACGAAGAGCTTGAATATCTCAACGATTATTCAAGGCATCAGAACAAACTGCTTGGACTTGACACTGAAAAAGACATACTCCAAAAGGCTGGTAAATACACTCTCAACGGTGTACAGGCACTTGCATATGCAAGAATAAGATATGTCGGAACAGACTTTGCACGTACTCAGCGTCAGAGAACAGTAATGAACGAGATATTCAGAAAAGCTAAGAATCTCAGTCTTACCGAGCTTAACGACTTCCTTGAAAAGGTACTGCCGAATGTAACGACAAACCTTGAAAAGGGCGAGATATTCTCAATGATACTGCATGCTTCGAGCTATCTGAGCTACGAACGAACGGAACAGTCCATTCCTAACCTCAGGTCGTTCAAGAACATGGTCATCGACGGAATGATGGTTCTGGGCATAGACTTTGACAAATACAAGGCTGAGCTCAAGCAGAGCATTTACGGCTGATGATAATTATTCAGGGGCTGAAAAAGCCCCTGATTTTTTTATCGCAGATATTGAAATCAGCAAGCTGATATGTTATAATAATCTAATAGATATTCAAAGAAAGAGGTGCTGCCGGAAATGGATATTATCAAAGGTGATATACTTGTAATGAAAAAGGAACATCCCTGCGGGAACAATCAGATGTATGTCCTCAGGTCGGGAATGGATTTCAAGCTTCGGTGCACCAAATGTCAGCGGGAGTTTATGATACCTCGCAGCAAGGCAGAAAAGAACGTGAAAAAGATAATCAGAGAGGCTGAAACATAGCTTTGCCGGAATTTTTCAGTTATATTCAATAAGGAGGAAAAAGCTATGTTTGAAAAATTAAAAGCCATTGAGGATAAATTCAACGAGATAAACGAAAAACTGATGCAGCCCGAGGTCGTAAACGACAACGCACAGTATACAGCACTGATGAAGGAATACAAGCAGCTTGAGCCGATAATCGCAAAGCTCGGTGAGTACAAGGCTGCGAAGGCTTCTTTTGACGAGGCTTCGGAGCTTCTTGACCAGGGCGGGCTCGACAAGGATTTCAAGGAGCTTGTTCAGATGCAGTACGAAGAGGCAAAGCAGCAGCTTCCGACACTTGAGGAGGAACTGAAGATACTGCTTCTGCCAAAGGACCCTAACGACGACAAAAACGTCATTATCGAGATAAGAGGCGGTGCAGGCGGTGAAGAGGCGGCTCTGTTTGCGGCTGCGCTTTACAGAATGTACTCGATGTACGCTTCTTCAAAGGGCTGGCAGACCGAGATAATGAACGAAAACGAAACGGAACTCGGCGGATACAAGGAAGTTACCTTTATCGTTACTGGAGCAGGTGCATATTCAAGGCTCAAATACGAAAGCGGCGTTCACAGGGTACAGAGAGTGCCGGAGACAGAATCGCAGGGGCGTGTTCACACATCGACCGCTACTGTTGCAGTGCTCCCGGAAGCTGAAGAGGTCGAACTGGAGCTGAATGAAGAGCGTGATATCAAAATGGAGGTATTCCGTTCATCTGGTGCCGGCGGACAGCACATCAACAAGACATCGTCTGCGGTAAGGCTCATCCACATTCCGACAGGCACGGTCGTTGAATGTCAGAACGAGCGTTCACAGTTCCAGAACAGAGAAAAGGCTCTGAAAATGCTGCGTTCAAAGCTGCTCGACGAAAAAGTCAGGGCACAGGAGAACGAGATAGCTTCAAACAGACGTTCACAGGTAGGCACAGGTGACAGGTCAGAGCGTATAAGGACATACAACTACCCCGAGGGAAGAATATCCGACCACCGAATCGGACTTACGATATACAGGCTCGAGCAGGTGCTCAACGGCAACCTTGACGAGGTGATAGACGCACTCGCTACCGCAGACCAGGCAGCGAAGCTTGCAAGTCAGGAGAGTGAATAAGCTATGACATTTTGCACAGTGGGTATTGAGTATTTACAACAGCTGGTACAGCTTAGGCTCGATTATCTGACCGAGGATCACGGTTCTCTTTCGGATGAGGAAACAAAGCGCATATCCGAAAAACTGCCCGATTACTATAAAAGGCATCTTAACAAGGATCTGTTTGTTTACGCTTGTATCAGCGGGGACGAGATCATTGGCATCTGTTTTCTGCTTGTGACGGAAAAGCCTGCAAATCCCGATTTTCTCAACGGAAAGACGGGTATGCTGCTCAACGTTTACACAAAGCCCGAGCACAGGCATAAAGGATATGCAAAGAAGCTGGTCGAGATGATGCTTGCAGACGCAAAGGCTATGGAGCTTGATTTTATCGAGCTCAAAGCAACGGAGGACGGCTACGGCTTGTACAAGGCGGTCGGATTCAAGGACAGCGTTTCAAAGTATCACGATATGAAATTCGTGCTTTAAGAGAAAGTGCAAAGGAAGATATAAATGTACAGAACAAAAATGCTCCCGTCGGACGAGCGCTCGATCGATGAAGCTGCAGAGCTTCTAAGAAGAGGTGAGGTCGTCGGCATACCTACCGAGACAGTATACGGACTCGGGGCGAATGCACTCGACGAGGACGCAGTCAGAAAGATATTTACCGCCAAAGGCAGACCTGCGGACAATCCGCTTATAGTTCACATTTCGGATATGGATATGATAAAGCCGCTGGTCACCGAGATACCCGAGCTTGCTTACAGGTGCGCAGAGGAATTCTGGGCGGGTCCGCTGACTATGATACTGCCTAAAAGCGATATTATACCGAGTGTGACAAGCGGAGGACTTGACACCGTAGGGATAAGAATGCCCAGTCACAAAACGGCAAGGGCTGTTATAAAAAAATGCGGCTTCCCTATCGCTGCGCCGTCGGCTAACCTTTCGGGCAGTCCTTCACCGACAACAGCGGGACACGTTTTCAACGATATGAACGGCAGGATACCCGCAATAATCGACGGCGGTTTTTCAGCTGTCGGTGTCGAATCAACGGTAATTTCATTTGAAAACGGCGCTATAAGGATACTCCGCCCCGGCTTCGTTTCTGCTGAGGATCTTAAGGAGATCACTCCCGACGTTATTATCGACAAGGGTGTGGTTGCACAGCTTGAAAAGGGTGCGATAGCGCGTTCACCCGGAATGAAATACAAACACTACGCTCCGAAGGCTGACATAACCATAATCGATGCAAGCCTCGATGCGTTCAGGGCGTATGTCAGAAATAACGCTGACGAGGACTGTGTATGTCTTACATTCGGCGAGGACGACTGCGAGGGCTTGAACGTAAGGACACTTTGTTACGGACAGACGGACGCTCAGCAGGCACATTTCCTGTTTGACAGGCTAAGGGAGCTTGACGAAATAGGCGCAAAAAAAGCGTTTGCACGCTGCCCGAGCAAGGAGGGCGTCGGTCTGGCTGTTTACAACAGGCTTCTCAGGGCTGCCGCTTTTCAGGTGGTGACGTTGAAATGAGTTTCATCATAGGTCTTACAGGTCAGAGCGGTGCTGGCAAAACAACTGTGTGCAAGTATCTGGCGCAGGCTGGGTTTGGCATAATCAACTGCGATGAGGTCGCTCGCATCTGTATGCTGGACGGCAGTAACTGCTGCAGGGAGCTTGCCAGACACTTCCCTTCCTGCTTTGACAAAAAGCTTTCGCTTGACAGGCGTGCTATATCCCGTATCATCTTTTCGGACAGAGAAAAACTGAAACTGTTTGACGGGATAGTTTATCCCTTTATAAATAAGCTGATCGACGAAAGCATCTCGAAGCTGTCGGACAAATACGAATACATCGTACTTGACGCTCCGACGCTTTTTGAAGCGGGCGCAGATAAGAAATGTGATATAATAATCGGTGTAACAGCCGATAAAAATACAAGGCTCAAAAGGATAATGCAAAGAGACGGTATAGACGAGGAGCTTGCGCTGAAACGCTTTGCAAGCCAGCATACCACGAGGTTTTACAAGAACAGATGCGATATGCTCATAGTTAATGACGGGACTGCTTTGCAGGCTGAAAACAGCACAAAAGAGATAATAAAAAGAATAAAGGAAAGTAAAAATGGCAGCAACTAAAAAGCGCAGAAGCAGGCGTAAAAAGAAAGCCAGAAAAAAAGCAGTATTGATAGTGATACTTATAATACTCGCTTTGATCACGGTCGCAGCGGTGCTTATCATTACAAACTGGCGCAGGATAGTGAACAAAGCCGAAGATCTGCTTCCGAGTGCATTTACATACCCGACGGAATATGAGGAGTATGTCGTAAAGTACAGCAAGGAATACAATACCGACCCTGTGCTTGTCTACGCCGTTATAAAAACAGAAAGCAGCTTTGACCCGAAGGCGGAATCCGAGGTCGGGGCAAGAGGTCTTATGCAGCTTATGGAGGAGGCTTTCTACTGGCTGAAATTCAGGCTTCAGGACAAGCGTGACATCGATTTTGATTCAATGTACGATCCCAAGACAAATATCCAGTACGGAACATACTATCTGAGCTTTCTTATGGAGCATTACGACAATAATATAGAGCTTACGGCTGCGGCTTACCACGGCGGGATCGGTGCAGTGGACGGCTGGATTGAAAGCGGCAAGATAAACAAAAGCAGCTTCGATGCTTCGCAGATACCCGAGGGCAACGAAAAGACGGCTGAATATGTTAGACGCATCAGAAAAGCATATAATAAGTACAAAGAGATACTTAAAGATAAAAAAATAATTACTAAATGATTCGGAGGTAGAACTATGGCAAGTGAAAAGAAAACAAAGGGCGAGCTTCTCAGCGAAAAGATACTTTCCAACAAAAAGAACGCTGTGCTCAGGCTCACAGAAAAGCAGATAGCAGAGGCTGACAGCTTCTGCGAGGGCTACAAAGAGTTTATGAATACTGCGAAGATAGAGCGTGAAGCTGTAATCGAAGCAGTAAGACTTGCAAAGGATGCAGGTTTCAAGGAGTATGTCAAAGGCAAGAAATACAAGGCGGGAGAGAAATTCTACTTTGTAAACAGAGGCAAGGCTGTGATACTCGGTATCATCGGTAAAGAGCCGCTTGAAAACGGTATAAGGCTCGCAGCAGCACACATCGACTCACCTCGGCTCGACCTCAAGCAGAACCCGCTTTACGAGGACAAGGAGCTTTGTCTTTTCAAGACACACTATTACGGCGGAATAAAGAAATATCAGTGGACTGCGATACCTATGGCGCTTCACGGCGTTATTATTAAAGCGGGCGGTGAAAAGGTCTGCGTGAACATCGGTGAGGACGAGAGCGACCCGGTATTGTGCGTTACAGACATACTCCCCCACCTTGCCGGCGAACAGATGAAGAGAAATCTCGCTCAGGGGATCAAGGGCGAGGAGCTCAATCTGCTGATAGGTTCAAGACCGTTCAAGGACGACAAGGTTTCAAAGAAGGTAAAACTCAATATAATGTGCATTCTTAACGAAAAGTACGGAGTGACCGAGGACGACCTCGTCTCTGCCGAGCTTGAGGCTGTGCCTGCATTCAAGGCTTGCGATGTGGGATTTGACAGGAGCATGGTCGGCGCATACGGTCACGATGACAAGGTCTGCGCTTACACGGCACTCAGGGCTATTCTTGACTGCAAGGCACCGAAAAAGACCTGTCTTACCTGCCTTACGGACAAGGAAGAAACAGGCTCGGACGGAAACACGGGACTCAACTCATCTTATCTCAAATACTTTATCTGTGACCTTGCAAAGACCTACGGCTTTGAGGGAAGAAACGTCATCTCGGCTTCGGAGTGTCTTTCTGCCGACGTAAATGCGGCATTTGACCCGACATTCCCCGAAAACTACGAGCTGAGGAACTCCAGTCAGATAAATTACGGCGTATGTGTGACCAAGTTTACGGGAGCACGCGGAAAATCCGGCACTTCCGATGCAAGTGCGGAATTTGTGTCGAGGATAAGAGATCTGCTCGATTCAAACGACGTTATCTGGCAGACCGGAGAGCTCGGAAAGGTAGACGGAGGAGGCGGAGGAACTGTCGCCCAGTATATCGCAAATCTCGATATGGACGTTATAGACGTAGGCGTTCCCGTACTTTCGATGCACGCACCGTTTGAGATAGTTTCAAAGATAGATACTTTTATGGCTTACAAGGCTTTCAAAGTATTCTTTGCAGACTAAACAGAATATGTTATCCGATCATCCTTATGGGTGGTCGGATTTTTTTATTGCTCATTAACTATTTTATCTGACTTTTTTCTCAATGCAGCGCTTGTATAATCAAAGCAGACGACCAAGGACAGACAGGATAGGAAAATGAAGATTTATATCGACGTTCTGATTATTACAAATACTATCGTTAATCTGGTTTGCATCGAAGCTGCTGCAAGGCTGACACACAGAAAGCTGAGCGGGAAAAGAAGCTTTCTCTCGGCGCTGGCAGGCAGTCTGGCTTCGCTGCTTATTATCCCGACAGCGTACAGCTATACTATGGCTCTTGTGCTGACGCTTATAAAGGCTGTGAGCATTCCGCTGACGGCGCTGGCGGCATTCGGCTTCAGAAGTCTCAGGGACTTTATCGGCAAAACAGCGGTACTGGCTCTTACAAAGGCTGTATTCACGGGTGTTACGCTCGTTCTGTGGGAAATATCGGATACAAAGATGATATTTGTGCGAAACTATACATTCTATTTCAATATCCCGCTTTGGAAGCTGACGGCTGCAGTAATAGCCGCATATGCGATACTTATGGCATTTGACGTTGTCAAAAACCGTGAAGCGCCGGAGAAGAGATACAAAGCAGTATACAGGTGCGGTAACTACACGCTTTGTGTACCCGCAGTCGCTGACACGGGGAACAAGCTGACAGACAGCTTTACAAACTCCCCTGTTGTTATATTCTGCTGCGACGATCTGTATTACCACTACGGGCTTGACACGCCGGAAAATCTTTATGCAGGCAGATTCAGACTTGCAGCATACGAAACGATAAACGGCAGAGGGCTTATACCTGTGACTTCCTGCGGTGAGGTCGAGATAGCCGACGACAGCAGGAAGTTTACCGGTCTGCGCTGCTGCATAGGCATAACGAGGTCGGGTGGGTCAAAAGCAAAGGCGATATTTGACCCAAAAATATTAGAATAAGACGGTGATGAAATGATAAGCTTAAAAACCTTTACGAGCAGATTTGGAAGGCTGATATTCTTTGTTCTCGGGGGTGAGGGAAAAAGTGTGGATTATGTCAACGGTGCGGACCAGCTGCCTCCCCCGCTTTCAAAAGACGATGAACAGAAGGCTTTTGAACTGCTTGCGACGGACGAAAAGAAAGCAAGAGAGCTGCTGATAATACACAATCTCAGGCTGGTGGTCTACATAGCAAAGAAATTCGAGTCAACGGGGATAGGGATAGAGGATCTTGTATCTATCGGCACGATAGGACTTATAAAAGCGGTAAAGACATTCTGCCCCGATAAGAACATAAAGCTTGCGACTTACGCTTCACGCTGCATTGAGAACGAGATACTTATGTTTCTTCGCAAGTCGTCGCAGTACAAAAACGAGATATCTATCGACGAGCCGCTGAACATCGACTGGGACGGAAACGAGCTGCTGCTTTCGGACGTTCTCGGGACGGACGACGACATTGTGAACAAGGGTATAGAAATGGAGGTCGAAAAGCAGGTACTGCGCAAGGAGATAAGCAAGCTCGGTGAGCGTGAACGAATGATAATGGAAATGCGGTTCGGGCTTGTCAGCGGACACGAGATGACGCAGAAACAAGTAGCAGACAAGGTCGGGATATCGCAGTCTTACATATCAAGGCTCGAAAAGCGGATCATCAAGAACATACGGAAAAATCTCGAAAAAATATGCTGAAAGCAGATAAGCAGCCCTTATAAGAGGACTGCTTTTTTGTTTGTTGTAAAACAGTTAAAAAGCGCTGACCGGGTGCTTCGCAACGCTAAATTTATTAATTCTTTTAAAATTTGTGAAATGCCGAGAGAAATTTTGATTTATTTAAATAAGGATTGTAATTAATGCTTTATTATGATAAAATGTAAAAAATATATCCGAAAGATGAAAAATGATTTGATTTCTTGGTCAGAAAGAACGGCGTCTCACCACAGATAGTTCCGCTGACATGCTCCGAAGATGTACAGATAAATGTTGAAATAATTACGGATATGCTTGAAATGGAGAACATTAAGGTCGACCACGCTGAGAATGGAAAGGTCGCTGTGGAGCTGTTTGAAAACAGCACCTCGAGCATTTATTCGGCAATACTTGTGGACGTGCGTATGCCGCAGATGGACGGCTTGGAAGCTGCAAAGACGATATGTTCAATGGACAGAGAAGATGCCAAGCGTATACCGATAATTGCGCTGACCGATGCCACATTCGGCGAGGACGTTCAGCTTTCGATGCAGGCAGGTATGGACACACATCTGAACAAGCCTGTCGAGGCGGAAAATCTTATCCGCTTACTCGGAGAGCTGATCTACGAATCGGAAGAAAAACTGACTGCATTTTAAACCTTTGCGTTATCCGCAATAATTGTCGGTTACGGTATAACGATATCTGAAACTACGCCGGTCTCACAATGTGAGGTCGGTTTTTCGTTTTCACAAAAAAGCAGCCCTCAAAAGAGGACTGCTGAATGTGTTGTAAATCAGCCGAGCTTGATCGAGCCAAGAATTGCTTTAGCCTCAGGACTGTCAAATTTGAAGCCGCAGGAAGAAACTCTGATGTTCTTGCCATTAACGGTTGCATAAAGCTCAAAGCCTTTGTTGAAGTCTCCGCCGTATTCAAAGCCGTTCCACTCGATGTCGCCGACCTTTGTAGCGGGAAGATCTTTCTGATCCTGTGTGTATGTCTTCTTGTTGTAATCATACTTCTGCTTCATAACATCGTCCTTTTCGCTCTTGAGGTCGAAGTACGAAAAATCAGATTTCTTGACAGAGCATACAGTCTGGTCGTTCTCATCGAGAGCATCGCCCTTTCTGAGCGTCCAGCCGTCCGGAACGAGAACAGTGAACACACCCCATGTTTCTGTCTTTCCTGTTATCTCCTTGTCCTCGGAAGCAGATGATGCAGCTGCGCTTGATGCAGCGCCAGTGTCCTCGGACTTGCTGCTGCTGTCGCCGCAGGCTGTCATACCAAGCATAAGAGATGATGCAAGGATAATGCTTGCAGCCTTAGCCATGATCGAATTTTTCATGTTGATTACCTCCTACAATTCTTCATTTCGCCATAAAAACACATTCGCCCTTTGCCTTGAGCAAAGGGCGTGTGCAAGCGCAGATGGAGAGATTTGAACTCTCGCGACGGTATTGCCGTCCTACCGCATTTCGAGTGCGGACCCTTCAGCCACTTGGGTATTGATTTTATCGCAAATATGGAAATTTGCACAAAAACAGAGCAGCGAAAGCTCGTCTGCTCTGAATAATGAACGATTTTACCAGGTGTCCTCACAGTCAGCTATCATTTTGCTGACCTCCTCGTTATTGTATAACCCCAGATCGAAAAGCCTGTCAGCCTGGCGTTTGGTTATCTTTCCGGTAAGAGAATACACGAACTGACCGTGCTCACGCTGAGTTCCGTCCCAGGAATCGATTATTTTCAGCCAGCCTGCCTTGCCCAAAGCACGCTCGGGGTATTCCTCCCCAGGATAGAACTTATCGCAAAGCATAACTGCGGCTTTTGTATGATTGGTATAGTTGCAGGAATAAGTGTCACCCTCGGGCGACATCCAGCCGAGCTTGAACGTTTCCTGGTTCTTGAAGAACATTTCCTCCACGGTAAGAGGACAGCCATCACATTCAACTATCCTGTCAAACATATAGTCGTTGGGTGTGAAGTGGAAATAGCCGCCCTGCCCTGTTGTTACGACAGGGAGCTGGCTCTCGTCGATGATGTTTTCAAACTTGGTACCCTTCAGAGAATCCAGAGTGTCATGATATTCATTGTAGTAATAGCCTGTTTCAGACTTGTAGACAGCATATTTCTTCACAAGACACTCTCCTTCCCCAAAAGATAGGATAAGCTTCAACACGGGCATAATCCCGAAATCACACACTTATAATAAGAATATACCATTATTTTTGGTTTTTTGCAATACCTTTTTTAAAATTTCTGAATATTTTTTTAAAAACAAAAAAATATCGGTAATTTTCAGAAATTCTATTGTAAGTTAAATAAAAATGTGCTACAATATAAATCAGATAAGTATACAAATACTGTAAGGGAGGGTAAACGGCTTGCGAGTTATCGTTTTTTCGGACACTCACGGAAACCAGGCGGCTGCTGACAAGATAATCCAGGACAACAATTCCTGCGACCGTTTTATATTTCTCGGAGACGGCACGTACGAGGTAAATATCCTTAAATCGAAGTACCCGGAAAAAAGCATTTTCTCGGTCGCAGGCAACTGTGACAAGGGTATCGAGCCGACATCTGCTGTTATCGAGTTGTTCAACACGAGGATATATATGACCCACGGACATCTTTACAACGTTTCAGAGGGCATTGATGACATTGTCAAAAACGCGAAAAAGGAAAAAGCAATGATCGCATTGTTCGGACACACTCACAAAAGGTTCTACGAGGAAATAAACGGCATTTTTGTTCTCAACCCCGGCAGCGCTTCGATCCCAAAGGACTCGCTCCCGCCGTCCTGCGCATTTATTGATATTTCGCCCTACGGCATAAGCTGTATGATAATCGACCTCAACACATAATAATCCAAAAATATGTCCCCGTTAAAGCGGGGACTGTTTTTTATACAAAAAGGCTGCCGCAGTTATGCAGCAGCCGAAAAAATTATTTGTCCGACGAACGGAAATGCTTTTGTGAATCGGCGTCGATAGGTATCTGACCAGCCTCGTACTGAAGCTCGATACCGTCGCTGAAATCGGAATTCTCCCAAACGTTGACGATACGCTGAGCAAGCTTATGTGCGTCCTGCTCATTTATCTCGGGAAGGACAAGGAAAAACTGGTCATCGCTGAGCTGGACGAGAAGGTCGCTCTTTCTGAGCTTTTGTGCGATAAGCTCAGAAAAACGCTCGGAAATGAACGACATACCGTTATAAGGCTCCTTGATACAGCTTAAAGTGAAAAGCATCTTGAACGCACTGCGGCAATAGCTCTGGACATATCTAACGAAATAACGGTAAACAGGTCCGAAGCCGTTGGGAGATATCCTGCAGGCACCGCCTGCAACATCGCTTTCGTCAAAAAGCTTGCTTGCGCTGGCAAGGTCACGGCGCCACTCGGAGAATTTACTGTAATTGCTGTAAACAGCAGTACCGTGCTTGTTCTCCGAAACAACGCTGTCAAGTGCTTTGCGGGCAAATTTATAAAGCTCGGCAAAGTTCTTTCCGTTTTCGGGAGCAAAGACAGCGCCAGAAAACACGCCAAATGTATCGTCAGCTCCTTCGCAAGCCTTCAGGCTCTCGTTGAGCTTATCTGTGAATTTTTCGGGGAAAAGCGGGTCTATCTGGAATTTGAAGAACGCGGCAAGCTCACCGCTTTCGATCTTTCCTACGCTATCGCTTTCGGTGACCTGTGCGGAGATAAGCTCGGCAAGGACACTGTCAGAAACGGCACCCGAAGCCTTGCAGCGTTCATCGAGAACGAACAGCATAAATATACCGCTGTCATCTTTGCAGCAGCTATTGACCTTTTCTTCAAAAGCCTTACTGTCAAGAACAGAATTAGTCATATCACTCATATTGGATTCCTCCGATCATTAGGTATGATTGTTATCCGATTCTATTTTAACATAGCTGTAACGATTTGTCAAGGAAATTGCTATTTTTAATACATTATCTATATTAATATATTATCCTAAGTTAAAAGCTGTAAATATGTTTTTTATAGCCGTAAACTGTAATAACATCGTAATTGACAAAGAAAATATGCTGTTGTATAATAATTGGGATAAAAATTAACGAATGGAGGAAGAATATTGAAAAAGATCGTCTCGCTGATACTTGCATTAGGCTTGTGCATCAGCAGCACCTGTGCCTCGGCAAACAGCGCAGTTCTCAGTCAGACTGCCATTACAGCCAGCGCAGAGGTATCGGGTGATTTCGAATACAGGCTGCTTGACGACGGCACGGCAGCTTTGAAGCTCTACAATGGCAGCGCTTCGGAGATAAAGATACCCGACTGGATAGAGGGAAAAGCCGTTACTGCCATTGACGCCGGGGCATTTTCAAAGTGTGTCAAGCAAAAGAGCATTACGGTTCCCGCAAGCGTAAAAACCATCGGCAAGAAAGCTATCGGTTACGTTAAGGAAGGCAAAACGTACAAAAAGCTCGATGGTGTGACCATTCTCTGCTACAAAGGCTCGGCAGCCGAAAAATACGCACAGGACAATGACTTTGAGACGGATGACATCAAGTGCATACACATTGTTGAGGACTGGACGGTCATCAAAAAAGCTACCTGTCAGCAGGAAGGCTATGAAACAGGAAAATGCAAATTCTGCGGTCAGACGATAACAAACGTTCTCAAAAAGACTAAGCACAAATACAAAAAGACCACTGTTGCGCCCGACTGCAAGCATAAAGGCTATGACCTTTACACCTGCTCGGTATGCGGTGACAACTACAAGGACAACTACACCGCCGTTAACAAGAACGCACATAAATACGGCGATTGGGTAACTATCAAGCCCTCGACCCCGATTGCCGACGGAAAGATGACTAAGACCTGCAGCATATGCAAAAAAACGCTGCAAAAGTCTATCGCAAAGGCAAATCAGCGTATCTACGGCGATAACCGTTTTGAGACTGCTTTCAAGATAGCAGACACGCTGAAGGCAAACAACGGCGGAAAGAAATTCAGAAACATCATCGTTGCATCGGGGCTTAACTACGCTGATGCGTTGTCGGCAGCTTATCTTGCCAAGGTAAAGAACGCTCCCCTGCTTATCACCTCGCCCGAAGATGCGGTGACAAACAAGCTTGTCAGCTACATAGACGCTAATTCTGAAAGCGATGCGACTGTTTACATTATCGGCGGTAACAACGCCGTTTCACAGGCTACCCAGACCAAGCTCGGCAAATACAAGGTCATAAGGGTCAGCGGTCCTGACAGATACATAACAAACCTGCTCGTCCTCAGAGAGGCGGGAGTTTCTTCACAGGATATGCTTGCTGCATCGGGAAGCAGCTATGCCGATGCGCTTTCGGCTTCCGCTGTAGGAAAGCCAATAATTCTTGTTCACGGAAACAGCCTTGAAGCGAGCCAGAAGTCTTTTATCAAAACGCTGAAGAGCAAAAAGATCACTGTTATCGGCGGCACGAGCGCTGTCAGCACAGGTATCGAAAAGCAGCTTAAAGAGCTTTTCAGTTCTGTCAATAGGATAGGCGGCGAAAACAGGTTTGAAACATCTGTCAACGTTGCAAAAAAGTTCTTCGACAAGCCTGCTACAATGGTGCTTGCTTACGGACTGAACTTCCCCGACGGACTTTGCGGCGGTCCTCTAGCAATGAACTATAAAAGCCCGATGATACTTACCGCAAACAATTACTCTGCTCCCGCAAAGGGCTATGCAAGATACATCGGCGCAGACAAGGTAGCTATCCTTGGCGGAAAGGGACTCATCAGCACCGAGACTGTCTCTGTGATAAGAAGCACCCCTGTTACCGCTGTATCCGACGTAAACTCCGTTACTCTCAAATGGAGCAAGATAAAAGGTGCTGTTAAATACCGCATCGTCAATGTTTCGGGAGGAAACAAAGTTGTCGGTCAGACTTCTTCGACAAGCTTCACATACAAAGCACCGAGCGCTGCAAGCTTTACTTTCCGGATAGTGCCCGTAGGCGCTGACGGCAAGGATATAAAGGCCACAAAGCCTATGCTCGCAATTATCGGCACAAAGCCTGCTGCTGTAAGCTCACTTTCGGCAAGGTCAGCCGAGTCTCTCGGCGCAAAGCTCAGCTGGAATGCTGTCAGATGCAGCTATTATCAGATATTCAAAAAGAGCACGGGAAAATACCAGTTGATTGCGACCTGCACCACTAACACATTTACCGACATGAACGTTTCAGGTGGGTCGGAATACAGATACATCGTTCGATCTGTTTACACGGATAAGTCGGGCACGGTAAGATACGGCGGCTACTCCCCTACGGCAAAGATCAGCTTTTCAGTAAAAGCTCCGGTAGTTTATGTCAGCGAATCGGGCGAGCATTATATCAAACTAATGTGGGAAAAGCTCAGCAGCGTTTCCTATTACAAGGTTTCTATACTGAAAGACGGCAAATGGATAGAACACACCACCACAGATAATTATCTGAAAATAGACAAGCTTGACAGGAGCACAAAGTATCAATTCAGACTTTACGGCGTTGTAAACAGCAGCACCGTGACAAATGTGGTATCCTTCACAGATGCGACAAACTCAACAGTAAAAGCTCGCTACAATTTCTGCATCTATTCATCGCCCAACACAGGTTCATCAATAGTTTACTACGGCTATGCGGGTGCTATCCTCACGCAGAAGGGCAAGTATTCCGACAGCTGGTACAGGGTATATATCCCGGGCACAAACAACGCAAGCACAGGCTTTGTTCAGGCAAGCAGCTTCGGCGGATATATGAGCCTGAACATCGAGCCTATCTACCAGCTTGGCTGGGCAGGCGGCGCTCCGCTTCCGACAGGCTGTGAAACTACGGCGCTTGCAACTCAGCTCGCAAACGGTCTCGGACTCCCCTGCACGAAAAATCTTCTTGCTGACAACTATCTGACCATCAATCCAAACTATGTCGGCGACCCGAACTACGCTTCGTGGGGTAATCCTTACACGGAATCGGGCTACGGCGTTATGGCTCCTGCTCTTGCGGAGACGACCAACAGGTTCCTTACGGCTCTGGGTGTGAGAGATCAGTATCAGATAGACGTTCACACCGACAACAACAAGAATATGTCGTGGCACAAGCTCAACACAGGTACTATAAACACCTCGGACGGTCTTGATATCAACGGAATCAAGCGTGAGCTTGAAAAGGGACACAGCCTGGTTATCTGGTGGATCACAAGAGGCGATGACCCGACCTCTATAACATCGTTCACTATCAACAGAGGCGAGAGATACACTCACGACGGAACGGGTACTTACACCCTCAAATGGGTCGCTCACCAGCACGGCTCGGTAATAACGGGTTACGACGAAACTACCGGACAGTTCAAGATCGCCGATGTGGGCTACGGATACACGGTATATCACCCGTTTGAGCACTTTATGAAAATATATACTTTACAGAACCGCCAGTCACTGGTAATTTACAAAAAACTCTGATACATCCGCACCCTTCCGACAAGCTCGGAGGGGTGCATTTTTTTAGCGGATCATGTGCTTTTATGGGCATCTACTCCTTGACAAGCTTATTGCAAATTGGTATAATATGAACAAGTATGAACAAATGGCTGACCGCAGATCGGTCAGCGCTTTCGAGGGGGTCAGAAAGTGACATTATTCTACGATACTATGCTTGCATTTTCACTTGTGCTTTCGATAGTTTACCTTGCGATGTGGCACAAGCATTTCAATATACATATCACGCTGGTCTTTGTACTCGTTCCGATAACAAATCTCGGCTTCTCGATGTACGGAAGGGCAAAGAACCTCGAGGAAGCGCTCGCAGCTAAAAAGATAGCCTACATTGGCGGCTGTTTCCTGCTGATGTTTATTATGTTCATGGTTTTCAGCCTATGTCACATAAAGCTTAGCAGATTCCTGCGGGTAACTCTGATGTCGCTCAGTTCGATCATTTATATCAGTGTGCTTTCTATCGGCTATTCCGATGTTTTCTACGAAAGTGACATGACGTTTGAGGTCGCAAACGGCATAGTAAAGATAAACAAGACCTACGGGTTCATGCACAATATATTCATCGTTATCGTTATTACATATTTCTCGATGAGTATCATCGCCACGGTTTACAGCTATTTCCGCAAAAATCAGGTATCCAGAACGATGATATATCTGCTGTGCCTGTCGGAGCTGGTTGCTATGCTGGCATACTTTGCAGGCAGAAAGATAATCGAGGGCATTGAGCTTCTCCCGGCATCGTACGTATTCGCACAGATAATGTATCTGATAATTATTTACAAGATCACGCTTTACGACGTTTCAGACACCGCTATCGACTCGATGGTAGAATCGGGGTCTACAGGCTTTATCTCGTTTGATTTCAAATTCAGATACCTCGGAAGCAACAAGACCGCCAAGAAAATATTTCCCGAGCTTTACGAGCTGACAGTCGACAAGCCTATCACAGATCTGGAAATTATGAAGACCACGGCTCTGAAATGGCTCGAGGACTTCAAAAAGGACGACAGCAAGAACAAGATATACTACGAAAAGAACTCAAAGGTATTTCTTATCGAAATAGCCTATCTGTTTGACGGCAGAAAGAACAGGGGCTATCAGTTCTTTATCACCGACGACACCAAGAACCAGCAGTACATCAAGCTTATAGACTCGTTCAACGATGAGCTTATCAACGAGGTAGCTCAGAAGACCGCAAGCATTATTGACATGCACGACAAGCTCATTATCGGTATGGCGACCATGGTTGAAAGCCGTGACAATTCAACAGGCGGTCATATCAAGCGCACGAGCCAGGGTGTCAAGCTGCTTACAAGCGAGATGAAAAAGGACAATTACCTTGACCTTACAGATGAGTTCTACAGAAAGCTTATCAAGGCTGCCCCGATGCACGACCTCGGAAAGATAGCCGTTGACGATGCGATACTGCGAAAGCCCGGCAAATTCACAGATGAGGAATATGCAATAATGAAGACCCACGCAGCAGAGGGTGCAAGGATCGTTCATTCGATACTTGAGGGCACTGAGGACGAACAGTTCCATATAATCGCCGAAAATGTCGCACATTTCCATCACGAGCGCTGGGACGGCTCGGGCTATCCGAACGGTCTGAAGGGCGAGGAGATACCGCTTGAAGCGAGGATAATGGCTATCGCCGATGTTTACGATGCTCTTGTCAGCAAGCGTGTTTACAAGGAAAAAATGTCATTTGAAGATGCCAACAGGATAATCATGGAGGGCATGGGAACACAGTTTGACAAAGCCCTTGAAAAGTACTATGTTCAGGCAAGACCTAATCTTGAACGCTATTACAGCTCAATAGACTGCTGAAAACACAAAGTCCGATACTTTCAGAAAGTGAAAGTACCGGACTTTTTTCGCACTCAACGAAATAAAGGTGTCTAAAGGATAAAGCAGATAAGACCCGAGCAGCCCTCGTTTATCATTCTTTCGATAGTTTCTCTGAGCCTGTTGCGGGCATCTGACGGAAGCCTGCTCATTTTTGTATGGAGCCCCTCATTCACAAGCTCGTGCAGGGATTTGCCGAAAATATTGGATTCCCATATCTTTTCGGGCGAATCCTCAAAGTCATTGAGCATATACAGCACAAGCTCCTCGGACTGTTTCTCGCTGCCGACTATAGGCGCAACCTCGGTATTGATAGTCGTTTTGAGCAGGTGTATAGCCGGTGCGGCTGCTTTAAGGCGAATACCGTACTTGCTTCCCTGCTTCAGCACCTCGGGTTCATCAAGCGTGAGCTCCTCCATTGAGGGCATTACTATACCGTAGCCTGTAGCTTCCATTTCGTCAAGAGCGTTTGAGAACTTGTCAAAGCGGTTCTTTATCTTCACAAGCTCAAATATCCTGCTCATAAGCTCGTTCTCATCACTGACCTCAAGACCCGTAGCTTCGCCGATGATCCTGAAAAACAGCGTTTGCTGAAGCTCTGCGGTTATCCTTGCGCTGCCGCTGCCGAGGTCTATCTGTGCGGCGGTGCATTCGGTGATGTATTCACATTCAGACAGTCTCTGTGCGAGAGCGTCTATGTCACGCAGGCTTTTCACGCCCTCGGCTGACTTTCTTATATGGCTGTATATTGCATCTTTGAGCCAATGACCCTTTTCAAGAGAGTTTATCCAGTTGGGCATAGTGATATTGACCTCTTTGACGGGGAAAGCATAGAGCACCTGTGTCAGGATATTCTTTATGTCATCTTCGTCGAGGTCGATACAGCTTACGGGGATAACCGGTGCGCTGTATCTCCGTGAAAGCTCTTTGCAAAGCTCCTTTACCTCTTTTGCCTGCGGGCGGACTGTATTCATCAGCACGACAAACGGTTTTTCGATGTTCCGAAGCTCGCTGATGACACGCTGTTCACATTCCTCGTATTCGTCACGGGGCAGGTCTGTTATGCTTCCGTCGGTGGTAACGACAAGACCGATAGTTGAATGCTGTGTAATGACCTTCTCGGTGCCGACCTCTGCTGCCATATTAAAGGGCACAGGCTCTTCAAACCACGGTGTATCGACCATTCTCGGAGCATCGTTCTCGATGTAGCCAAGGGCGCTTGGGATTATGTACCCGACACAGTCTATCAGCCTTACATTGAAGCTCGTTCCGCCGTCGATAGTTATCCTAACTGCTTCCTCGGGAACGAACTTCGGCTCGGTCGTCATTATCGTCTTGCCCGCACTTGACTGCGGCAGCTCGTCGATGGCACGCTCCTTGCGGAAATCACTCTCTATGTTCGGTATAACGAACTGCTCCATAAACCGGTTTATAAAAGTCGATTTTCCCGTTCTGACAGGTCCGACGACCCCGATATATATATCGCCGCCTGTTCTTGCGGCTATATCCTCGTAAATGTCTTTTGCCATATTCTATACCTCCTAATTTATCAAAGGGATAAGAAGCATTCCGTTCTGAGCAGCGGAATCATCGGTCAGCTCGTTCTCTTCCATTATCGCAGAGATAGATGTCGAATATCTTTTTGCTATGTCCCAGATATCCTCACGCTCACTGCAGAAGCAAAGCTTTATCGCACAGTCACGGCTTCTCTGCTTCGGTTTATCGGAAAAGACGGATATATCGCTTATCATCTGCTTTGCAGCGCTTGCCGACAAGGACGCTCTGACTATCAGCTCGGCTGAAAGCTCGATGGAGTTGTCGTCGGGTATTATGAACTCACAGCTTTTAACGCTGACGAAAGGCTCACATTTGCAGCTGCTCAGCTCACGAAGCTGCTCGGGGACAGCTACCTCGTGCTCAAAAGGTTCTTCTGTTTCAAGGAATACGGGCTGACCGCTTTCACTTTTGGCAAGAACGCTGAACCTGACGTTGCCGCTGATGACAAAGGCGTTCTTTTCCTCGTCAAATCTGACATTGGAATTGTCCGCATCTGCCCAGCTGTCGTAGACACAGCGGATATTCTCGTCGGGATACGATACCTTTGATTTGGATACAAGGCTTTGTGTTACGCTTACAGGCGTACATTCTATGCTTCCATCGCTGTTTTTCAGCTCGCACTCATAGCAGGTCGAGTACGCATCAGTAACGACGTCTGCGGTCTCGTATTTCACGGCAACACAGTTCACAAGCATTACAAGCTCACATTCAAGCGTTGACTGGGAATCCGCAGAGGGCATTATCTCACAGCCCGAGGGTGTAATGTCAACAGAGGCTTCAAAGCTCTCGTCTATGCCGTCGACGTCGATTATCTGGCTGAACGGCACCGAAAACCTCATACTTTCAAGGGTATCCTCACCGTCTGTCCCGACGCAGGAATACAGCATTGAGATTCGGGCATTACCCTTTGTAACGAGCTTACCTGCGATTATTTTCTGCTCGCTGGGCTCGATAAAGCAGTCTGTTCTTATTATCTGGTCTACGGGCGGCTTATCGGGCGCAAGCTCAAGTTCCTCTATAAGAGTGATACGCTTATCGGCAGTCAGACGCTTTGAGGGATAGGTGACGAGCTTTTTTCTGAGCTGGATATTACAGCCCTGTGCATCAGTCACGATACTTTGCTTGTTCTCGCAGATGACTCTTATCCTTGATGTGACAGCACCTCTGATATCGAGCCTTCTTTGGCTTATAACACGGCAGTTTACATAGTCACAATGCGGTTGGATCCTTATGCTCGGGTCGTGACAGCTTTCGTCGATATCCACGGATTTTGTGTAGTTCATTTTCTGTACGATACAGTTTACCTTGCTGTCGTTTTCCGAACAGTAAAGCACTCTCGCCGTCACGCACATCTCAAATGAAAGCTTGCCGCCGTTTACTGACTGCGAAAGCACTCTTGCACTTACGATGCATTTGAGTATCCTGAAGATATCGGCGCAGTAATCTGGAAGAACGAAATCCTTTTCCACAGACTGCTCCACAGATGTATCAAGCACCGCAGAGCCTGTGCAAAAGGTCTCCCTATCGACTTTCAGTTCCGTTGTATTCATTTTCTTAGCCTCCTATTGTTTCGTTGAGTTTTGCCTGCTAAGATAATATATTCGCACCTCGCCCCGATTATACCGAACAAAACAAAAAGAGCCGGACAAAGTCCGACCCTTGTATATCAGTATTTCATTGTTTCACGAAGCTTCTTCCACTGCGGGCAGAAGCAGGCGACCATTTCCCAGAAGTCTTTGCTGTGGTCCATATGTTTCAAGTGGCAAAGCTCGTGGATACAGACATAGTCGATACACTCAACGGGAAACTGTATCATATTCAGGTTCAGTGAAATGTTCCCATTTGCGCTGCATGAGCCCCAGCGTGTTGACATTTTCCTTAGCGTCAGCTTCTGCGGGTGAAGCCCGACAAGCGCACAGGCTATCTCCATTCGCCCGCTTATAGTTTCGGCGGCAAGCTTAGCTATAAAGCTGTCTATCCTGTCCTTAACAAACGAGGCGTTATAGTCGTCACAGACTGCTGTTATGAGGTGCTCACCCTCAAGGTAAGGCTCAAAAAATCTATCGCTGTTTACAAAAACTATCTCGTAGACCTTCCCGAGAAGCCTGATCTTTTCGCCCTGTTCGTATGTGACCGGCAGACCGATATGCTCAGTCCTGCGCTGTCTGTTTTTTAATATCCAATTTGTGTTTGAGAGGATAAGTTCGTTTATCTGTGCTTGCGTACAGCCGTAAGGGACACGCACGACAAGCTCGTCGCCGACAAATGTGAGCGACATTCGTTTTCTTCGTCCGACATCAAGGACATAGTTCAAAGTCGTCTGCTCATCGAGTCTGACGGTGTTTTTCTGCCTGCTCATCAGTAAAGGAAGCTTGTCTGGACATAGCCCGTGAGCTGTCCTGTGACATTGAGGAAGGTTATCTTTGTCCAGCCGTTATCGAGCGTTTCGAGTATATCCACCTCGATATTCGGCGAAAGGTACATCACATTTTCCGAGTTTTCATCGGGCTGTGCCTTAAGGTATGTTACATCTATTATTTTCATCTTTACGACCTTTTTGGTGGTCGTTGTCTGCGGTGTCGTTGTCTGCGGTGCGGTCGTTGCAGAGGTAGTCACGGAGGTTGCTGCGGCGCTGACAGCATCACTGCTGTCGGTCGGCTGGGTATTGGTATCTGCGATAGTAGCCGTGTCGATACCCTCGGGCACGTCCTTTGAATTGCTGACAAATACAGCCTTTGACAAAATAACGATAAGGCACATTGCAAATATGCCCATAACTACTATTGCTATTGCGCCGCCCGGGCTGATCCTCGCCACGATAGGCACTTTTCTTTTACGTGTTCGGGTGCTCATTTGTTGCCTGCTCCTATTCAGAGTTTATATAGTAATACATTCTAATTATATTCCTTTACGGCGCTTTTGTCAATAGAGGCGGCAAACTAAAAAGTGCACCGCCGAAGCGATGCACTTATTCAAGCTTTTAGAATATCAAGCAAGAGGCTTGCCGCAGCCCTTGCAGAATTTTGCTGTTGCTGCGCAGACAGTTCCGCACTCGGAGCAGACCTTTTGCAGGGCATCTGCTGAGCTGTTTTCGGAGGGCTGTGAAGCTGGAGCTTCCGTCTTTACAGGCTCGTCAACAGGGGCGCTTGCCATTATGGCGTTGTCCTGTGCCGGCGCAAAAGTATTTGGCTCGGATTTTGGAGCAAAGGTATTGCTGTCCGGTTTTGGTGCAAATGTATTGCTTTCGGGCTTGGGAGCAAATGTATTGCTGTTCGGCTTGAAAGCATTGTTGTTAGGTGCAAAGTTGTTGTTTGACGGTGCTGCGAACGGTGAAGCTGCAAAGCCGTTGTTCACGGGATTGCCGAAGCCCTGCTGACCAAACTGGTTCTGAGGGGCGAAGCCGTTGTTCGGGGCAAACTGACCCTGCGGAGCAAAGCCCTGCTGGGGAGCTTTCTTTGAGCGTCCTGGGACAACGGTGACCTCGGTAGCTCTTTCGCCGGAAGCTTTGGCGAGAAGCGATATGCCGCAGATGATGAACAGTACGGCAATAAGTATTGTAATGATATAGTAGGAAATATAGGTGATATCACGGAATTTGAGGTTATCAGCGCCATTGCTGTAATACTTGTGCAGCGACGAGTCAAAGTAGTCGATCATATCCATAACAGGAGAAACTGTCTTGATCGCAGAAATGAGCAAAAACAGAGAGCTGAAGCCCTGACCGATATTCTTTTTGGTCTTTGAGCTGAAAGCTGCAACGAGCAGAGCTATCGACATAACGAGGAAAACATAGAAGTTCTCAGAGAATTTCAGATAGTTCTTGAACCCGCTTACAAACATATAGTCCAGCTTTTTGGTGAAGATCATATTATAGATGAGCTTTGAAAGCGGCTCGAGGAGCACTCCGACAATACTGAGTATCAGTGTGACAATACTGAAAAAGCGGACGAGCCCGTTGGCATTGGTAAGCTTTTTATAAGCCTTATTTGAAGCATCCATTGTTTCTACATCCTTTCAGATAAAAAATCAGAGGCGGAAAAGCTTCCACCTCTAATATTTTAACTCATATAATATCCTTTGTCAATAGCGAACGATAAAATTTATTCACAAAACAAGTCATAAAATGAAACATTTTGAGCTATTGCTGTTCGCTGTCGGACGGTTCGTTATCTGCTGTTTGCTCTTCGTCCATTTCGGTCGGGGGCGGGTCATCACTTTCCTGCTGTGCAGAGCTGTCGTCCTCGCTGTTGTCGGTGTCCTCGTCATCGTCTTCATCGGCAACTACATTTTCAAGCTTTACGGCTGCCGATCCGAAGAAAGAGGATATTTTCCTGGAGACGTTTATCTTCTTTACCTCGATGATGAACACCAGCACGAGCAGGACAACTCCGAAGCCTGTTATGATGACAGACTGGATAAAGAACTTGGGCATAAAGCTGAATGTTACGGTATTATTGCCCTTCTGAAGCGGTACAGCTATAAGGCTGTCGAGCACTTTTTCCTGCTTTACCTCCTCGCCGTTGACCTTTACTGTCCAGCCGTCCTGGTAAGGTATGGTCGTAAAGAGGTACTGTCCTTCCTCTTCGGCGGTAGCTTCCGCTTCGACGAACGTATCATCGAACTTTGTTATCTGCATAGTATTCTTTTTAAGCTCCTGGCAATCCTGCTCGAAGGCTTCGTAATCGAATGTGCAGAATATCTCGTCCTTCCAGAAAGCCTCGTTGTCCTTGTTATCGACGGTGATACGAACTCTTAAAGTCTGACCCTTGTAGTAGTCGCCGAGCTTTAAGATGGAATAATTGTCTCCGCCGAAGAACTGACCCGCAAAATCCATTGGGACTTCGCCCTCCTGGTAGGCCTTTTCGTCCTGCACCCAGACGTTGCAGTTACGCTCATAGACGGTCGGGAAGAACATATAGACGCCCGAATCGGAATTGACATCTACGAGGTAATCGACGTGAGAATCGGTGATAGACTTGTTATCCACATAGAACTTACTGTGTCCGTCGATAAGGGTATCACGCAGAAGATTGTTGGTCTCTACCTCGGTGTATTCAAGTCTGTTGAAATAACGCTTGTACTTTCCGAGAAGTGAGCTGAGAACAAGGTTCTGGTTCTCAAAGGGGTCTTCGTCGGAAAGAGTGGTATCAAATATCGCTGTGCCTGTCACCACGCCGAGCCCGAGAGCATTCGGGTTGCGGTAGAATTTATAGGTTGTATCACCCTGCACCGACTCGGTAGTGAGCTTATACTCCTGCGGTATCTTTATCCTGGAATCGACGTAGGTAGTATTGCCCGTTTTCTCCATAAGGTATCTTATATCGAAAAGCGCATCGGTGATATAAGTCGCACCGTCATACTTTGTATAATGTCCGCCATATGCGTAGCCGAGCCTATGGAGCATTTTCAGCACGGGGGCATTCATTGTCGAGCTGGAATGGCTGATGCCGATATAGCCCGAGCCGATCGGGTCGTTTACCGTTCTGTGGAAATTGGCTTCGATACGGTAGAATGGATCCTTGTCAAAACTCTTTATCGCCTTTACCGCACCTCTGAGGTTGGTAAGATAAGGCTGATAGGACGACCATTTGCTGTAGGCAACGTTCTTGTCGATCTTTCTGAAGGTATCGATGCTGTTTGCATAAAGCTCAAAGCACATCGCACCCGCAAAGACAAAGCATACTATCTTTGACTTGGGATATTTTTTCAGCAGATGTATCATCACGAACAGGACGCTGAGGGCTATCATACCTACCCAGATACCCTGTATTACGACTGATTTTTTGCCGCTGACTGTTATAGTCTCGAATATCTGGAAGTGAGCATAGTTCTCACGCTCACACCAGAACAGGAATATCATCAGACCTGCATACACGCCGCCGACGTTTTTCATAGTTATACCGTCGAGGTTCTCAAAGGCTCTGAACGACATATAGATCAGCATAAACGAGAAGATGAAGGAATATCTGAACGGGAGCCACTGCGGTACCTGGAAGCCGTGCATCGCCATATCGGCAGGCTTGATGTACATAAGCACTACAAGTATAGCTGTGAGCACGCCATTTGCAGTCTTTTCCTTTATAGAGAGCTTTGAGTTCATAAAGAACAGCGGGACGAGCAGAACTGCGGCTGTTGAGCAGTATATCATCGGCAGGCCCTCTGGATACACCGTATCGTAGCTCATCGGGAAAAGCTTGGTTATGAACGTAAGGAAATCGAACTGTGTGGCAAGCGAGAAATCGGGCTTTGTGAAATCGAACTTGCCGAGCTTCAGCGAATTGTAGACAGGTATCAGCACGAACGCTGCACACATAAGGGCGACAAGCGTTCCGACGATGAAATATCCGCATTTTGCGAAGAAATGTCTTGGCAGCACTCTGCCCTCTTTTGAAAGGCATGTATAGCAGAAATAGAAAAATGTGAAGATACCGACCATATAGCCGATATAGAAATGTGCTATGAACATCAGCGCAAGGGGAACGATATAGGGTATCATTTTCCCCTCGTCGACGAGCCGCCGCACGCCCCAGCATATCAGCGGCAGATAGATAAGCGCATCCAGCCACATCGGGTCCATAAGCTGGACTATCATATACGACATAAGTGCGTAGACTGTCGGGAATACGACAAGTGATATCTGCTTAGGTTCTTTCGGGGATATCTTTCTGAGGAAGAACCTGAACGTTACCGCAGCTGTGCCGACTTTTGCTATCTGCATTATCATAATCGACATCGGCATCATCGTTCTTGGCAGGATATAGATTATCAGCATGAACGGGCTTGCAAGGTAATATGCAAAGATACCGAACATCTCTCCGCCGAGGTTCCTCGACCAGTCGTAGATGAAGCTGCCGTCGCCCCAGAAGGCATCACGGTATGCTTCGTAATAGTAAACATACTGACCGTTAAGGTCAAGCACAAGTGCCGAGTTGTCGCCGAAAGGATATACCTTGAACACGGCATAGGCAGCAAACAGAATGCTTGCTGGCAGGAAAAACGCAAGGAAGTACCAACGCTTATCGTATATACGCCTGCGCAGCCGCTTCATAAAGGTACCCTCGGCAACAGCAGCTTTTTTTATTACTTCTTCCATATACGCCCTCCGACGCTCCTATCGTCCTTTTTAACTATCTGTTTTATTATATACCTCGGTCTTTGTTTTATCTCCTCATATATTTTGGAGATATAATAGCCGATTATTCCGAGGCTGAACATTATGATACTCGATGTGAACAGCTGCAGAATGATGACAGTCGAGAAGCCTGCAGATGCATCGCCCCAGAATTTGTTGTAAAGCGTATTTATACCCATTATTACAGAGATAAGGAATGTTATTACACCGCAGACGGTGACTATCTGAAGCGGTGCAGAGGTAAACGAGGTGATGTTGTTTATCGCAAACTTTATCAGCTTGCGGACAGTCCACTTACTCTCGCCGACCTGCCTGTCCTGTACGTCAAAGTATATCTTTTCGGTCTTATAACCGACCCAGCTGGACATCGCTCTGAAAAATGTCAGTCTTTCGGGCATAGCGTTGAGAGAATCGACCACGGCTCTGTCCATAAGCTTAAAGTCGCTTGCTGCACGCATATCAAGTCCGCTCGATGAATTTATCATCTTGTAGAAAAGATGTGAAAAGGCTTTGTAGACAAAGTTTTCCTTGCCTCTTGACTTTTTGCGTCCTTCTACGATATCTACATCGTTGTTCTCCCAGATGTTGTACATCTCGATAATGACCTCAGGCGGGAACTGGAGGTCGCAGTCAAGCAGCACACAGGCATCGCCCTTTGAGGTCTCAAGGCCTGCAAAGATAGCGCTCTCCTTTCCGAAATTCCTTGAAAAATTCACACCGACGATGCGGTCTCTTGTAGTTGCCAGCTCGTTGATAAGCTCCCACGTTTTGTCGGTCGAGCCGTCGTTTACAAATACCAGCTCATAGTCTATCCCGTTTTCTTCAAGAAGGCGTGAAACAACATCAGCCGTATTGACGATATTTCCTTCCTCGTTATAGCTTGGGATAATAACAGAAAGCAATTCATTCTCCCCCTTAATTGTCCGTAAATGCAGACACAATATGACTACATACCTTTTTATTATATAACAAACCGCCTTTATTGTCAATGTTTTTCGCTGCTGCATATCGCAAAGCCGTGCCCGGATATGTTATTTTTCCTTTAAAAATGAGGTTTTGACCTTGACAAGAAAAAATGTTTGTGATATAATTCTTTCATATGTTAAAGACTTTGACGGAGAGAGTATGCTTTTTAAGGAAAGCTTCAGCGAGCCGCTGACAGTGTGAGTGCGGTGCGAGTACGAAAGGCAGAAGATCACTCCCGAGTTGCGAGGCTGAAATACAGTAAGCCGAGCCGTTCCCTTTCCCGTTAAGAAAGGCTCGTACTATCATGTATGATGAAAACAGGTGGTTGCGTAAGCTTTGCTTTCGTCCTTTTTTCAAAGGGGCGGAGGCTTTTTTATTGTAAAATCTTGAAAGGACAGATAGGAATGTACAAAAAGGTTTCCACAGACCTGAACTTTGTTCAGAGAGAAAAGCAGATCGAAAAATTCTGGGAAGAGAACAAGATCTTCGAGAAAAGTATTGATTCACGCCGGAAGGGTGAATCCTACGTTTTTTACGACGGCCCTCCGACGGCTAACGGAAAGCCCCACATAGGTCACGTTCTCACCCGCGCTATCAAGGATATGATACCGAGATACCACACTATGAAGGGAAAAATGGTTCCCCGCAAAGCAGGCTGGGACACTCACGGTCTTCCTGTTGAGCTTGAGGTAGAGAAAACTCTCGGCATCGACGGAAAGGATCAGATTGAGGAATACGGTCTTGAGCCTTTTATCAAAATGTGCAAGGAGTCGGTCTGGAAATACAAGGGCATGTGGGAGCAGTTCTCCTCCGCTGTCGGCTTCTGGGCAGATATGGAAAACCCGTATGTTACATATCACAATGAGTTCATCGAGTCGGAATGGTGGGCTCTGAAGCAGATATATGAAAAGGGGCTGCTCTACAAGGGCTTCAAGATAGTTCCCTACTGCCCGAGATGCGGAACACCGCTTTCTTCTCACGAGGTAGCTCAGGGATACAAGACCGTTAAGGAGCGTTCGGCTATCGTTCGCTTCAAGATAAAGGGACAGGACGCATATTTCCTTGCATGGACAACAACGCCGTGGACACTTCCGTCAAACGTTGCGCTTTGCGTCAACCCGACAGACACATACTGCAAGGTAAAGGCTGCTGACGGATTCACCTATATCATGGCGCAGGCTCTGCTTGACACGGTGCTGGGAAGCCTTGCCAAGGAAGGCGAAGCTGCTTACGAGGTACTGGAAAGCTATGTCGGCACAGACCTTGAAAAAATGGAATATGAGCCGCTGTTTGAATGTGCAGGCGAATGTGCCGCAAAGCAGGGCAAGAAGGCTCACTTTGTGACCTGCGATAACTACGTTTCGATGACAGACGGTACAGGTATCGTTCACATCGCTCCCGCTTTCGGTGAGGACGACGCAAGGATAGGCAGAGCATATGACCTTCCTTTCGTTCAGTTCGTAAACGCAAAGGGCGAAATGACTGAGGAAACACCGTATGCAGGTCTGTTCGTAAAGAAGGCTGACCCGGAGGTGCTCAAAGACCTCGACGCACAGGGCAAGCTGTTCGCTGCTCCGAAGTTCGAGCACGAATATCCGCACTGCTGGAGATGCAACTCACCTCTTATCTACTATGCAAGAGATTCCTGGTTTATAAAGATGACCGACGTAAAGGACAGGCTCATCGCAAACAATAACACTATCAACTGGATACCCGAAAGCATCGGCTCGGGACGTTTCGGCGACTGGCTCAAAAACGTTCAGGACTGGGGCATTTCAAGAAACAGATACTGGGGCACACCGCTTAACATCTGGGAATGTGAATGCGGTCACAGACATTCTATCGGCTCTATCGAGGAACTGAAGTCGATGTCGGACAACTGCCCCGACGAAATAGAGCTTCACAGACCGTACATCGACGCTGTAACTATCAAGTGTCCCAAGTGCGGAAAGCAGATGAAGCGTGTCAGCGAAGTTATCGACTGCTGGTTCGATTCGGGCGCTATGCCGTTTGCACAGCATCACTATCCGTTTGAGAACAAGGAGCTTTTTGAAAGCCAATTCCCTGCTGATTTTATCTCCGAGGCTGTTGACCAGACAAGAGGCTGGTTCTATTCGCTTCTTGCTATCTCCACGCTTATCTTTGACAAGGCTCCGTACAAGAACGTTATCGTGCTCGGTCTTGTTCAGGACGAGAACGGTCAGAAGATGTCCAAGTCCAAGGGCAACGCTGTTGACCCGATGGAGGCTTTGCAGACTTACGGCGCAGATGCTATCAGATGGTATTTCTACACCAACTCTGCTCCGTGGCTGCCTAACAAGTTCCACGGCAAGGTAGTTACAGAGGGTCAGAGAAAGTTCATGGGAACGCTTTGGAACACCTATGCGTTCTATATCCTCTACGCTAATATCGACAAGTTTGATCCGACTCAGCATAAGATCGAATATGACAAGCTGTCGGTAATGGACAAGTGGATTCTTTCCAAGATGAATTCTATGATAAAGGCAGCGGACGACAATCTCGCAAATTACAGGATACCAGAAGCTGCAAAGGCTATGCAGGAGTTTGTTGACGACCTTTCAAACTGGTATGTAAGACGTGGTCGTGAAAGATACTGGGCACAGGGCATGAGCCAGGACAAGGTGAACGCTTATATGACCCTTTACACGGCGCTTGTAACACTGTGCAAGGTCGCTGCTCCGATGGTACCGTTCATCACGGAGGAAATATATCAGAATATGGTCAGAAGCGTTGACAAGAACGCTGAGGAAAGCATACATCTTTGCCTCTACCCCGAGGTCGATGAAAGCATGATAGACAGCAAACTCGAAAGCGACATGGACGAGGTGCTTGACATCGTTGTTCTCGGAAGAAGCGCAAGAAACGGCTCTAATCTGAAGAACAGACAGCCTCTGAGCGTTATGTATGTTTCGGCTGACCACACGCTTGACAGCTTCTACACTGAGATAATCAGAGATGAGCTGAATGTCAAGGACGTTGTTTTCTCTGATGACGTTTCGGCATTTATTGACTACAAGTTCAAGCCACAGCTCAAAACTCTCGGTCCTAAGTACGGCAAGAACCTCGGCGAGATAAGAGAGCTTCTTGCAGGGCTTGACGGTCACAAGGCTATGGCGGAGCTTGACGAGACAGGCTTCCTCAGAATGACTATCTCCACAGGCGAGATAACGCTTTCAAAGGAAGATCTGCTTATCGAGTCGCAGCAGAAGGAAGGCTTCTTTACACTCACAGAGGGCAAGGTTACTGTCGCTCTCAACACCGAGCTTACACCCGAGCTTATCGAGGAAGGCTTCGTAAGAGAGATAACCAGCAAGATCCAGACGATGCGTAAGGATTCCGGCTTTGAGGTAATGGATCACATCACTGTTTCGGTAAGCGGCAACGACAAGCTCGCTGAGCTTATAAAGAAGAACGCTGAGCAGATCAGCCACGACGTTCTCGCAGAGGATATCAAGTACGGCGAGACCGTACAGAACTCCAAGGAGTGGGATATCAACGGCGAAAAGGTAACTATCGGCGTTACAAAGCTTTAATATGAAAAAAAGAGGTAGGACATCAGGTCTTACCTCTTTGTTTTTCTGTTTGAGTTTGCAGACGGACAAGCGGATTGGCGCTAAATATGAGTATTTCCCGACTCTGTTGTGCCCGGAGCCGGGAAAAAATAAAATTCATATCTATGTTGTGGGCGACGGACAAGCGAACCGGCGCTCCGGCGGCAGAATAACAGGTCATAACCGTGTCATGCCACGAGCCATACTGATGACGGTTCACATCAACAGTAAGGGCGAGTGTCAAGCGGACCGCCGCTGCGGCAAAAAAAAACTCCCACGAAAGTGATGTGGGAGCCAAAAAATAAAAAATTATAGGGGAGAAGTTGTAGAAAAATCTACAACCAAATATATGAAGGCCTGGGGTAAAAGCC